>JBEKVI010000022.1:0-63324 GCA_049514215.1 Burkholderiaceae bacterium
ATGTCGAGGACTTCGGCAAGTCGGGCGCGACCAACCGGCAGATGGGTCGTCTCAACGAGGTCTTCGGCGTGCGCAAGGATGGCAGCGAGTTTCCCCTTGAGGCCTCGATTTCGCAGATCGAAGTCGATGGCCGGATGCTCTATACGGCCGTCTTGCGCGACGTCACCAATCGCAAGCAGTTCGAGGCTCGGATCGAATACCTCGCGACCCATGACGGGTTAACGGGACTGCCCAACCGCAATCTGATCAATGACCGCCTAACTCAAGCGATACGCCAAGCCAAGCGAACCCTCTCGACTTTGGCTGTGATGTTCTTGGACCTCGATCGATTCAAGGTCATCAACGACGGCTTCGGCCATCCGTTCGGAGACGCCCTGCTTTCGGCGGTGGGCGCTCGACTCGCCCGGATTACGCGCGAGGGCGATACGGTGGGGCGCTATAGCGGCGACGAGTTCCTGATCCTGCTCGTCAATCTAAACAAGCTCTCGGATGTTTATGTCGTGGCGCAGAAGGTCCTCGACGCGTTTCAGGAGCCTTTCCAGATGGAGGGACGGGAAGTCTACGTGACTTTGAGTGTCGGCATTAGCGTGTATCCACAAAATGGAACGAGTCCCGCAGCGCTCATCAGTAATGCCGATGTCGCCATGTATCGAGCCAAGGACGCCGGACGCGACACCTACCAGTTCTTCACCTCGGAGATGAGCGACGGCCTACGCCAAAGAATCGAGCTTGAAACCCAGTTTCGAATGGCATTAAGCCGAAACCAGCTCCACCTCGCCTACCAGCCGAAGGTCGACCTCGTCACGGGGAAGGTGATTGGCGCCGAAGCCCTGATGCGCTGGCGGCATCCGGATCTGGGCAACGTCCCCCCGAGTCGCTTCATCCCGCTCGCCGAAGAAACGGGACTGATTGTCCCGATCGGGGACTGGGCGTTGCGCACGGCCTGCGCGCAGGCCAAGACATGGCAGTCGATGGGATTACAGATCCAAAGCGTATCGGTCAATGTATCGGCGCGCCAGTTCTTACAGAAAGACGTCGTCGCCTGGGTATTGCAGGTTCTGGAGCAGACCGGCCTTGACGCAACGATGCTCGAACTGGAACTCACCGAGAGTCTGATCGCGCAGGACACCGAAAAAGTCATCGCCACGGTGGATCAGCTCAAGCGCGCAGGCGTACGGCTTTCGATCGATGATTTCGGGACCGGCTACTCCAGCATGAGCTATGTGAAGCGCTTTCGCGTTGACACGCTAAAGATCGATCAGTCCTTCATCCGTGGGCTCCTGTCGAATCCCGAAGACGCGGCCATCGCCCTGGCCGTGATTTCGCTTGCCCACAGCCTCGGCCAAAAAGCGATCGCCGAGGGCGTCGAGTCCGCCGAGCAGTGCGCGGTTTTACGCCGACTCGGATGCGACGAAATCCAGGGTTATGTTTTCAGTCCCGCGGTCTCGAGCGACGAGTTCGCGCAGATGCTCATCAGCGGAAAGTGTCTGGAGGCGGCTTGACGACTTGCCGCGCCTTCGGGGGGAACCCTCTGCTGGCTCAGCGGCCCTGCGCCTCCAAAGCGGGACCGCAATAGCGCGCCCTGGGTCGAATCAAGCTTCCTGTCTCAATCTGCTCAATGGCGTGAGCGATCCATCCCGCGGTTCTTGCGATCGCAAACAGAATCAGGGGCGCATCCTTGGGTAACCGAAGCGCGTGGGTCATGCCGCACAGGGCAAAGTCGACGTTGGGAAGCTCTCCACAGAGACGTTCAACCGCTGTCGCGAGGTCGAGAAACGGCGTGGGCAACTCGATGCCACGCAGAATGGCAGCGGCTCTCGGATCCCCGTCCGGGTAGAAAGGATGCCCAAAGCCGGGGATGTGACGCTGCTCCATGAGGCGTTGGCGCACGGCGGCTTCGACACCGGTGCGGCCGGTCTGCGAAAGCAGCTCTTCGAGCGCACGGTAGCTTCCGCCATGCAAGGGTCCGGACAGCGTCACGAGCGCCGAGAGGACACACCCCGACAAGGGAGCGCCCGTCGATGCCGTGACGCGGGCGGCAAAGGTCGAAGCGTTGAGTTCGTGATCGGCAAGACACACGAGTGCCTTACCGATCGTCTGGCGCGCTGCGGGTCGACGCCATGCCCGGGCAAGCCAGGGTTCGATGGGGCCGCTCACCGGAACGCCGACTAAGGCCTCCACGAGCGAGGCGAACACCTGGACCGCCTCGTCCACAAGCGCCCCATGCGATCGCCCATACAGCGGCAGATCCATGGAGGCGCGCCGGGCCATGGCGATGAGGCCCGCGTCGTAACCTTTTACGGAGCCGCCATGGTGTAGCGCTGCCGTCGTCTGCGGCAACGTGATCTTTGGCCGGTCCCAAAGGATCGCCAAAATGTCCTCGAAGCTCGCGCTTTCAAGCAGCTCGAGCACATCCCGGCCCCGATACCAGTGCCGGCCGAAGGCAACTGTACAGATCGCCGAATCGAGAACGGGCTCGCCCCACCGGATGGCTTGAGACGCGACTTCGGCTGCCTTCTGACGGCCCCGTCGGTGCTTTACGAGTCGAGCGACATCTTGGGCGTTATAGACACTCTTGACAGGATTGCGCGGGTCCGGTTTGGCGCGAATCCGTCCGCGGCTGACGTTGGCATAGACCGTCTGCGGCTTGATCCCAAGCCGTTCTGAGACTTCCTTTGCCGAGATCCAGGGCATCAGATTATATTGATCGAAAATATCAAGATTGACGTCAATATATTGAACGCAGATGCTGTGCTTTGGCAACCCACATTGGCGAGGCAATCATGGATACAGGTCTTGAAGGTATTGTTGCGGCAACGACCACACTCTCCGGCGTCGATGGGGAAGCCGGGCGGCTCGTTCTACGCGGGCATAGTCTCGATTCGATCGTCGGACGGATGCGCTTCGAAGACCTGCTCGCTCTTTTCTTCGACGGCTACTTCGAGCCAGACGGGTCCCAAGACGTGCGCGCGAGCCTCGGAGCGGCTCGGCTGGTCACGTTCGAGCTGTTGAAGCACGCCGATGGCGCACTCGTAAGCTTGCCCGTGGTGGATGCCATGCGCGCGCTCATGGCGCGCATTCCCGATCGCCAGGACTACGATGGCGCCCTGGAGCTGGTTGCCGCCCCGGCGGTTCTCTTGACGGGACTGCTGCATCTACGCAGTGGAAGCCGTCCGGTGACCCCAGATGCATCGCTGACGCACGCGGCCGACTTCTTGCGCATGCTCACCGGGCGCATGCCAAGCGCCGCCCAAGCCGACGCACTGGAGCGCTATCTGGTCACGATCCTGGACCACGGCCTGAATGCTTCCACCTTTACTGCGCGTGTTGTCGCCTCCACGCAAGCCGGCTTGACTTCCGTGGTTCTGGCGGCCTTGGGAGCGCTCAAGGGACCACTGCATGGAGGCGCACCCGGGCCGGTGCTCGACATGCTCGACGCCATCGCGATACCGGAAAATGCCGCGGCGTGGATCGGCGAAGCTTTGCGAAACGGCCGAAGGATCATGGGGTTCGGGCACCGGGTGTATCGCGTGCGCGATCCACGTGCCGATGCCGTCGAAGGCGCACTTACCCGATTGTGCGAGGCAGGCGCGATGGGAGCGCGGCTCACTCTGGCCCTCGCAGTCGAGGCGGAGGCCCTACGTGCGCTGGAAGCGGAGAAGCCCGGCCGTGCCCTGAAGACCAATGTCGAGTTCTATACCGCCTTGCTGCTCGAGGCGCTCGAGTTTCCAAGAGAGGCATTTACGGGCGTGTTTGCCGCAGGCAGGGTGGTTGGATGGATTGCTCACGCGCGCGAGCAGGCGGCGACCGGGCGATTGGTTCGTCCAGAATCACGCTATGTGGGTCCGCCACCGCGCACGTCCGTCCGCACCGAGGACCTGAAAGGAGAGCGTGCCAGAAGTCCGGCGACGTGAGGACTCCTTGGGCCCGAAACGCCTAACCGATGCGCTTTCGCGCTGCGATCATCTCCAGGCTCTTCTTCGCACGTGCATCGCGTGTCGCGGGTTTCTTGGCACTTTCGATCCAGTCGACAAATTCCTTTCGATGCGAAGGAGAAAGCGTCTCAAAGGACTTTGCAATGCCAGGGTTCGCCTTCAGGAGCGTGCCGAGTTCGTCGGGAATGCTTACGACGCGCGGAGCATGATCGATATCGAGGACGACACGGACAGTTTCACCGGCGCGCGCTTTGGCTCCGGCCTGCAAGCTTTTGCTGACCGTCATCGAATGCGTGCCGTCGCCTTCTGGCATGAGCGAATTTCTGAAGGGAAATCCGTTGATGGTCCCGGCCACGGGCAGCCTGGCCCGGGTCCCGAAGACCGCCTCCACGCTAAAGGGGACGACCAGAAAGGTCCAGGCGCCGCCCGGCCCGCGGGCGATCAATGCAGTCTCGAAGATCTGGGGCATGGTTCGCTTTATCCCCTTTCGGTGATGGAGTCCGTACGCGCCCATCCATTGGCCAGACGGGGGTTAACCATTGGCCCATGCGCTTGCTCCCAAGGCGTACCCCGCTTCAATTCCCCTCACGAGCGACTGCGCGCGAGGTATGCTTTCCGAGAGCCGCGCAGGAGTAAATCTTCTACCTGCAATGACGCTCGGTCGTGGGATTGAGAAAGGAGTTTAATCATGAACTGGTCGGCGCAGCAATACCTGGTATTCGAAGAGGAGCGCACGCGGCCGGTGCGGGATCTTCTAGAGTCCATCCCCGCAGCCGAGGTCCGGCGAGCGGTCGACATCGGCTGCGGGCCGGGCAATTCCACCGAAGCCTTGATGAACCGCTACCCGCTCGCGCGGGTTACCGGCATGGACAGTTCGGAGGATATGGTTCAAACGGCCCGCAAGCGTCTGCCCCAGCTTGAGTTCGGCCTCGTGGACGTCCGAGATTGGGATGAAGCCGGACCGTTTGACGTGATCTTCGCTAATGCTGTTTTCCAGTGGGTTCCCGACCACGCCAGTCTGTTTCCCCGCCTTGTGGCCAAGCTTTCTCCCGGGGGTTCGCTCGCGATCCAGATGCCCGACAATCTGGAGGAGCCCTCGCACGTCCTCATGCGCGAAGTGGCGCAGGACGCCTCTTGGTCGGATCGCATCGCCCATCTCGGTCGTGCTAGCGCGAAGGGGGCCGCGTGGTACTACGAACTTCTCAAGCCCCACTGCGTGCGCGTCGATATCTGGCGCACGACTTACCATCATCCCTTGGCTTCGGGGGCACAAGGGGTCGTCGAATGGTTCAAGGGCAGCGCATTGCGTCCTCTGCTGGCCCGACTTCAGGAGAAGGAGAAGGACCGGTTTCTACAGCGCTATACCGAAGCCATCGAGAAGGCCTATCCGGCCCTCGCCGATGGCACGGTGCTTCTACCCTTTCCGAGGTTATTCATCGTCGCCACGCGCTGATCTCGCCCGAGCCCATCGGACTCACATGAGACTGTCGGGCGCGAGCGGACTTATGAGCTCAAGCTCAAGCTTGAGAGCCGCACTCACCCCGGGCTCGTCGCTGTAGTGCACTTCCTTACCCTGTTCGAATCCGCTCCACTGAATGTGTCCATCGACCAACTCGACGCGGTAGGCGCTTTGCAAGAGATCGTTTCTGAGGAGCCGCGCAATCTCGGCCGCAAGCGGAGGACTTTCAATGATGAGTCCGGTTTCGGTATTGAGATGGGCCGAACGCCGGTCCAGATTCATCGAACCAACGAACACCCGGCTTTGGTCGATGACCCAGATCTTGGCGTGCAGACGGCCGAGAATCGAGCGGAAGTCCGCGAGATGGGCTCGCTGGGTCGCCAGGGTCGGGCTCAGTTCATGGATCTCGACCCCCATCTCCAGCATCTCCTTGCGATAGTGGGCGTAACCGATTTGGACGATCGGCTCATCGGTCGCCGCAAGCGAATTGGTGATGATGACCACGTGAACTCCGCGCGCGCGCGCCTCGCGGATCTTGCGCATGCCGAGTTTCCCCGGCACGACGTAGGGAGAGGCGATGACAATCTCCGATCGCGCCTGCGTGATCGCGTCCTCGACGGTGCGCACGACGGTACCATCGAGCGAATGATCGTTTTGCCCATCGGCCTTCTCGGGCGAATCGGCGAGCACCCGGGCCGGTGCGATCTGTAGCTTTAAGCGGCCCTGGCTTAGCTCGTCGGCCAGTCGACCATAGCCCAAAAGGTCCGCATGGGCCAGCGGCTGCGGCTGGGCTTGCGGGGCGGTCAGTTGGTCAAAACGCGCTTGCGCGTCCTTTTGCGGTTCCGTGCGCCCGACAATGGCCTCCAGGGGAATGACATTCGCGTCATTCCAGTAGCGGTCGAACACCTCCGATAAGCGTTGCACCACGGGCCCTGCCGAGAGAATGTCGAGATCAACGAAGTTGTCCGAATTCTCCGCTCTTGCGAAGTAGGCATCGGCGATGTTGCGTCCCCCCGATATCGCGATCGAATCATCCGCAATGAAAAGCTTGTTGTGCATCCGGTGGTTGATCCGATCGAAGTCCCCAATCGAGAGCAAGAGTCGTGACCACAGTGCCGCGCGGCCGGCCGTGAACGGATTGTAGAGCCGTACCTGCACATTAGGCGTCGCCGATAGGTCGGACAAAAGCTCATCTTCGCCGGCGGTATAGAGGTCGTCCAGCAACAGACGCACGCGAACGCCGCGCAACGCAGCATCGCGCAAGCCGCGCAGGAACTCGCGCCCCGTGACATCATCTTGCACGAGGTAGTACTGGGCATCGAGCGTTTGCTGCGCCTGGTTCGCCAGGACCAGGCGGGCATCCAGAGCAAAACCGCCATTGGGCAATAGCCGAAACCCCGACTGGCCGCTGTCGTCGAGGGCCGTACTTGCCGCTTTTCCGAGAGCGGTTGAGTCGCCTGGAATGGCCTTGGAGGCTTGCCGCTCTACGACAGGAAGCGTCCCGCAAGCTCCAAGCCCCAGGCAGAGCAAAAGCGCCACGAGCGCTCGGCTGGCATGGGGCAGCAGATTATTCATGACTTCTTGGTTTCTTCTGTGAGGATTCGTAACGGCTGATCCGATCGATGGCGTCGCCGCCTGCGGTCGGCCAATCTCTTGGGGAGCACGGCGCGTGCCGCGTTCGCACAAGGCGATCGACCCGTGCGCGGCCGCGTGGTTCCGGCGCGAACGCGCACGGAGGCGACCTGATGTCGTTCCCCCGCTCCGAAGGGGCCAGTGTTCGGGTTCCGAACGTTCTCTTAGGCTGACAAAGGCCCGCAGCCTAGGGCCGTGTCCTGGCGATGGAAGGCGACATCATCGCCCGGCGTGGTCACGCGCTGCGCCGCGCGCCCTCCATCGCCGTGCCCAGAACAGGAGCACCGGTTAAACCTCATCTGCGACCGGATCAGGCCGGCCAGGCTCGCGGCAAAATGCGCCACTCCTCGTAGCCCGGACTCGGTAGTCTCCCTGCTTTCGGGTCCGCCTGATCACGCGAACAAAGTCAAATCGTCGCATCCTCGGTTGCACGCTGACCCACGTCCGTTACTTCCAGAGGGGGCAGGTGGTTTCGGCCTTGGTCGTGAATGCGGCATCCCCCTTCACCGTTTCAATGACCTTGTAATAGTCCCAGGGTTCTTTGGACTCCGCTGGCGTTTTCACCTGCATCAGATACATGTCGTGCACCATGGTGCCGTCACCGCGAACCGTCCCGTGCGCGGTGTACATGTCGTGGATCGTCATTTTCTTCAGTTCCGCCATGACTTTGTCCGTGTCGGTGGAATTGGCGGCCTTTACTGCCGTCAGATACTGGACCGTGGCCGAGTAGTCGGCGGCCTGGATCGAGGAGGGCATGCGCTTGAAGTGATCGAAAAAGCGGCGCGCCCAGTTGCGCGCCTCAGGACTCTGGTTCCAGTACCAGCTGTCAGTCAGATACATCCCCTGCGTCGCAGGCAAGCCCAGCGAATGGACGTCATTGATGAACATCAGAAGTCCGGCCAGCTTCATCGTCTTGGTGATGCCAAATTCATTGGCCGCCTTCACGGAATTGATGGTGTCGCCTCCGGCGTTGGCCAGACCCAGGATCTGGGCCTGGGATGACTGGGCCTGAAGGAGGAAGGAGGAAAAGTCGCTCGCCCCAAGCGGGTGCCGCACCGATCCGAGCACGCTGCCGCCATTGGCCTTGACGACGGCCGAAGTATCATTTTGCAGCGCGGTACCAAAGGCATAGTCGGCCGTCAGGAAGAACCAGGTTTTGCCCCCCGACTTGGTCACTGCACCGCCGGTGCCGCGCGCGAGCGCGACTGTGTCGTAGGCATAGTGGATGGTGTAAGGGGTGCATTGGTCGTTGGTCAAGGCCGAGGTTCCCCCACCTACCGCAATGAACAGTTTCTTCTTTTCCGCGGCCACCTTGGCCATGGCGAGGTTCGTTCCGGAGTTCGTGCCCCCGATGAGCATGCTCATCCCTTGCTGGTCAAACCATTCCCTCGCCTTGGTCGCGGCTACGTCGGGCTTGTTGAGGTGATCCGCGGAGAGGATCTCGATCTTCTTGCCGTTGATCGCCCCGCCCATGTCCTCGACCGCCCACTTGACGGCTTCGACTCCCGCAGGTCCGTCGATATCGGCGTACAGACCCGACAGGTCGGTGATGAATCCGATCCGGATCGTGTCTTGCGTGATCTGCGGCAACGCCGGGCTGGCAGCGCCGAGTCCGAGCGTGAAGACAACGAGGGCAGCACCCCTGAATTTTGTGGCTCGCATGGTGGGTCTCCTGTGACTCTTGTACGGTACGGCAGATCAAAGCGAGATCGACTCGACCGTTCTTAGCGGATGTCGGGTTTCGCCCGGCAGCGAAGCCGGCGCGAAAGCTGCGATGATAAACCTGCGGCCGGCAGGGCGACCTTCGTACTTACCCCGGTGTTCGCGCGGGGTGGGGCTCTTTCACCGGGACCGAGCGAGACTTTACGACAAGAGAACTCCCGACAGTCGCTCGAAATGGGCCCCCGTGCCCTGCTTGCGTGATGCCGTGCCAGGCTCGCTTTCCGTGCCATCGAGAAAGGCCACCTGTTCGGTGTACTGGAGGCGCGCCTGATCGCCTCGCGCCTCGATTTCCACCGTTGCAATCGAGACCGAGTGATGGGCGCTGCCCAGATGCATGTCGTATACGAAGACGATGCGCGCACCCGGGACGATGTCGTAGAAAGTCGCCGTATAGACCGTCTCCAGACCCGAAGCGAAACGCCCATGGAGCCGCTCGCGCCCTTCGATCCGGAAGTCGAGTTCGCGCGCCACGAGGTTCCATCCGGGAGGGCCCACAAACCATTTGGCCTTGGTCTGCAGGTTGGACCAGGCATAGAAGAGCCTCTCGGTGGAGACCGGATAGTCGCGTTCGATTGAAAAATGGCCATGGGTAACCTTGGCGGACTTCGTCATGTCTTTTTCCTCTTGATCAAGTTGTCGTCGGTCTCGGCCAGCACTTCCCCGAGCCGGTCGAAGCGATTCTCCCAAAGGGTGCGTCGCTCGTCGATCCAGTTCGAAGCCCGATCCAGACCCTCCTGGCGGATGAGGCACGTCCTGACCCTGCCGACCTTCTGGGTCTGGACGACACCGCTGCGCTCGAGAACCTGGAGGTGCTGGACGATGGCGGCCAGGCTCACACCGAACGGCTGGGCGAGTTCGCTCACGCTCGCGGGTCCAAGACTGAGCCGCTCGACGATCGCCCGGCGTGTCGGCTCTGCTAAGGCGTGAAAGATGGGATCGACCCCCGAATCGTCTCGCATGGACGCGAGCATCCGGCTTCGAACCCGGTTTGTCAAGTCATGACTTAACTATTCCCGGGTCTTTTTTTCGATCTTGCTTTGGGCTTTGGGCTTTGGGCTTTGGGCTTTGGGCTTGGGGCGGACGGGGCAGCCTGCGACCGGTCCAACGGGGTTTCCCGTTCTTAGGGCCGCGCGATCGGGACGCCAATGGGGGCGCGGTCCGGGAGTTCTTCGGATGAAGGAAGGACCGCCTCACGCCGCGCGTCCAAGCGGGGCGCGGCCGCGAGCAGGCGCTGCGTGTACGGCTCTCGGGGATCCCGATACAGCACCGAGGTCAACCCTTCCTCGATGATAGAGCCCTCGTGCATGACGATGACGCGGTCGCAAATCTGTGCGGCCACGCGCAGGTCATGGGTGATGAACAGCAGGGCGACACCGAGCTCGGACTGAAGGGCGCGAAAAAGGTCCAGAATCTGCGCCTGAATCGAGACATCGAGTGCCGACACCGCCTCGTCGGCGATGAGCACGCTGGGCCGGCAGGCGAGCGCCCGGGCGATGGCCAGGCGCTGCCGTTGCCCGCCCGAGAACTGATGCGGAAAACGCGCTAGTGCGCTGCGCGGCAGGCGTACGCGATCCATGAGTTCGGCGGCGAGGGCTTGCGCATCCCTGGAATCGGCGCCGAAATTCATCGCTCCCTCGACGAGAGATTTTCCGACGGCTCGCCGCGGATTCAACGAGCGGTTGGGATCTTGAAACACGATCTGCACGCGCGAGCGCAACGCGCGCAGGTGCGCTTCGCCCAGTCGTGCGACCGCAGCCTCTCCCCAGTAGATGTCGCCAAGGCTTGGCTCGATGAGGCGGATGAGGCAGCGGGCCAAGGTCGATTTCCCGGATCCAGACTCGCCCACGATACCAACCGTCTCGCCCGGATGGATGGCGAGACTGGCCCCGTGCAAGGCGGGCCTTGACGTGCGCCGGATGAAGCGGTGCTGCGCGGCATAGGTTTTGCCGACCGAGACGGCACGCAGGCTGGGCGCGTCGGACGCGCCCGGGATCTCGCGTGGAGGTGGAGGAGTCAAGCCCGGCACGCTTGAGAGCAGCATTTGCGTGTAGGCCTCGCGCGGATGCCGCAGCACCGCCTCGGCACGACCTTGTTCCACCGCGCGGCCATCATGCATCACCAGGATCTCGTGGGCGATTTCGGCGACGACGCCCATGTCATGGGTGATGAAAAGGACTGCGCTTTGCTCTTCGGCCTGCAAACGCGCAACGAGCTTCAGGATCTCAGCCTGGGTCGTTACGTCGAGCGCCGTGGTGGGTTCGTCGCAGATTAGAAGCCGCGGCCTGAGGATCATCGCCATGGCGATGACGACGCGCTGACGCTGCCCGCCGGACAATTGGTGGGGATAGGTGTCGTAGAGGTGTTCAGGATCCGGCAGTCGGACCTGCGCAAACATTTCGAGAACGCGGGTCCGGCGTCGCGAACGGGCCCAGCTCGTGTGGGCCCGCAAAAGTTCATCGACCTGCGCGCCGCACGAGACCACGGGATTCAGGGCGGTGGTGGGTTCTTGAAAGACCATGCCGATGCGCGAGCCTCGCAAGGCCCGCCACTGAGGCTCGGCCAGACGCCGCTCACCCTCTAGAAGGGTCTGCCCGGTCAATACGATTCGCCCTGAGCGAACCTCGAGGCCCCGGGCCAGAAGTCCCATCACTGCCATCGCCAGCACGGACTTGCCCGACCCGGATTCGCCCACGACGCATAGCGTGCGTCCGGCCGGGATCGAGAAACCCACATCGTCGACAGCGAGGCCACGGTCCGCGTTGGCCGGCAGCGCAATCTTCAGGTGCTCGATCTGAAGTACCGGGGACTCGCTTGGGTCACTCACGCGCGTCTCACAAATTTCGGGTCGAGCACGTCGCGCAATCCGTCCCCTAAGAGATTGATGGCGAGCACCGCAGGCACGAGGAAGAGTGCCGGAAAGAGCACGTTGCTCGGATGTTGAGTGAACTGGATGCGACCCTCGGCCATGATATTGCCCCAGGTGGGAATGTCCGCCGGCAGCCCCAGTCCGAGAAAGCTCAAAATCGCTTCGGTCAGCACCGCGGAGGCTGCAACAAATGTCCCTTGCACGATGAGGGGCGCCAGGGCATTGGGGAGCACGTGGCGAAACAGGATCACGGCGGGATGGGTAGCCAAGGCGCGGGCGGCTTCGACGAAAGGCTCCTCACGCAGGCTTAAGGCGAGGGAGCGCACGAGCCGTGTCACGCGTGGGATCTCGGGAATCGCGATGGCCACGACCACCGTCTGAAAGCGCGCACCCAGTGCTGCGACCAGTGCGATGGCCAAAAGCACAGGGGGAATGGCCATGAGTCCGTCCATCACTCGCATGAGGATGGCATCGACGACGCGAAAGTAGCCGGCCAGTAGTCCCAACAGAGCCCCCAGAGCCAGCGCCAGGAGCGCCGTGATGGCTCCCACGGCGAGCGAGACCCGGGTTCCATAGAGAACCCGGCTCCAGATGTCCCGGCCGAAGTTATCGCTTCCCATCCAGAAAGTGTGGCTGCGTTGCGTCCCGTCGGGCAGCGTCATCTCTCCGGAGGAGCCAGGCGCGACGTTGATGAACGACGAATCCATGGCCGAAGGGTCGACCGTACCGAACCAGGGTGCGCCGATGCCCAGTACCAGCAACAAGACAAAGACGATCGCCCCGATGCGCACGGCCGTGTTGGCCCAGAGCCTTTGCACGCTTTGCTTCATCAGTACCGGATCCTCGGGTCCAGAAACACGTAGCTCGCGTCCACCAGCAGGTTCAACGCCACATAGACGACCGAGAAGAGCAAGACGACTCCCTGGATCACGGGAAAGTCGCGGCTGAGCACCGCATCGACCGTGAGCTGTCCTAGGCCCGGAATCGAGAATACCGTCTCGGTCACCACGACACCGCCAATGAGCTGGGCCGCGCTGATCCCCGCGACCGTGATGATCGGGATCGCCGCGTTGGCCAGCGCATGGCGCCATAGCACCGCAAGCTCACCGATGCCTTTGGCGCGTGCCGTACGTACATAGTCCTCCGTCAGCGCTTCACTGACGGCGGCGCGCGTGACGCGCGCCAGGAGCGCCACGTAGATCAGAGCGAGCGCAACACAAGGAAGGACCAGCTGGCGCATCCAGGGTCCGAGCCCGCGCGCTATCCTCGCGTAGCCTTGGACCGGCAGCCACTTCAATTCGAGCGCGAAGACAAAGATCAGGACATAGCCCACGACGAACACGGGTACCGAAAAACCGGCGACCGAAAAGGCCATCACTCCCCGGTCGAGCCATCCACCCATGCGCCAAGCGGCGAGCGTGCCGAGCGGTAACGCGAGGATGAGGGCGAGCAAGAGCGTGGCGACCGTCAAGGACGCGGTCGGCTCGATGCGCTGCGCGATGAGCTCGGCGACCGGTTTATTCAGATAGTAGGAATAGCCCAGGTCGCCGTGCAAAACCTTCGAGAACCAGATCACAAACTGGGTCCAGATGGGTTCGGCCAGACCCAGTTGCTGGCGGATGCGGGCGATATCGTCGCTTGTGGCGTTGTCGCCGCCGATGACGGCGGCGGGATCCCCCGGCGCCAGTCTTAAGATCAGAAAGACGACAACGGCCACGACCAAGAGGACGGGAACCATCGCCGCGATGCGCCGGCCAAGAAAACCGATCATGGATCGTGCGGCGCGCCGGGCGCAGGCATCATCCGGGACGCGCTGGGAACAAGACTCCAAGGCGCGGGCTCGATGCGCCGCGCCTGCCTCTCAAGGCCGCCCGGACACTTCAATTCAGTTCTTCTTGATGTTCCAGTACACCTGCGTATCGGCGCGGACCAATCCGCTCACAACTCCGCGCCGGACCGCCACCAATTCATGAAATTGTCCAAGCGGCGCGTGCGTGGCAATTTCGAACGCCCGCAACTGGGCCTGTTCGGCCAATTTCTTGCGCTCCGCGTCGCTCGTCGCTCGAACGAAGCGCCCCTTGATGTCCTCGAGCTGGGGATCATCCTCCCAGCCGAACCATCCCTTTTGACCCCGCGCATTCATCATGGCCATGGTCACCGGATTCATCACGTCGGCCGAATTCCAGGAGGTCATGAACGCATTCCATCCGCCCGCGTTGGGAGGGTCTTTCTTGGCGCGTCGCGCAACCAAGGTCTGCCAATCCATGGTTTGCAGGTCGACCACGAATCCGGCCTGCTCGAGCTGTTGTTTGGCCACGAGGGGAAGCTTGCTGATGCCGGCCAGATCCGTGGGCCGCATGAGCACCACGGGTGTTCCGGTGTAGCCGGCTTCCTGGAGCATCTGGTGCGCCTTCTTCGGATCAGCCACGCCAGTATAGTAGGCGGTATCGTCGGAGGCATAGGCCGAGCCGCAGGGATACATGCTCTTGCAGAACTGGTAGAGACCGGGCACACCGACCTGGGTCTTTAGGATCTGTTCCTCGCCTAGCGCGACCATGGCAGCGCGCCGGATGCGCACGTCGTTAAACGGCGGAAAAAGATGGTTGAAGCGGAAAATGAATTGCCCACCGGCCGGCTGCACCTCGACCAGTTCGACCGACGGGCTCGCGCGCAGGGTCGGGTACTGCTCGGCCGCGGGCTCCTCGATCAGGTCGACCTCTCCGGCCAGCAGCGCATTGAGCTGGGTCTGCGGGTCGCGAATGATGACCCATTCGACGCGATCAACGTAGACGCGTTTGCCTCCGGTGGTGCCCGAGGCGGGCTCGTCGCGAGGCTTGTAGTTCGGATTCTTGATGTAGACGACCCTCTCGCCGGGCCGATACTCGTCGGACTTGAAGATGTAGGGCCCCGAGCCCGTCATCTCCTTGATCTGCTGATCGCCGGGGGTATCGGCGACGCGCTTGGGCATGATGAAGGGCACGTTTGAAGAGGGCTTGCCCAGCGCCTCGATCACGAGTCCGAATGGTTCTTTCAGGACGATGCGAAACGTGTTGGGGTCGGTCGCTTCGTAGTGGTCGACGAATTGCGCCAAGACGCCGCCAAAGCTGTCCCGGCTCGACCAGCGCTTGAGCGAGGCGATGACGTCATCGCTCGTGACCGGAGCGCCGTCGTGGAAGGCCAGGCCGCTACGCAGCGTGAAGGTCCAGGTCTTTCCGTCCTTCGAGGTCGACCATTTGTCGACCATCTGAGGCTTGATCTTTCCGTCCGCGTCCGTCCCAAAGAGCGTGTCATAGATCATGTAACCATGGTTTCGGGTGACGTTGGCCGTGGTCCAGATCGGATCGAGAATCGTGATATTGGTCTGCGGGACCATGCGCAAGACGATCGGTCCGGTGTCGGCCCGAGGCGCGGCCATGAACGCCAGAAGCGCCAGGGCGGCCAGAGCGCACGAGGTGATGGAAAGAAAACGCGAGATCCTCGATGCAATGCGGCTTTGCACGGCGCGATACGACATCCTTTGACCTCCGATACGGAAAACGAAAAACGCCCTTGGGGTGGGGCTCAGGCGAGCCGGTCCGCGGGGCGCCAGGGCGAGGCTGAAACGCCGACTCGCCGCAAGTTTGCCCCAAATGAATGCGAATTTCATGCCGGGTTCGTCCCCACCCGTGCTGCCCAGGAGAAACCAGCCGGCCTGTGGCGGCTAATCGGAGCCGATAGACACCGTGCGCCTTCGGCCGGCAATGGCACGCATTCAGACCCCAGGCCCCAAAAGGGATGGTCTAGGGCACCGATCAAGTGCGGGCGCGGCGCGTTGACGCGGTCCCGCCTGCGGTTTTTTCGGTCGCGCTTGGGCCTTTGAGGGCCGTTCGATCTTTGGCGCAACCGCAGCGCTTGCCCGCTTGTGCGGGCCAACGTAGCATGGGCCTTTGGCTCGGTTCCTTAGGCACGGGAGGATTCATGCCGCGTTTCGCTGCCAATCTCTCCATGATGTATTCCGAGGTCGACTTTCTCGATCGTTTCCGCGCTGCGGCGGCTGACGGCTTTGAGGCGGTTGAATACCTCTTTCCCTACGCCTATCCCGAAAGTCGGCTCTTCGACTGTCTGCAGTCAGAGGCGCTCGTCCAGGTGCTCTTTAACGCGCCGCCGGGCAACTGGGAGGCTGGTGAGCGCGGTCTGGCCTGTCTTCCCGAGCGCAAGGATGAATTCCGACGAGGTTTTGCAGAACAGGCGCTGCGCTATGCGAAGACGCTCGCCTGCCCCCGCATTCACGTCATGGCCGGTGTCATGCCCAAAGGCGCGAGTCGCACCGAGCTGCGCGAAGTCTACGAGGAGAATCTGGCCTGGGCGGCGGCAACCGCGCGCAGTGCGAACGTCGACATCCTGATCGAGCCCATCAACACGCGCGACATTCCCGGATACTTCTTGAACCGGCAGGATGAGGCGCACGCAATCGTCGCGGAGATCGCAGCACCCAATCTGAAGGTGCAGATGGACCTCTACCACTGCCAGATCGTCGAGGGAGATCTCGCCGCCAAGTTGCGGCAGTACGTGCCTTCCGGGCGCGTCGGCCACATCCAAGTGGCCGGGGTTCCGCAGCGCCACGAGCCCGACCTCGGAGAAATCCACTATCCCTATCTGTTTTCACTTCTGGACGAGCTGCAGTATCCAGGATACGTCGGTTGCGAATACCGGCCAGCGGGCAAGACTTCAGCGGGATTGGGCTGGTTCGCCCCTTACCGCCCGGCGAAGAAGCACTAGAGGAAGTGCCGGGGCACGGGACCGCCCCCCCGATTCGAGTTGGGCTCTCGTCTATTTGCGAGGACCAGCGATCCCATTCGGAGCGATCGCTCGATTCGCGCTAACGCGTGCCGCTTAAGACGCGCGCGACATCCTCTTTCTCGATCGGCTTGACGAGATACGCGTTGGCCCCCAAGAGAAGGGCGCGCGATTTGTCTTCGGGACGGCTCCGCCCCGAGATGATGACGATGGTCAGCTTGGGAAAGCTCTTGCGCAGGTTGACAAGCGCTTCTACGCCATCCCCGACTGGCATTTCAAGATCGAGAAACAGGTAGTCAGGATGGAGTTGATGGGTCTTGCGGACCGCGTCCGAGCCGTTGCTCGCCTCTCCGATGATTTCGATGTGGAGGTCTTCAAGGATGATCCGCAGATAGCCGCGCATCAGATCGTCGTCGTCCGCTACCACCGCGGTGATTCGACCCTTGCCCACGCGTGACACCTCCCAACCCGGACTCGGCCCCATCGGCCTTCAGGGATAGACGAAAGTGTACGCCGATAGGCAGGCCTTAGCCTGCCGCAGCCGCGTTTTGCTGCGGATAGGCGCTTTGTTTCATGACTGAGGCGAGCACGCCGTAGGTCTTGACCCAGGAATCGCGGGTGGACTCATCAAAGTTCTCCTTTAGCGCCGCCTGCAACGTGTCGATCAAGGCTTGTCCGACGGTGTCGTAGTGCGCCGCCTGAACGCCATAGGCGAGATGACGTTTGGCCAAGGCCTGTGCCGGAACGACGATAGCCTGGAGATCGTCGAGAGATCCCACCACGGTGGTGAGCATGGCCATCAGTTTTCTGCCCTGCTCGGTCATCTCGGTCTTAAACAAGGCGCGCAGGCTCGGATCGAGCTCGAAGAGTCGAGAGTAGAAGAGTTGGGCAGCCAGAGTGGCATGCGGCACAACAAGCTGGAACGAGCTTTGTACGCGCGCTACATCGTTGGGTGTGAGCATGGAAAAGGTCCCTTCTCGAAGTGGTTCGGAATATCTCGACGGCCAACCCGGCGCGTAGCCCGAGGACGGGCCCGTCATGGGGCGCCTGACGAGGCCGGCGCGTGCAGGCCCCTATCGAGGGCCGAGGACCCATGCAACTTTGGTGCCGGATTCCGGGCGCTGGCACCGCCTCCAAACGCACGCCTCGAATCGGGATGGCGCTTGACCGTTTCAGACGATATCGGGAAAGGTCCCTGCGAAGCGCGCGATCCATTCCAAGGCGGCCTCCTCGGACGAAAGCGCTCTTCCTTCAAACTCAAGGGTTTCCTGGCGGTAGCTTTCGATATGACAGATCTGCTCGACCATGCGCGCCTGAAACGCATCGTCCGAGTTCAGAAATTCGACCCCCAACTCGGTGCCGTCCCCGCTCGAGTGGCACCAGACGACGCGCGCGTCGCTTTCGAATTGCAGGACCCGGTAGTCTATTTTCAGATGAACGAGTGTGCCCGGATCCGCGGGCCCCGCTGCCCGAAATGCGAGTCCACCGGCGCTAAGCGAATAGGCGATGAGCAGCGGCTCGGGACCGGCGGCCAGAAGCGGGATGGCCTCGATGGGGATGTTGACCGGATGGCGGATGAATTGTCTGGGTCGCATCGTCGGGCCGACACTTTCGCCTCACACCACGCTCACGATTCACTGCACTGCCACCCTAGTCCTATCGAGGACGTCCGTAAAGTCATTCGGTCACGTCAGTACCTGGCCGGCCGCAAGGGGCTGCTATGCGGCGACGCATCAGCAGTCGTGTTTGCCCCTCATGCCCGATTGGACTACCTTGAAGGTCGGACCGCGCTGGTGCTCCAGACGCTGGTGTCCATGAAGCACTCAAAACCACATCGAGGAGACATGCATGAGCGAACTGAACGAAATCCTGGCCCGGGGCGTGTCCTCTGGCGCGGCTCCGGGCCTGGTGGCCACGACGGGGACGGCAGCCGGTGTGAAGTGGAGCGGGGCGGCAGGCCTTCGTGCGCCGGGGCAGCCCATGACCATCGACACGGTGTTTCGGATATTCTCGATGACGAAGGCTATCGGCTCGACGGCTGCGATGATTTTGATCGATCGCGGCAAGCTGAGCACCGAGACGCCCGTCGAAGAAATCCTCCCCCATTTCTCCAAGATTCAGGTCCTCGACGGGTTCGACGGAGACAGCCCGATATTGCGCAAGCCGCGTTCGCGGGCGACGGTGCGTCAGCTCGCAACGCACACATCGGGCTTCGCCTATGAGTTCTGGAATGTCGACATTGGCCGTTGGATGGCCAAGACCGGGCACCCTTCGATCCTGTCGGGTCTGAAAGCCTCCCTTTACTATCCTCTGGTGTTCGACCCTGGAACGCGCTGGGACTACGGGATCGGCATCGATTGGCTCGGGCAGGTGGTGGAGGCCGTCGATGGCCGGCGCATCGATCGATTCTGCCAGGAAGAACTTTTCGGGCCTTTGGCTATGAAGGACACCGACTTCGAGTGTGAAGGGGAGCTCGCAACCCGCCTGGGCACCGTTAGCGCGCGTGATGAACACGGGAAATTCGTGCCCTTCGAAATCGCCCCCGCGCCGCATCCGGAGGCCTATTTCATGGGCCACGCGCTTTACTCGACCGCGGGCGACTACATGCGATTTCTGCGTATGTTCCTCAACCGCGGGGAGCTCGACGGCAAACGGGTCCTCAGCCCGAAAGGCGTCGAGACCATGCTCCAAAATCACATTGGCCCGCTTCGGGTGGGCAAATTGACGACCGCCGCACCCCCGGTGAGCGCGGACGTCGATTTGTTTCCGGGTATCGCAAAAACGCATAGCCTTGGGTTCTTGCGCGTGGAGCAGGACGTACCGGGGATGCGTTCGGCGGGCTCCCAGGGCTGGGCGGGAGTTCTGAACACGCACTTTTGGTTCGACCCCGCCCGTGATGTCGCCGGAATCATCATGACGCAAACCCTGCCCTTCGTGGAACCTCCGTTTCTCAAGGTCTACGAAGAATTTGAGCGCGCAGTCTATCGAGGCGCCTAGCACGGCCAAGTTGAGTCACCCGGCCTGGCTCGACGATCAGGCTGGCCGGGGGCCATTGGCCGTCGCGATTACGTGCGGCGCTCACGCTCGGCGTCGCACGTCCTACAGAATCTCCGCATGGAGCCGCACGCCATAGACCGACACCGGTCCGCGGTCGCGATTGTAGGCAGGGTGGTCGATCCTCTGGTAGTCCAGCGAAAAAGACACCCCCTTCAGAACATGTAGCGAGTAGTAGGTCTCGAGAATCCGCTCGGGCCCGTAGTTAAGATTGCCATCGCCTACGAGAACGCCCAGGCCGCCGGCCGCGAAATACTCTTGCGCGACGCGGGAGATGGCGTTTTGAACGATGGCGACGCCGACCGTATCATCGCTGCGATTCCAGCTGGCCCCCCTGACCGAGATCCCGGCCGATGCGGATCGGTTGATATCGGTGAAGTCGAAGGTCTCCTTGCTGCCATCGTTGGCACTCACCCGTGCGAACACGCCCAAATCGTCGGCAACCTCCTGCTCAAAGTTGATCGCGGCGCCGTCGCGCGTTTGAAAATGCCGCACGAGAGCCACAGAAGGTGTAGCTCGGGTCGCCTCGCCCAACGCGAGCGCGTCGGCATAGCTCCCCATGTTTCCGTAGTTGGAAAAAAACAGAAGCTTGAACTTTCCCGGATGCCCGAACCACGCGTGGCGCGCTTCGAACTCGAGGTCGGTCTCGTACTGGGCAAACTCGGGGTCGGGCTGCTTGCCGTTGGGGATCGTCGAAAGGTCGAAGACCCCTGCGCGCAGGGTCCACCAATCCTCGGACCATTCGGCGGAGCCGCCATAGGTGAACCCCCACGAATCGGCAGCGTAGTCAAAGCCGCCCGCGTCGATGATCGACCAGTTCAGGAAGTCGTTGCGCGGATCATGCGCATAGCTATTCGTATCGAATACGTCGACCACGGAGAATTTGCCCACGGTCAAGATGAGATTCGATTCCGTCTGCGTTTCCGGCAGCTGCAAAAGGTCGGCCTCCAGGTTCCGCTCATCACCGCCCAAGTTGATGACCTGGCGGATGAAGGCCCGGGGAATTCTGAGGTAGGGCGCGTTCGCGCCGATCTTGTAGGCCTCGCCACTGAGAAAGCCGGCAGCGCCGGCCGTGTCATCAAGACCGAAGCCCTGGTCGATTTCAGGAGCGAGAAAGACACTTGCGCCCTTCCACAGGCGTGCGCCAACGTACAAGGTCAAATCGGTCGTCTCCGCCGAGTTCCGATGGGGATCCAGGCTAAGCGCCCCGCTGTAGGGTGCGGGAAAGCCGGGATGCCACTGCGTCACATTGGTCATTTGCCCACTGAACTGCCATCTGGACGGGGAGACGGAGTCCGGATCGGCAGGTCCGTTGGCACCGCTCTCAGAACCCTGCTGCGAACTTTCGGCCTGAAGCGAGAACGGCGAATCCGCGGAAGCGGCTGCCGCACTCGACGGCGCCAAGGCGTAAAGGAGCGCTGCCACGAGCGCTGCGCCTGTGGTGAGGCCTAGAGGACGTCCGCGTGTACGGAGGACTTCAGATGGGAATGGCGCGCCTTGATGCATGGGTAAAAGCGGTTTGGGCCAAGCGGGCTCCACCGCCACCCGCCATCGGCCGATGGCTCGAGTGCGCAGGGGCGAGGTGCAGCGTTTCCTCGCGTGTTACTTTTTTTGGTTCCGAGCGACCTTGTGAAGCGTTCGAGCGCAGCCTTCAAGTCCCACGCGTTCGCGGCACGACCCGGCCCCACCGGGATCCGGCGATTTCAGAAGCGGCGGTGGGGTTCATCCGGGAGGGATCGCGCTTAAATCGCTCACCCGCGGTCTAAGCGGCGCAAGCCCTCTCTGACGCTTTGCACAAGTTCGTCGGCAACGAGTATTGCCGCACTATATGACAGGATTGTTTCAGGGGGTGGCCGCAGCGCCTCTTTTCCCGGAAGGAGACATCGCCTGGCTGCCGTGGGGGCCCATGGAGGGTTCGTCACTCGCAGAAGATCTTGACCTGGTCGCCTTCGTGAGAGGAAACATCGATCACCATGTTGCGTAACGCCGTTGCCAGCTCATCGCCGGTGAGCGCACTCAACTGCGAGAAATCAACCCCATTTTTGGTCATGGTTGCGGCGGCCTCTTTGGGCATCATCGCAGACAGCTTGATTCCTGATTTCACGAGCGCGATGGGCAAACGAACGTTCACCTTATCGCCCTCCACACTGTCGACTTGAATGCACATAAATTGGGGTGGGCTGCTCTGCGGGGAATCGCTCGGTGAGCCGGGTGATTGCCCTGTCCCGGTCGCCGCGTTGAGCCGGTCGAGAAGACGCTCCGCGTCCTCCGGGCCGATCTTTCCCTGCGACAGCATTTCCAGGATCTGTTTGCGTTCGTTGGACATGGCGGATTCCTCGGGCAAAAAGGGGTGAGTGGAGGCAACGGGGAGGGTCGGGGCAAAGCGCAGACGCTAAAGAAAACGAAGACGGATATGGTGGCCGCTGCGTGGATGGATATCCATCTCCAATCCGCGCAGGTGGAAAAGACACCGACAGAAGGTTCCCGCGAGAACGACGCCTTTGCGGCGCCGCCGTAGCGCTGCGATGAGACCCGCCGCGGCGCCAGCAGCCAATATAAAAGGCCAGATCAAAATGAACGGGAGGGGCACGACGATCCTGCGCGTGGTTTCGACGGAGAAGACAAGCCAGGTCGCCGGCATCATTTCATCCTTTCGAGCGCTTCGTTAACGCTGATCTCTCCGCGCGCGAGCTGTTCCAGTACGATCGCGTGCGACGAGGGTGCCTCAAAATTCTTGTCGAGTCGGGCGCTGATGGCGTTGAGCCGATTTTTCACCGTCGGATAACTGATCTCGAAGAGCTCCTCCATTTTCTTGATAGAGCCGTGATAGCGAACGAACGCCGTCACGAATACCTGGTCGTCGGCCGAAAGTAGCGCAAGCGGAGACACCTCGAAGCTGCCCTCCAGGGCGAGTTTGCAGTGGGCGCACACGAGGCGGCTCACCGTCATCGGTTCACTGCAGTTCGCACAGCGCGCTTTAGCGATATCCATTGGGTACCTGTTTTTTGCAAAGAGTACCCGTCGGAATAAATAAAATCAATATGTAAATCAAATAAATTAAGTTTTATGGGTCCGCATCTAAGCTTTGTCCTCCCGAATGCGCACGAATGACCCCCGAGGACTTGGATTGCAACCCTGGGTGAAGCCTGCTTGCGCTCTTCTTACGATCACCTGGGAAGGGCCGCGGGTTTTGGGGGGCGAACGATACGTCTGTGATCGGTCTTGCCGTTAAAGCCACTGCAAGCGCTTCGGCCCGGGACCCGGGCATCGCCGATCAGGCGATCAGCCGCCTAGGGTCGCGACGTTTTGGGCCCAGGAAACCGCACGCATGAGTTCGACATTGACCGTGGCCAGGTTGACACGGCAGGCGGACGCGAGAAGCGCCATCTCATCCGGGTCACCGGTTTCACAGATGAGGCTCAGTCCAAGAAAGGGTGCCAGCGGCCCCGAGCGCTCGATCAACGCCTTGCGCACGTCCTCGGGCACCGAGATCTTTTCAAGTACGGCGATGGTGGGCATCTGGAGCATCTGGTCCAAGAGCGAGAACAGGCCGACCATGAACAGATGATCCGGGTTTAGCCCTGAGCATTCGGAGTGCACCGCAATTTGCTCCATGAGACGCGCGCGAACCAATGCCTGTTCGAAAAGCACGCGTTCTGCGAAACCGGCACCTTTGAAGTCGAACAGCAAGAGCGAGAGCCATCGATAAAACGGCCCGCGGCCGAGCAGTGCCAAGCCCTGCTCGATGTGGGCGATCTGTTTGGCCAGACCCATCGCGGGCGAATTGATATAGCGCAGAAGCTTGTACGACAGGACAGCATCCTGCCTAATCAGCGCCCCGAGCTGGCCAGTCTCGGCGCCCGCTTGAAACTCGTTCAGTATACGGATCACGCGCATCCGGTCGACTTCGCTCTTGGGCGGATGCCACTGCTCGCGGTTGTTGACGAAGGGCCCCTGGAAATAGTCGTAGCCCGCTTGAAAGCAGAGCCTGAATTCATCCAGCGTAGTCACTCCACTGGCTACGAACTGCAGTCGATTGGCGTTCGCACCCCGAGCCTTAGTGGCCCAGCGGACGATTTCAACGAGTTGCAATCCGTCGAAGTCACCAGATCGCACTTGCAGGAAGTCCACCAGCGCCAACACATCCGGAGCAATGGGACCGGCCGCAGTGTGATACCAGCCGATGCGAAATCCCGCCTGGCGTGCCACGTCAATCCATGCCGCGTACTCGGATTCGTCGGCGACCGCCTCAGAGCGGGGGTGGAGCATGAGGATCGTATTGTCTCTGGGTAGCGCCTCGAGCTGCAGGTTGGCGAAGGATTCCGCGGCGATGTCGACAAAGGCCATGCGGTGGCCGAGGAGCTCACCCAATTCCATCGACCCGAGACTGCGCAAGAGTAGGTCGTCGTAGACCCTGCGTACCATCGCCCGCTCTGCCGCAAAGCGGTAGTGCAGCTTGCGGTGCAGTGCAAACTCGTAGCCGGCGATGCGCTCTGCCCGATCCAGGACGGCCTCCCGGCAGACAAAGGAAAGCTTGGCGTCGAGAGCGGAGGGCGCTCGACTTTCGGTGGCCGATTTCAGGGGGGCGAGCCGGTCCAGCTGCTGGACCGGGCTCAGCGGCATTGGCGGTTGGTTGACGGCGGCGTGGCGCTCGGCTGAACCGCGCTTGCCTAACAGTTGGCGAACAAAGTCGCGCATGACGAATAGTGGGGGAGGCTGGGAACGACTCGATAGGCGCGGCAGGCGAGTCCCGCCGCTTTCCCCTATTACGGCAACCTTGCCAAGAAGTTGAGCCTCAAAAAGGGGCGTCGGGGCTTCCCCCAGGGCCTGGCCTGCACTGAGATTTTGTGCGCCGTTAGGGGATGAGGACGGCCGCCCCCTCGAATCGTCCCCGTCGAAGATCGTCCAAGGCCTCGTTTGCGTCCGTCAGGCGGTAGGGAACGGTGGTCGTGACCACACCAATTTCGGGAGCCAGCTGCAGGAATTCGAGTCCGTCTTGGCGCGTGAGGTTGGCCACCGACAGCAGCTCGCGTTCCTCCCAGAGCCAGGCATACGGAAATGCGGGGATGTCGCTCATATGGATTCCCGCACACACAACCCGGCCGCCTTTGCGCACGGCGCGCAGTGCGAGGGGCACGAGGCGACCGTCCGGGGCGAAGATGAGCGCCGCATCAAGAAGCTCGGGGGACGGTTCATCGGAATTGCCGGCCCAGACCGCGCCCAGTGTCCGCGCGAAGTGCTGACTTTTGAGATCACCCGGTCGGGTAAACGCATAAACCGATCGCATTTGCCATCGCGCCACCTGGGCGAGGATGTGTCCGGCGGCACCGAATCCATAAATTCCGAGCGAGTTGCCCTTGCCCGCCAGGCGAAGGGCTCGCCAGCCGATCAGACCCGCACACAAGAGAGGCGCCAGCGATGCGTCCGCTCCCTTTTCACCCAGGGGGAACGCGAAGCGGCTGTGCGCGATAGTTCTGGTCGCAAATCCCCCGGGACGCGTGAAACCGGTAAACAGCGGCCGGTCGCAGAGGTTCTCCCGCCCTTGGGCGCAAAAAGGACAGATGCCGCAGGTGAATCCAAGCCAGGGGATGCCGACCCGGTCTCCTTCGCGCAGATCCTTTACGGCCGAGCCCACGCACTCGATGCGCCCGACAATCTCGTGGCCTGGAATAATGGGCAGGTGCGGGTCAGGGAGTTCGCCGTCGATCACATGCAGGTCGGTCCGACACACGCCGCATGCGCTGATGCGCACGGCAATTTCCTCGGGACCCGGAGCCGGATCGGGAAGCTCACGATATGCGAGAGGAGCGCCCAAGCGCTCCAAGACCATGGCGTGCATGTCGTCATCTCCACGGTGTTTGCACCTTCGCCTCTTGGGCAAAGCGCAGCACGGGCGACCTGGATGTTGAATTCGGAGCGGGAGTTGGATGCTCTGGCCGCGTGCCACGGTCGATTGCAGGCGCGAGTCCGCCTTCGCTTCCTCCATCGTACTGCAGTTTGCTGCTGCGCAGCGAGCCGCGACCCAGCCTTGCGGTTTGCGGCTGGTGGAAATGCACGCGGGGTCTGACAACGCCCCTGGGAGTTATCGTCTATGGCCGTCAGTCCACCACGACACCGTCCTAGTGCCAATCCTCGCACGTCCGTAACGCGCCGACGATGGGAAGCTTGCCGGGTTCAGGACACAGGTGACGATGCGTCCATGCTCGTTCGACGGCGTCGATGTGGGGATGCTGCGGTACTCGGCGCAGCTAGACCCAGAATTGCGCATGAACCGCGGCGGCCTCGTCTTCCAGGAGAGGCCCGACCACTTCGATGGATCTTTGGCCGCGCGCAAACAGTTCACGGCAGGGCAAAGAGAGCGTCGGGTTCTCGGCGTGCGCCCCCGTGATCGCCAGAAGACGCGCTTCGCTTAGGCCATAGACCACCCGGCCAACTCCGGTCCAGTAGACTGCGCCGGCGCACATGGCACACGGCTCGGCACTGGTGTAGAGGGTGGATCGAGCTAGGACAGACGGCGCATGGGCCGAGGAAGCCGCACGTAGGGCCACCATTTCGGCATGACTCGTGCGATCGCTCGCGCTCGCATTCATGGCCTGGGCATAGATCGTTCCTTGGTCACTGACGATCAGGCAGGCAAAGGGGTGATGGCCTGCCTCTCTGGAGGCGAGCGAGAGTGCGATGGCGCGGCGTAACCAGGACTCGTCGTCGCCTCGGCGCTCGTCGCCTTGGACACAGAGTTCTTTCATGCCAGCCCGACCTCGTGAAGCAGGCGCCTGCTGATGGCGTTATGCCGGTGCACGAGTTCGCCCAGATCGACTCCGAGAAGCTCGCCCTGGTCAACGACGATACGGCCGCCGATCACGGAAAGCCAGACCCGGGTGGGCGTGCAGGTCAGAAGTGCACCCAGGGGATCAGAGCCGGCTCCGGCATGCTCGAGATCATCGACTCGAAAGGCCACGAGATCGGCGGCCTGTCCAACAGCGAGGCTACCTAGTTCGGGACGGTTGAGGATGCGGGCGCCGCCGGCGGTCGCAAGCCCGAGCGCTTCGCGTGCGGAGAGTCGATCCGCTCGCGACTCGAAGCCAGGCCAACCCACGCGCTGCAGCAGCATCGCCTGGCGCGCCTCGCCAAGCAGGTGATTACCGTCGTTGCTGGCCGAGCCGTCGACCCCGAGCCCCACGCGGACCCCTTGGTCGATGAGGTTGCGAATCGGCGCGATGCCCGAGGCCAGGATCATGTTGCTTGACGGGCAGTGGCAGACACCGCTTCGATGGCGTGCCATATGTGCGACTTCGTCCGACGAAGGATGGACCATGTGAGCGAACCAGACATCTTCTCCGCGCCAGTCCAATGAGTCCGCGTATTGCAGCGGCCGCATCCCGAATCGTCCGAGGCAATAGCGCTCCTCGTCGAGGGTCTCGGCGAGATGCGTATGCAATCCGACCAGAGGGTGCGCGCGCGCCATGCGCGCGCTTTCTTTCATGAGATCGGCGCTCACCGAAAAAGGAGAGCACGGGGCCAGTCCGACGCGCAGCATCGAATAGGGGCTTGGATCGTGAAACGTTTCGATCAGACGCAGGCTATCCGCGAGAATGGCCTCCTCTGACTCGGTGAGTGCGTCCGGGGGCAGCCCGCCCGCACTTTGCCCGACACTCATCGAGCCCCGCGTCGGATGAAAGCGCACGCCCAATTCCTGGGCGGCTGCGATCTCGTCATCCACGCGCGACCCATTGGGAAACAGGTAGAGGTGATCAGCGACCGTGGTCGCACCGCTTAGTATCAACTCGCAAAGACCCAGTTTGGCGCTGACGTAAACCGCCTCGGGGTCCATCCTGCCCCAAATCGGATAGAGGAGCTTTAACCAGTCGAACAGAACGTGGCCACGGGCTGTGCCCAACGCACGCGTGAGCGTCTGAAACAGGTGATGGTGGCCGTTGATGAGTCCGGGCAGAACGACGCAGCCCCTCGCATCGATCTCGCGATCGGGTTTGCGGGCGATGGGGTCCGCGTCGATGAAGGACTGGACTTCGGCGTGGGAGCCGATTGCCGCTATCGAGCGGCCTTCGGTCAGCACGCTCCCCTGCACCCACTCCTGCCCCAGGGGATCGAAGCTTGCGAGAACGTCGGCCTGCCTGATCAGGATGCGCAATGGGCCGCTCATCACGTTAAGCCCCCCGAGTCCAGTAGAGCCTCGCGTGCCACGCTCAAGTCGATGGCACGGCGCTCGTGATCGCTGTCGGAGGCGAGCGCAACGGGGTCCACGTCAGAGCGCCACCCAGGGGCGGTGTGCAAGCGTCGGCAGGCCCCCGTTGTGCGCTACTTTGGAATCGATCCTTCAACCCCCTCGACATACCAGTTGATGGCCATCAAGTCCTTCATGGGCAGAGTGGCGCCCGCGGCGATCTTGACTGCTCCGGTATTGTCCTTCATTGGGCCGGCGAACGGTACCAGCTTGCCGTCGACAATTTCCTGCTTCCTCTGCTCGAACAGCTTGGCGACGTCGGGCGGAACTGCGGGATTCAGCGGTTTCAGAACTACCATACCCTCCTTGATTCCCCAGTGGGTCTCTTCACTTTTGAGAGTCCCGGCCAGAGCTTTTTTTGCTTCCTGGATGTAGTACACGCCCCAGTTTTCGGTGTTGGCAGTCAGTTCGGCGTGCGGACCATATTTCGCCATGTCCGAATCCCATCCGAAAGCATGCACGCCTTTTTCTTCGGCCACCTGGACAACCGCCGGAGAATCCGTGTTCTGGCACATCATGTCCGCACCTTGCGCAACGAGGGTCTCGGCTGCCTGACGCTCTTTGCCCGGGTCATACCAGGTGTCGACATAAATGACCTTGGTCTTGATGTTGGGATTGACGCTGCGCGCACCCAGCGTGAAGGCGTCGATGTTGCGCACCACTTCAGGAATCGGAAACGAAGCGACGAATCCGAGCGTATTGGTCTTCGTCATTTTTCCAGCCAGGATTCCAAGCAGATAAGCCCCTTCGTAGAAGCGCGTCTGATACGTACTCACATTGGGTGCGAGCTTGTATCCCGTTGCGTGCTCGAAGAAGACATTGGGAAAGGTCTTTGCGACCTTCAAGGTCGGATCCATGTAACCGAAGGAGGTCGTGAAAATGAGCTTGTTGCCGTCGGCAGCAAGCTGGCGAATGACGCGCTCGGCATCGGCCGTCTCGGGGACGTTCTCGACATAGGTCGTCTTGACGGCGCTGCCGAGTTCTTTCTCGAGAGCGAGGCGGCCAAGATCGTGCTGATAGGTCCATCCGCCGTCTCCAACAGGGCCCAGATAGACGAAGGCGACCTTCAGGGGATCGGCGGCCAGTGCTGTTGCGACCCCGGCCAAGGCCACGGCGATGCCCGACAATCCAGCGGCCCATCGGAATTTCCAGTGTTTTTTCATGGTGATCTCACAGATATGGATTCATGTTGAAGTCATCGCGACAGCACGATCATGCTAACGCGGCCGGTCCAGTCAGGCGGCCCCCATCCCCTGGCCCGTGTGTGAATCCGTCAAGGCACAACAACACGACGGGGCAGGAAGCAACGCATCTAGAAGTGGTATTCGAGGCGGACCATGGGGGTTTTTGCCAGAGCGCCCGGCCCGGCGCCGGGCTCTGTTGCGGGGTTGCCGAACTTGTTCTTCCAGTATTCGTACTCGAACCCCGCAAAGAAGGTCTTCTTAGGACCATGCAGGAGGGAACCCAGGTCGTACATGATCTCGCCATCGAAATGGGTTTCCGGAGCGGTGGGGCCGCCGAACTCATTGGTACCCTTGGCGGCAATGTATTGGAAGTAGCCCTTAAAGACCCACTGGTCGCCAATCGGAATGCCCCAACTCGTATCCAGGGCGGGGTGAATGTTGTAGTAGTACCGGCTGGGGATGCCGTTCGGTGCATTGCTCTCGTCAAGAACCAGAATACTGATGTTCCAAAAACCCGGGACATCGATCATCACCGTCGGGCCCAGCACCAGCATGCGTTTCTTCGATGCGTACGCGTCGTTCTTGGAGTTCATGTCAAACCCGATGGTCGCACCCCAATCGCGGATCGGTCCCATTTGAAAGTTCTGCCCAAAAATCTTGCCCGCATCCAACGTATTTCGGTACACCACGTAGATTTCCTGAGCGCCCGGTTGTCCGGCAACGCCGTTTCCAGGATCGGCCCCATTGGAAAGCAGGATGTCGACGTTAAAGAAGTTGGTCCCGTAGGCGTAGCCGTCGGCGTGGGTCAACGCGAAGATGTTCTTCGCAATATCTTTACGCGAGCCATCGGCATTATTGTCGAACGGCTCGGCGAAATCCGTTCCGTATCGCCAACTCAAAGCCGTATCGCTCCAGTCCGCGGCCGTGGCACTTTGACCGACCGCGCTCAGTCCTGCTACGAATGCGCTTGCTACACACAAATCAATACACTTGCACCACAGTTTAGACTGGGCTGCCATGAGGTACTCTCCCTGTTAGATGAACACGCGAGGGCTCTGAGTAGCCCTCTTTTCTCCCGAGCAAGTTGGGCCGTGCGCGCCGCGTTATTTGAATGTCGAGCGACGCGAGCCCAATAAGACGTCACAGCAAATTTCAGATTGGATACAAAGCAAATGACATGCCATTTAAATTTTGGACGTGGTTATGTGCAGTGCAAGCACGCGGCCATGCCCCGAGGAAATGTTTTTTTTCTGAATGAGAATCATGCGGCTGGCGATGCGAGGTGCGTCGTCTTGACGCACTGCAATAAGGCGAAAGATGCACTCCTTCGGGGACACGCTCCGCTTTTCGGGGTCAACCAAGTAGACAATGTCGTGGGATTTTGTATTCAATCGCGGCCCGAACTTCGCGTGGAATCGATCCGGCATAAGGAGCCGTATCGGTTGCCCGTGAGTGAATCTCGCGTTCTCGATTGCGCGGCGATACGAGGGACGGCGCTTCAATGGCATGCATATTGCGTGAGTCGTTTGTCCGAAATGCCCGCTGCGCACGAGGGAAAATCGCGATGCAGGACCTCCGGTAGCACGCTGTTCGTCCGCTCTTCTGGCACGCACAAGCAAACGAAGTCAGGGGATTCGGTGAGGAAAGATGCTCCTCGACGAGATCTATAGGGGTGGGCTATTTTGTATACAATTCTTGAGAGCTTTGTTCAATCCACGAGGCTCTCTGTGGATCGGTTTACATGGGTAAGCTGACCACGCATGTCCTTGATACGACCTTGGGCAGGCCCGCCCAGGGCGTGGTCGTTGAACTGCGCCGCGCGACCAATGGCAGTGAGGCCTCCGTGGAATGCATCGCTCGTGGCTCGACGAACGCGGACGGCCGGCTCGATGCGCCACTGCTGAATGCAGACTCGCTCGAGGTCGGTCGCTACGTCTTGAGCTTTTATCTGGGTGACTATTTCCGTGCTTCGGGCGCGCTCCTGTCGGATCCGCCGTTCCTTGATGTGGTGACAATTCCCTTCGGTATCGCGTCGGTGGAGGAGAACTATCACGTCCCGCTCCTGGCATCGCCCTGGAGTTTTGCGACCTACCGCGGGAGTTAAAGAAATGGGGGCTACGCGATTTCTTCTGGACGGCCGAGTCATGGAAACGAATGCGCCGCCGACGACCACGCTGCTGCAATACCTGCGGGATCATTTGGGCCGAACTGGAACCAAGGAGGGTTGCGCAGAGGGCGACTGCGGCGCTTGCACAGTTGTGGTGGGGGAGCTCACAGCGGATGGGGTGCGCTATCGCGCCGTGAACTCATGCATCCGCTTTATGCCCACCATCGACGCTCGCGTGGTCATCACCTCCGAGAGCCTGGCGTCGCCAGAGGGGCGACTGCATCCGGTACAACAGGCACTGGTCGACGCACACGGTTCCCAATGCGGGTTCTGTACCCCGGGATTCGTGATGTCGCTATTCGCTCTTTACCTCAACGATCCGCAACCCAGCCGCGCGGCCGTCGTGGACGCATTAAGCGGGAACCTCTGTCGTTGCACGGGCTATCGGCCCATCATCGATGCAGGAACTACCATGTCCAAGCTTCCCGAACCCTCCCACTGGAGTCGCGCCGATAGCCAGTCCGAATCGACGAGGTCGGCTCTGGCCTCGTTGGAGCGCGACGGCGCCTTCGAAGTCGAAGGCGAGCCTGCCTACGTCGCGCCAAAAAGCCTCGACGACTTGGCCGAGCGTTATCGAAGCGCTCCGGACTCGCTGCTATTGGCCGGAGGGACCGATGTGGGTCTGTGGGTGACCAAGCAATTCCGTGTGCTCGCACCTATTCTTTACCTGGGCGACATCAACGAGCTCAAAAGCACCGTCGCCAAAGATGGCGTCCTCGAGATCGGGGCCGCCGTGACGCTCACTGACGCCTATGCCGCGATCGTAGAGCACTACCCCAAACTGGCTGAATTCGCGAGCCGCTTCGCCTCGCCTCCGGTTCGAAACTCGGGAACCTTGTGCGGCAATCTCGCCAACGGCTCTCCGATCGGGGACTCGATGCCGATCTTGATCGCCTTGGGAGCGCGCGTGCTCTTACGGGCCGGGAAAGTGTCGCGTGAGCTTGCGCTTGAGGATCTCTACATCGGTTATCAAACCAAGGCCCTAAAGCCCGGGGAGTTCGTGGTGTCGGTGAAAATTCCGCTGCCCGAGACGGGCGCGCCCTTACGGGTCGCGACATATAAGATCGCCAAACGCTTCGACCAGGATATCTCAGCGGTGTGCGCCGGCATTGCCGTCGGCCTGAAGGAGGGGACCATCGTATCGGCGCGCATCGCGTTTGGGGGGATGGGACCGACTCCGGCACGCGCGCGTCATGCCGAGTCGGCCCTGATAGGTCACGGCTTTAGCGAGGCGGTATTCGAGCGGGCGAAAGATGAGATCCGACTCGATTTCCAACCCATCTCCGACATGCGCGCGAGCGCAGAGTACCGATTGGAAGTCGCAGCGAATCTTTTGCGACGCTTCTATCTCGACTATGCCCAAAAGCGCGTGCCGCTTTCGGTGCACGCGCTCTAGCCGGCCTAATCTTCCATGGACGATCCGCGTAAGCCTTCCTCGGTTTTTCTCCCTCCTTCGGATAACCCGCAGGCGCGCGTGGCCGGGGTCGCGGTCCCGCACGACAGCGCCGCCTTGCACGTCTCTGGCGCGGCGCGGTACATCGATGACATTCCCATGCCCGGCGATACGGTTTTTGCTGCCATCGGAATGAGTCCCATTGCCCACGGCCATATCACGCGGCTTTGCCTGGACTCCGTCAGGAGCGCGCCCGGCGTGGTTGCGGTGCTCACCGAGGCCGACTTGCCTGGAGCGAACAACTACGGGCCGATTCTTGCCGACGATCCCTTGCTGACGAGTGATCTGGTTCAGTTTGTCGGCCAGCCCGTGTTCGTCGTGGCTGCACGTACGTGCGAGCAAGCGCGGCGCGCCGTGCGCCTCGCACTGATCGAGTGCGCGCCATTGCCTGCGATTCTCGAGATTCGCGAAGCGATCGCCAAGGAGAGTTTCGTCATTCCGACCGAACGTCTGGTGCGCGGCTTTCCCGTCGAGAACCTGGCCAGCGCGCCGCGGCGGCTGAGCGGCTCTCTTGTCATCGGTGGACAGGATCACTTCTATCTGGAAGGTCAGGTTGCAGCGGCGATCCCGGATGAGGGCGGTGCGATGCTGGTCTACAGTTCCACCCAGCACCCAACCGAGGTCCAGCATCTGGTCGCAGAGGCGCTCAAACGCAAGTCGCACGAAGTGACGGTTCAATGCCGCCGCATGGGAGGGGGATTCGGCGGCAAGGAGAGCCAGCCCGCTCTTTTTGCCTGCCTGGCCGCGATCCTCGCGGCTCGGCTTGAACGCGCGGTGAAGATCCGTGTCGATCGCGATGTCGACATGGTGATGACGGGTAAGCGCCACGATTTCGTCGCCGACTACGACGTCGGATTCGACGACGCGGGACGGCTTTGCGCGCTGAGCGTCATGTTGGCCTCGCGCTGCGGGTATTCGGCCGACCTTTCGGGCCCCGTCAATGACCGCGCCATGTTTCACGTCGATAACGCCTACTTTCTCGAGCACGTCAGCATCGTCTCGCACCGCTGTAAGACGCACACCGTCTCCAATACCGCCTTCCGCGGGTTCGGGGGCCCGCAGGGCATGATGGTGATCGAGCACATCATGGACGATATCGCGCGCCACCTCGGACTCGATCCCTTGGCCGTGCGACGTTCGAACTTCTACGGCGTGACCACTCGCAATGTCACGCCCTACGCGATGACCGTGGAAGACAACGTCATCGAACGGATCGTGGACGAGTTGGCATTGGAGGGCCGCTACCTGGAGCGACGCCGCGAGATCGAGGAAGCCAATCGGAGTAGTCCCGTGATCAAGCGCGGAATCGCGCTTACGCCGGTCAAGTTCGGCATCTCGTTTAATTCCGTTCTCTATAACCAGGCCGGAGCCCTGGTCCACGTCTATACCGATGGCACCGTTCTGCTCAATCACGGTGGCACCGAGATGGGTCAGGGTCTTTATACCAAGGTTGCCCAGGTCGTTGCCGACGAGTTCGGCCTGCCTCTCGAGCGCGTGCGCGTGAGCGCCACCGACACGAGCAAGGTTCCCAACACGTCGGCGACCGCGGCCTCTTCCGGTAGTGATTTGAACGGGAAGGCCGCGCAGGCGGCGGCACGGACCATTCGTTCCCGACTGGTCGATTTTCTGGTGGATCGCTATAACATGCCATCGGAAGCGATCCGCTTTTCCGCGGGTTGGGTGCACGTGGGCGACGTTACGTTGCCCTTTGTCCAGGTCGTCAAGGACGCCTACGCCGCACGCATTTCGCTGTCTTCGACGGGCTTTTATCGTACGCCCAAGATCCATTACGATCGCAAGAGCATGACGGGACGCCCCTTCTTCTACTTCGCCTATGGGGCGGCGCTCGCCGAAGTGTGCATCGACACGCTCACCGGCGAGAACCGGCTGTTGCAGGTCGATATCCTTCACGACGCCGGACGATCCATCAACCCGGCCATCGATCGGGGACAGATCGAAGGCGGTTTTCTGCAGGGCATGGGCTGGCTGACGAGCGAAGAGCTGTGGTGGAACGATCGTGGCGAACTGAAGACCCACGCGCCTTCCACGTACAAGATTCCGACGGCATACGACTGGCCAAGGCGGTCCACGGTGCGTCTTCTCGCTAACGCGGACAATGTCGAGGATACGATTTTTCGCTCCAAGGCCGTGGGCGAGCCTCCCCTCATGCTTGCTATCGCCGTGTTCCGGGCGCTCGCCCACGCGATCGATCCCGATGGGCCCCGCGCGCCGGCGCTCAACGCCCCGGCCACCGCCGAGACGATCCTAAAGGCGTTCAACCGCGTGCGCGAGGCACGCCTCGGGGGAGCCAACCCATGATCGACTGGCTCTTCGTACTCTGCGAGCAGCTGTGCGTCGATGAAGTCATGGTCCGAGTGACGGTGATCGCCACGCGCGGCTCGGTACCACGCGATCCCGGCACCTCGATGCTGGTCTCCAGGGCGGCGGTGTGGGGAACGATCGGAGGGGGTCATCTTGAATGGGACGCCATCGGACAAGCACGGCAACTCATGGAAGGCCACCCTCCTTACGGCGGCGAGACCGCCAATGCAAAGCGCACCCGCTACGCTCTGGGTGCCTCGCTTGGACAGTGCTGTGGTGGAGCAGTCGAGCTCTCCTTCGAGCGCTTTGATCGCGCCGATCTCGCCTTCCTTCAAGAAGGGCTCGCGCGGCGAGGCTCCGAAGGTCCGCTGTTACTGGTGAGCCGCTGGAGGGCCGATCTGTGCTGGCTGCGCCTGTGGGTGACAAAAGGCTCGCCCGTGGCGCTTGGCGCCGCGGCCTGCGCAAGCGGTGGGCTCGCGGACCATTCGGAAACCCTGGCCGCGCTGCTTGCCGCAGACGGCGCGGGACCGCGCGCGATGATGATCAGCTCGCTCAGCCTTGCGGCGCGCAAACAAACGCCTGCGGGCCCAAGAGAGGACCTCTGGCTCGAGCGGGTGGATCCGGCGCTAAACCCGCTTTGGATCTTCGGTGCCGGCCATGTGGCCCGTGCGCTAGTGCCAGTTCTCGATGGCTTGCCTTTCTCGGTCTCCTGGATCGACAGCCGCAGCGACGCTTTTCCACCAGCCGAAGGTCTTTCCGAAAGGATCTCTTCGATCCTCACCGACGATCCTGCAGGCGAGATCGCACGCGCTCCCCGCGATGCAATTCACCTCGTCATGACCCACAACCACGACCTCGACTTTGCGATTTGCCGCGCGCTTTTGAGGCGCGGCGAATTTCGTCGGCTTGGCCTCATCGGTTCTGACACCAAGGCGCGGCGTTTTGCCCAGCGCTTTGCGGCCCAGGGCGTCCCGCCTTCGCAGATCGCGCGTGTCGTCTCGCCCATTGGCGTGGCGGGAATCGATTCCAAGCTTCCGGCAGCCATCGCGGTTGCGATTGCCGCGCAGCTCCTGCAATGGATCGAGATTTCCGAGCCCTCTTCGGCGTCTGACGCAAACATCCCTGCCGCTCCCACGACACCTTTCTCTTCGGGAATCAAAGCATGAGTTTTGAAGCGAACGCCGCAAGTCGTCCGCGGCTGGTTCTAAAAGGGATCAGCAAGCGCTACCCGGCCGTGCTTGCCAATGACGGCGTCGACCTGACCGTGTACCCCGGCGAGATTCACGCACTCCTGGGCGAAAACGGGGCGGGGAAGAGCACGCTCATGAAAATCGTCTACGGGGTCGTGAAGCCAGACGAGGGCACGATTCAGTGGGAAGGCGAGATCCAGTCCATCGGCAGTCCGGCGCAGGCCAGAAAGCTCGGGATCGGGATGGTGTTCCAGCATTTCTCGCTCTTTGAAACCCTCACCGTGGCGGAGAACATCTCGCTTGCGCTTGACGAGCGCACGAAAGCGGAGGCCCTGGGCGCGAGAATCGTCGAGGTGTCCCGCCGTTACGGCTTGCCCATCGACCCCGACCGGCTGGTGCACAGCATGTCCGTGGGCGAGCGCCAACGCGTGGAGATCGTGCGCTGCCTTCTGCAGGACCCGCGTCTACTGATCATGGACGAGCCGACTTCGGTTCTCACACCCCAGGCGGTCTTAAAGCTGTTCGAGACCCTGCGAAAACTGGCCGCCGAGGGCTGCAGTATTCTCTACATCAGCCACAAGCTCGACGAGATCCGCGCCCTTTGCGACAACGCGACGGTTCTGCGGGGCGGTCGCGTCACCGGCAACGCCCGACCAGCGCAGGAAACCAACGACAGTCTGGCGCGCATGATGATCGGCTCGGAGTTGGCCGAGTGCCGCCATGAGGCCCATGAGCCGGGTCGCACGATGCTCGAGATCGACGGGCTCTCGCTGGCGACCATCGATCCTTTCGGAACCGCACTGCATGACATCCGCTTGTCCGTGCGCGCGGGCGAGATCGTGGGCATCGCCGGGATTTCCGGAAATGGACAAAAGGAATTCCTGGCCGCTTTGTCGGGCGAGGTTACTGTCGAAAACGCGGCTGCGATCCGTCTGGAAGGCGCGGGCGTCGCGCGCCTGAATCCTGCGCAGCGCCGCGACCGTGGGCTGGGTTTTGTCCCCGAAGAAAGGCTGGGCCGGGGTGCGGTGCCCCCCATGAGTCTGGCCAACAACGCCTTGTTGACGGGTTCCCGTCACGGCATGGTCCAGCACGGACTCGTGCGGCGCGCGGTCACTCGGAGTTTTGCCGATGGCGTAATCGAGCGGTTTGACGTGCGCTGCGGAGGAAGCCAGGCCGCCGCGTCGAGTCTGTCGGGAGGCAATCTGCAGAAGTACATCGTCGGACGGGAGACCTTGCTCGACCCGAAAGTCTTGATCGTCGCCCAGCCGACATGGGGGGTCGACGTGGGAGCCTCCTTGCTCATCCGCCAGGCGTTGATCGATCTGAGGGATCGCGGAGTTGCCGTTCTGGTGATTTCCGAGGAACTCGATGAGCTCTTCATCATCAGCGATCGCATCGCGGTCCTGGCCGAAGGGCGGCTTTCACCGTCGCGTCGTGCGGCCGAGACCAACATTGAAGAAATCGGAATGTGGATGAGCGGCAAATTCGCTGCCGCAGAATCGAGTGAGGATCCCCTTGTCCTACCGACTTGAGAAACGACCGGCGCCTTCGGCGTCGATGCGCCTTGCTTCGCCCCTGCTTGCGGCATTGGCGATGCTGGTCACCGGCTTTATCGTCTTTACGGTGCTCGGGAAGAATCCGGTGCAGGCCTTCTACGTGTTTTTCGTGCGTCCCCTCGAGAATCTCTACGGGTTTGGGGAGCTTCTGCTGAAGGCGACCCCGCTCATATTGTGCGGTTTGGGACTCGCATTGTGCTATCGCACCAACGTCTGGAACATCGGAGCGGAAGGGCAACTGACGATGGGCGCGATCGCCGGCGGCGGGGTGGCCCTGTATTTCGGAGAAACCGATCACGCCTCGATTCTGGTCTTGATGCTGATTGCAGGTGCCCTGGGCGGAATGCTCTGGGCATCGGTTCCGGCGTTCTTGCGGACGCGGTTTCACACCAACGAGATCTTGGTCAGTCTCATGCTGGTCTACATAGCGCAGTTGTTTTTGTCCTTCCTCGTTCACGGACCGTGGCGCGACCCCCAGGGATACAACTTCCCGCAGTCCAAGGCCTTCGCCGACGCTCTCATCCTGCCGCTTCTGATCCCTGGAACACGCACCAATTGGGGGTTCGTTCTGGCCATCGTCCTGGCATTGGTCTCGTGGTTCTTCGCGGAGAAGAGCTATGCCGGATTTCGCATGCAGGTCGCAGGTCTTGCCCCGGCCGCAGCTGCCTATGCTGGTTTTAGCGAGAAGCGCAATATCTGGATGGCGCTCCTCATTAGCGGTGCGACTGCCGGGCTCGCAGGCATCTGCGAGGTGGCGGGGCCCATCGGACAACTGCAGCCGGTGATTTCGCCCGGGTACGGATTCGCGGCGATCATCGTGGCGTGGGTGGGGCGGCTCCATCCGCTGGGGGTGGTCCTTGGCGGCCTATTGATGTCGCTCCTCTATCTGGGCGGCGAGGGCGCCCAGATGCAACTGTCCCTGCCGTCGGCCGTCACAGGCCTGTTTCAGGGGTTGCTGCTGTTCTATCTGCTGGCGGCGGACCTGTTCATCGGCTTTAGGCTGGTTCGTCACCACGACGCTTCGACCGTCGCAGTGCCATTGCCCGCGGCCGTGGCCGTGGCCGTGAAGGTGGCCAACGACGACGACGCCACCGAGGTTCTTCTATGATCGCACTCGCGCCGGTGGTGGCAAGTACGGTCGTGGCTGCAACTCCCTTAATCCTGGCCGCCTTGGGTGAAGTCGTAGTCGAGCGTACCGGCGTGCTGAACCTCGGTATCGAGGGCATGATGCTGGTGGGGGCCGTGACGGGCTTCGACGTCGCCTTGCATAGCGGCAATATGGCACTGGGGATGGCTGCGGCCGCGTTAGCCGGCATGGCTTTGTCGTTCCTATTTGCGTATCTGACCCTGACGCTGCAAACCAATCAGGTCGCAACCGGGCTGGCTCTGACTTTGTTCGGTGTGGGATTTTCCGCGTTTGTGGGACACGACTTCGCCGGCACGCCCATTACGGGTTTGCATCCAATCCATTGGCCCGTGTTAAGCGACTTACCGGTCGTGGGTCCGCTGCTGTTCCACTATGACGCGATGGTTTATCTTTCGCTACTGCTGTTCGTGGGTGTCCAGTGGTTCCTCTCCCAGACCCGTAGCGGCCTTCTCATCCGCGCCATCGGCGAGTCGCCGACGGTGGCTCACGCGATTGGCCATCCGGTCATCCGCGTTCGTTATCTGGCCGTACTCTTTGGCGGGGCGACCGCGGGAATCGCAGGCGCCTATCTGTCACTGGTCCAGACTCCGATGTGGGTGGAAAACATGACGGCAGGCAAGGGCTGGATCGCGCTCGCGCTGGTGGTGTTTGGGACCTGGCGGCCCGGCCGCGTGGTCCTTGGCGCCTATCTCTTTGGCGGGGTCACGGTTATCCAGCTCTACGCCCAGGGGTTCGGGATAGCCGTACCTTCGGAGTTTCTCTCGATGCTCCCCTATGCCGCCACGGTGCTGGTTCTGGTTCTGATCTGCCGGGATGCCAAGACGATTCTTCTGAACCAACCCGCCTCGCTGGGTCGAAGCTTCCATCCTGATGCCTGATTCGGCCGTGGCACGAGATCCACGATGAGGCGAGTCGAACAATGACCCCGATGCTCGCCTATCTGCTGGACTGGTTTAGCCTTCTGGGCCGCTGGATGCACCTCATCTTCGGCATCGCCTGGATCGGCGCCTCCTTCTATTTCGTCTGGCTGGACAATCATCTTCTGGCCCCCGAAGATCCGGCGCTCGATGAGAAGGGTGTGGGTGGCGAACTCTGGGCGGTCCACGGGGGCGGCTTCTATAACGCCCAGAAGTACCGGATTGCACCTGCCACGCTGCCTGCGCACCTGCACTGGTTTTACTGGGAGGCCTACTCGACCTGGCTGTCCGGCTTCTTTCTTTTGTGTGTCATCTATTATGCCAGGCCAGAGATCTATCTCATCGACCCCAGCGTGGCTGCGCTCGGACCCGTGGAGGCGGTCGCGATCGGAATCGGAACGCTCGTGGCCGGTTGGATTATCTATGACCGTCTGTGCGAATCCCCTTTGGCGCGAAGCGCCGCGGGTTTGTCGAGTGGACTCTTCGTCCTCGTCTGCGCCGCGGCCTTCGGTTTGTGCCACGTCTTTAGCGGACGCGGGGCGTTCCTGCATTTCGGAGCCATGCTTGGCACGCTCATGGTTGCCAACGTGTTCTTCGTCATCATCCCGGCGCAAAGACAACTCGTCGCAGCCAAGATCGCAGGAACGCCTCCCGACCCGGTTTACGCGCAGCGCGCCAAGCAGCGCTCGGTTCACAACACGTATTTCACGTTGCCCGTTCTCTTTACGATGATCTCGAATCACTACGCGATGACGACCGGAGCGTCCTATAACTGGCTGGTACTCATCGCCATGACGCTCGCCGGGGCCGCCATCCGGATTTATTTCGTCGATCGGCATAAAGCGGGCTCGCGCGCCTCGCCTTTTCCCCTGGTCGGCGGTCTGGCGACCCTGGCATTTCTGGCGCTTTTGATGCGTCCGGCCACGAGCATACCCTCGGAGCATTCTGCCAATGCATCGCTGGAAAACCCGAACGCGCCAAGCGCCGCGCTCAAGGCGCCGCATCAAATCGGGACCGAAATGCTCGATGTCGTGGAGCGGCGCTGCGCCGTCTGCCACGCCGCGACGCCGACCCAGCCGGGGTTCACGGCCCCTCCGAACGGGGTCATGCTCGACTCGCTTGATCGCATCGTGGCCCAGCGTGACAAGATGCGGGTGCAGTTGGCAACCCACGCGATGCCCATTGGCAACCTGACCCAACTGACCGAAGGCGAACGCCAGGCCCTCATCGCCTGGATTGACGCAGGAACACCCCATTGAATCCGAAGCACTACCGGTTTCACTATGAGCGAAACTAACCCATCAGGCCTTGGGGCGCGCCGTGTCTGGCGCGGGTCGGTCCTGCATTTTCTCTCTGACCCGGGATCCCAGGATGCGCCGGGCGCCTATGAATACTTCGAAGACGGCGCGCTCGTCGTGGCCGACGATCGAATCGAATCGGTGGGCTTCGCCCTGGATCTCCTCTCGAGCCTTCCCCCCGAGGTGGAGGTGTTGGATCGCACGGGCTGCCTTCTCCTGCCCGGATTCGTGGATACGCACACGCACTTCGTGCAGACCGATGTGGTTGCCTCCCCCGGACGCCAGCTTCTCGACTGGCTTCAGAACTACACCTTCGTCGAGGAAGCAACCTTCGCGGACCCGGCGCACGCGCGCGATGTCGCGCGCTTCTATCTGGACGAATTGCTGCGCCACGGAACGACCACGGCGATGGTGATGGGATCGGTGCACGCGGGGGCGACGGACGCCTTCTTCGAGGAGGCGCTCGTACGTAACCTTCGGATGGTTGCGGGCAAGGTCCTCATGGATCGACATTGTCCCGAGAACCTGCGCGACACGGCGCAGTCGGGTTATCGAGACACGGCTGAATTGATCGAGCGCTGGAACGGTCGAGCCCGCCTGAATGTGGCCATCACCCCGCGCTTTGCGATCACGTCCACGCCGGAACAACTGGAGTACGCAGGACAGCTGGCGCGGCGCTATCCCGACGTGCACATCCAAACCCATCTGGCAGAAAATTCCGAGGAAATTGCCTGGGTGAGCCGGCTCTTTCCGGAACGCGCGGACTACCTGGACGTCTACGAACACTACGGTCTGGTCAGGCCGAAGGCCGTATTTGCCCACTGCATTCATCTGGATCTAGCGCAGCGAAGGCGCATGGCAGAGGCGGGGGCCGCGGTCGCGTTTTGCCCGACGTCGAACCTGTTTCTCGGGAGCGGGCTGTATAGCCTCGCCTGCTCCGACGATGCCGGGCTTCAGACCAGTATTGCAACCGATATCGGTGGAGGGACCCATTTCGGGATGCTGCCCACGCTCGGGGCTGCATACAACGTCACGCAGATGACCAAGAACTATCTCTCCCCACTGCGGGCTTTCTATCTGGCAACCCTGGGCGGCGCTAAGGCTTTGGGTCTGGAAGACTCGATCGGTAACTTTCAGGCGGGCAAGGAGGCCGATTTCGTCGTGCTGGATCTGCAGGCGACCTCCCTTTTGGCGCGCCGTTGCGGGCGGGCGAAAAGCCTCGCAGAGCGGCTTTTCCCCTTGATGACCTTCGGGGATGACCGTTGTGTCTTGGAGACGGTCGCCTGCGGCCAGATTGTCCACTCGCGATCGGATCGATCCAACGTGAGTCCGTAGCGCCGGGCGAGCCGCGGGCTCGAGCGAGAAGGAGTCCGGACCCTCTCGCCAAGTTCGGCACCCCGGAGGCGCGAGTGGGGCTTGTGAAGAATAGAAAAAACTGTGGAGGGAGCATTTCGTGCCTTGCCTGAGCCAAAGAGAGAAAATGTTCCAAAGGGTTGCAACGCGCAGCCGCCCGCATGCCACGTTACTCGCTTTGCGGCCGCGTCAGAGCGCAAGGCGGCCTCAATAGGACAGCGGGCATTACCATGAACAACACTAAAGCGATCAGCAAGCGAAACGAGAATGGAACCGGGTCTTCGATGGGTGAGGCCCGTCGAATGGCGATCGATGAGAAGATCTACGAGGCGGTATTTGACGCGGTCATGAGTCACCGGCTGCCACCAGGGACCAAGCTTTCCGAGGCGAGCCTGTGCGCCTTGTTCCACGTCAGTCGCACGGTCGTTCGCAAGGCCTTGCAGCGGCTCGCCCACGAGCACATCGTGGACCTGCGTCCGAATCGTGGGGCATCGATCGCCTCGCCCGGGCCGCAGGAGACCCGCGAAATCTTCGCAGCCCGCCGCGCCATCGAGGCGGCGATCGTGCCCCTCGTTATCGAGCGTGCCGGAAAAACGGAGATCGCGCGACTCAGGCGCCACACGCGCAGCGAGCAGAAAGCACTCGACCGGCATGACCGCTCCACCTGGATCCGCTTGACCGGCGAATTCCATCTGGTCATGGCTGAAGTCGGCGGCAACTCGGTGCTCACCAGCTTTTTGAGCGAACTCGTGTCCCGCTGTTCGCTCATCATTGCGATCTACGATTCGCCCACGTCCGTGCCCTGTGCGACCGAGGAGCACGAGGCGCTCATTGATGTGATCGAAGAAGGCCGAACCGTTGATGCCCTGGCACTGCTGAATCGGCACCTGGTCTCCATCGAGGGGCGGCTCGCCCTTGCGGGCGAGCGCGAGGAGGTGGATCTCGCGGCGATATTGGCGGTCGAGATATGACCCGCAAACCGTCGGGCTCCTCGCTGGTCGCGCCGGGCTATCCACGCGATCTTGTCGGTTACGGCGCTGTCCCGCCGCACGCGCACTGGCCAGAGGATGCGCGCATCGCCTTGCAGTTCGTGTTGAACTACGAGGAGGGCGCCGAGAATTCGGTTCTCCACGGAGATGCGGCCTCGGAGACCTTTCTCTCGGAGATCATCGGCGCCGTGCCTTTTGAGAATGCCCGGCACATGTCGATGGAGTCGCTCTACGAGTACGGCAGCCGTGCGGGCGTGTGGCGCGTCCTGCGTCTTTTCGAGGACCGCAAGCTGCCCCTCACCATCTTCGCAGTTGGGATGGCGTTGGCGCGCAATCCCGATGTGGCGCGCGCGTTCGTTGAGGCTGGCCACGAAGTCGCCAGCCATGGCTGGCGCTGGTTCAACTATCACGGGATCAGCGAGACCGTCGAGCGCGACCACATCGAGCGGGCCGTGCGCGCGATCGAGGAGACGACGGGCAGCAAGCCGCTGGGTTGGTATACCGGCCGGGACAATGCCAATACGCGCCGGCTCGTTGTCGAACACGGCGGCTTTCTCTACGATTCGGATTCGTACGCGGACGATCTGCCGTACTGGGTGAAAGTGGGGGAAAAGCCCCACCTGGTGGTGCCGTACACCCTCGACACGAACGACATGCGCTTTGCGACTGCCCAGGGGTTTCACACGGGTGAGCAGTTTTTCACCTATCTCAAGGATGCCTTCGACGTGCTCTACGCCGAAGGAGCGGATCGACCGAGGATGCTTTCAGTGGGATTGCATTGTCGGCTCGTGGGAAGACCCGCGCGCCTGGCAGGTCTCGCGCGCTTTCTCGACTATGTGCAGGCTCACGAGAAGGTGTGGATCTGCCGACGTGTCGAGATCGCAAGACACTGGATGGCGCAGTACCCCTATAACGGATCTCCATGACCTCGATCGCGGAGCTCGATGGCTGTTCGCCTGTCGAATTCGTTCGACTCTTGGACGGCGTCTACGAGCACTCCCCGTGGGTCGCCGAGAGGGCGGCACGGCGGCGGCCCTTTAGCACCCTCGAGCGATTGCACGCGAGCCTGCAAGAGGAGGTCCTGGCGGCGCCCGAAAAGGATCAGTTGGACCTGATCTGCGCGCATCCGGAGTTGATTGGCCAGCAGGCGCCCGCCGAGACGATGTCCGTCGAGTCACGAAGCGAGCAAGGCTCGGTGGGGCTAAACCGGTCCACGGAAGCCGAGATTGAACAGATGCGAGAATTAAACCGCACGTACCGGGCGCGATTCGGCTTTCCATTCGTCATCGCGGTTCGTGGCCTTAGCCGTGACGACATCGTCACGGAGATGCGGCGACGCACACAATGCTCGCCTGCGGAGGAATTTCACGAGTGCTTGCAGCAGATCGGCAAGATCGCCCGGATGCGCCTGGAAAGGCTCATCATGACAGCGCGCTAGTGGACGGGAACGGCGGGACTTTGGCGTCTAGGCCTGGGAATGGACCGCGGCCATGAGCTTGCGGCGTGAACTGAGCAGACCGTTTCGGCGCATTTCATAGCCTTGCATCTCGGTAAAACGTCCCGAATCGCGCGCGCTCACGTACTTCTCGAGGACTTTCAGGAATGGCGAGATCAGCTCGGGATCGAAATGCACCTCGCTCTCGGCCACCATCTGCTCGACCGCAGTCCGATGCGACCAGGCCGGCTTGTAGGACCTGCGGTTCGTGAGCGCATCGTAGACATCGGCCAGAGCGCAGATTCGAGCGGGAAGGGGAATGGTCTGGCGTGAAAGGCGCTTCGGATAACCGGTTCCGTTCCACCACTCATGGTGATACTCGGCGATCACGGCGGCCATCTCGAGCGTCGGATCGCGCGTGCCCTGCAGGAGATAGGATCCCACCTCCGCGTGCGCGCGCATCGCCATCAGTTCGGCCGGATCGAGCGGACCCGGTTTGAGCAGGATCAGTTCATTGACCCCGATCTTGCCGATGTCATGCAATCGCGCGGCGTGTTCCACGCGAAGGCAGAACTCTTCGTCCATCCCGATCTCGCGCGCCAGCATGCCGGCCAGATAGCCCACACGAAAACAGTGCTGACCCGTTTCGTCATCAAAGAACTCGGCAGCAAGCGCCCAATTCTCCGCGGTGTCGTAGGCCACCGTTCGCATGGAGTTGCGCAGCGCCGCGGTTCGCATTCGTGCGAGGTCGTCATGCACGGCGTAGAGCTCGTCGTGCTTTTCGATGATCGGCTGCTCGATCGGGAACAGGCGGTCGTAGGCGTGAGCGCCGGGCAAGCCCAGCCATCGCTTGGCAGCGCCAAGTGGATCCAGTTCCGGCGCAACATGCGCGGACTCGGTCTCGAGTTCGACGCCTCGGTCGGTGAGCTGCCGAAAGAACTTGGCGCGCTTGATGCTCGTGACATACTCGACCAGTTCCTTGGCGTAACCGATCCCGCGCTCGGCATCTTCGGGATTGCTCGAGCTGCCGTAGATCTGCGTGAGGACCCGCAAAACCTCGTCGTGCTGAAGATGAAGCGCCTTGCTGCGGTGGTACAGCTCTCGCAACTTCTTGTTGCGCGCGTCCATTTTTCGGCCGGGTTCCCCGCTTTCCCAATCGCACAGCGTATCGCACAGATCCAGCAGAATTTCCACGCGTGGATTCCGCAACTGACCCAGCTGGTTGCGAGCGGCCGTCACCAGCATCTCCGCGGTCTCGAAGTCGTGGTGGGTCAGTAGATAGAGGACCCGAAAATACTCGAAGCTCACGCGCGAGGTCGGATCGATCGCCGGATTGTCGAGAAGCTCCGTTCCGATTCGCAGGTAGCGCAGCCCTGCCACCTCATCGCCTAGACGATGGGCGCAAAAGAGGCCATTTCCCGCCGCGTTGAACTGGACATGCTTGGCCGGGTCGGTGTCAATGGCGAAAGCCAGGCATTTGTCGGCCACTTCCATCGCATCACGATAAAGCCCCATTTCCTTGAGCAGTAGCGTGGTCTGACTGAGCGCATTGCAGGTCAGAAAAGGGTCCTTGAGCCCCGCTGCGAGCACGACGGACTGCTCTAGCCTTTGACAGGCGAGCTCGAAGTCGGCAAAACCCACATAAGCAATGGCAAGGCTGTTACAGGCGCGGCGCTCGAGGTTGCGCAGGCGGTGTTGTGACGCCAGTTTGCGTGCCGCCTCGCCCCGGTCGACTCCCTGATAGCTCGACCCGATGCGGTCATAGTAGAAGCAGCAGGCGCACAGAAATTGGACGCGACTCTCTAGCCGGAGCGAGGAAGTCACCTGCATGAAGACGGAAGAGACGTGATCGACCAGGGCCTTTTTCTCGGAGCTGAAGGATTTCATGGCTTCGTTGCCATGGTGCAAGAGCGCGTCGGCCACGGCGAAAGCGCTGGCTTCGTCGGTCGAATCGACGAGTTTCACCAATTCCGCAACGGATTTACCCATTACATCGGACGCGGTAAATCCCAAATCCATAGAAAAGTTCCCTTTTTTTTCGGAGTTACGCTAATCTGCGTTGTATTCGCGCTGAAATTTGACAGTTCTCGCGGATGACTTTTTACAGTTGCAGGGAGAAGACATGGACAACCCATGCCGGCACCGAGGATCGGCAGATCTTTGTTTTTGCTCGCCCCAAGGTGATTCGACCGCACTGGCTCTATGCCGCGACGGCGTACGTGCTCGCGGATGAGGAGCGCTCCCTGAACTCGCCCCGTCTTTTGAGCCGATCGCCAATTTACTACCTAACGGATGCCGAGTGAATAACTTGATCCTACGAATGAGTACCTACGTCGTATCCGTCTCGCCTTTGCAACGCGACAAATAAATCTCTGCAGTTTTACGCTGTTTAACAATTTTTACTGAAAGGACCAACCATGAGCACCCTGATCCAGACCGAAGTCCAGGCCGATCCCGCGATTCTCGAGGTCACGGAAGCCGCCGAAGTCACCCTGCGCACGCTCGAAGGCGCCGAGATGATCCAGATCGGCGGCGGCTACTGCGCTGCGGACTACTAAGCTTTTCGCCTTCACGTAAGCCCTTTCCACTCCTTTTACGGAATCCAAGATGTCCACTCTCATTCAAACCGAAGTGCAAGCCGATGCCACGACCCTCGAAGTCCTTGAAGCCGCCGAAGTCACCCTGCGTACGCTCGAAGGCGCCGAGATGATCCAGATCGGTGGCGGCTATTGCGCTGCGGATTACTAAGCTTTTCACCGTCACGTATTTTTCTCTCCACTCTTTTTACGGAATTCAAGATGACCTCTCTGATCCAAACCGAAGCGCAAGCCGATGCCACGACCCTCGAAGTCCTTGAAGCCGGCGAAGTCACGCTGCGTGCGCTCGAAGGCGCCGAGATGATCCAGATCGGCGGCGGCTATTGCGCTGCGGACTACTAAGCTCCTCGCTTTTTCTTTTCCTCTCCTTCCTCCCAATCGATTGACGGAATCCAAGATGACCACTCTGACCCAAACCGAAGTGCAAGCCGACGCCACGACCCTCGAAGTCCTTGAAGCCGGCGAAGTCACGCTGCGTACGCTCGAAGGCGCCGAGATGATCCAGATCGGCGGCGGCTATTGCGCCGCGGACTACTAGTAAAGCGTCGATTCCCCTCCGTCGAGGCCAAGGGTCCGTCCCGGCCCGGACGGATCGTCAGTTCACGATTGGCCTTTTGAGCCGCGGCAGCCGGACGGTGTGCCGCAGGGCTGTTTTCCAACGCGTGGCGTAGGTGGCGCAGGCACGTCGAAGGGGGCCTTGGGGAGGGTTGTGCGCCGCGAAAGTCAGCTCCCTATCGAGCCCGGAAGTCGGTTCGGCTGAGGCCAACGCGATTTCGCCCCATCGGGGCTTGGATGCATGTAATTCTTACGCGCGGCCCCCATGCGCGTTGCCCCCGACCCAATTTGTCCGGGAATGCGGCTTGCGTTTCGACCGTTGCATTCGGATCTCGCCAATTCCAGCGCTTCCCGCCCAGCATCATCAGTTCTGGTCTTTTGGGGTTTGGATGTGATGAGCATGGCAATTTCCCGCTACTTCACCGGTCACTACTTGGGGGACCACATCATGCAACGATCGTATCTAGTCGCGCTCACGCTCCCACTCGCCCTTTCCGGCTGCCTGTCCTTTAGCAGCAGTAATCCGGCTCCCCCCGCAAAGACGACCGTGGTTGTTCCTCAGTCCAATGCGACCATGGTCTGCAATCCCGCGCCTTGCCTTCGATCCGCCTCATAGGCCGGGTCGGGATTCTCTAGCCGCGAGTTCTCTGGCCTGGCGCATCACCGCGCCAGCGAAAAGGACGCGCTGATCGAGTGGAAGGCCCGCTGAGCGCAGACCGTGCGCAGTCCATGTGTTGCAGGTGTAGAGCCCATCGTAGGTCTCGGTCGCACCGAAAAAAACACTACCGACATAGGGACCCTCGCCAAATCGGATCGGGCGCCCCCTGGGGTCGATCTGCACAGAGTCGCGCAAGAACTGTTGCAGCGCCGCCAGACCCTCGCCACTGACGCCCAGTTCAACCACGTTCTCGGGCCCAAAAGCCTCGGAAGGGGGCGCTCGAAGGACGGTCATGAGGAGCGCTCCTTCGCTTGGAAGAAGCGCCGAGAGCATCGTGAAGAAATCATGCTCTCGCGACACGATGTACTGCCGCTCGCCAAAACCGAAACACAGGAACTGCGCTCCATCAAAACCCAGGGCGAGAGCGTTGACCCAATCCCCGGCATCTCGTGTGGCAACGCAAAGATCGGTATGCCATCCCCGCTCGGCAACCGAGATGCGAGTCGCGGGCTTTACGGGCGGCTGCGGGGGCACAGTCGTCTCACAGCCCGTGAGCGCGAGGACGAGCGTCCACTGCAAGAGCATGCGAGGGGTATTTAGACGACCCAAGGCACGGCTAGGAAATGCGAGGACCCTAGAATGGAGAGCAAAGTGCAGGCGCCCACGAGCGGCCGATGGGCCGCGCTTGGCGATGCGACAGCCGCCCTAGGACCCCGATGCCGCGAGCCACTTTTCGAGATCTTGTTTCAACTTATGAAGATCGGTCTCGCGCGTATACATCATGTGGCCTGCGCCATAGTAGTGATGTTCGACGCGCACGCGCACCTCTGCCGGAATATCCAACTGCGCAATCGACCAATCGCTCGCCGAGTAGGGCGTGCCCAGATCGTAATAGCCGCTGGCGACGAACAGCCGCAAATGCGGATTGCGGCGCAATGCGCGGGAGAGGTCCGGACTCGTGCTCGCGAAGGCATTGCCCTGCTCCTCACCCCGATTCCAGTTCCACTGCTTGTGCGCGTCGGCGGAGAAGATCTCATAGGTGTCGGCCGCGTCGATGCCCAACCCCTCGCTCATGTAGGCGTTGGCAGCCATGGTGTAGGGAGACAGGAGCGCTTCGATGCCCGGATCGAATTCCCAGGCGCGGGTGCGGCTTAAAGCCATCGGCCCGGTGACGCGCGCCTCGAGTCGCCCGACGATGAGGCCGCGATCGCGCAACAGCTCGAAAAAGAAGGTCTCATCGCTGATGCGCAGGTTCTTCTCTTCCACCAGCGAGGCAGCGAGCCCTGAAAGTTCGGCCACGCGCCGCCCGATGTGCCGACGCTTCGATTCGGACAGACGCGAGCCCGCATGCAGGGCCGGCAGATACTCTTCAAGCACAAAATGCTCCGCCGCCTCGCGTGCGGCTTCGGGCGATGCAGCCATGGCGCCTTCTAGTTTGCCGTGATACTGGGCTACGCACGCGAAGGCCGGCAGGAACAAGGCGTAGGGGAGATCGTTGCGTGGCGCGAACACGAGCGACTGCAGATCCATCGCGCAGGAAACCAGAATCAATCCTGACAAGGCGATTCCCAATTCCTGCAGCTTGTCCGCGATACCCGCCGCGCGCGTGGTGCCATAACTTTCGCCGGCAACGTAGAGCGTGGATCCCCAGCGACGGTGCCGCGTCAACCAGGCTCGCATGCATTCGGAGAGCGCGGCGATATCGCCGTCGATCCCTAGCATGCGCTTGCGCGCCTTCTCGCTTGCGGTCATCGAGTATCCCGTGTGGGGAGGATCGATGAAGACCAGGTCAAAATGTTCAAACCAGGACTGTGGGTTGTCCACCACCTGATAGGGAGGAGCCGGCATCGTGCCGTCGTCATGGATCACGGCGCGCTTGGGTCCAAGCGCGCCGAGATTCAGGATCACTGAGGCTGACCCGGGACCTCCATTGAAGGCGAAACACACCGGCCTATCGGAGGTCTTCGTGTCTTTGTGGAGGTAGGCGACCGTAAATATCGCAGCCTCGGGATCGCCGCGTTTCCCATCGAGCCCGCCGGCGGCAATGGGAATGAATTCGGCGACCGTGCGATACGCGACGGACGATCCGGCCAGGGTGGTCGTGCCCTCCGCGCAGTAAGGCGAGCGAGCCAGAAGCTTGTCGACCTTCTCGCGCATCAATTTGTCCGGGTCCTCGGGTGAGGACGTGTTTGAGGCGAGACTGGCCTGAGTCATGGGCGATCCAATGGCGTGAGTGGGGTGCGGTCAATCGGTCGCCGCCGCCAGTTCGGGACGACCCCTCTCGAACAGAGGATCCTCTGTCCGACCGTTCGCATACTGCCACGAATCGTGTCAAATCTCACCACCGGCACGCTGCCAAGTTGTCAGTGAAACAGGGCCGCCCGAACCTTGCGTCAAAACCGGCCCGTGGGCAAGGATCAGTATCCGTAGTGATAGTAGTGATAGGGATGGACCGGGACCACGATACAGCCGGAAAGGCCGGCCGAGACCACGACCAGGGCAGACAAGACAGCGATCAGTCGTTTCATTTTGTTCTCCTCATCGAGACCCGGATCCCCGCGCCCCTCAGCAGCGAACGGAGAACCCAGGTTGTGAAATTGCGAAAGTTTCAGCCTGCAAGTCATCAACGGATGCAGCCGTCGTGGCGCAGACATGGAAGTGTTTCAATCTCTTCTGAGTTGTAAGCGATCTCGGTTAGGCTCGGCGGCGCTGTGGTCGGGGTGCGCGTTCGGCCGCTCGCCGCCTACGCGTTTGCTTTGCGGCGGCCACTGCGATAGGCTCGGCATCGCAAGAATGAGGCGAATGTGGGCCCAGAGGGTTTGATCCAGGGAGATGGAATGAGACTTGTATTCAAGGTGATGGTGCTCTTGAGCACGGCGCTTTTGTCGGCGTGCGGTTACAACGAGATCCAGTCGCAGGACGAGGCGGTCAAGGCAGCCTGGTCGGAGGTCATCAATCAATACCAAAGGCGCGCCGATCTCGTGCCCAATCTCGTGAATACGGTCAAGGGTTACGCGGCCCAGGAGAAAGATGTTCTCACGCAGGTCACCGAAGCCCGCTCGCGCGTGGGTTCGATGCAGGTCACGCCCGAGACCCTTAACGATCCGGCGGCCTTGAAGAAATTTCAGGACACGCAAGGCGAACTCTCCGGGGCGCTTTCGCGGCTTCTTGTGGTCAGCGAGAACTATCCTCAATTGAAAAGCGACGCCAATTTCCGCGATTTGCAGGCCCAGCTCGAAGGAACCGAGAATCGCATCACGGTTGCGCGCAACCGCTACATCCAGGCGGTCCAGGAATACAACACGCACCTGCGCCAGTTTCCGAACAATCTGACGGCCATGGTCTTTGGCTATGCGGTCAAGCCCAACTTTACGGTCGAAAACGAGCAGCAGATCTCCAAGCCCCCCGTGGTGGATTTTGGAAACGCTCCGGCACCGGGCAAGTGACGCAATGACGTGGTCGCGGGGTCTGGCGGGCTTGACGCTCGCCTTGGTGTGCGCTTGGGCATTCGCCCAGACCGCAGTCGTTGCCGTGCCCCCTCTGGGGCATCGCGTCACGGATCTGACCGGCTCGTTACCCGCTGACCAGGTCGCGCAACTCGAAGCGCGGTTGCGGGACTTCGAAAACCGCAAGGGCAGCCAGATCGCCGTCTTGATTGTTCCGACGACGCAGCCTGAATCGATCGAGCAATACGGAATCCGCGTGGCCGAGGCGTGGAAGCTCGGTCGCAAAAAGGTGGATGACGGAGCGATTTTGCTGATCGCAAAGGACGACCGGGCCTTGCGAATCGAAGTGGGCTACGGGCTCGAGGGTCCGCTAAACGATGCTGTTTCCAAGCGCATCATCAGCGAGATCATCGTGCCCAAGCTGCAACAAGGCGATTTTCCAGGCGCGGTTTCCTCGGGCGCTGACGCCATCATGAAGGTCGTCGACGGCGAGCCCTTGCCGCCCCCCGCGCCGCGATCCGGCGTTCAGAGTACGCACGGAGACTTTCGAGAGATCCTCGCGATCGGCTTCATGGCGATCATTTTTCTCGGCGGACTTTTGCGCTCGATCCTGGGCCGCTTGTTCGGCGCAATTGCGACCGGTACCCTCGTGGGCCTCGGGATTGCCTTTTTGTTCCATTACTTTGTGATTGGCATCCTTTTGGGTGTGGTCGCTTTCTTTATCACCCTGGCCAGCGGCAATCTGGGCATGGCGGGCATGATGCTGGGGGGCTTTGGCGGCTCGGGCGGGGGCGGTGGCGGCGGGGGCGGGGGATTTAGCGGCGGCGGGGGCGGATTCGGTGGTGGTGGCGCATCGGGGAGGTGGTAGCGATGAATCTCGCCCGTCTTTGGACGCATCTCGTGTTTCCGACGCGCTGGCGCGTCCAAAAGGCGTTTCCGCCGGCAACCCGGGCCGCGATCCACGCGGCCATCGAGTCGGCTGAGGCGAGTCACCGCGGTCAGATCCGTTTTGCGGTGGAGGGGACCCTCGATCCTCGCCAGCTGCTTGCAGATCTATCGGCACGCGCTCGCGCCCTTGATGTGTTCTCGCTTCTTCGCATCTGGGATACGGAGCATAACAACGGCGTTCTGATCTACGTCTTGCTGGCCGATCGTGACGTCGAGATTGTGGCCGACCGCGGCATTCACGCGCGTGTCGACTCCGCGCGCTGGAAGGAAATCGCCAAGGCGATGGAAGAGCGTTTTGCGGTGGGGCAATTTCAAGAAGGATCGCTCCTCGGCATACAATGGATCGCAAAGGAGCTCGAAGTGCATTTCCCCGCCCAAGATGCGGGTCCGAACGAACTGCCGGACGAGGTCGTGCTGCTCTAAGGGGCCTTTCGGTGGGCGAGAGTGCGGCATGCGCGAACGTATGCGAGGTGCTTTTGGGCGTGATGCAATCAGCGGAGCCTCCTTTGTGACTGCGAAATGGAAGGAGCATCCATGGTGAGTACAACGAGAACCCCCAGTATTGCCAGCTTGCCCCCGCAAGCCGAGAACCTGCGTTCTGTCCTGATCGAAGGGGAAACCTTGCTGGCGTGGGCGCTACAGCGACGCATCTTCGCGCTCTCCCACCGGCGCGCGGTCATCGCCGCGACCAACAACCGCTTTATCGCATTGGCGCGCGGGCTGTTTGGAGGATTCGAACTCACCGATCTGCGCTGGCAGGACTTGCGCGAAGCCAAGGTCAGGGTCGGAATTCTGGGTGCGGATTTGACTCTCGTGGCGGGCGCGATGTCCGACCTCGCCTCCGGGGGCGGAGCATCCCGGGTGCTGAACTATATCGGTTTTGACAAGGAATTTACCGAGCAGATTTATCGCATCGCCCAGGGGCAGGACCAGGCTTGGCGCGAGAAACGACGGATTCGCGAACTCGACGAAATGCGCGCACGCTCCGGTGGCGTGCAAATCGGTAGCGCGGGCGGCCCCGCAGCGGTTCCTCCCAGTCCTGCGGCCGACATCGTGGCGCGTCTGCAGCAGGCCAAGCAGATGCTCGACGCCAAGCTCATCAGCGACTCCGAGTACGAAGCAATCAAAGCGCGCGTCATCAATACCGTCTAGCGGAGCTGCATCGCGCGCCGAACTTTTTGTCGTCCTCGCCCGAAACGGGACAGCCCATCGCGGCTTAAGCCGAGGGCGCATAGCGCGTCTTCGCGGCGTGCGGTCACCCCAGAATCAAACCCATGGCGCGTCGCGCGGTCCCGTCGGCAGTAGACGCTCAGCGAGTGTTTAGTATTGATGTTAACTAAACAGGCGTTCCTTCGGGCTAGCTATCCCCTCTCCGCCTACTTACATTGCTGCGACGCAGCGACGGATTAAGTTGACAGCAGCATGCGCGGCCCATTAGTTTAGTAAATGTAATGAGGAGATAAACTTTCCGGGCCGTACAGCCGGTCAGTCTGTCGAACAATGGTTGCCGCGGCTTACTTGTTCGCGCTGCAAATGCAGCAAAGCGGGTCGCGCTTTTAATCCACATCGGGCCCATGAGTCCGAGTACCGGAGGAGACTTGCAATGAGCAAATGCACGAGATGGTTGCTGGCGGCCGTCTTGACGGGCTGCATGGCATGCGGCTTTAGCGGTTCGGCCCAGGCGAAGCAATTGACCCTGTGCTGGGCCGCCTGGGACCCTGCCAATGCCTTGGTGGAACTCGGCAAGGACTTCACTGCCCAGACCGGCATCGAGATGAAGTACGAGTTCGTCCCCTGGACCAGTTACGCCGACCGGTTTCTCAATGAACTGAACTCGCATGGCAAACTCTGCGATCTCATCATCGGTGATAGTCAATGGGTGGGCGGGGCGGCCGAGAATGGCCATTACGTCAAGCTCAACGACTTCTTCAAGAAGAACAATATCTCGATGGATGACTTCATGCCCGCGACCGTGTTGGGCTACTCGGAATGGCCCAAGAACACGCCGAACTATTGGGCCTTGCCTGCAATGGCCGATGCGGTCGGCTGGACCTACCGGAAGGACTGGTTCTCGCGTCCTGAGATTCGCTCCGAGTTCAAGGCCAAGACGGGACGTGAGCTCGCACCACCTAAGACCTATGAGGAACTCAAGCAGATCGCCGAATTCTTCCAAGGTCGCAAGATCGACGGCAAGACGGTCTATGGCGCGTACATTTTCACCGAGCGCGGTTCCGAGGGAATCACGATGGGTGTGACCAACGTCCTCTATGACTACGGATTCAAGTACGAGGATCCGAAGCATCCTTACAAGATGGATGGTTTCGTGAACTCGCCTGAGGCCGTCAAGGGACTCGAGTTCTACAAGTCGCTCTACAAATGCTGTACCGCCCCTGGGATGACTAACGCCTACATGCAAGAGGGTCTGGACGCGTTCAAATCGGGTCAGGTGGCAATGCAGATGAACTGGTTCGCTTTCTTCCCGGGACTCTACAAGGATCCCAACGTGGGTGGCGACAAGATCGGCTTTTTCGTTAATCCCGGAGAAAAGTACCATGCGACCCAGCTCGGGGGCCAAGGCATCTCGGTGGTCTCGTATTCGGACCACAAGGACGATGCGTTGACGTATATCAAGTGGTTCGCGCAGCCTGCGGTGCAGAAGAAGTGGTGGGCTCTGGGCGGCTATTCGGCGAGCAAGGCCGTGGTTCAGGATCCGAGTTTCCCCAAGAGCGCACCGTTCGCCCCCGATTTTCTTGAATCGATGAACATCGTTGTCGATTTCTGGGCGGAACCTTCCTACGCGACGCTCTTGCTGGATATGCAAAAGCGGATTCACGACTACGTGGTGGCCGACAAGGGAACGGCCAAGGAGGCCTTGGATCTACTGGTCAAGGATTGGACCAAGGTCTTCCATGAAGAGGGCAAGATCTAGGCGCCCCGTTCTCTCGTAAGGAGTCCTTCCCGGCGCTTCGTGCGCCGGGAATTCGCCTGCCCCACGTTTTCAAGTCCACATGAGTACCCTTTCCAGTTCTGAGACGATTGCGGCCGACGCCGATAAGCCACGCGGTCATGCGCGCGTGGTCGCATTCCGGGGGCTTTCCGACCGGGCGATCGCATGGTGGTTTGTCGCGCCTTCGATTTTGCTCCTGCTCGCCATCAACATCTTTCCCCTGATCTGGACGATCCGGCTGTCTTTTACCAACTTTCGCGCCAACATGCCCAGTGCGCCCATCCGCTGGGTGGGCCTCGACAACTACATCGATATCCTGACCGACGAGGATATCTGGACGGCCATGCAAGTCACGGCGCGCTTTGTCGTATGGTCGATCGTCCTTGAGGTCTTGCTCGGCTTTGGCCTTGCTCTTTTGATCAATCGACGCTTTCGCGGCCACAGTTTCTGGACCACCCTCATTCTCTGGCCGATGATGCTCTCGCCTGCGGTGGTGGGTAACTTTTGGACCTTCTTGCTGCAGCCCCAGACGGGACTGTTTAACGGTGTCGTGAGTTTTTTCACGGGCGTCAACGCCGCGTCGTTTTCCATGATCGGTGACGTCTCGCTTGCTCCTTGGACGATCGTTATGGTCGACACCTGGATGTGGACGCCCTACGTCATGCTGATTTGCCTTGCGGGTCTGCGCTCGATCCCGGACTACATCTACGAGGCGGCTGCGATCGACCGCGCCTCGCCGTTGCGCCAGTTCTGGTCGATCACCCTGCCCATGGTTCTGCCGTTTCTCATGCTCGCCGTGCTTTTTAGAGTCATTGAGAACTTCAAGATGTTCGACATGGTCAATCTACTGACCTCGGGGGGCCCGGGCTCGGTTACGGAGACCGCCTCGATCACGCTCAAGCGAGCGGCCTTTGAGAAGTGGCATACAGGATATGCATCCGCGCTGGCCATCATCATGTTCGTCACTGTGTTCGGCGCCGCCAATATCTACGTTAAGGCCCTAAACCGGGTCAAGCAGCGCTAATGGCCAAGACCACCGCACATTCCACTGTCGAGGCCTCCCCTCGGGCCAAGGCGTTCGCCGGTTCGCTGGTGATTCTTTACGCCGTGATTGCGACGGTGCCGCTGCTGTGGATCTTTCTGACGGGATTCAAGAGTCAGGAAGATGCGATCGCCTATCCGCCCAAGGTGCTCTTCGAGCCGACCCTCGAAGGCTACGTGAACCTGTTTACGATCCGCTCGCGCCAGACTCCCGAGACCATTGCCACTCTGCCACCGCCGACGACGTGGTACGAGAAGCTCGCGCGCGAGCGCAACATGGTCATCGCGGGACCGTCGAAGGCGATTCCCCGCTACGTCAATTCGCTGGTGATCGGATTTGGCTCGACCTTTCTGGCGGTTTTTCTCGGCACGCTCACGGCCTATGCGTTCTCGCGCTTTCGCATCCCCATCGCCGATGATCTCCTCTTTTTTATTCTTTCCACGCGCATGATGCCGCCCATCGCGGTCGCCATTCCGATCTACCTCATGTATCGCCAATTGGGGCTGACCGACACCTATCTGGGCATGATCCTGCTCTACACGGCAGTCAATATTTCACTCGCGGTCTGGCTCTTGAAGGGGTTCATCGACGAGATTCCCATCGAGTACGAAGAGGCAGCGCTCGTGGATGGGTACACGCGCCTGCACGCCTTCGTCAAGGTGGTCCTGCCGCAGGCTGTGACCGGCATTGCTGCTACGGCCATCTTCTGCCTGATTTTTGCCTGGAACGAATATGCGTTCGCATTGCTACTGACAAGCGGCACCGCCCAGACGATGCCCCCCTTCATCCCCTTCATCATCGGCGAAGGAGGGCAGGATTGGCCTGCCGTTGCCGCCGGCACCACGCTCTTTCTCGTTCCGATCCTGTGCTTTACGGTTCTGCTCAGAAAGCATCTCCTGCGGGGCATCACCTTCGGAGCCGTTCGCAAATGAATCCTTCGACCGAGCCGTCTGGGACACCGAGGCGCTGGTTTCGGCGCGGCCCATGGGAGGCGGGCTGCATGGGTCTCATCGGCCTGGGCATCGTGATGTTGATGCAGCCCTTCTGGCTGACGGTGTTTACGTGGTCCTTCCTCGTGATCCTGGCCGGTACCCTGGGCTTTGTGGTGTGCAGTCACTTCCGAGACTAAGGCGTGAGTCAAATCAAACTGGAGCAGGTTCAAAAGCGCTTCGACGACTTCGTGGCGGTGCGCGAGTCCACGTTCACGATCGATGACGGGGAGTTTTTTGTCCTCCTGGGCCCTTCGGGCTGCGGCAAGACCACGACGCTGCGCATGATCGCAGGGCTGGAATTGCCCAGTGCCGGGAAGATCTTTCTGGACGGCGAAGATGTCACCGACAAGACCGCCAGCGAGCGCGACATCGGATTCGTCTTTCAGCTGTTTGCGCTCTATCCGCACCTGAATGTGCGGGAGAACATCGCCTTTCCCCTGCGATGTCAGGGAGTGTCCCGGGCGGAGATCGGGCAAAGGGTCAGTGAGGTGGTTAAGCTTTTGCGCATCGAACACCTTCTGAAGCGCCGCGTGGCGGGTCTGTCGGGCGGCGACAGTCAGCGAGTCGCGCTGGGACGCGCCATCGTGCGGCGCGCCAAGGCCTTCATGATGGACGAGCCGCTCGGGGCGCTGGATTCCGAGTTTCGGCAGTTCATGTGCGCTGAACTGCGCCAGCTGCATGACCGCATCTCAGCGACCACGGTCTACGTGACTCATGACCAGATCGAGGCCATGTCGATGGCCGATCGAATCGCGGTCATGAATCATGGTGTGGTCGATCAGATCGGTTCACCCGCAGAGGTCTACGACGCGCCTCGGACCTTGCACGTGGCAGGTTTCATCGGAAGTCCACCCATGAACTTTCTGACTTTTCAGGCGGCCCTGGAGGCGGGTCAGACGACGCTGCAGTTTGATCAGATCGTCGTACCCATTGCGCCTTTGGCGGACGCCGTCTCGAAGCGCGAGCTGATTTTGGGTGTGCGTCCGGAGCACGTTCTTTTGACGGGAGAAGGCGGCGTGCGGGGCAGTGTATTTGGAACCGAATACATGGGGACCTTTCAGATCGTGACCATCGACACCGCATTTGGACCGGTCAAAGCGCGGGTTCCCTCTTCCGATCGGATCGGGGTCGGGGAGCCCATCGGCCTCACGTTTCGCCCAAGGCAGGTGGTCCTGTTCGATAAGGCCACCGGCTTTGCACTGACCCAGGATCACGTCGTACACGCTGCACGCGCCGGTGCGGGCGCGCGCGGCGGAGCCTCGCGGAGCCAGGCCTATGTCTGAGATCGCGCTCACGGGCCTCAGCAAGCGTTTTGGCGCCGTCGAGGCTCTCAAGGACGTGAGCCTGACGGTGGCCGACGGCGAGTTTGTCGTCCTTCTTGGACCCACGGGCGCCGGAAAGACCACCCTGCTGCGCCTCATCGCCGGCCTCGAGCGCGCCGATGCGGGATCGGTGCACATTGGCGGTCGCGATGCCTCCCGAGACGCGCCGGCGCTGCGGGACGTCTCCTTCGTCTTCCAGCGTTACTCGCTCTATCCTCATCTGACGGTTTTTGAGAATCTGGCCTTTCCCTTACAAGCCCCGGTGCGCCGGATGCAAAAGGCGGCCATCAAGCAGCTGGTCGAGCAAACCGCCGAGCTGGTCAGGATCGCCCACAAGCTGCAGACTCCGGTGACGCGCTTATCGGGCGGAGAGATGCAGCGCGTGGCGATCGGGCGCGCCCTAGTGCGTCGTCCGGCGGTCTATCTCATGGACGAACCTTTGTCCTCGCTCGACGCCAAGCTGCGGGCGGAATTGCGCCTCGAACTCAAACACATCCAGCGCGACCTCGGTGCAACGGTCCTCTACGTCACCCACGATCAGACCGAGGCCATGACGATGGCCACGCGTATCGGCATCCTCGACGCCGGGCGCGTCGTCCAGATCGGCACGCCCCGCGAAATCTACGAGCGGCCCGCCAATACCTATGTCGCGCAGCGACTGGGTACGCCGCGCATCAATCTCTTGCCGGCCGAGCATTTCGACGCAGGGGTGCTACCGCCGACGGTGGCCACGGTCGGAGCGCGAACCGAGCATATTCGCCTGCAAAGCGATCGTGAGGGAAGCGCACTGGTCACGATGATCGAACACTTAGGCAATGAAACCCATGTGCACCTGGAAGCGCATGGCCGAAAGATCGTCTGCCTGACGAGTCCGGAGGAGTCACTCGAGCAGGGGACCCGTGTGAATCTGACGCTTTCGGAGTTTCTCTGCTTCGATCGCGACGGGTTATCCATCGATGCGGCCACGCCGTCTCAATCCAGGAGGGAAATTGTCTTCCACTAGCAAGGCCCTGGCGTCTCTCATCGATCACGTCTGCGATAGTGTCATCGGCCACGCCGATGAGCTCACCGGACTCGATCGGGCGATCGGCGATGCCGATCACGGCCTCAACATGCAGCGCGGTTTTTTGGCGGTCAAGGCCAAGCGAGACGCTTTGGGCGAGCTTGAGTATGGCGGCGCGCTAAGCGAAGTGGGCAAGACGCTTGTCATGACCGTGGGTGGTGCGTCCGGGCCCCTCTACGGGACGCTTTTCATGCGTCTGGGCCAGGAACTGAGTCGCCACCCCAGTCCGTCGCGCGCGGAAGTCGTCGAGGCCCTGCACGTGGCCATCGAGGCTGTCAAGGCTCGCGGCAAGGCCCAATCGGGCCAGAAGACCATGCTCGACGTGCTCGAGCCGCTTTATGCGCATCTCGTGTCGGACCCCGGCGCATCGCCGCGCTCGATTCGCGCCGTGGTGCTAGACGCTGCTGAGGCAACCATTCCGATGAAGGCCGAGCGCGGGCGCGCATCGTTTCTCGGCGAGCGCAGCCGCGGTCACATGGATCCGGGTGCCCGCTCGAGCGCCTTGATCGTGTGTGCCGTGTGCGACCGGCTCGAGGCTGCCGCAGACGCCGGGCTCCATTTTGATGAAGGGCAACGATGAACGAGAACGTGGGCATTGTGATAGTTTCCCACTCCCCGGACGTGGCGCGCGGGACGGCCGACATGGTCCGTCAGATGGTCGGTCCCGAGGTGCCGCTGGCCTGGTGCGGGGGCAATCCCGCGGGTGGTCTCGGTACGGACGTGCAATCGGTCATGGATGCGATCAAGCAGGTCTGGTCGAAACGCGGTGTTGCGATCCTCGTTGATCTGGGGGGGGCCGAAACCAACAGCGAGATGGCTCTCGAAATGCTGCCCGCCGAGATGCGATCTTCGATCGTCGTGTGCAATGCGCCCATCGTCGAGGGCGCCGTGATGGCAGCAACCGAAGCCAGCGGCGGATCGAATCTGGATGCCGTGCGGCGCGCTGCCGAAGAACTTTACCCACGCTGACCATGGACGCTGACGACACAGGGGCTCTAATGAAGGTGAGCGGATCGGCCTGGCTCATCCACGCTTCGGGCCTGCACGCCCGTCCCGCGATCAAGCTGACCAAGCTCGCCAAGCGTTATCAGGCGGCGATCTCGGTCGGGGTGGCCGCCGGCGGACCCTGGAAGGATGCCAAGAGTATCGCCCAGGTGCTCTCGATGAAGGTTCCGGCGCGCGAGACTCTCTACTTCGAAGCCGTCGGCCCCGACGCCGCCGAGGCGATCGACGCACTCGTACATTTGGTCGATGCCGACTTCGAACTGAACTCGGCTGCATCGCAAAGCGGTCAGGACGTCGATGGCAGCGCGACCTGAGGCCATCCCGCGCAGTCCGATGCTGCGCGTTCACGGCACCGTCGCTTCGCACGGTCTGGCTCTTGGGCCACTGTACTATCTCGATGATACGGCGCTCGTTTCGGACAACGCCGACATCCCGGATCCGCGCGTCGCGCTCGATGCTGCGCTGGCGCAAGCCGTGCTCGAGATCAGCCAACTCATGGACGAAAGCGCTGACGAGGATGCGAAGGCGCTTCTCGAATTCCAGATAGCGATGCTCGAGGATGAGACGCTTCTGGAGCCAGCGCGCAAGGCCACGAGTGCGGGTGCCGAGGCCGCTCGCGCCTGGCGAGACGCCATCGCGGCGCAACTGGCCCAGTTCGAGGATGCCGAGGATCCCTATTTCAGGGCGCGCTGCGCCGATCTGGAAGATATGCGCGACCGCGTGCTCCGTAGTCTTCTTGGCGGTGGCGCTCACCGCATTCCCAAAGGTTCCATTGTCGTGGCGCGCGATCTAGCACCCTCCTTGTTTCTCGAGACCGACTGGGAGGGTGGTGGAATCGTGCTCACGGGCGGTAGCGCCAAGTCGCACGTGGCCATGCTTGCACGCTCGCGAGGCGTGCCCATGTTAATCGGGACGCCACCCTGGGACGTAAAGGGGCACATCGAGGCACTCATCGACACGGAATTGGGACAGCTCGTGGCATCGCCGGAAGTGGCCTTGCGCGAGGCGATGTTGCTGCGCTTGCGGCGCAAGGCTCCCGATTCGGACGTGAGTGGCGGCGACGGGGAGCGCGTTCTGCTTCGGCCGGCGAGCATGCGCTCGGGTGAGAGCGTGAAGGTGATGATCAACATCGCCGACGCGCGCGAGCTCACCCGGATTGATCCGAGCCATTGCGATGGGATCGGACTGGTCCGCACCGAGCTCCTTTTGCGCACGCGCGCCGATCTGCTCGATGAGACGGGCCAGCTCGCGGCCTACCGGGCCATGATCCGCTGGGCCCGGGGCAAGCCCGTGACCATCCGCACCCTTGATGCCGGCAGCGACAAGCCCATCGAGGGCTACACGCTAAACGAAACCAACCCCTTCCTCGGAACTCGGGGAGTCCGCCTGTCGCTGACCAGCCCGGCCATCCTGGCGACCCAGCTGCGCGCGCTCGCCCGGGCAGCCCACGCAGGTCCGTTGCGGGTCATGGTCCCGATGGTGACCCAGCCCGCCGAGCTCGAGGCGGTGCGGGCCCTGATGGATGACGCCATCGGCGAACTGGCCGCCCGCGGTATCGATCATGGTCGACCCGAACTCGGGATGATGGTCGAAGTCCCCGCCGCGGCCGTGACGCTCGATTTGTTTCAAGCCGCGTTTTTTTCCATCGGCTCGAACGATTTGATCCAGTATCTGAGTGCGGCCAGCCGCGACCTGGCGTCGCTTTCGGCCTTGCAGGAGCCGCTCCAGCCGGCGGTGTTAAGGGTCGTCCAAGCGATCGTCACGGAGGCGGGCAAACGTCAAATCGATGTTAGCCTGTGCGGCGATATGGCCTCCGAGCCGCGGTGCGTGCCCGCGCTGCTGGCTGCGGGGCTGCGCGCGTTCTCGGTCGCACCCGTGGCGCTGGCCCGCGTGAAAACAGCGATCGCTGCCGCTCCCTGATGCTTGACCGCGATCGAAACCCAATTGAAAAAACCTCTCGATCTTCCGGCCGTATCCCAGTACAAGCGCGTGCTTCAGGAGGTTCTGGAGAACCGACCTTCGGGAACGCGCTTGCGACTCGCCGAGGTCCTC
>JBEKVI010000023.1:0-88107 GCA_049514215.1 Burkholderiaceae bacterium
GCCGATGCCATGGCTGCAACGCTGCACCGGATCGAGCCTAATCCACCGTTCGCCGATTTCAACCGCGGTCTCGCCGCAATGCGCCTGGGGCACTACTCCGAGGCTCGCGACTATTTTGCGAAGGAGGTCGCTCGGGATCCCTGGTACCACGAGTTCCACTACTGGCTGGGCCTGGCCTACTTGCGGCTGGGAGATGCCGCGAACGCGGGCGACCAGATGGCGCTCGCCATGGAAAACAGCACGACGCGTCACGACTACGAGCTCTACGCGGCCAAGCGCGATCGCATCCTCGGGGTATCGAGCCAGTAGTCCTCGGGCGAGCAGTCTCCTACGCTGTTGCGCCGCGCAAAGGGGCGCGTGCCGATGCCAACCCCGGCCGCACGACGCCCGCTGTTGTACTCTTTGGCTGAGGCAATTCTGGCCCACTGCCGGAATCCTTCCCGCATCCGACGCGAGTCCAGCCATGACCTCAACCTTGCACGCCCGGACCTTGCATGGGCATCAGAGCCACTTCGGCTGGGATCACTCGTTTCCGGCGATTCTGACGATCGCTCCTGGCGATAGCGTCGAGTTCCATCCGCAAGACGCCTCGGGGGGCCAGTTGGACGCCGACTCAAGCGCCCAGGACGTTCTGAAGCTCGACTTCGCGCGCGTGAACCCGGTGGTTGGCCCCGTCTATGTGGAAGGCGCCCAGCCGGGCGACGCCATCAAGGTGACGCTGCTGTCCTTCGCCCCGTCCGGCTGGGGTTGGACCGCCAATATCCCGGGGTTCGGACTGCTCGCCGATCAGTTCCCCGACCCCGCGCTGCACATCTGGAAGTATCAACCCGACCTCACGGTTCCGGCCCTCTACGGCCCCGGCGGCGCAGTTCCCTTGAAGCCCTTTTGCGGGACCATCGGACTCGCGCCAGCCCTGCCCGGCCTCCACAGCGTCGTGCCCCCGCGCCGCGTGGGCGGCAACATGGATATTCGCGATCTGTGCGCCGGCTCTGAGCTCTATCTCCCCGTCGAAGTCGCCGGTGGCCTGTTTTCGGTGGGAGACACGCACGCGGCGCAAGGCGATGGCGAAGTGTGCGGAACCGCGATTGAAAGTCCGGCTGCGATCGCGGCCCGATTTGATCTCGTCAAGGGCGCCAATCTCGCCTATCCACGCTTTACCACTGCGGGGCCGGTGAGCCGTCACCTCGACGTCAAGGGATATGAGGTGACAACGGGAATCGGGCCGGATCTTTTTGCGGGGGCGCGCGCTGCCCTCAGCCAGATGATCGAGCTCTTGGGCATTCGTCACCACCTCAGTGCCATCGACGCTTACCTGCTTTGCAGCGTCTGTGCCGATCTGCGCATTAGCGAGATCGTCGACCAGCCCAACTGGGTCGTCTCGCTTTATTTCCCACGCGTGATTTTCGAGTAGACACCCATCCGTCAACGCCAGTGCCATAGGCGTTTCGGGCGCGGTACACTCTGCGCTGCCATCATCGGGGAAGGAGGACTCATGCATCGCACGGCTACTTTACTGATGTTGCTGCTGAGCCTGTCTGGGCTTGCGGCTCACGCGCAATCGGCGCCGGAGATCAAATTCGATTCGGTTGCCGATCCCCTAAAGCTGCCCAAGGATATGTACTTCGGCGAGGTTTCGGGGGTGGCGGTCAACTCCAAGGGTCACGTCTTCGTATTTTCGAGGGGCAACACGAGCGGGCCCGCCTACGGCGCGTCCGCAGCGCAGCTCTTGGAGTTCGATCAGGACGGCAATTTCGTGCGCGAGATCGGCAAAAATCTCTATGCGTGGTCGTTCGCCCATGCCGTGCGGATCGACCCGGATGATGCGATCTGGGCGACCGACAAGGGCTCCGACATGGTCATCAAATTCGATCCCAGCGGTCGCGTGGCGATGGTCCTCGGCCGCAAGCAAGAGGCTTCCGACGAGGATACCGCGCCGCTGAAACATCCGAATCCGCCGCTGCCGGCCGAGGACGGCCGCTTTCGGCAGGTGACCGACGTGACCTGGGACCCAGCCGGTGACATCTTCATTAGCGACGGCTACATCAATTCACGCGTCGCCAAATATGACAAATATGGCAACTGGGTCAAATCCTGGGGAAAGAAGGGCGACAAGCCCGGCGAATTCAACACCCCGCACAGCATCGCAGCCGACAGGAGCGGCAACATTTATGTTGCCGACCGGTTCAACCGCAGGATTCAGGTGTTCGACAGCGACGGCAACTTCCTGCGTGCCATCACGATTGACGTCCCTTTCGATCACAGTGTCCAGCCTGTCATCGGGAACAAGCTTGATCCGGCGGCAACATCGGGAACGTTTTCCCCGGGAGCTCCGTGGACGGTTTGCATCACGCCCGGACCCAATCAGGTCCTCTACACGTCCGACGCGTATCCGGGACGCATCTACAAACTCAGTCTGGAGGGCAAGGTTCTCGGGGTGATCGGAGGCCCAGGCCGCCAGATCAAGCAGTTCGGCTGGATCCACGAAATCGCCTGTCCAAGCGAGAATGTGCTCTACGTCGCCGAGCTTTTGAACTGGCGAGTGCAAAAGCTGGTGCTTCATCCCTAGGAGATGCACCGAGGCAGTGCTTCATTCCCGAAAGAGGGGCGCCGCAGCCGAAGCCCGGTCTGCACGGGCGTTCTTCATCCCTGTGCGCTTGCAAAAGCGCTTGCGGTTTTGGCCCATATGGCTATTGTTCAGCTATACCGCGTTAAAGGAAAAGGAGATCCGGGATGTCCTCCCCACCCCAGACCTTGGAGACGGCTTTGGGCGGCGCGCCGCAGCGCACGCGTCACGATCCGCTCTCCGAATTACGCAACATCGGGCCGGCGATGCGTGCGGACCTCGAGAAGCTCGGTATTCAAACGATCAATGAACTTGCGGCGAGCAACGCGGACGTCCTCTACCTGCGCCTGTCGGAAATCTCCGGGCAACGCCAGGATCCTTGCGTGTGGGACGTGTTTGCCGCGGCCATTCATCAGGCGCGCAGCGGCGAAGCCCGCGACTGGTGGGCGTTCACACCCATGCGCAAGGCGCGCGAAGAGCGCGGCGAATTTCCCCACGGCCTGCAAAATTAGGTCAAGCGACGGAGCAACCCTCTAGAGGCTTGCGGCCAGGAATTGCTTGAGCCGGTCGCTTTGCGGGGCGGCGAGAATCGAGCGCGGCTCACCCTCCTCGAGAACCCGACCATCGTGCAGGAACAAGAGGTGATTGGCGACCTCGCGCGCAAATCCCATCTCGTGAGTCACCACGATCATGGTGCGTCCTTCCTCGGCGAGCGCGCGCATGACCTGCAGCACCTCTCCCACCCTTTCCGGATCGAGTGCTGAGGTCGGTTCATCGAAGAGCATGACCTCGGGTTCCATGGCCAAGGCGCGGGCGATGGCCACGCGCTGCTGCTGGCCTCCGGACAGATGGGCGGGATAGCGATTCTCGATCCCGGACAGACCCACTTTTTCGAGGTAGCGCCGACCCCGCTCCAGCGCTTCAGCCTTGGGGACCTTCAATACGCGAATCGGTGCTTCGATCACGTTCTGTATCGCGGTCATATGGGCCCACAGATTGAAGTGCTGAAAAACCATGGCCAGCTTGGCCCGGATGCGCTGAAGCTGCTGCGCATCGGCTGCGCCGAGCGTGCCATCGCGGCCCACTTTGAGCGCGACCGCTTCACCTGCCACCTCGAGCGCACCGGCATGGGGTCGCTCGAGCAGGTTGATACAGCGCAAGAGGGTGCTCTTGCCGGATCCGGAGGAGCCGATGATGCTGATCACATCGCCGGCTTGCGCGACCAGCGAGACGCCCTTGAGCACTTCGTGCGAGCCGAAGCGCTTGTGCACATCGGTGACCTTGAGCTTAGTCGTCATGCGACTCGCGGCCACCTAGACACTTCGCGCACCAAGATAGGAGAGCCAGCGCTTCTCGGCCAGCCGAAAAAGGGCGACGAGCACGAGCGTCAGAACGAGATAGATGGCCCCCGCGGTCAGAAACGCCTCGAAAGGAAGGTAATAGGTCGAGTACACGCTGCCTGCAGCACCTGTGATATCGATCAAAGAGGGCACGACGCTGGCCACCGAAGTCGCCTGCAACATCAGGATCACCTCGTTGCTGTATGCAGGCAAGGCGCGCCTGAGGGCGGATGGCAGCAGGATGCGCCGATACAGCATGGCCTCGCTCATGCCGACGCTGCGACCACTTTCGATTTCACCGGGTGGGGTTGCGCGAATCGCGCCCGAGAGAATCTCGATGGTGTAGGCGGTCGTGTTGATGACGAAGGCCACGAGTGTGCAAAACAGGGGCCCCTTGAACCAGGTCCAAGGCCAGACCTCATCCCACCGGGCCTGGATCCAGGGAAGCTGGGCCACGCCGTAGTAAATGAGATAGACCTGCACCAGCAGCGGCGTGCCGCGAATGGCAAACGTGAACAGCCAAACGGGCCGCGACAGCCACGCCTTGTCCGAACTGCGCAGAATCGAAAGAGGCAAGGCCAGGAGCATTCCGAAGCCAAGCGAGAGCACGAGTAGTTCGAGCGTCGTGCCGATGCCGCGGGCAAACAGCGCGAGCGTATCCGGTTGGAAGATGACGTCGAACTGCACTAGAAATCCACGCGCCTTACACCCAGCGAAAAGCGCTTCTCTAGCGCACTGAGCCCAACCAGTGAGAAGGTCGTGATGGCCAGATAGACGAGCGCTGCGAGCAGAAAATAGAGAAACGCCGAGCGGGTCGCGCCGCTCGCCTGTTTGGCACGGTACATCATGTCGCCTAGGCCAATGATCGAAACCAGGGCGGTCGCCTTGACCAGAACGAGCCAGTTGTTGGTCAGCCCCGGCAGCGCGAGCCGGAGCATCTGCGGCACGATCAGGCGCATCAGAACCATCGAGGGAGTCATGCCGAAGGCGAGGCCCGCCTCCGCCTGCCCCCTGGGGATCGCGAGGATCGCGCCGCGAAAGGTCTCCGTCAGATAGGCGCCGTAGATGAAGCCGATGGTCAGCACCCCCGCAACGAACGGGTTGACGTCAATGTTACCGCCATATCCGATGCGTTCGGCCAACTGATTCACGGCCGACTGTCCACCATAAAAAACAAGAAGCATCAGGACCAGATCGGGAATGCCGCGAATGACCGTGGTGTAGACGGTTGCGACCCAGACCAGCGGGCGCCGTCCCGAGAGCTTCGCCGCCGCCCCCAAGAGCCCCAGCACAACGCTCACGCTAAGCGAGCACAGCGCCACGCACACGGTCAGCCACGCTCCTCCCAGAATGCTAAGGAGGTAGCCATCCATGCTATGTGCTGGCCGGGACGAAAAGCCGCTGGGCTTCTGGCTCGGTCCGGCTACTGACCGTAGACGTCGAAGCTGAAGTACTTGTCATTGATTTTCTTGTAGCCCCCATTGGCACGGATGGCCTTGAGCGCCGCGTTCAACTGGTCGCGCAGGTCCGTATCGCTCTTGCGTACGGCCATGCCTGCCCCGAATCCGAATATCTTGGGGTCACGCAGTTCGGGGCCCACGAACGCAAACCCCTTTCCGTCGGCCGACTTTAGAAATCCTTCGCCCGCTTCGACCGCATCGGCGACGGTTGCATCGAGCCGTCCGGATTTCATGTCCAGGTAAACCTGCTCCTGGGTGTCGTAGCTGGCGACCTGCGCCCCGGCCGGGGCGAGGACGGTCTGCGCATATTTCTCCTGCACGGACGCCTTTAACACCCCGACCCGTTTGCCCTTGAGGCTCTCCGGACCGGTGTAGGCGGTCCCTGCCTTGGCAACGATGTGCGTGGGCGTGTCGTAGTACTTATCGGTAAAGTCGACCGCTCGCCGCCGGTCGTCGGTGATGGACATCGAGGAGATGATGGTATCGAACTTGCGTGCGTTCAAAGCCGGTATGATTCCGTCCCAATTCTGCTCGACAAAGGTGCACTTGGCCTTCATCTGCTCGCAAAGCGCGCGTGCGATATCGATATCAAAACCGGTGAGCTTTCCGTCTTCGGTCTTGTACGTGAATGGCTTGTAGGCCGCGTCGACTCCAATTCGAATCTCGGTCCACTCCTTGGCTTGGGCCATGCCGACCGAGAGCGCCAATCCGAGCGCGGATATGACAACGGCGACGCAGAATGGGATGCGAACTCGGGATTGGGGCATATGAGGATCGATAGCGAGGCGGGAGGATGGAGCGGATGTTACGCAGGCTTGAGATAACAGGCAATCCCCGAGATACGTTCGGATGCACCGGAAACAAGCAGGCCGGTCCAAACGGTCGCTTCTTGTCCTGTTGTGCCTCTCAAAATGTCTAGCCCACCTGCCGCGGTCGAAGACGCTGTGCCGCTCCCCGATCGGCTTACCCTGATTGCGATCTCCGCACTTGCTTACGTTCTCGCCGTTGGCTTGCATGAACACCTGGGCCACGCCACAGCCTGCGTCGCGCTGGGCAGTCATGTCATCGAGCTTGGCGCGTTCTACGTCAGTTGTGATGATTCGCTTCTGTCCCCATGGCGCGTTCGGCTGGTGGCCCTTGCGGGACCCTTGGTCAGCCTCGTGATGGGCTTTGTGGCCCTCGAGATCGCCAATCGGCTTCCCAAATCGGCGCCAACGGGCTTCTACTTCACCTGGCTCATCGGGACTCTGGGCCTTATGGCGTGCGCCGGATATCTGGCGTTCTCCGGGGTCTCCGGGGTGGGCGACTTCGGCGTGGATGCCGGTGGATTCTTCCATGACCTGGGACCACCCTGGCCTGTGCGTGTCGGACTGATCATCGTGGGTGTCCTGGCCTATCGAAGCGTGATGCAACTATCGGTTCGCAGGATCGCGCCCCGCGCAGCCGGCTTGGGGGAGGCACGCATCCGGGTCGCGAGGAGGACGGCGCTTGTCTCCTATCTCACCGGGGGCGCGGTCTCGATTCTGATCGGATTCTTGAATCCGCACGGGCTCGAGATCGTTCTGATCTCGGCCGCGGCCTCGAGCCTGGGCGGCTCTGCCGGCCTTTTGTTCATGATGGCCTATCTATCGCGGGCTCTGCCGTCCTACGAGCCCGGCCTTTATTTTCCGCGCAGCTGGGCATGGATCGCCGTGTCGGTCTTGGTGACCGTGATCTATGCGCTGGTGCTAGGGCCCACTCTGAAGCCTTAGTGAAGCCCGAGCTTAGGACTAGCGCATCCGCACCGAAAGCTCCCCCAGACCCTCGATCGAGCCGACCATGAGATCGCCCGCTACTACAGGACCGACGCCTGCGGGAGTGCCCGTAAATATCAGATCGCCCGGCATCAGCGTGAAATAAGTCGAGAGGTTGCTGATCACCTCGTCGATCGACCAGATGAGTTGGGTCAGGTCGCTCTTTTGTTTCACGGTCCCATTGACCTTGAGCTCGATTTCGCGCTTTTCGATCTCGCTTAGCGACGCCTTCGGATGAATCGGGGCAATCGGTGCGGACCAGTCGAACGCCTTTCCGATTTCCCAGGGCCGGCCTTTCTCGCGCATCCCGATTTGCAGATCGCGCCGGGTCATGTCGAGTCCCACGGCGTACCCGAAGATATGCTCGCGCGCTTTTTCGGTCGCAATCTCGGTGCCTTTGGCGCCAATCGCCACGACCAATTCGATTTCGTAGTGGAGGTTCTTTGTGAGGCTTGGATAGGGCATCTCGCCCGTCGTGCCCGACGCCACCGCCCAGACCGCGTCGGCTGGCTTGCAAAAGAAAAACGGAGGTTCCCGTTCCGGGTCAAACCCCATCTCGCGCGCGTGTTCGGCGTAGTTGCGACCGACACAATACACACGCCGGACATGAAAGAGGCTCTGGCTGCCCGCGACGGGGATCGTCACGGGGCGTTGGGGTTCGAGACAGGCTTCACTCATGCCAATTTCTCCGTTTTCCAAAAGTGTTGATCGCAATGCCGCCGGCGCCCTGAAATCCCGTCCGGCCCCAGCGAGACGCTCAGTATACAAAGAGTTCTGAATGCGCTCAGAAGACGGCCCGCTTGTGCGACGCAAGCTGGGCCAGAGCCGCGTTCGTGTGTATGCTTGCCCCCGCACCCTCGCCGACGCCCTCCATTGGGGCGCGAGGGCCGTGGCGAAGGAGAATCCATGCGTGTTCAGAAAATCCTGGGGTCGATCATTTTGTCGTGCGCGGCCACCCTGGCCCTAGCGGATGACGCGCCGCCAATAAAAATCGGACTCGTCTTGCCGCTTTCGGGCCCTTTTGCCAAGTATGGTCAGCAGATCGGCAACGGAGTTAAGCTCTACCTGTCCCAGAACGGCGACACGGTCAATGGTCGCAAGATCGAACTGCTCGTTCGCGACGACACCGGGACCGCGCCCGAGGTGACCAAGCGGCTCTCGCAGGAACTGGTCACGCGCGAGAATGTCGACATCCTCGCCGGTTATGCGCTCACTCCCGGGGCCATGGCGACCGCCAGCGTCGCCGAGGCAAGTAAGCGGCCCATGATCATCATGAACGCGGCGGCTTCGGCCATCACGACCAAGTCGTCCTACATCGTGCGGGTCTCCCATACCCTACCCCAGCTGGCCCTTCCGATTGCTCAATGGGCGCACAAGAACGGCCTAAACAAGGTCTATACGATCGTGGCTGATTACGCGCCAGGGGTCGACGCCGAGACCGGCTTTCAGAAGAATTTCACGGCCGCCGGGGGCGAGATCGTAGGTCAGGTGCGGGTGCCCGTGACGAACACCGATTTCGCGCCCTATGTCCAGCGCATCAAAGATGCGCATCCTGAAGCGGTGTTTGTGTTTCTGCCACCGGGCGAGGGCACGATCGCGTTCTTGAAGACCTGGAAGGAGCGTGAGCTCGACAAGGAGGGCATCAAGCTCATCGGTACGGTCGATCTCATCGACGACGATCTGCTCGATGTCATCGGGCCGCTCGTTCAGGGCTCCGTCACCTCGGGTCACTACTCGATGGTGCATGATTCGCCCGAAAATAAGTCCTTTGTCGCCGCCTACCGGAAAGCCTACGGCATCCGGCCGAACTTCATGGCCGTGGCGGGTTATGACGGCATGCATCTGATCATCAATGTCTTGAAGGCGCTGGGCAAGGATGTCGATGCGGATCAGTTCATGACTCTGGCCAAGCAGCAGAGTTTCACGAGCCCGCGTGGAACCGTCACGATTGATCCGGCAACGCGCGATATCGTGCAGACCGTCTATATCCGCCGCACCCAGATGGTCGATGGTCAGGCCGTGGCGGTGGAGTTCGACGCCTTTCCCGGGGTCAAGGATCCGGGCAAGTGACGATTTGACTCAGACGCGCTCGGGATGAAGCCGAAACAAATCGATGAGCAGGCCCCGTAGCCATGCGTTGGCCGGATCCGTCGTCGCGCGCCGTGTCCAGTAAAGACTGACATCAAAGAGCTGTCGCGGACCTGGCAGGGGTGCGATATGAAACGAGCGCGTCGGTCGAAACCGCTGTGCGGCCATGCGCGGCAGAATCACGGCGAAATCGGTCTCGGCGAGGATCGCCGGAACCACCATGAAATGCGGTATCGACAGTTTGATGCGTTCGCCCAGTCCGCGGTCCGTCAGATATTTCAAAGTAGGCGGGTGCGAGCTCACGACGATGTAGTTCTTCGGGTTCTCTATCCTCGGGCGCGCAGCGCGCGCACGGGTGAGTGTGACGTACTCTTCGTGAAAGAGCAGCTGACTTTCAAAGTTGCCCGCAAGCGACGGCAGATAGCCGATCGCGAGATCGATCTGCCCATCGTAGAGGGCATCGGGAATCTCAGACCAGGCAATCTGCCTCGTCTCGATTGCGACGTGCGGTGCGCGTTCGCGCAAGGCGCGTAGAAGGGGCGGCAAGAAAACCACCTCGCCGAAATCGCTCATATGCAACCGGAAGGTGCGCGAGGCGCGTTCGGCGTCGAACCGGTCAGTCTCATCGAGCGTCACCTGAAGCTCGCGCAGGGCCGCGGCGATCGGGACTGCAATCCGTTCAGCGGCCACTGTCGGCTCGACTCCCGAGCGGGCCCGCACAAAAAGACGGTCACCGAAGAGCGTGCGCAGGCGCGTCAGGCCATGACTCACCGAAGGCTGGGTGAGGTTGAGCCGGTGCGCCGCCCGGCTTACGCTGCGTTCAACGTAGACGGCATCGAAGATCTTCAGCAGGTTCAGGTCGACCGAATAAATATTCATTGTGTATCGATGCCATCGATAATGAACATAAAGTCTATTATATCGACAGCATAACCACTTCAGCCTACACTGGACTTTCACGCAAGTAGCCTAGCCGCCATCGGGGCCAAGATCCTGTGGCCTTTCGGAGACCCGATATCCCATGGAGCGATCGTTCGCACGCGAAGTCGAGATGTTGCGGCGCAAAGCCGGCGAGACCTTTCACGGCGAGGGCATCCTTGCGATCACCAAAGGACTGCTCCAGTCCGGTGTCGCCTACGTCGGGGGCTACCAAGGCGCGCCGGTGTCGCATTTGCTCGATGTTCTGGTGCAGGCCTCGGATTTTCTGAAGGAACTCGGTGTTTACGTCGAGGCCTGCTCCAACGAGGCCTCGGCGGCGGCCCTGCTTGCCGCGTCCATCCACTATCCGGTGCGCGGTGCCGTAACCTGGAAGTCCGTGGTCGGGACCAATGTCGCCTCCGACGCTTTGTCCAATCTCGCCTCGGCGGGCGTGACCGGTGGAGCCCTCATCATCGTGGGGGAAGACTATGGGGAAGGCGCGAGCGTCATCCAGGAGCGCACGCTCGCCTTTGCGCTGAAGTCCTCGATCTGTCTCTTGGATCCCCGACCGGATCTTGGGCTGATGACGCGCATGGTCGAGGCGGGATTCGCCCTTTCGGAAGCGTCGAACATGCCGGTCATGATGCAATTGCGCATCCGCGCCTGTCATGTGCGCGGCAGTTTCGTGTGCCAGGACAATGTCGCGCCGGCGCATTCGGTGCTGCATCCCATGGCCGGCCCAGCTCCTTTCGACTATGCGCGACTGTCTCACCCACCGGCAACGTTCCGCCAGGAAAAACTGAAGGGTGATTCGCGCCTGCCCCGGGCAAGAAGCTTCATCGTCGAGCACGAATTAAACGAACAGTTCGACGGCGAGATTGCGCATCTGGGCCTCATCGTACAGGGAGGTCTCTACAACTCCCTGATCCGGGCCCTGCAGCAGATGGGTCTGGCCGACCTCTACGGCCGCACGCAGCTCCCGCTTCTGGTGCTCAACGTCACCTGCCCTCTTGTGCCGGATCAGATCGCTGCGTTTGCACGCGGAAAGCAAGCCGTTTTGGTCATCGAGGAAGGTCAGCCCGAGTTCCTTGAAAACGAGATCAGCGCCATCCTCAGACGCGCGGACGTCTTGGCCCGCCTCCATGGCAAAGACCTCCTTCAGATGGCCGGCGAGTACACCGTTGAGGTCCTGGCAAGCGGCCTTGCCGAATTGGCCAGGCGCTATCTGCCAGAGGTCAGCCCCCCTTCGGCGCAGACCTGGCTTGAAGCCAATGCACGTCGCCGCAGCGAGGTCGCCGAGGCTTTGGGAGCGGTGCCTGCGCGCCCACCGGGTTTTTGCATCGGTTGTCCGGAGCGACCGGTCTTTGCCGCATTAAAGCTCGTCCAGGAGAAGATGGGACCGGTGCATATCGCAGCCGATATCGGCTGCCACGCCTTCGCAACCTTTGAGCCGTTTTCGAGCGGGCACTCGATTCTGGGCTACGGGATGAGTCTTGCCTCTGCGGCGGCCGTCGCGCCCCTGATGCACCAGCGTACGCTGGCCATCATGGGCGACGGTGGCTTCTGGCATAACGGTCTGCTCTCCGGAGTACAGTCGGCCCTGTTCAATCGAGATGACCTCGTACTTCTGATTTTGAAAAACGGCTACACCTCGGCCACAGGCACCCAGGAAATCATCTCCTCGCCCGGGGAGGACGTGCGCGAAGTCTCCCGCGGCCGATCTTCGAAGACGCTCGCGCAAAACCGCACGATCGAAAACACACTCCAAGGCATGGGTCTGGAGTGGCTCGAAACCGTGCACACCTATGACGTCCAGAGCATGGTGACCGTCCTGACCGAAGCCTTCAGCTCGGAATACCGCGGTCTGAAAGTGATCGTAGGCGAAGGCGAATGCCAACTCGAGAAGCAGCGACGCATCCGTCCAGAGCAGGCCAGAAGACTCGAGCGCGGTGAGCGTCTGGTGCGGGTCAAATACGGGGTCGACGAGGACGTCTGCTCTGGCGACCACTCGTGCATCCGACTTTCGGGCTGTCCGACCCTCACGCTAAAAGACAGTGCGGACCCCTTGAAAGTCGATCCGGTGGTGACCGTCGAAGACGGCTGCGTCGGATGTGGTCTGTGCGGCGCGAACGCGCATGCTGCAACCCTGTGCCCTTCGTTTTACCGCGCCGACGTGATCCGCAACCCCCACTGGCTCGACCGACTAGGCGCGACGTTTCGCCACAGCCTCATCCGGCTGTTCCAGCCCGCATGAGAATGGATACGACCCAGCCCGTCTCCATCCTCATTGCAGCACTCGGCGGCGAAGGCGGGGGCGTATTGTGCGAATGGCTGGTGGACGCCGCAACCCAGGCCGGCCATCCCGTGCAGGGCACCTCGATCCCGGGCGTGGCGCAGCGTACCGGTGCGACCACCTACTACGTCGAGATCAGCCAACGTCCTCTGAACACCGTTTCGGGCGGTCGACCCGTATTTAGCCTCACGCCAGTCGCCGGGTGCGTGGACCTCGTCATCGCATCCGAGCTCCTGGAAATGGGGCGCGTGCTGTCCTTGGGCTACATCGATCCCGAGCACACGACCCTCATCTCCTCCAACACGCGGACTCTCACCACGTTCGAGAAGATGGCGATGGGCGATGGGCGCTTCGATCTGCAGCGGCTTTTGACCGTGGCCACACGCTTTGCGGCCGAATTCGTGAGCTTCGACATGCAAGAGGCAGCGCGCGGCGCCCAGACCGTGGTCAGCGCGGTCATGTTCGGTGCACTCGCCGCCTCGGGAAAACTGCCTTTTGATCGGGTCATGTGCGAAGCTGCGATCAAGGCGTCGGGCAAGGGCGTAGAAGCGAGTCTGGCCGGCTTCGAGGCAGGCTACCAGCAGGTCGCGCGCGCCCGGGGTCTCGACACGGTCGTTCGATCAAGCCCCAAGACGACTACACTTGGATCGCTGCCCCCGGCTTTGGAGCAAGCGTTAAAGCGCTTTCCCGGCGCAGCCCACGACCTCCTCGTCCCAGCCGTAGTGAGACTACTCGACTATCAGGACCTAGCCTACGTCGACCTCTTTTTGAAGCGGCTTGATCGCCTTCAGGCCTCGCTTTCTGACGCACAGCCGGACGCGCGCGTTGTCCTTCTGCGCGAGACGGCCCGCTTTTTGGCGCTGTGGATGAGCTTCGATGACGTGGTGCGCGTGGCGGACTTAAAGACCCGCGCGTCGCGCTTTTCCCGGGTGCGCGCCGAAGTGGGTGCCAAGCCCAGGGAAATCGTCCGGATTTCCGACTATTTCAAGCCGCGCATCGAGGAGATGGCGGGGATCCTGCCACCAGGTTGGTCGCGTGCCGTCCTGCGCTGGCAGCGCTCGCGAGGTCAAGGCCTGGGATTTGCGCTCACCTTAAAGACCGACTCCTTCGTGGGTTTCATGGCGCTGCGCCTCATCGCCGCACTTCGGCCCCTGCGACGTCGCAGTGCGCGCTTTGCCGAGGAACAGGCGCGCATCTCGGCCTGGCTTGCCGCCATCGAGCGCGTGATTCCTTTGAGTATTGAGGGCGCCATCGAAATCGCGCTTTGCGGCAGGCTCGTCAAGGGGTATGGCGACACGCACGCGCGCGGCTATGAGAATCTCGAGCGCATACTTACGACCTTGGCCGCTGCGGCGGCCTTGACCCGCTTTCCAGATGGTGCGAGCCTCGCTTCGGCCATTCGCATCGCGCGGGAGGCGGCGCTCGCCGATCCCGAGGGTAAGGCACTGGACCGCAGCATCGCGCAGCACGGTGCGGTGCCTAGGCCTGTCGTCGCAAAGCCGATCATCGTGATCCGCCCGGCCCGTGTTTGAAAGTGGGTGACGAGGAGCGGCACACCGGTCAAGGGCAAGCAAGACCCTCAACAGAGGGAATCGAAGTTCAAATAACGAGGAGGCGACAATGCGCTTGCAAGCGGGATTGCGTAGTTTCGGAGGGATGCTTTTTGCGCTGCTCTTTCTTGTTCACCCCGCGTGGGGACAGATCAAGGTCGGCGTGGTCGTGTCGGCGACCGGTCCGGCGGCCTCGCTGGGCATTCCGCAACAGAACACGGTCGCCCTTCTGCCCAAGGAAATGGGTGGCAAGAAGGTCGAGTACATTCTCTTAGACGACGCTTCCGATACCACGACGGCCGTGAAGGACGTCAGAAAGCTCATCTCGGAAGACCGCGTCGATGTCATCATCGGCTCGAGCGTCACGCCCAACGCACTGGCCATGACCGATCCGGCTGCCGAGGGCGAAACACCGGTGATCTCTCTTGCCGCGAGCATTGCGATCATCACGCCCATGGATGCGAAAAAAGCCTGGGTTTTCAAGACCCCCCAAAATGACGCCCTCATGGCCAGCGCCGTGGTCGATCACATGGTGGCCCATAATGTCCATACGGTCGCATTCATCGCCTTGACCGACAGTTACGGCCAGAGCTGGATCACCGAGACCACCAAGCTTTGCAATCAGAACAACATCAAGATCCTCGCCAACGAGAGCTACCAGCCCACCGACCCCAGCACGATCGGGCAGGTCCTAAAGGTCATCGCCGCCAAGCCCGATGCCGTGCTCATCGCTAGCCGGGGCACTCCTGCCGTCCTGCCGCAAAAGCAGTTGCGCGAACGCGGCTACACCGGACCGATCTACCAGACCCACGGTGTGGCGAACAACGACTATCTGCGCGTCGGAGGGCGCGATGTCGAAGGAACGATCCTGCCTGCAGGCCCGGTGCTCGTGGCAAGCCAGCTGCCCGATAGTCATCCGAGCAAGCAGCAGGCTCTTGGCTACCAGAAAGCCTACGAGGCCGCCTACGGCGCGAATTCGACGACCACCTTCGGCGCCCATCTTTGGGACGCCAGTCTCCTGCTGGAGCGCGCTGTCCCGCTGGCTCTAAAAGCGGGCGAGCCGGGGACACCCGCCTTTCGTCACGCGCTTCGCGACGCCCTCGAAGGCGTTCAGGGTCTTGTCATCTCGCAGGGCGTGATGAACCTGTCGAAATCGGACCACAACGGAATGGATCAGCGCGCGCGCGTCATGGTGACCGTTGAAAACGGCAAATGGAAGCTGCTGCAGTAGACCATGCGCCCTGGTCGCTATCGCGCTTCGCTTCATGCGACCGGAAGGCGGCGTCGATGTTTCGGCCTCGCATAAGCCGCCTCGTCAACGTCGAGGAGTTGCGTCTGGCTGCGCGGCGACGGGTGCCCCGCTTCGCATTCGATTTTATCGACGGAGGCGCCGGAGACGGTTCGGGCATGGCGCACAACCGTGCCGTGCTCGACGGCATGCGGCTCGTACCGCGTTACCTGCGTGACGTCTCGCGCATCGAAACTCAGACCGTCCTTTTCGGAAAGACCTGGACACGTCCCTATGGCATCGCCCCGACCGGGGTGGCCAACCTCATGTGGCCCGGAGCCGATCTGGCGCTCGCCAAGCTCGCCCACCAGCGCGGCTTTCCTTATGTCGCCAGTACTCCTTGTTCGACGTCAATCGAGGATCTGGCGAAGGTGTGCCCCGATCTCTGGTTCCAGCTCTATGTCACGCGTGACGAGGCCGTCACACGGGACTTGATCGAACGCGCGCACGCCGCCGGGGCCAAGGCACTCGTCGTGACGGTCGACACGCCGGTGCCCGGGCGGCGCGACCGGAATCTTCGCAACCGGCTCGTCTTGCCCTTGCGACTGCCGCTTCGCGGCTGGCTCGAGATCGCCTCGCATCCCGGCTGGAGTCTGGCCACGCTCGCAGCGGGCGCCCCCCGCCTTGCCAATCTCGAGCGCTATGCGCCCAAAGGCACGCCTAAGGCGGCGCTGTCGCTCTTCGGTTCGCAACTGCTGGCCGTCAGCACCACCTGGACCCATCTTGAGTCGGTCCGCAAGCACTGGTCCGGCCCCCTCATCGTCAAGGGCGTACTCGATGTGGATGATGCACTGGGCTGCCAGGCACTGGGCTGTGATGGCGTGCTCCTGTCCAATCACGGCGGACGCCAATTGGAAGCGGCCGTGAGCCCGTTCGAGGTGCTTCAGGCGATGCGCGAGCGCCTGGGGGCGGGCTTGACCATCCTTGCCGACAGCGGGGTGCGACACGGCAGCGACGTGGTCAAGGCCCTGGGGCTCGGCGCCGATCTGGTTCTGATGGGACGACTCGGACTCTACGGCATGGGTGCGGGCGGTCCCCTAGGGGTTGCGCACGCATTCGATCTTCTGGACGCCGAGCTCACCAACACGCTGGCGCAATTGGGTGCGACTTCCCCTACCGTCGTTCAGGCCGGCACCCATGACGGTCACTGGCTTCGACCGGGCCCTCTCTGAGTTCGGGCTTGCGGCAAGACGGGAATACGAATGTGTCGACGGCGGCCTTTCGGCTTCGCCTTTACTCAAAAGCGGGTCGAAATCGAGCAGCTGCAAGGACCGGCCGAAGCCTGCGGTTCGTCTCGGATGACGCGAGTCGGCTAAACTAATGCAGTTTCCGACGGCGCCCTCATCCGAGCGCGTCCCACTGGCCGCCCGATTTCATGGACGCTCTACCTCCCGAAGCCGCGATGCGATCCGATGCTCTAAAAGCAGCGCGGGAACGCGCCGTCGCGCTCTTGCATGATGCTGACGCACTGCGCCACTCCAATCCGCAGCGGGCGATGGGCGCGGTGAACGAGGCCATCGAGCTCGCCAGGCGACTGAAGGACAATGCGCTTGCCGGTCGCGGTCTTTCCACTCGCTCGGTGTGCCAGCGCAACCTTTCCGAACTGGTTGCCTCGGCGCAGTCCGCCAACGAGGCCAGTCGGCTTTTCGCCGATCTCGAGGACACGGAAGGGGAGGCCACCGCGCTTATCAACTATGGCATTGCGCTCTCGCTGGTGGGCCAGATGTCCGAGGCGCTGTCGGTGTTCGAGCGGGCACGGCGCTTAAACCGCAATATCGACAACCAGGTCGGCGAGGCCGATGCCCTCATGGACATCGCGGTCGTCTACAACATGCTAGGCGAGGACGAAAGAGCCATCGCCCTCTATGGAGAGGTCCTGCCCATCTACGAAAGTCTCGGGGACCGCTTTCACGTCGCCACGACGCTGAACAATCTCGCCTTCGCTCGCATCGGGCGGGGCATCCGTCTGGCCGAGGGCGGCGGCGAGACGGTCCAGGCGCAGGAGCTGTACCGGCAGGCTGTCATCGAGTGCGAACGGGCGCTGGCCTCGGTCGAAGGGACGGATCATCCGGACTTCGTCGTGATCTGCCTGGATACCCTGTCGACGGCGCTTCGCGAAATCGGCGACTACGCGCGCTGCTTCGAGAATCTTGCGCGCCAGATGGAACTGGCGCGTGCGCTCGAGGGGCGACGCATGGAAGCCGTGACACTCGCAAACCTGGGGGAGGTGCAAAGGCGCACTGGTGCGATCGAAGCTGCGATCGCGACCCTGGAGCAGGCAGACGCCTTGTATTCGAGCTTTCAGCTCATGGAGCAGCATGCCGGATTGCTCCTGTCGCTGGTGTCGGCCTACGAAGCCGCAGGCCGCCTCGCCGAGGCGCTCGAGTCCCACCGTCGCTACCACCGCATCGAGACCCAGATCAAGTCTGCTGCTGCTGCAGAAAAGATGCAGGTGCTTGAAGCGCGCTTCGAGCTCGAAAAGCTCGAGTCCGAACTCGAGCAGGCGCAGCACCGGCACGCCGAACTGGCGGCGCTCAACGCCCAGTTAAGCAGCGTCGACCACGAACGCTCGGTCCTGCTTGAGCAGCTCGAGAAGCAAAGTTTCGAGGACTCGCTCACGGGGCTTCACAACCGGCGCTCACTCGATGTCCGTCTCGACGCCGATCTGCGCCGCACACAACGCTATGCGGGGCGACTATCGGTCGCGCTTGCCGACATCGACTACTTCAAGCGCATCAACGATCAACTCTCGCACGCCGTGGGCGACGACGTGTTGCGCACCATCGCGAGCATCATGCGCGAGAGCATTCGCGTCACCGACTACGTCGCGCGCTACGGCGGAGAGGAATTCGCTCTGGTCTTCCCGGAAACCTCGCTTGAGGAGGCAGCCGCCGTATGCGAGAAAATCCGCGAGCGCATCGCCTCCTATCCCTGGGAGAGCATCCATCCGGAAATGGGCGGGGACTTGAACGTCACGATCAGTTTCGGCGTAACCGAAGCCGCCTCGTATTTTCAGAAGCACGACGCCCTCGTCGCTTATGCGGACACGCTGCTCTATCGCGCAAAGAATGCGGGCCGCAACCAGGTCCACGCCGACCCGCCTGAACCCACGAGTTAGGCCGAAGCGGCTTTGCAGCCGGTCGGGCATTCGAACGGTGAGCGGCGTAGCTAGAGTCCGTCGGAATGCAGCCCCGGCTCCGAATCGAGCTGGCCGGCGTGGCTTAAGGCACCCCCGCCTCGTAAAGCCGTGTAGACCGCAGTCTCGAAATCCAGATAGTGCCCGAAGGTTTTTCCGTCGAGAAAGGGCAGGACCTGCGTCAGGTACACGGCGGCGACGCCCTCCTTCGGGTCGAGCCACATGTAGGTGTTGGCCAGCCCCGCCCAGGCCAGACTTGCGGCCGAGCGCCCCGTTGGGGCGTCGGCTTCGGTTCGCATGAACGTGAGCCCCCAGGTCTTGGGAAGTCCGGGAAAAAACTCGACATCCCCCGACAGCGAAGTGTTGTGGGATTTCAACGGACCGACCTGCAACGCGCCGATGTGATTCTGCGACATGAGTTCGACCGTTTCAGGCTTGAGCACGCGCACCCCGTCGATGGCGCCGTTATTGAGAAGCATGCGCAGAAATCGCAGATAGTCCGGAGCCGTCGAGTAAAGGCCGCTTCCTCCGGGCTCGAACTCGGGATCCTGCGCGATTTCGAAATCCACGACCGAGAGCGCCTGGTTTGCATCGCGCGCATGAACGCGGGCCAGCCTTGCCCGCATGTCGGGCGCGATGCGAAACGCGGTGGCATCCATGCCCAGAGGTGCGAAGAGGTTTTCCCGGAGGTATTCGCCAAGGCGCATCCCGGTGACGGTCTCGATCATTCTTCCCACCCAATCGATCCCGATGCCGTACTCCCAGCGTGTGCCCGGCTCGAAGACCAAGGGCACATCCAGTGCCTTAAGCTGGCCCGAGGCCGCTCGGGGCAGGCCGGTCAGGCGCGCCAGACGCGCGATATCGGCATTCCAGGTGTCGTAGGCAAAGCCCGAAGTATGCGTGAGCAGATGGCGCAGCGTCACAGGCGTCGGCGTCGCCCTTAGGACCGGTTGGCCGTGCGCGTCCCAGCCGCCGAGGATCTGCACTTGGCCCAACGAAGCAATCACCGCCGCCGCCGGTGCGTCCAACTTGAGGCGGCCTTGCTCTACGAGCTGCATGGCCGCAGCACCGACCAAAGGCTTCGTCATGGAGGCCATCCAGCAGACGGTTTGACTTTCCATCGAGAGGCCCTGCTCGAGGCCGCGCTCTCCGAACGCCACCTCAAGACAGGTCCCGCTGGCCGTTCCAACAGTTGCCACGATACCGGGCACATCGCCCGTCGTGACAGCGGATCGCACCACCGCCTCGACGGCCGTCCAAACGTCGATCGCGCGCTCTCGTCCTTGCATCGCTCATACCCCTAGTCGCACCGCAAGCCGGCCGGCTACATGTCGTCCTTCTCGCCATGAAAGCCGCCGGGTTTCGCATCCTTCTCGGCGCCCGCTTTCGCCTCGATCTGGATTAACAGATGCACGCTGTCAGCGACGAAAGGCAGTCCCGCCTTGATACCGAAATCAGAACGTTCTAGGCTTGTCTCGAAGTCGCCCCCGCAGACCCGCCGGCCAACGAGAGGATTGAAGTAGCAATTAAAGCCCGTCGACGTCAGCGTCACTGCAACGGTCTTATCCCTAAGCGTCAATTCACCGCTGACCGAGACGACCTTATGGTCGGCGATCCTAAAATCGTGGGCGCTAAAGCGTGCCTGCGGATAGGCGTCGGTTGCGAAATAACTGTCCGACTTCAGAATTTTGTCGAGTTCGGGCACGCCCGTATCGGGCTCGCTGACATTGATGAGAATGTCGGCCTCGCCCGATGCCGCATCCCAGTCGATGGTGATGGTACCGCTGGCCACCCCGAAGCGACCCCGGCTGGTCGAGGTTCCGAAGTGCTTCACTTCCCAGATCACGAAGGTATGCGTCGGGTCGATCGTGTAGGGCGTGGGCGCCGCCAGGAGCACGCCGCTGGCGCCGAGCGTCGCGGCCGCAACCAAGGCCTGGCCGATCCTCAGGGCACCTTTCAAATGCAGTAGAACATCGATCATGGGCGACGGATTCCAAAGCGGCAAGGCCGGCACCGCATCATAGTGTGAACGCGAGTCCAAGCGTCCCGACTCGAAAAAGTTTGGCGAGATGTCCGAGTCATGACACGATCATGTCGGCCACCAAATTCGATTTCTTGGTTGCCCGCGTTTGCCTGGAAGTGCTTCGGTCTAGAATCGGGAATTACATCCTGTTGCAATTGCACGTCCCGGACACCTTGCCGCATCGCGGCACGGGCTCCATGATGTGAAGCGGTTGAACGCCGTCGTTGCCAGGCCTTTTGCCCTTTTTCATCCGCAAGAGCGAAAACTCGCAGACCGTGCTCCCCCCGGCTCTCGTTACTTCCCCACCCCCCCGCGTTCTGATCTTCAAGGCGGTGCGGCTTGTGGTTGGATGCCTCCTGGCAGGGATCGTTCTTGGGCTGCCCTCGGTCCCGACCCAGGCCGAGGACAACATCGCAGTGGAGGCCAGCTCGGCCGAAGGCGGCGGCGTTGCGGTGGAGGCTCAGGCGCGCATCCGCGCGCGTCCGGAGGTGATCTGGGCAACCCTGACGGATTACGACAATCTGGATCGCTTCATTCCCGGAATGCGCAAGAGCGAGGTCGCCGAGCGCCGCGGCAACGTGGTGATCGTGCGCCAGCAGGGGGAAGCCCGCTTGCTTTTTTTCACCTATAACATCAATGTTGTGGTGGAGGCGACCGAAGAGCCGCGATCCAGCATCCAGGTCCGGCTGGTCTCGGGTAACCTGAAGAAACTGTCGGGAGGCTACGAGGTGAGCCGGGTCCCCGGGGGGGATGACGAGGACTATGTCCTGCGCTGGAACGGGGTGATCGATCCGAGTGTTTCGATGCCCCGTTTCGTGGAGGTCCAGTTGATGCGTTCAAATATCGCAGCCCAGTTTCGCGGCATGGTCGACGAGATCGACCGGCGCAGCCAACACGCCCCCAGCGCCATGCGCTAGGGCGCTGCTACACCCCGCCTGAGCCAACCCATGTCGCAAGCGAACGACTATCCCCTCGCCGGCCATTGCACCTGCAAAATGGTCGGCTACGAGCTTGCGACGGAGCCGCTTTTTGTGCACTGCTGTCACTGTCGTTGGTGTCAACGCGAGACCGGCGCTTCCTTCGCGTTAAATGCCTTAATCGAGTCCGACCGCGTCGCCCTTGTCTGCGGAGAAGTCGAACTCGTCGACACCCCTTCCCTCAGCGGCCAGGGACAGAAGATCGCGCGGTGTCCCGAATGCCGCGTCGCCCTGTGGAGCCACTATGCCGGTGCCGGAGACCGGCTGCGCTTCATTCGGGTGGGCACCCTCGTCGACCCGGACCGCTTTCCCCCCGACATCCACATCTTTACGACTTCCAAGCAGCCGTGGGTCCAGATCCCGCAAGGAGTGCCAGCGGTTGCCGAGTACTACGACAGCAAGAAGTACTGGCCGCAAGCCAGTCTCGAGCGCCGGCGCGCCCTGTTTCCGGGCAGATAGAGCGCGCCATCGATTCGCTTCGGAAGGCCTTGAAGGCCGGTGGCAGCAAATGTATACAACGCATACAATACGGCCTCCGCGGTCCTTGGCCTCTCCGAGAACCGTCCCGGGCAGGTTCGCACCCTTTTGAGGAGAACTCCATGCGCATCTTCGCGGCTTTCATACTGATCGCTGTTTCCGTAACTGCCTTAGCGCAAACCCCGCCCCCGCCCGTTCGCCTGCGCGGTACCGTAGACAAGGTCGACAGTGCGAGCCTGACGCTAAAGACGGGCGACGGGCAGCTGCAAACCGTCAAGCTCCCCGAGAACCTCGTGGTAACGGGGGTCAACAAGGCCAGCGTGGCCGATATCGACGCCGGTAAATTCATCGGAACCACGACGTTGGGCGAAAGAGACGGGGCGCTCGTGGCGCTCGAAGTCCACATCTTCCCCGAGAACATGCGGGGCACGGGCGAAGGGCACTACGACTGGGATCTCAGGCCCCAAAGCAAGATGACCAATGCCAACGTCGCCAACGTCACGAGCATCGGCAAGGACCATGTGCTGCAAGTCCAGTACAAGGGTGGAGAGCAAAAGGTGATCGTTCCCGAAAGCGCGACCGTCGTGCTCTTTACACCCGGCGATCGTGCGATGCTCAAGCCCGGCGCGGCCGTCTTCGTGGTCTCCCAGCGTCAACCCGACGGCAGTCTGACGGCGGCGCGCGTGGCCGTAGGCGTGAACGGGCAGATTCCTCCGATGTGATTTGAATGGTGCTTGGCTGCGTCCTAGAGGACGATGGCGCGCGCTAACGGCAAGGCGGTAGATTCTTTTCCGGTTAGCGAGCGCGCCCGAAGCGGGCGAAGGATTTGGCTCGTAGGCGTTCAGCCTCGATCTCGCGGTTGCGGGGCTCGGCCTGCGTGCGAAGTGAGCCGATAAGACGGCCCGCAGCCTCCGACACCTCATCGACGGCCTGATTGAACGCGGCCTCGTTCACCTTCGAAGGGCTCTGAAAGCCGCTGAGTTTTCTGACGAACTGCAAGGACGCGGCGCGGATCTCGGAATCGGTCGCGGGTGGCTCGAAGTTAAAAAGCGTCTTGATGTTTCTGCACATGGTGAATGGAGCCTCCTGACTCGGCTGCGCGGGCGGCCCGGCCTGCGCTGTGAAAATGCGAACGACCAGCCTAAGACTCTCGGAGCCCGAGTGAGGTTACCCGCACCACTCTACGGACTTCCTGGATCCGGTCGAAATTGCCGTCTCATGCATAAGCTCATCCCGCGCTATTACCGGACACATGCCCGCGGTCACCATCGTCTGGGGCAGCGATTCCAGCGCCGACGGGGATGCTCAGATAGCAGCTAATCCTGTTCGCCAGCAGCGACCATGGCCGATATGCTCTTGCCGATCACCTGTTGTGCGTGCTGATTGGCCTGGAGGAAATTGGCACTCGCCTGAGCTGCGGCGTCCTTTTGCATCGTAGCCCAATCCGTCCGGGACTTCACGGCGAGTTTATACATGTCCGCGTAGGCATTAATGTCGCTTTCGATCTGCGCGCTGATTTCGGATAACCGTTGCGACAGCTTTGGAAGATTGTCCTGAGCCAGCTTTTCTGCCACGGGTCGATGGCTCAAGAAGCTTTGGTCCAAGGCGTAGAGAAAGTTCAACGTCGCAGCGAGTTCCTCAGGAGTCAAGGCGGTGCCCAGGGGCCGCTCTCCCAGCGATTTCAGGCGTGCGAGCGCGTCCTGATAGTCCCGCTCAAGCTTGGCGCACTGTTCCTGTTCGAGTTCGGAGGACTTTACCAGCGCCTGGACGTCAATGGACTTGTCACTCGTGGGCCGGTCCAGACTTCCAGGTATTGGCAGATTTGCCGTCTGGCTCTGGCTCATGGGATTCGCCAATAGCGACTGCGGAAATACGTACGTGTGGCGCCCGCGATCCTGCGTCTGTCCTATCGGTGAACCGTTAGGCTGGGCCGCTGCTAACTTCATATTGCGATCGAGCTCAAGATGGGCGCGAGACATAACTGACGAGATCGGCTCGTCCCCTGAACCCTTCGGAACACGCACGACGAGAATGGAGTCGACTTCCTCGTTGTCACAGGTCTTCATCCGCAGGATGATCGTCGCCTCGTACCAGCCGACATCGCGTGCACTGACGATTTCCGTGGAAAAGATGTATTCCGGGTTCATGGTTTTCTCCAGTCAGCATCGCCGTGCAGACGGTTTGAGTGACGCCCGCCAGACCGGTGTTTCGCTTGAAGTTGTCACGATGTCTTACTTGCGATGAGCTCGTTGAACCGGGGTTAGTCAGTCCCTTCCACGCTGCCGCCCTTGGCGCCGAGGCGACTCCCCTTGCTGCGCGAATGCCGTGTGAAGGAGGAAGGCCTCGATTGTCTGTGCGCCACCGGCGATCAGTTACAGTACTCGTTGCAACTGCTTTCTGCCTTGTCGGCCTCGGTCTTTAATGCTGCCGTTTCGGCTTCGGCCCGATCTTTTGCTGCTCTGGCGCCATCCCTTGCCCCTTCGGCAGTGGCCAATCGGGCTTGGACCGATGCGAGCTTACTCTGGGTGGTCCATGTGTTGTGCCTGTCGAGATCACGCTTTGCTTCGGCAAGCTCCACGTTCAAATCTGCGACCTTGTTGTGGGCCTGGTTGAATTGTTCACCAAGATCGTTCAGGCGCCTAAAGGCCACGCCCCAATCTCCGTGCTTCTGTTCCCATCTGGCCTGCGCTTCTCTACACTTTTGCTTCCTGGCTTCCGCGTTCATGGTCGATCTCCTCTGATTGGTTGGATAGACACCAGACTGCGCTTCTTTACACTTTTGCTTCCTGGCTTCCGCGTTCATGGTCGATCTCCTCTGATTGGTTGGATAGACACCAGACAGGACGCGATTTCGCCAAAAGAAGTCGCGTCCGTCCATCAAAGCGGAAGCGTGAGTAGCGCACACTGCCGCACGATAAGCAGATTCCGTCTTTAGAGTCGCTTGAATCCGGACTTAAATTGCGTCCCTTGCCACGGCGATACATCTGCTCTTCGTTCTTTTCAGTATCGGCAAGCCCAATCGGAAATCAACGTGAATACTGCCGACGAATTCCTGAAATTGTTCCTCAGGTCCTTGGAAAGACGCGCCTTCTACGTCATCGCAATGCGATTGGAATAGCTGCAGTCATGAACTCGAAGACCCCATGCGCGCTGTGTCTTTCGCACAAGGTTCGAACCGTTCTGGAAGTCACACCTTCGCAGCCCAAATGACACGCCCGGGCCCCCGGTCCCTTTTGAATAGATTGGTGGCGGGCTAGCCGGACGCGAGCCGATGGCACCCGCGCACGTGTAATACGGTGTGCCAGCCTACCTGATCGTACCGTTCGGTTGCCGACCACCGGCTAGCACCGATGCGTGCGCGGCCATCGTTCCCACCCGAAAGTCCCTATCGCCGACCCGGAGTTCTCGCTCGGCACCGTGGGCCACTATGGCTAGTCGCGCTTGGGAATGGTCAGACCGCGGGCGACCGCCGGACGTAAGACGAACGCATCCAAGGCTCGCGTGACATGCGGAAATTCCGCCATGCCCACGAGCTCGGAGGCTTCGTAGAACCCTCCCAGATTGCGCACCCAGGGAAAAGTCGCCATGTCGGCGATTGTATAGTCGTCTCCCATGATCCAGGTATGGTCGCTCAAGCGCTGATTCAGGACCGCCAAAAGGCGCCTCGATTCCTCGACATAGCGATCGCGCGGCCGCTTGTCTTCGTAGGCCTTGCCCGCGAATTTGTGAAAGAAGCCGACCTGGCCGAACATCGGGCCGATACCTGCCATCTGAAACATCAGCCACTGGATCGTTTGATAGCGCAGCGCCGGATCGCTGGGAACGAAACGGCCGCTTTTCTCAGCCAGGTAGATCAGAATTGCCCCGGATTCGAAGAGCGGCAAGGGCGCCCCATTCGGACCTTGGGGGTCGATGATGGCCGGGATCTTGTTGTTGGGGCTTAGCGAGGCAAACTCGGGAGTCATCTGATCACGGGCATCGAAGCGCACGAGATGGGGCTCGTAAGCAAGGCCCGTCTCCTCGAGCATGATCGACACCTTGACTCCGTTGGGGGTGGGTAGCGAATAGAGCTGGATCCGGTCGGGATGTTCTGCAGGCCACTTTCGAGTGATCGGAAAAGCGGATAGATCGGTCATTGAGTTCCTTCAGGGGGCGATCGTTTGCACGTCGCGCTAGGCGGTGTCGGCGGCGGACGAGGAAATAGAGCGGATCCCGATCGAAAAGCAATCGGGAAAGCCACTATGCGAGAAGCACCGCTTTCACGCTTTTGGCCCGCGCGTCATTCGCGGTTGATCGCGGGTCAAGCCCGCGTGACTCGCACCGCGCACAGCTTGAATTCGGGAATTTTTGCGATCGGATCGAGCGCCGCGATCGTGAGCGAGTTGGCGGCGGCTTCGACATAGGCGAAGGGAATGAAGACCGTGCCAGGCGCGACTTCCTCGGTGCTGCGAACCGGCAGCGAGATCGTGCCGCGGCGCGATTCGACATGTACGGTAGCACCGGCCACGATCCCCAGGATCTCGAGGTCCGTGGGATGCATCATCACCGTGGGTGCGGGCTCGATTGCGTCCAAGACCTTGGTATTTCGCGTCATGCTCCCTGTATGCCAGTGCTCGAGTTGGCGCCCCGTAATGAGCGTGTAGGGAAAGTCCGTATCGGGTTCCTCGGCCGGATGCTGATAGAGCGCCGGAACAAGCTTGGCACGGCCGCTCGGTGTGGGGAAATCCTCGATGAACACGATCGGCTCGCCCGCTTCGGACTCGTTTTCGCAAGGATAGATGGCAGCGCCATCTCTGAGCAGACGCTGCCAGGTGATGCCGCGGATGCTCGGCATGGCCTTGCGCATCTCCTCGTAGATTTCACCGGTCACGGCCTGCTCGGTATCGGGATGACCTTCGGCGTTTTCGTCGTATTGCCAGTCAAGCCCCATCCGTCGGCCGATCTGCCGGATGATCCACAAATCCGGGCGGGCCTGCCCCGGGGGCTTTAGAGCGGGTCGACCCAATTGCACAAGGCGGTCGGTGTTGGTAAAGGTTCCCCATTTCTCGGCGTGGGCCGTAGCCGGCAGGATGAGATCGGCCAAAAGCGCCGTCTCGGTCATGAAGATATCCTGGACCACAAGATGTTCTAGCTTCGCCAGGGCGGCGCGCGCGTGGTGCAGGTCCGGATCCGACATCGCGGGATTTTCGCCCTCGACGTACATTCCGCGGATTTTTCCGGCGGCTGCGGCGTGCATGATCTCAACCACGGTAAGGCCAGGATTGGGATCGAGTTTGGTGTTCCAGAGCGCCTCGAAAATGGTCAGCGCCGTGCTGTTGTCCACACGCTGATAGTCGGGGAGCATCATCGGGATGAGGCCGGCATCGGAGGCACCCTGGACATTGTTCTGGCCGCGTAGCGGATGCAGCCCCGTGCCGGGACGCCCGATCTGTCCTGTGATCATCGAAAGCGCAATCAGGCAGCGTGCGTTGTCCGTCCCATGAATGTGCTGGGAGATCCCCATGCCCCACAGGATCATCGAGGCCTTGGCCGTCGCAAAACGCCGTGCCACGGCCCGCAAGATCTCGGCATCGATTCCGCAGATCTCAGACATGCGCTCGGGCGTGCAATCGGCGACAGCAGCCTTTAAGGCCTCGTAGCCTGCCGTTCGTGTCGCGATGAAGTTCTGATCGACCAGATTTTCCGCGATGATGACGTGCAGCAACGCGTCCAGGAGGGCCACGTCGGTGCCCGAGCGGAACTGCAGGCTATAAGTCGCGTGGCGCGTCAACTCCGAGCGTCGCGGATCGGCGAGGATGAGAGTCACGCCGCGCTTGATGGCGTTCTTGATCCACGTGGCCGCCACCGGATGGTTGATGGTCGGGTTGGCTCCGATGATGAAAACGACTTCGGCTTGGGCCACATCGGCGACCGGATTCGACACGCTTCCCGAGCCCACTCCTTCGAGCAGAGCCGCCACGGAGGAAGCGTGGCATAAACGCGTGCAGTGATCGACGTTATTGGTCCTAAAACCGGTGCGCACGAGCTTCTGAAACAGGTAGGCCTCTTCGTTGCTTCCCTTGGCCGAGCCGAACCCGGCCAGTGGCGACTGGCTCCCTTCGCCGTCGGCACGAATGCGCACGAAGCCGGCTGCCGCCTCGCTTAACGCCTCTTCCCAGCTGATGGGCTCGAAGTACGAATGAGGATCGAGTTCACCGCGGCCCATGCGTTCGATGTCCTCGATATCTTTAGCGATACCGGCCCGGCGCCGTAACGGCTGCGTCAGCCTTTTGGGGTTTTGGACGTAGTCGAATCCATAGCGACCTTTCACGCAGAGCCGACCATGATTGGCCGGACCGTCACGTCCTGTGACGTGCACGATGTGCGACGAGCCATCGGATTCGTCGGCCACGTGATACGTGAGCTGACAGCCGACTCCGCAGTAGGGGCACAACGAGTCGACTTCGCGCAGATCACGCGCCAGGCCATCGGCGAGCGTGGCCGGTCGCAACGCCCCCGTGGGACAAGCCTGCACGCATTCGCCGCATCCAACGCAAGTCGATGCGCCCATGGGATCATCCATGTCGAAGACGATCTGGGCATGCTCGCCGCGAAAGGCCAAGCCGATGACGTCATTGACCTGTTCCTCGCGACACGCGCGCACGCATCGCGTGCACTGAATGCAGGCGTCCAGATCCACCGCGATGGCCGGATGACTGTGATCGGCCTGCGGCTGGGCGCGTCGCGCGAAGCGAGGCGCCCCGACCCCCAAAGCCTTGGCCCACCGATGCAGTTCGGAATCGGGCTTGCGAGCGAGGGCGGGTTGATCCGAAAGCAGCAGCTCGAGGACCAGGCGCTGCGAATGCAGCGCCCGCTCCGAACGCGATTGAACCTCCATCCCCGCCTTGGGCAGGCGACAGCAAGAGGGTGCAAGCGTGCGCTCGCCTTCAATTTCCACGACGCAGGCGCGGCAGTTGCCGTCGGGACGCATGCCGTCCATGTAGCACAGATGCGGGATCTCAACGCCACTGCGCCGTGCAGCCTGAAGGATTGTCTCGCCGGGGAGCGCCTCGACGGTGGCGCCGTCGAGCTTGAAGGAGACTGTGACCGCCGGGGCGTTCATGGCTGGCCTTTCAGTTCGTCTGGAAAATAACGCACCACGCAACGAACCGGATTCGGAGCGGCCTGGCCGAGTCCACAAATCGATGCATCGATCATGACTCGGTTGAGCTCTTCCAGAAGCGGAACGTCCCACCGGGGCGCCTCCATCAGGTCCACGGCTTTCGCGGTGCCCGAGCGACAGGGAGTGCACTGACCGCAGGATTCATCGCGGAAAAAACGCATCATCGACAAGGCCGCGTCGGTCGCCCGATCGGCGTCGGAGAGTACGATCACAGCGGCCGAGCCGATGAAGCAGCCGTGGGGCTGCAAGGTATCGAAGTCCAGAGGGAGATCGGCCATGGAGGCGGGCAGGATGCCGCCGGATGCGCCGCCTGGCAGGTATCCGTAGAGGGTGTGCCCGTCCTGCATGCCGCCACAATGCTCTTCGATGAGTTCGATGAGCGATATGCCCGCTGGCGCAATGTGAACCCCGGGTTTTCTGATCCGGCCCGAAACCGAAAAGGACCGTAGCCCGTGCCGCTCGCGCCGGCCGTGGCCGGCAAACCAGGCCGAGCCCTGCTCGAGGATCTGGCGCACCCAGTAAAGCGTTTCCATGTTGTGCTCGAGCGTCGGTCGACCAAACAGTCCCACCTGCGCGAGATAAGGCGGTCTAAGACGCGGCATGCCGCGTTTGCCTTCGATCGATTCGATCATCGCCGATTCTTCGCCACAAATGTAGGCGCCGGCACCGCGTCGCAGTTCAATCGGGGGCAGCCGAATGCCCGCAGGCGGATCCGCCTTGAGTGCGGCCAGCTCGCGCTCCAGCAGTGCGCGCACACTGTGGTACTCGTCGCGCAGATAAATGATGATCGACTCGACATTCACAGCCCACGCGGCAATGAGCATCCCCTCGAAGAACCGATGGGGATCGCGCTCCAGATAGACCCGGTCTTTAAAGGTCCCAGGCTCGCCCTCGTCGATATTGATCGCGAACAGCCGGGGCGCGGCTTCGCCGGCCACGATGCGCCACTTCTTGCCCGCGGGAAATCCGGCCCCGCCCAATCCGCGCAGATGGGCCTGCTCCAGTTCAGCGTAGACCGCTTCGCGATCGCCCAGCCGCGGGTGGCCGCCCGCAGCCAGTTCGGCTGCGAGCCGGTATCCGCCGTGCTGACGATAGCGCGCGTAATCGATCGCCTCGGCCAATGCCGGCGCCGCGCGGCCCTCGGGTGCATTGACCGCCTCGACGATCGAATCGAGCGTCGCAGGTCCGAAAGCGTTCTGGCCGACACAGACCGCGGGGGCCTCGCTGCACCGTCCAATGCAGGGCGCCCCTTTGACGCGAACGGAATCGCCTAAAAGAGCGGGCAGGCTCGAGAGGAGTCCGTCGGCGCCCGCCATCTGGCACGAAAGTGACTCGCATACCCGAACAGTGAGCGAAGGCGGCGCCTTTTCGCCTTCCTTCTCGACATCGAAGTGATGGTAGAACGTGGCCACCTCGTAGACTTCGGTCTGAGCCAGATGCATCATCTCGGCCAAAGCCGCAAGATGGGCAGCCGATAGACATCCGAAGCGGTCCTGGATGCGGTGCAGATTCTCGATCAGGAGGTCGCGCCGCCGGCGCTGGTCGGATGGGCGGTCCGCGAACAGGACCTGGATGTCCTCGCGTGCCTTAGGGTCGACCGGACGACCCCGTACGGTTGATCGGGCCTTGCGGCGCAACGGAACGGTAACGACGGACATGCACCGGCTCCTCAAATGTCGCGGCGCACCCCCTTCATGCAGCGCGCCGACCCAGCATTCAAAGTATAAGCCTTGCGTCCCCGCCGCGCCTTACCGGGTCGCCCCAACATCTTCGAGAAATTGCTTTACTGCCCCTAGCGTTTGCCCGGGCTGCTCGAGGTGCGGCGAGTGCCCGCAGTCCGGAAGTTTGACGAGTCGGGCCTGCGGAGCATGTGCCTTGATACCCTCGATCTGGGCCATAGTACCGTAGCGATCGCCGTGGCCCTGAATTGCAAGCAGAGGGCATTGGATTGAAGCGAGCAGATCCTCGAGATTCCACGAACGGAACGAGCGATCAAGCCAGATATCGCTCCAACCTAAAAAGGCGCCGTCGACATCGGCATGATAGCGCTTAAGTTTTGCCGCGAGTTCGCCCGAGACGTAGGCCTCGCGCGCCGCCTCGATGGACCGCAGACCCGATTCTTCAACGAAGATGTGCGGCGCTAGGACAATGACGGCCCTCGCAGTGTCGGGAAACGACGCCGCGTGGATGAGGGCGATCGATCCGCCATCGCTATGGCCGAGAAGGATCGGATGTTCCAGTTCGAAGGAGGCAAGCACGGCAGGAAGAACTTCCCTGGCCTCGCGGTGCATGAAGTCCTTCGTTCGGGCTGCACCGAGCGGGCTTGAGTTCCCATAGCCCTCGCGTGAGTAGATCAACCCGTGACAGCCCACGGCCGCACACAGGCGCTCCGGAAAATCCCGCCACAGCGCAATCGAACCGAGCCCTTCGTGGAGGAAGACAATGGTCGGACGGCGATGCTCGTCGAGGGCAAACCAGGCGCATTCGAGCTCGGCTGCACCCACGCGCACGCGATGGCTCACCAGTGAGGAGGAGTGGGCGGGGTCCTGTCCTGCCGTCATGGATCTACTTGTGGCGATTCTGATGAGAGTCCACCTGAACGAGTCTCAGTGCATTATATTGCACGCTTTCGCACGCGCGCCTCAGCGTTGGGGAGCCCCGAAGACGTCCTCGTTCATGTGCCGGACCAGGGTAAGCCCTGCGAGTCCAAGCGCGGGCGCCCCCGGCGCGGTGGCAAGGTTGCTACAATCCGCGGCGAATTCAATGCGTGTAACGTATGCGCCCACAAGGCGCGCCTTGCAGGGAACTCATGCCGAAGGAAGATCGTCTCGTCCATGTCTAGACCGCTGTTTCGCAAGGAAGCGCTCGACGCCCAGCGGGACAAGTTCCTAGGCGAGTTGACCGTAGCCCGTCCGCTTCCCCTGTGGGTCTTCACGCTTTTGGCCGCCGCCATCGCGGCCGCCGTGATCGCGGTTGCGGTCTGGGGCCAGTACCAGCGGCGGGAACGCGTCCAGGGATTTCTGGCGAGCCAGATCGGCTCGGTGCCCATGCTCATCTCGGATGCCGGGCAGGTCAAGGAGATCGAGGTCGCCGAGGGGGACGAGGTGGTGGCCGGACAGCCGCTCGCACGGGTCACCATCGATCGCACCACGAGTAGCGCGGCGTCGAGTTCGGACACGGTACTCGTGGAGATCGGCCGGCGCCGCGCGATCCTCGAGCAGGAGCGCGACGAGACGCTTGCACTGGGCGATCGCGAGGTCGATCAGGTTCATAAGCGCATCGCCGATCTCAGAAACGAAATTGCCGCGCTCGACAGCGAGGTCGCCTTGCAGCGCCAGCGATTGAAATCGGCCCACGATGTGGAGTTGCGTTACGAGGGGCTCGCCAAGGACCATTTCATCTCCGACGTAGGGGTCCAGCAAAAGCGAGACGACGTCACCGATCAGGAGCTCAAGCTGGCCACGCTCGGTAGGGAACGTGCCTCGCTCGAGAAGGACCTCGGCTCAGCCCAGCTGGACGAACCGGCACTGCGCCTGAAGACCACGACCCAGGTCAAGCAGATTGCCCGCCAGATGAGCGAGCTCGCCCAGAGCTCGGCCGAAGAGACGCTCCTTGGTGAGACCGTCATTCGTGCCCCGATTGCCGGCACGATCACGAACATCAATGTGAGCCAGGGACAGATCGTTGCGGCCGATACCCCTCTGGCCACCATCATCCCCACGGACAACCGCTTGCATGTAGAGCTTCTCGTACCCACTCGAGCGATCGGCTTCGTGCATGCCGGCCAGCTCGTGCAGCTGCGCTATGAGGCCTTTCCCTACGAGCGCTTTGGCCAATACAAGGGCGTCGTGGAGAGCGTCGGCAAGACCGCCTGGATGCAGGGGGAGCACCTGGGCCCGGTGGCGATTCGCGAACCGGCCTACCGCATCATCGTCAAGCTCGACCGACAGACGGTGCGCTCGGGCAATCAGGATCTGGCGCTGCGTCCAGGCATGCTCGTCTCGGCCGACCTCCTCATGGAAAAGCGCACGCTTCTGGAGTGGCTCTTTCAGCCTCTGCTCCAGCTCAGAGAGCGCATACGATGAAGTGGCTTCCGATTTTCTCGCGCTCGGTTCCGGTCATCCTGCAGTCCGAGGCGCCCGAATGCGGGATCGCGTGCGTGGCCATGATCGCCTCCTACTACGGATTCAAGACCGATCTGCCCGCGATGCGGCAGCGCATGTCCGCCTCGCTTAAAGGTGTCACGCTCAAGCACATCAGCCAGGTCGCAGAGACGATGCAACTGACCGCGCGTGGAGTCCAGCTGCCCCTCGACGGTCTGGGCCGGCTTCGTCTGCCGGCAATCCTGCATTGGGACATGAATCATTTTGTGGTGCTCACCAAGGTCTCGGGTGGCCGCATCACCGTCCACGATCCGGCCCGCGGCCGGCGGACGCTGCGACTGGCGGAGGCCTCGCGGCACTTTACTGGTGTGGCGATGGAGCTCACGCCAACGCCGGGCTTTCGCAAGACCGACGAGCGCGAGAAGATCAGCGCCTGGCAGCTGCTCTCGGCCGCTTCGACCTACAAGGCGACGATCTCACAGATCTTTCTGCTCTCGCTCGCCTTGGAGGTCTTTTCGATCTCGCTGCCCTTTTTTCTGCAGCTCGTGGTCGATCGCGTCATCGTCGGAAGGGACGTCGACTTCCTCACCGTCCTGGGGGTGGGCTTTGCTGCGATCGTGATCATCCAGACGATCGTGACGGCCGTGCGCTCCTGGGCCGGAGTGTACCTGAGCACGCAACTGAATTTGCGCATGCTCACCGAGCTATTCGCGCAGTTGATCCGCCTGCCCCTGCCGTGGTTCGAAAAGCGCCACATCGGCGACATCATCTCGCGCTTTCGCAGCATCGACGCCATCCAGCGGACATTGACGACGACCTTCGTGGAGACCGTCGTCGACGGCCTCATGGTGGTTTTGACGGTGCTCGTCATGTTTTTCTACAGCTCGCTTCTGACCGCGGTCGTGCTGGTCGCTGCGATCCTCTACGCACTGGCCCGCTGGATTTTCTACTTTCCGCAGCGCAATTCGACCGACGAGCAACTGGCCCACGAGGCCAAATCGAGCACCCACTTCATCGAGACGGTCCGCGGCATGATGGCCATCAAGCTCAATCTGCGTGAAGAGGAGCGCCGTTCCGGCTATCAGAACCTGATCGTGGATCAGATTAACGCGGGTGTGCGGGTTCAGCAGGTTGCGATCGCCCACAAGGCGGTCAATGGCATCTTGTTTGGCCTGGAGAACGTCACCGTGATCTGGCTGGGCGCGCTCGCGGTGCTCGATGGTCAGCTCACGGTCGGGATGCTCTATGCGTTCATCAGTTTCAAGCTGCTCTTTCTGGGGCGCATCAACAATCTGATCGACAAGTCTGTCGAATTCAACATGCTCGACCTGCACGCGGAGCGAATCGCCGATATCGCACTTGCCGAACGCGAGCCGTCACGCTTCTCCGTTCCCAGTGTTGGCACAACCCCCCTTGTGATCGAGGCCGAAAAGATCTCCTATGCATACGGCCTCGAGGGCTTCGTGTTCCAGAATTTCAGCTGCGTGATTCGCAAGGGTGAGACGGTGGCGCTTGTCGGGCCGTCCGGGTGCGGCAAAACAACCCTCATCAAGGTCTTGGTCGGTTTGTTTCCTCCGACGACCGGAACACTTCGCATCAGCGGAACCGATCTCGAGGACATGGACGTGCGCAGCTATCGCAACCGGATCGGGGTTGTGATGCAGGATGATCAGCTCTTTGTCGGAACTCTCGAGGACAATGTCAGCTTCTTCGATCCGAATCACGATCCGGCCCACGTGCGCGAGTGCTGCAGAATCGCGGGATTGGTGGAGGAGGTCGAGGCCATGCCGATGCAGTACAACACGCTCGTGGGCAATCTTGGAGTCGCCCTTTCCGGAGGTCAGAAGCAGCGCATACTTCTGGCTCGCGCGCTCTATCGGCGACCAGAGATTCTCTTTCTCGACGAGGCATTCGACCAACTCGATCTGGACCGCGAGAACCAGATCACCAACGAGTTGCGAACCCTGGGTTACGGCGTGGTGGTAGTCAGCCACCGGCCTGACACCGTTCGTAATGTGGACCGGGTGATCGCCATGATCCCTCACACCTAGAGCGGGCCAGCGTGCGCGCGGCCTGAAGGGCCCATTGGCGCGCAAAGCCGTTGTCGAAGTTCGAACAGGTCCCGCTTTGCGAGAAGTGATAGAAATCCGGGTCCGTGACGCGAACGACCAGGCGCTCGCCTGCGTACTGCTCGGCAATGAGCGTGGACCGGGACCGTCCCCGCAAAGGCGCATAGGGATCCTCGGTGGCGATGGCTGGAAGCCCGAGAAAATCGCGAAGCCGGAGAGCAGATTCCCAGGCGCGGTCCCAGCAGGGCAAAAGCAGTCCGGTTTCACTCTCAGTCGGCTCGATGCCAGCGCGCGCAGGGCCAAACGACCGTCGCGCGTTCGTCTGGGACGCGAACGGCTCGCACTCGAAGCCCGTGGGTGGCGCGGTTGGCGCACCGTGGACCTCGGTCCAGAGGGACTCGAGGGCACGGCTTAGAGCGCGTCGCGGCGAAAGGCGCCAGGCGCAGCCCAACCCGATTCCGCGATCCCGGGAATCTCCGGGCCCCAGAGCCGCCAGGCAGAAATAGCCCCGCCCCGGCTCGATTTTCGCGAAGGCACGCAATGATCCCAAGCCTCGGAGGGCATCAACACGGCGACGCGCCTCCACATCCAGACCGTCGTCTTCGAGTGTGATCTCGATGAGGTGACTGCCCAATCGTGCCGCGATTCGGTACTGGGACTCTAGAAAGGCGTAGCTGGCCCGCAAGCGCGCGAGCCATGGGTCACGATGGATCACCCAACCACACGCGGCGACGTCGTAGACCCGCTTTCGGTCTGTGGCGAGTCCTCGTGTCGCGCACGAGAGAAGCACCGTCGGATAAAGGACCGGCTTTCCGCCCCAAAGCTCCTTGACTTGCGACAGGCCGAACGCATACCCCCCCGGAAGGAAGGCGCCTTGAGGTCGGAACTGCGCGAGCATGCGGGCTAAGGGCGCCGATATATGGGGCGGGATGGATCCTTCGATCGGCGCGCGCCGAACGCAGGCGAGCCTCGCGTGCGAGGCCGTCCCCCAGAACGTCGCTGGGAAGCCCGGATTGAACGTCAACGTGCAAGCCCGGGCGAATTCCGAGGCCCGGGGATCGCCGACACAGAAGTACCCCGGGGGGGCAGAGACAGCCTCCATCGCACGCGGTGCCTCAGGACGAGCGCTGCCCACCAGCCTTAGCGGCTCGGATACGGCTTTGTCCCGGACGTGATTTCGCATGATCCCCTTGCACACATCGGATCGCCGCTTGGAGCGCGTACGCGTTTTGATCCAAGGTCTTCCGCATCCAACGGCGCGGCTCAGTGCACCCGAGCGGTGGCTCGGACGCGATGCCTTCAGGATGCATGAACAGGAAGGGGCGGGATATGACGGGAAGGCGTCAAAATGCGTGCGTTTGACGCGCACGATTTTTCGCCCGTAGAACGGACTCCTCGGAACTACTCGAGGGCGAACCCGTTGCGCATGGTCGATTGCGGGAAATCAGTAGAGCGGCTGTGAGCCAGTGCGGCCCAGATCTTCGAGCGCGCCTGCAGGAACGACGATTCGCGTGCCGCGGCTCCCAGAAATACATCCAAGTCGCCGTGCTCTTGCTGCAGGCTTGGGATTAGTTCCAGAAAAAGCGCACAGAGTTCCGGATCGAACTGTCGTCCTGAGAGCGACGCGATTTCGGCGAGCGCGTCCTCGACGGGCCACGCTTCCTTGTAGGGGCGCTTGTGCGTCAGGGCATCGTAGACATCGGCGAGCGCCGTGATCCGGGCAGCCAGCGGAATAGCCGTACCGGAGAGATTCGTCGGATAGCCGCTGCCGTCCCACCACTCATGGTGATAGCGCGCAATCTCCTCTGCCATCTGCATCTGGGCCATGTTGCTCTTGGCCAGCAGCTCGGCGCCCACGGTCGTATGGGCGCGCATCACCTGAATTTCGGCCGAGTTCAGTCGCCCCGCCTTGAGCAATATCGCGTCCGGCACGCCGATTTTGCCGATGTCGTGGAGGCGACCCGCCAGGTCCAGCATGAAGATCGTATCCTCGTCGCAACCGTAGGCCTGAGCCAGAAGTGCCGAGAGCTTGCCCACACGGTAGGAATGCTCGCCGGTGGAATCGTCTCGCAGTTCGGCGGCGACAGCCAGTCGCTCGAGCATTTCGAGGCGGCTGCGCATCAGTTCCTGCTCGGCCACCTTCCCCCGGAGCACGGCTTCGCGACGCTGCAGTGGGGTAACCGAGACGGCGTGCTTCATGCTGGTCAAGCCGCCCAGGTTCTCGAGGTGGAGCCGCTGGTAGGTCAGCACGTAGTCCTGGTTGCCCTTACGGGTGTGCTCAAGCAGTTCGCGCAGGTACACCAGGGCACGCTCGGGCTGTCCCACCGTCTCGTATGCGCGCACCAAGGCGATGAGCGTATCGCGCAACCATGAACGCACCAGCCGCGCCTTCTCCAGCGCGTTGGTCAAGCGCGACAGACCGATGTCCGTCATGCCCGCGTGGACCTCGTAGAGCCCTTCGGCCAGCGAGGCCGCGATCTCCGCGCGGCCCGTGTTGGCCTTGCCGGCGGCACGGCGCGCCGCCTGTGAATGCTCACGCGCCTTCTGCACGTTGTCCAACTCAAGGTAGGTCTTGGTGAAATGCAACTCGCGCAGCGCAATGTTGAAGTGGTCGTCCGCCCCTTTGGGTTCGGGGCTCGCCCGAACCGACGCGTTCAGGGCTTTCAGGCTCCCCCTGAAATCGTCCAGGTGGAAGCTCGCCATAGCGATGTTCAAAAAGGCAGAAACCTTGAAGCGCTCCAGACTGGGCTCGACGTTGGCCATTTCGATCACGCGCTCGAGGCAGCGGATCGCATCCTCGTACTGCGCGCTGTAGACGAGCGCTGCACCAAGGTTGTTCCAGGTCGCAGCCTCGCCGCGCCGGTCGCCGACCTGAAGGGCGACGCTTAAAGCCTCGGCGCATGACTCGATCGACAGCGGGAGATTGCCGGTGTCCGCCTGGATGGCACCCAAAAACGTCAGCCCCTTACGAAGTGTAAGCGGCACATTGGCCTGTCGCGCGAGCGCGACGGCGGCCGAAGCTGCATCGATCCCGAGGAAGGGATGTCCTGCCAGATAGAAGTAATTGGCAGCGTCGAACAGGCAATCCATCTTGACCTGCCGATGCCGCTCGTCGGTGATTTCGGCGAGCTCCGTAATCAGACTGCGATAGAACTCGAGCGAGGCCGCTCCCGGTGACGCGAGATGCTGCTTGGCTTGGATGCTCAGAGCCGCCAGCCGCTCGTCGACCAGGCGATCTTCATCGCTAAGGGTACTAGTACTTTTCATTATTTTTTTTGAGCAAAAACCCCTAGGAAAAATGCTCCCAACTCACTATTGTCGGATTTCCGCCACTGTTCCATACTGCATTGACATTGACAGTTTTTCACAAAATCCATTACCGTCCGAGCAAGCAAACAAGCACCCTCTTTACCGTAGAGAAGCCCGGCAATTTCGACCGAAACTGAACGCACCAAATAGATTCACAAGCAGTACAAAGCCGTTGTTGTTTTGAAACATTTTTGCAGTTCTGGGGAAATATATCATGCAGCTTGCGGGCTCCTGCCGGGCTCAGGGTCTAGTACCAAATTCCAACTGTGGAGCGTTCGCTTCACAAAATTTCCAGTCGCAATCCCACCACAACCAACCCCGCGCGCGGGCGTTTGAGCCTTGGCTTTTCTTGCTGAAAAACGATCACTCCCTCGGCGACATCATGGAACAAATTATCGTCGAAAGCACGCAAAACTTTACGCATAACCACCTACAAAATCGATTTTGCATTTCGCCATCCGAGACGATGCACGAACGCGCCACGGCTCTAGTCGACGGCAGTCCCGCACATTCGAGTTTCACCCCAGCCCATCCTTTGATTTGCCTTTTTTGACCTCGGAGATCCCATGGAACAGAACACCGTTGAAGTCGTCGAAGTCGCGAACCAGGAAGTCCTGGCCCAAGAAGAATTGAACCTGTCCCAGCTCGCTCTCGTGGGTGGCGGCAGCGGCTCGATGATTTTCGAATAAACCCTTCCCCTTCCTCTTACCTTTTGGAGCACAGCATGGATCAGATCACCGTTGCAGTCGTCGAAGTCGAAACCCAGGAAGTCCTGGCCCAAGAAGAATTGAGCCTGTCCCAGCTCGCCCTCGTCGGCGGCGGCAGCGGCTCGATGATTTTCGAATAAACCCTTCCCCTTCCTCTTACCTTTTGGAGCACAGCATGGATCAGATCACCGTTGAAGTCGTCGAAGTCGAAACCCAGGAAGTCCTGGCCCAAGAAGAATTGAACCTGTCCCAGCTCGCCCTCGTGGGTGGCGGCAGCGGCTCGATGATTTTCGAATAAATCCTTCCCCTTCCTCGCACCTCATTTGGAGCACAGCATGGATCAGATCACCGTTGAAGTCGTCGAAGTCGCAACCCAAGAAGTCCTGGCCCAAGAAGAACTGAGCCTGTCCCAGCTCGCCCTCGTCGGCGGCGGCAGCGGCTCGATGATTTTTGAATAGGATTGGCTTAACGCCTTGGTTTGAAGTTGCCAGACGGCCACCCAAGCGCTGCCTGACCACTCTGAATCGGGCAAGTTAGATCTCCCCAGGCGGGGAAATCTATTAGATCGAGCGCGCCAGGACGCGCAATGGCTGGATCGCCCCGGCAATTCTCAGCGGGCGACGGCATCGGGCGTGCCTGCCGGCTTCGAGCGACAGGCGCTCGGCGGTGCAATACCGCATCGCGCTAGACGAGCCCGCGTGCCAAGTCAGTCTTGAGGTCACGGACATCTTCCAGACCCACTGCCACGCGTACCAGCCCCTCTCCGATGCCGGCAGCTTCCCGAGCTTCAGGGGTCACTCGACCATGTGTCGTTGTTGCCGGATGCGTGATGGTCGAGCGTGTGTCGCCCAAGTTGGCCGTAATCGAGATGAGCTTGCAGTGGTCGATCACGCCCCATGCGAGCGCTCGGCGCTCTTCGGCAGAAGCACCATGGACATCAAAGCTCACCACCGCCCCTCCCGTTTTTTGCTGATGTCGGGCCAACTCGAACTGCGGATGAGAAGGAAGTCCGGGGTAGTAGACTCGAGATACCGTTGGCAACGATTCCAGCCAGCGCGCCAGTTCGAGCGCATTGGCCGACTGACGCTCCATGCGGATCCCCAGCGTCTCCAGACCCTTGAGCAAAACCCAAGCATTAAACGGCGATAACGAGGGGCCAGCGGTGCGGAGCACGGGCACGATTCGCTCCTGCAGAAACGTTTTCGACCCGACCAGTGCTCCCCCCAGAACCCGACCTTGGCCGTCGATGAATTTGGTGGCCGAATGAACCACCAGGTCGGCGCCCAACTCCAGCGGCTTTTGCAGGGCGGGACTACAGAAGCAGTTGTCGACCGCAAACAAGGCGTCCGCCCGTTGCGCCACCTTCTTGATCGCGGCGATATCGGCGAGTTCCATCAAAGGATTCGAGGGTGTCTCGAGATAGAACAACCGCGTATTCGGCAGCACGGCCTTCGCCCATTCTTCTGGCTTGGCTCCGTTCACGTAGGTCGTCGTAATGCCGAAGCGCGCGAGCAGACCGGAAAAGAGCTGCACGGTTGCTCCAAAAATGCTGTGAGAGGAAACGATGTGGTCGCCCGACTTAAGCGAACCCAGGCACAGCGCGAGAATGGCGCTCATTCCACTGGCCGTCGCAACGCAATCTTCGGCCCCCTCGAGCGCCGCGAGGCGTTCCTGAAACATCTGTACGGTGGGATTCGAGAAGCGTGAATAGACGAAGCCATCGCCGTGTCCCGCGAAACTTTCCGCGGCCTGGGCTGCGCTGTCGAACACAAAGCTCGACGTGAGAAAGAGCGCCTCCGAGTGCTCTTTGAATTCTGTACGTAACGTGCCCGCGCGAACGGCGAGCGTATCCAGACTCAATCCATCTTCCATGGGAACACCTGCAATAAAAAAACCCGCCTTGCCAGTTTGCCAAAGCGGGTTGCAGGATCTGCATCACTTTAGCGGTATTTATTAAGCGCCCGCAAGCGGTTCAAATCGGCGCCAAAGACGATTCTCGCGCGGTCCGCTGCGCTAGTCAAGCCGACGACTCGGCTCCGACTCGAGCGCTTGGGCCCGCGTCAACAATTCCGTTGCGGTACGCAGGTTACGCGCGGTCGCGTCGACGCCCAAGATCCTTTCGCACTGCTGCGCGAGCTTGGACTGGCCTGCCCCATCGGGAGTGAAAAGGTAGAAGACGCGCTCCCCGAGCTGCCAGGATTCGCGCGCTGCGCGAATCGCATCGAATGCGGAAGCTTCGATCCGGGAAGGCTGGGCTGCGAGGAAGAACAAGTGAACGGTACTCGACTTGCTCGAAGCCTCGAAGGTCGGTACCCCACGGACGGCTTGCTCGAGGCGGTTCGCAGTCAGGACCATGACTTTGGGCGAGAATCCAAACTCTTCGTCAATTCCCTTGGCAATGCGCGCGCCCAGCTTTACGTCATCCGTGGCCTTATCCCGGAAGATGAGGTTGCCGCTTTGAATATAGCTTACGACGTCGCGCGCTCCTTGTTTTTCCAGAAGCGCAACGAGCCTATTCATAGGGACAATGCGCTTGCCGCCCACATTGATCCCGCGAATCAGAGCGATCCAGACTGTCACCGGAGCATCCTCAAATTTCAATCACGGGCGCATGCAATAAGGCGGGGTCTCGGTACTGAGCGCTGCGCTTGCGAGATTGGCGAATTCGCAAAGACGCAATCGCGTGTCGCGCGGATCGATGATTTCCTCGATCAGAAACGACTCGGCTGTTCGTAGCGGCGAAGTGAGGGCGCGCAAGCGCGCCTCAATCTCGTCTAGACGTTTCTTGGGATCGGGGGCAGCCTCGAGTTCGGCGCGATAGGCCGCTTCAAGCCCTCCGGCGATGGGAAGCGATCCCCACTCGGCCGAGGGCCAGGCATAGCGAGTGTTGAACCGGCCTCCGGCCTGGTGCGCGGCACCCGCGACGCCAAAGGCGCGGCGCATCACGATCGAGCACCAAGGAACCTTCGTTTGGTAGATGGCGGCCATCGCACGTACCCCGAAGCGAAGAGTTGCCGCCTGTTCGGCTTCAAGTCCAATATGGAATCCCGGAATGTCGACCAGGTGCACGACGGGAAGATGAAACGTCTGCGCGAGATCGACGAATCGGACCAGCTTCTCCGAGGATTTGGCGGTCCAGGCCCCACCATAGTGCAGCGGATCACTTGCCATGAGCGCAACGCCGACCCCGTCGAGACGGGCGAACCCCGTGACCAGCGAACGGCCCCAGAACCGACCCATCTCGAAGAAGCTTCCCGCATCCACCAGGGACTCGATGATGGGACGGATCTTGTACGTCTTGCGAGGATCACGGGGTATGACCGACAGGAGCGACTCGTCGCGGCGCGCACGATCATCGGTGGATCCTGCGCGCACGGGCAGATGCTCGACGCTCTGGGGCAAGTACGAAAGAAATCGACGCGTCCGGGCGAACGCCTCGGCTTCGCTTGCCACCTCGTCGTCGACGACGCCGTTACGCGTGTGGATATGGCTGCCGCCCAGTTCCTCCTTGGTGAGCGTCTGGCCGATGCGCGCCACGACCGGCGGCCCGGCGGTGAAGACCTGCGAAATTCCTTTGACCATCATCGAGTAATGGCTCGAGGCGACCCGGGCCGCACCCAGACCGGCGACGGATCCGAGCGCCAGACCGACGACAGGGACACGGCCCAGGTTAGCCACCGCCACCTCCCATCCGGGGAGGGAAGGGATATACGTGCGCCCGACCATCTCGATGGTTTTTACAGACCCGCCTCCTCCGGTGCCGTCGACGAGACGCACGAGCGGAATGCGCAAGTCATGCGCCATGCGCTCGGCAATCATCAGCTTGGCGAACAGGCCACCGTCATTGGCGCCACCGCGAACGGTAAAGTCGTCACCCGTGATCGCCACGGGCCGGGCGTCGATCGTTCCGTGGCCCGTGACCGAATTGGCGGGAATGAGGCCCACCAGTCGTCCGTTCTCGTCGTACTCTGCCGAGCCCGCGACCGAGCCCAATTCCCGAAACGAGCCCGCATCGAGCAAGGCATCGATGCGTTCGCGCACGGTGAGTTTGCCCTGCGACCTGTGGCGCGCCACCTTTTCGGGGCCGCCCATCTCGCGCGCCAGTTGACGCCGCCTTTCCAGTTCATCCAGCTCGGGTTGCCAGCTCACACCGGTCCTCTCGAAATTGCCTGCAGTGCCTCGGATTCCATGATCGTCACCGGTGACGTCGCCGATTGCATTGTAATGATCAGAGCGTGTGCGACCACAGCGGCCGGAATCGGGCGGTAACGCCTCGGAAGAAACGCAGCCAAGGGAGAAAGAGTCCCCATGGCGAGCGTCTCCATGAAGCGCTGCCGCTGGCCGAGCTTTTTGCGATCGCCCAGAAGAAGAGAAGGCCGCGCGATGACAAGGGATTCGAACCCCAACGCCCGCACATCTCGCTCGGCTTCGCCTTTGACGCGGTTGTAGAAAACCGGGGAGTCGGGATTTGCACCCAATGCGCTCACGAGCGCGAAGCGACGCGCGTTCGCCTGTCTTGCTCTTTTCGCGCTCTCGAGTACGAACTGGTAGTCGACCGTGCGAAACGCCTGGCGGGAGCCCGCATCCCGGATGGTGGTTCCAAGGCAGCAGTAGACATCATCGACAGCCGGAAACGGAAATTGGGCGAGTGCTTCGAACTGGGCGATGTGGACCTGGACTTTGGGCCCGAATGCGATGCCCTGGCGCCGGACAATGACGTGGATGGCCGAGTAGGCCCGATCAAGTGCCAACTCGCCCACCAAAGCGCGTCCGACGAGGCCCGTGGCACCCACCACAAGAGCCCTACGCGCCACCGTCATGCGTGCCCTCTGAGGAGACCCGCAGGCGCTTGCATCTGAGCCTAGTCCGACACGAGATTCAAATTGAGTTGCGAGCGACCTTCCAGATCCGAATGCAGCGGATGCAGCCTGGCGTACTCAACGCGGTCCAGGTATTCCGGTGTGACATCCCCCGTGATATAGACCCCGTCGAAGCAGGAAGCCTCGAAATTCGTGATCCCAGGCTGGACGTCGCGCACCGAGCGTTTCATATCCTCGATGCTTTGATAAATGAGATAGTCCGCGCCGATGGCTTCGCGAATCTGCTCGTCGTTGCGGCCATGGGCGATCAGTTCGTCGCGCGTGGGCATATCGATCCCATACACATTCGGAAAACGCACAGGAGGTGCGGCAGACGCAAAGAAGACCTTGTTGGCACCGGACTCGCGGGCCATCTGGACGATCTGGTTGCTTGTGGTTCCTCGCACGATCGAATCATCCACGATCAGCACGTTCTTGCCTTTGAACTCGACGCCAATCGGATTGAGTTTCTGGCGGACGGACTTCTTGCGAACGGCCTGGCCCGGCATGATGAAGGTGCGCCCGACATAGCGGTTCTTGATGAATCCCTCGCGGTACTCCAGGTTCAGTTTCATGGCCAGCTGCATCGCGGCGGGCCGGCTCGAATCAGGGATCGGCATGACCACGTCGATGTTGCCGGTACGCATCTCGCGACGGATTTTCTCGGCAAGGTACTCGCCCATGCGCAAGCGCGCGGCATAGACCGACACGCCGTCCATGAGCGAATCGGGACGGGCAAGGTAGACGTACTCGAAAATGCACGGATTTAGGCTCGGATTTTCGGCACACTGTTGCGCGTAGAGGTGGCCGTCGACGTCGATGAAGATGGCCTCCCCGGGCGCGACGTCGCGCATCAGATGAAATCCCTGCCCTTCGAGCGCGACCGACTCGGAGGCCACCAGATAATCCGTGCCTTCGTCGGTTTCGGACTGGCCGATGACAAGGGGCCGAATGCCGTAAGGGTCGCGGAACGCGAGGATGCCGTAGCCGGCGATCTGGGCCACGACCGCATAGGAGCCGCGCACGCGCTTGTGCAGCCCGGCGACCGCCTTAAAGACGGCCGCCGGATCCAGGGAATAGCCGGCCGTCGACATCTGGAGCTCGTGGGCGAGGACATTGAGAAGAACCTCGGAATCCGATTCGGTATTGATATGGCGCCGATCGATCCGATACATCTCGTCTTTGAGCTGCTCCCAGTTGGTGAGATTGCCGTTGTGAGCCAGCGTCACGCCAAAGGGCGCGTTGACATAGAACGGCTGAGCTTCCTGGGCGTTTCCGGCGGACCCGGCGGTGGGATAGCGAACCTGGGCGATGCCCATGGTGCCGGGAAGATCGCGCATGTTTCGCGTGCGAAACACATCCCGGACGAGGCCCGACCCTTTGTACATGTTGAAGGTCTTGCCCATCCCTGTGGCAATGCCGGCCGCATCCTGGCCCCGATGCTGCAACAGCAACAGGCTGTCGTACAGGAGCTGGTTGACGGGCGCGCGTGCTACGACACCGACGATACCGCACATGGGACGATTCTTTCCTAGTCTCGAACGCTAGTAATGCACATAGCGCGCCCATTCCTGGGGCAACAACGGTTTCACGGTACGTACACCTTCGACTGCGAGCGGCGCGAGCACCGCATTGCGCCATGCCGGCTGCTGCGGCAAGGATGTCAGCCCGGCCAGGATGACCCCCGTCAAAACGATCAGAATGCCGCGCGCGAATCCGAACAGGCCTCCCAATCCATGATCGGCGAGTTCCAGGCGCGCCGTTCGGATGAGCCGCAACACGAGTACGTTCACAAACGCTCCCACAAGCAGAGTCAGGACGAGAAGAATCAGAAATCCGATGATGAGGCGCAACATCGGATTTGGCACCGCCTCGGGCAAAAGCGCAGCCACGTCCGCAGCCCAGTAATTCGCCACGCAGAAAGCGAGAACCCACACGATCAAGGACAGTACCTCGCGCACCAGCCCGCGCATGGCACTCACGACAACCGAGATTACGATGACACCCACCACCACATAGTCGAAAACCGTCATGCGTTTGTCGCCTCCGGCCAGTTACGGCGGGCGCCCTCTCCCACTGTGCGATTATCCAAGAACGCGTCCCGCGTTGGGAAACCATCCAAACGTCGTCGCCCTAGAGCGGAATCACCGCCCCGTCCAAACCGACGCCTTTGACCCGCTCGCGCGCCTTCTCCGCCGCCTCGTGGGACGGATACGGCCCCACACGAACGCGGGTGCGCGTGCCCTGAGCCGTGCTCAGGGTCTCGATGTAGGTTTTCAATCCGGCCGCCGAGAGCTTGTCGCGCAGCTCCTTGACCTTCTCCGTGCTGGCGAATGCCCCGATCTGCACCGCGAAATTCTGTCCCGCCCCCGCATTGCTAGGTGTGGGGTCTAAAACCTTACCTTCAAGGGCAGCGAGCGCTCTCGGATCATCCTTTTCGGAGGCCTTGGGCGCTCCGCGCGTGGAGTTCTCTGCGGGCAATGGCACCGGCGGGCTGTTTGCCGCTGGCGGAACTGGGGGAGCCGCTCGCGGTTTGCCTGCGGGTGCCGCATTAGACGGGGACGACGGCCCAGGAGGATTGGCGGAATTGGCAACAATCGGGGCCAAGGCGCCAGACACGGCTGCCGCGTTTGAGGCAGTGTTCGCATCCGCCGCGGAGGGATTGACCACCTTGGAGGTGGGCTCCGTAGCGGAAGAGCTGGGACCGGCCGAGCCGTTTTCATTGGCGGGGCTAGTGGATCCGCCGTTTTGATCCGGCAAATTCGGGGCGAACGGCGTGTCCTTCTCAGGCATCTGGACCGACAAGTCCTGTCGCGAAGCTTTGGGCTCGGTGTCGAAGATCATCGGCAAAAACACGACCGCACCGACAGCGAGCGCTATGGCCCCCACCAGACGACGCCGCGCCCGACGTCGATCGAGTTCGAGCGGATCGCTAACCAGATCCCCATCGTCATCGCTTAAAGGCGTCTGGCGCGGTCGTTGGCGCGTTTTTGACTGAGAGGAGGATGCTGTTTGGTCTTTCTTGCGGGAAAACACACCCATGCGCAGACCCAATGGCTTCAATGTTGGTCACGAGCGCGAGCCTGTAGCACAGCCGCGACCGTGATGAACGACCCGAACACCACAATTCTATCATTCTCGCTGGCCCAACTTAGCGCGGCGCGATAGGCGTGCTCGGGATCGTCAAAGCTGTGAATCGTGCGCTCGGTGCGGTCCTCACGAAAGCCTGTTGCGAACAGGGCGGCGCGCAGAGTCTCCACACGCGCCGCACGGGTGCTGGGCAACCCGGTCAGGAACCAGTGGTCGACCCTTTCTCCGAGCGCCCGTAAGATGCCTTCGATGTCCTTGTCCCTCATGACGCCAAACAGCGCGAGCGTGAAAGGGAAAAAGCCCATGTTATCGAGGTTTTGCGCGAGTGCGGCGGCCGCATGGGGGTTGTGCGCCACATCGAGAATGATGCTCGGGCGCCCGGGAAGAACCTGAAAGCGGCCCGTGAGCTCGACCGTCAAAAGACCGGTTCGCACGGCCTGTTGGGACACGGGCAGCACTTCTCGCAAGGCCTCGAGCGCCGCCAGCGCGGCCGACGCATTCAGAAGCTGGTTCGCTCCCCGAAGCGCAGGGTAGCCCAGGCTTGCGCGCCTGACTCCGCGCCCTGCGAAATTCCACTGCAAGCGGTCTCCCGAGAAGTTGAAATCGACGCCCAGGCGCCAGAAGTCGGCCCCAATCGAGCGCGCGTGGGCAACGAGGGACTCCGGAGGCAGGGGATCACCGCAGATCGCCGGTCGTCCGGGCCGGTAGATGCCAGCCTTCTCAAAACCGATCTTCTCGCGCGTATCGCCGAGATAGTCGACGTGGTCCACATCGATGCTCGTGACAATCGAGCAGTCCGCATCGATCAGGTTTACCGTGTCGAGCCGTCCCCCCAGGCCCACTTCGAGGATCACCACATCCAGAGGCGCTAGCGACAGAAGACGAAGGATCGCCAGCGTGGTGAATTCGTAATAGGTGAGCTCGATCGGTGGTGCGCATTGGGTGCGCGCGCTCTCGACCGCCTCAAACTGCGTGACGAGGGAATCGGCATTTGCGTCGTGGCCGTTGACGCGGGCCCTTTCGGTGAAACTAAGAAAGTGCGGCTTGATGTAGAGACCGACGCGGTAGCCGGCATGCAGGAGGATGCTCTCGAGCATCGCGCAGGTCGATCCCTTGCCGTTGGTTCCGCCCACCGTGATGACAGGAACGCCGAACTGCAGGCCCAAGCGCTTGGCGACTTCCCGGGAGCGCTCCAGCCCCATGGCGATGGCCTGTGGGTGAAGCGACTCGACGTACTCGAGCCACGCGTCGAGCGTCTCTGGCTTGGTCATTCGAGCACGAACGGCACTCGGCAAAACGATGCCAGAGCGCCTCCGTCTTTAGATCGCGTCGGCCCCGGTCTCGCCGGTTCGTATGCGAATGACCTGCTCGACGGCCGACACGAAAATCTTGCCATCGCCGATCTTTCCGGTGCGGGCCGCATTCACGATCGCATCGAGCGTGCGCTGGACGGCTTCGTCCTCGATGATGACCTCCACCTTGACCTTGGGAAGGAAATCGACGGCGTACTCGGCTCCGCGATAAAGCTCGGTGTGGCCTTTCTGGCGTCCGAAACCCTTGACCTCGGTAACGGTAAGGCCCGTAATGCCGACCGCCGCCATACCCTCGCGGACCTCGTCGAGTTTGAATGGCTTGATGATTGCGGTGATTCGTTTCATTGACGAGTCCTTCACTCCAGAAAGCGGTTGGTAATAGGATACCTCCAGTCGCGCCCGAATGCGCGGTGCGTGACACGAATTCCGACGGGCGCTTGGCGCCTCTTGTACTCGTTTATCCGGATCAGCCTGACAACCCGGCGCACTTCCGCATCAGGATAACCCAACGCCACGATTTCGGCGGCGCTGCGCTCTTCTTCCATGTAGTGCTTGATGATGCCATCCAACACATCATACGGCGGCAGTGAGTCCTGATCGGTCTGATTGGGCCGCAACTCCGCCGAAGGAGGCCGGGTCAGGATGCGTTCAGGAATCACCTCGCGCACCGAATAGGTGTGCGTCTGGTTGCGCCACGCGCAGATCTCATAGACGAGCGTCTTCAGGATATCTTTGATGACGGCAAAGCCGCCCGCCATGTCGCCGTAGAGCGTGCAGTAGCCCGTCGCCATCTCGCTCTTGTTGCCCGTGGTCAGGACGATCCGACCCGTCTTGTTTGATAACGCCATAAGGAGCGTTCCGCGTACCCGCGCCTGGATGTTTTCCTCGGTCGCATCCTCGGCGAGTCCCGCAAATTGCGCCGACAGGGCCACGCCGAAGGCTTGCGTCATGGGCGAGATGCCGATTTCGTCGTAGCGCACCCCGAGCTTTTCAGCCATCGCCCGAGCATCCAACCAGGAGATCTCGGCCGTATAGCTCGAAGGCATCATGATGGCCCGCACGCGATCGCTGCCCAGTGCGTCGACCGCCACAGCGAGCGTCAAGGCCGAGTCGACGCCTCCGGAAAGCCCGATAAGCGCTCCGGGAAAGCCGTTTTTGCCCACGTAGTCCCGAACGCCCAACACCAGAGCGCGATAGACTTCTTCGGCAGGGGCTAAGGCTTGCGTTTTGAGTCCTGCCAGCGGGCGGGGCCCGTCAAATTCTACGACGGCCAGTTCCTCCTCGAACTGGGCCATCTGGACGCAGATCTCCCCTTGCGCATCGAGCACGAAGGAACCCCCGTCAAAGACCAATTCGTCCTGGCCGCCGACAAGATTGGCGTACACGAGCGCCAAGCCCTCGACGGTCACGTTCTCGCGCATGACCTCACAGCGCTGGCCGGCCTTGTGCATGTGATAGGGCGAGCCGTTGGGCACGAGGAGCACCTGGGCGCCCGCCGCCTTGGCGGCAGCCGGGGCGTAGCGAAACCAGGTGTCCTCACAAATGTTGACGCCAAAACGCACGCCTTTGACCTCGAACACCAGCGGACGGTGATCGAAGACGAAATAGCGCTGCTCGTCGAACACGTCATAGTTGGGCAGGTCGTGTTTGCGATAGGTGCCCGCCGAGCGGCCGTCACAAAGGACCGTGACCGCGTTATAGCGCAGCGTGCCGGCGGCCTGGGGATGGCCCACCAGGACGTAGAGTCCGGCAAATGCGGCAAGCCGGGCCGCCAGCGCCTCCAAGGCCGCCTCGGTTCTCGCATACAATAGGGGACGCAGCAGCAAATCTTCGGGCGGATAACCCACCAACGCCAGTTCGGGCGTCACGACGATGTCCGCGCCCTGGCGAGCGGCTTCCTGTGCGGCCCGAAAGATCTTTTCCGAGTTTCCCTCGAGGTCGCCCACGACGCAATTGATCTGGGCGATGGCGATCTTGATGTTTCCTGGATTCACAAAAACCTTCGTTTGCGTCATGTCTATCGAAGAGTTGCCGATGCGCCAGAGCTAGGGCGGCAGTCATGAATGCACCAGACGGCGTGTCGCTACCTGCAAATTATCGCATGCGACTGATTTCCGATCTCAGCGAGATCGGCCAGGAGCGCTGGGACCGTCTCGCATTTCCGACGCCGGATTCGAGCCCTTTCTTGCGCTACGCGTTTCTATCGGCACTCCACGAGACGGGTTGCGCGAGTCCGCGTTCGGGATGGCAGCCTTGCTTTCTCACGCTCTGGAGCGGAAAGGAGCTCTTGGGCGCCTGTCCCCTCTATCGCAAGGCCCACTCGTACGGCGAATACGTTTTCGACTGGGCCTGGGCCGACGCCTATCGGCGCCACGGTCTGCCCTACTATCCGAAGCTGCTTGTGGCCGTCCCGTTCACCCCGGTCACCGGTCCAAGGCTCATGGCCCAAGACGACGCAACACGCGCCGTGCTCGCCCACGCGCTCCTGGCGCTGGTCAAGGCGGAATCGCTGTCCTCGCTGCACGTCCTCTACCCCCCGCCAGGCGAAGCCCGCGCGCTCGCCCAGGCCGGGATGATGCTCAGAGAAGGAGTCCAGTTTCACTGGACGAACGAGGGCTACCAGGATTTCGCGCAATTCATCGAGACTCTGGAACGGAAAAAACGCAAAAACATCCGCGCCGAACGGCGCAAAGTGGCCGAGGCCGGTGTCAGCTTGCGGCGCGTTCTCGGACGCGATGCGACGGCCGCCGACTGGCGGTTTTTCGTGCGTTGCTACGACAACACCTATCGCGCACATCACTCGAGCCCTTACCTCAATCTCGCGTTTTTCCAGCGGATCGGGCGCGAGATGCCCGAAAATCTCGTTCTCGTCATCGCCGAACGCGAGCGGCGACCGATCGCCTCCTCCCTCGTACTCGTCACGCCCAGCGCCCTCTATGGACGTTACTGGGGAGAGGTCGAACACGTCCCTTGCCTGCATTTCGAGTGCGCCTACTACCAACCGCTCGAATACTGCATTGAGCAGAAGATCCAAACCTTCGAGGGCGGCGCGCAAGGCGAGCACAAGATGGCGCGCGGATTTCTGCCGGTCATCACGCACTCGGCTCACTGGCTCGCGCACCCGGCGTTCGCGGATGCTATCGAGGAATTTCTCGCGCGCGAGTCCTCCGGCATCCAGAATTATGTCGACGAGCTGCGCGACCACAACCCCTTCAAATCCTTCGTCTCGGGCGGGGAGGCCCCTTGATTCTTTCCCACGTGGCGCTAGCGCTGCTCGTGGTGATCATCTGGGGCCTCAATTTCGTCGTGGTGAAAGTGGGAGTCGTCGTGATCCCGCCTTTGCTCTTTTGCGCTCTTCGATTCTCCTTCGCGGCGATTCCCCTGGTTTTCTTCGTCGAGCGGCCGGCGATCCCGTTGCCCACGCTCGTGGCCTATGGAGTCATTCAGTTCGCCTGCCAGTTCGCGTTTCTCTATAGTGGCCTAAAGGTTGGTCTGGGCGCGGGGCTGGCTTCGCTCGTCATCCAGCTCCAGGTCTTCATCACCATCCTGCTCGCCGTACTGCTGCTTCACGAGCGCCCCAGGCCGCTGCAGATCATGGGCGCCCTCTTGAGCCTGGCAGGGATCGCAGTCGTCGGCGCGACCAGCGATTCGCGCTCAAGCTTTGGCGGATTTCTCCTCGTGGTGCTCGGGGCATGCAGTTGGGCGAGCGCGAATCTCATCACCAAACGCATGGGACCGGTTCGACCGCTCGCTCTCGTGGCGTGGGGCAGCCTCATCGCCGCGCCCGTGCTTTTCGGCCTGTCGGCCGCTATCGAGGGGCCCCAGGCCATCGCCGTCGCATTCGACCAGATGAATTGGCGCGACTGGCTCTCGGTGGAGTATCAGGCCTATCCCAATACCATTTTCGCTTTCGCGGTCTGGTCGATGCTGGTCAGGCGTTATCCGAGCGCCGTCGTGACCCCATATGGTCTTCTCATTCCGGTGGTGGGCATGGCCGCGGGAGCCCTCGTTCTGGACGAAGCGCTCACGTCGGTTCGCCTGTTGGCCGCGCTTTTGATCCTTCTGGGTCTGGTCCTGAACCAGTTACCGGCGCGAGGTGCGCAGCGCTAAGCCTTCGGTTCCTTTTTCTTCAGCTTCTGAAACCTCTTAACCCCAGCCAAGATCTCCTCGCGAGCCTCGTTCGGACCGAGCCAGCCGCCGACCTTGACCCACTTGCCTTTCTCGAGATCCTTGTAGTGCTCGAAAAAATGCTGGATCTGGAGAAGTCTCTCGGGGGCAATGTCCTCGGGCCGCTTCCAATGCTTGTACCACGGCAAAATCTTGTCGATCGGAACCGCGAGCAGCTTCGCGTCGCCGCCCGCCTCGTCTTCCATGCTTAGAAGACCGATCGGGCGGCAACGCACCACGACGCTGTGAACCAGCGGAAAAGGCGTAATGACCAAAACATCGACCGGATCGCCGTCGTCGGAAATTGTGTTCGGGATGTAGCCGTAATTGCACGGATAGTGCATGGCCGTTCCCATGAAGCGATCGACCCACAACGTGCCGGAATCCTTGTCGACCTCGTACTTGATGGGGTCAGCATTCATGGGGATTTCGATGACGACATTGAAGTCATCGGGTAGATCGCGACCGGCAGGAACGTTGGAGAAGGACATGATCTGGCCAAGAGGGGCGAGGGAGCCGCAATTATACGCACCGCGATTTTGCACTGCAGCAAAAGGCGCTCACTGCGCTGCTTGGCGCCGCACGCGTTTCTAACTGATCATCGCGCCTCGGCCGCGTCCAGCGCGAGCGCGGCTTCTCGAAAGTGGAGTGCGGCTTCATTGGGGTGATCGATTTCCTCGGCGACTCGGGCCAGGGCCAGATGGATGCGTCCCGATAAAGCCGCTGGCGGCCCCAGTTCGAGGGCCTGCGCGAGATAGGCCTGCGCCTTTCCCCAGAGTCGTTGACGGGAGCAGAGGATCCCGAGTGCATACTTCAGATGGGCGTCCGCAGGATGCGCCGAGAGCCAGCGCTCGGCCCGGTCGATTTGTGAGGTGCTGTTCTCCTCGGCGCATGCACCGTACTCGGCCACGAGATCTGAATTCCACTCCTGTGCCAGAGCCGTCTCGAGCACCACGCGCGCCTGATAACTGAGCCCGGCCGTGTTGAAGACGCGCGCAGCCGCCCTGGCGATTTCGGGCAATCGCCGGTCGCTTTGGGGGACATCCTGCCAGAACGCGATGAGCCCATATCCATCACTGCTGCGCGCGTCGAGCAAGGAGCGATAGGCCAGGACCTTGATCTGCTGAGCCGCGGCGGGATGAATCGCGTCGCGCTTGTTCAGTGAGCGCAGGAGCCTGAGCACTTCCTCCCATTGGCCGGCGTACTGATTGGCCTTTAGCGCCACCCGCAGCGACTGGATGTGGCGCGCACCGGCCGCGTGCAGCTGGGAGACCACCGACAGTGCGCGCGCGCTGTCGCGGGCGTCAACCAGGCACTCGGCCTCGGTCATGAGGCGCGCCGCGCGCAGTCCTTCGATCTGGTCGGCACGGCGCAGCCATTCGTCGCGCCGTCCATACTCGGTCATGCGATGCGCCGCGCGGGCAGCCACGAGCGAGGCGAGCCCTCCAGCCTCGGGCAGCTCCTGAGCCTCACCCGCCTGCTTCTCGGCATGTCCAAAACGGCCCTCCAGGTAACTCTGCAAGGTACCTCGCAGGGCCCGATACGCGCGTCGTTCGCGCTGGCGTTGCCGATATTCCGAGACGCGCTCGGGCATCTGCACGGTCTTCGAGGCCAGACGCACCATGGCGTAGAGGACCACGAAAAGAACGGCCAGAAGCGTGACGAACAGATTCAACGACATCTCGACCCGGTAAGGGGGATAGAACAGCCCGACATTGCCCGGGTCGAGATGGGCGGAGACCGCAATCCCGACGGCGACGGCGAACAGAACGATGACGATGAAAAAAGGACGCATGCAGGGCAATCCCTAGTGGTCGTGCGGCGCCTTGAAATTGCGTACCGCCGTCAGGCTCTCTGCCAGGGTCGGCAACTCAACGACGGTATTGGAGGCCTCGATCTGTTTGAGCAGCGACAGGGCAACCCCCGTCTGACGCGAGCGGTTATCGAAATACTTCTGCAGCATCTCTTCGGCGCGCAGTAGATCGGCCCGATAGATCGGTTCCTGGCGCGCCAGAAGTGCCAGCCTCGCGTTGAGCAGACGCAGCTTCAGGTTCTCGCGGAGGAAATAGGATTGGCTCGGGGTCAGAAGCAAGGCGTCCGGTTCGTTGACTTCACGAATCCGGATGAGCTGCTGTACTTCCTGCCACAGCTCGGCAGTGGCATAGCGCCAGGCGTCCTCGACGCGTTCGAACCAGCCGGGATCGAGCTTGTGCTGGCTGCCGTCTTTGGCCGTCAGAACGCGGGGACCGCGGTCGACGGGCTGCGCGTCCAGACGCGGCCCCTCGACCGGGCGTTCGTCCGACAACAGCGGCAGCGTGTCGACCATACTGACCAGACTGTCGATGCGTAGTGCGTTGCCAGCGAGGTCCACCGAAGGCAGGGCCCGCAGGCGATCCATGTCATGGGCGATGACCCTGCGCAATGGAATGAACTGGGGACGGTCCGCGCGCGCGAGGCGGTTGTCCGCATTCTGGAGCGCAATGAGGGCCCCTTGCACGTTCCCCGCCAGCTGCAGCTGCTGCGAGGCAACCGAAAGAATCTGCTCCACTTCGGCTAGCGCCCAGTCGTCCCGCGTGCGCGACAAGTCCTGATAGAGCTGCTCGAGCGAGGCTTGCTGGCTCTGCGATTCGGAGAGCTTTGATTCGAGCACGCCGACCCGGGTCTGCAACGCCAGCACCTGGTCTTGCGCCTGCTTGGAGAGCACATGCGATTCGTTGGCCGAGCTGTCGATGGTCTGAACACGGCGGGCGAGTTCACGCTCCACCGATTCGAAGCGATTGTGATTGAGCCAGGCGAGCGCGCAGCCGAGCACCGCGACCACAAGGGCCAGGAGACCGAGCCAGTTGGAGGAGGACGCGCGGGACGCGGACAGGGGCACCTGCGCTACCGGATTCGAGGAGAGTGAAGCGTTTTCCATGGAGGAACGACGTAACGTTCCTATTTTAGCGCGCGCACGATATTCCCATCGCCGGGGGAGGACAATTCAATGTGGCTAAATCCCTTTGCTGTTGCATTTTCAGCAATGCGCGCATGCGGCACGACAAGTCGCTGGGCTTTCAGCCATACAACGCCGCTAGCGCCGGCGAGGCGTTCCACAAGAACGAGAAGGTTCTCCACACTTTCTGAACTGGTCAGGATCACTTGTGCTGCTCGTTCTTGTTCGATGATTTCGCACAGGGCACGCGCATCGTCCGGATCCGGCTCGGCGAGCGAGCGCGTGTAGCTTTGCACCGTTCGGATCGCAATGCCCCGATCCCGGACCCTGTCGCTTAGCCACGTGCGGCCACCATTACCCTTGACAAATAGGACCGGGCCTTGGCCCAGGGACTCCAGATCGAGCATCTCATAGAGCGCCTCGGAATCAAAACGGGCGGAAGCATGATTGACTTCATTGTCCCCGGGCGCAATCACCCGAAAGTTTAGATCCGTTATGCCGCGCTCGCGCAATGCTGCGCGGCTGCCCGGACCCATGACCGCGATCGGGACCCCAGCTGGCCACGGGGCTTCCAGTGCGTCGAGCGCACCGTTGATGGCGTTCGGACTGACGAAGACCACGAGCTTATACTCGGCAAGACCCCGCAGGACGCGCCGTAGTTCCTCGAGATCGGGCGCCGGCCCGATGTGAATGGTTGGAAAGAGAATCGCTCGATAACCCGCGTCCCGCACAGCCTGAGCCAGGGACTGCGCCGTCGACTTCGGGCGCGTGATGATGACGGGTCGCACAGCCTAGAGCGCGTCGATTATTTCAAGACCGCCTTGGGCGATGAGGCGGCCCGCCGCCTCCTCGCCCAGGCGCTCGGGCCACAGTGGATCGCCTTGCGCGCGGCAGCGCAGAACCCGTGCCCCGTTCGGGCTCGCAAGCAGGGCCTCCAGCTGCAGTGTCGGGTTCGATCCCGTCTCATAAGTGGCATACGCGCCAAGCGGCATCGTGCAACTGCCGCCCAGTCCACGCGAGACGGCCCGCTCGGCCAAAACGCAGGCTGCCGTCCGAGCATGGTGCAAGGGCGCGATCCACTCGCGCAGCTCAGGGCGGCCCGCGCGCACTTCGATCCCCAAGGCGCCTTGTCCCGGAGAGGGAAGACATTCCTCGGGCTCCAGCACGGCGCGAATTCGCTCGTCGAATCCGAGGCGCCTAAGGCCTGCGACGGCCAGGATGATCGCCCCGAAATCGCCCCGATCGAGCTTGGATAACCGCGTGTCGAGGTTGCCTCGCGCCGGGGCAATTTGCAGATGAGGGTAACGCGCACGCAGTTGGGCTTCCCGACGCAGGCTCGAAGTGCCCACCACGGCGCGCTCGGGCATGTCTCCCAGCCCTTGGAAGGCGCCCGAGACGAACGCGTCGCGCGGATCCTCGCGCTCCAGAATCGCCGCGAGCTCGAACTCCGGCGGCAGTGTCATCGGAACGTCCTTGAGTGAATGTACCGCGAGATCGCAGCGACCCTCGAGCAATGCCGTTTCGAGTTCCTTCACGAAAAGACCCTTGCCACCGACTTTCGCCAGCGATCGATCCAGAATCTGGTCTCCGCGCGTGGTCATGCCCTCGATGCGGACGTCGCACTTCGGATAGAGCGCAACCAGGCGCGCCCGCACGTGCTCGGCCTGCCACAGCGCAAGGCGGCTCTCACGGGTGGCAATGATGAGGCGCTTTGGACCGGACTGGGAGGAAGGCATCGTCAATGGGAAAAATTCAGGGAAATCCGAAGCGCGCGCAATGCCGAGGGCATCTTTCAGAGCGTCTGCCCGGGTGACCGCGCCTGGGCGATCTTGGACGCCGCACATCGGATCCGAAGCGAGACATCACCCCAAAACCGGACAGTCACTGAGCCACCCCTTCACGGTCCGTTCGAGTGTAGCACGCGCGAAAAACAGGCTCTCGCAGGCCTGCGGCGCTCTAGCGCTTCAGGAGCGCCTTCACGATCGGCCACTGGCGGCGGCTTACGGGCAGGCGCTCGCCGATCCCCTTGAGCAAGACTTCCCAGTGCGGCTCAGTTGTCCCCTCCTCGTCGGCGCCCCCCTCAACCCGTTCGCAACCCACGAGCGCCTCCCGGGCAATCAACGCGTTGCGGTGCACCCTCACAAAATTATCGGAGAACTCCTCTTCGAGCCCGACCAGCGACTCCTCCGTGAGATATTGTTTCTCGGCCGTGCGAATGGTCACGTATTTCAGTTCAGCCTTGAAGTAGACGATCGAGGCAACCGGCACCAGCAGCAGCCGGCCTCGCTCGTGGACCGCGACGAACTCGCGGGCAACGGGTGTCGCCTTGTGCGCCAACGTCGCCATGCGCGCTCGCTGCGGGGTTTGCCAGCGGGCCGCCCGCTCGAGCGAACTCACGAGCTTTTGGGCGCGCACAGGTTTAAGAAGGTAATCCAGTGCGTGCACATCGAAGGCTTCGAGCGCGAACTCGTCGAAGGCCGTCACGAAAATCACGGCCGGGGGCACTTCGAGCCGGCCCAGATGGCGCGCGAGTTCGATACCCGTCATCCCCGGCATCTGGACATCGAGGAGCGCGATATCGACCTCGTGCACCGTGACGAGCTCCAACGCGGCGTGACCGTCGGCCGCCTCGCCGACGAGAACGTGCGGAAATTGGACGCCGACGTCCTCCAGAAGGGCTCTAAGTCTCAGACGCGCGGGAGCCTCATCGTCGACGATCACGATGCGGCTGGGCGGCTGGGCCTCGTTCGCGCTCATCGACTTTCGACGTAGGGCAGACGCACGCGCACCTCAAAGCGACCGGCGCGCACCGCCGTCTCCAGGCGCGCCTCGAGATCATGCAATAGCGTGAGCCGCTGACGGACATTCTCAAGGCCCATGCGGTTGCCCATGCGCGACGACGGCTCCGGACGCCAGGGATTGGAGACGAGAATCTCGACATAGGCGCCGTTGCGGGTCACGATCAGATCGATCGTTCCCGGTTCCATGGAAGGCTCGATCCCGTGGTGGACGGCATTTTCGACCAGAGGCTGAAGGAGCAGTAACGGCACCAAGGTGGCTTCGGTACTGGGCGCTACGCTGATCTCAAATCGGAGCCGGTCTCCCAGGCGCAGCGCCTCGATCGACAGATACTGCTGGCAGATCGAGATTTCCTCGGAGAGCGTGACCCGATCGCGGCGATCGCGCATCAGAACCCGAAACAGCTCGGCCATGTCCTCGAGGACCGACTCAGCGCGTCTAGGCTCCGTTCGGATCAGACCGAGGGCGGCGTTTAGGCTATTGAAGAGGAAATGGGGGCGGATCCGCGCCTGGAGCGCTGCAAGGCGCGCCTCGGCGAGCGCGGGCAGATTCGATTGATTGCGCATGTGAAACCAGTACAGCACAGCCGCAGCCAGAAAGGCCGCAGTGACGCAGTTGCGCAGGATCAGCGATTCGTCGTGCACCACGAGCGGGCCTAACAGGGTCTGCAGGAGGGCTGTCAGAATGGCCGGAACCAGAATCGCAATGAGCACCTGAATGCGCTCGCCACGGTCGGCGGTCAGACGGCGCACGAGACATCCTAGGGCAAGACTGGCGATGAGAACCGGCTCGACCGTGGCGGCAGCGCCGGTGTAGAGCTCAAGCCAACCCTCCCAGCTGGTCGCCTCGCCGCCAGCGATCCCGCAAAACAGCGCGTTAACGCCCAGCATCACGCGCAGCACGACCCCAAGATTGCACCAGTCGGGAACCGGTCCGCCCATCGAGAGAGCATCGGGCAAGCGCCGCTGGCGCGCGACGTCGCCTTCGCTGCGCTCGTCCTCGGTGTCGGAATTAGAGGGCGCCTGCTTTATACTTTCATCTTTCGCTTCAGCCGTCTCCACCCGACCATCCTCCAAAGCGAATCATCGCGGCGCCCTGTACATGCCGGCCGCGGCGCAAAGAAATCACGGTCCATCCTTCACCTAGATAGCGCAAAGATTATGACAGAAGTGCCCGCGAACAAGAGCCAAGCCTGGTCGGGGCGCTTTAGCGAACCGATCGCAGAACTGGTCAAGCACTACACGGGGTCGATCGACTTCGATCAACGCCTGGCGCTGGTCGATATCGAAGGCTCTTTGGCGCACGCGGAGATGCTCCACCACGTCGGCGTCCTCTCGTCTGAGGACTACAGCGACATCGCCCGGGGACTGGCGCAAGTACGGCAGGAGATCGAACGAGGCCAGATGAGCTGGTCTATCGATCTCGAAGACGTCCACATGAACATCGAAAAGCGCCTGACCGACATTGTGGGTGACGCGGGCAAGCGTCTGCACACGGGCCGCTCGCGCAATGACCAGGTGGCCACCGACATCCGGCTCTGGGTGCGCGGGCAGATCGACCTTTTGGGCGCGGCACTTGTCGATCTGCAAGTCGCGCTGCTCGATCTGGCCGATCTTCACACCGAGACCATCCTTCCGGGCTTTACCCATCTGCAGGTCGCGCAGCCCGTGACCTTCGGCCACCATCTCTTAGCTTATGTCGAGATGTTCAGTCGGGACGCCGCAAGGCTCTTGGACGCGCGTGGGCGTACGAATTGGCTTCCGCTCGGGGCCGCCGCATTGGCCGGAACCACGTTTCCGATCGATCGCGAACGGGTTGCCCGCACGCTTGGATTTGCGGGTGTCTGCCGAAACTCGCTCGATGCCGTCTCAGACCGGGATTTTGCGGTGGAATTCTGCGCGGCGTGCGCGCTCGTCATGGTGCATGTCTCGCGCATGGCCGAAGAACTGGTGCTCTGGATGAGTCCGCAATTTGGATTCATCGATCTGGCGGACCGCTTTTGTACAGGCTCATCGATCATGCCGCAAAAGAAAAACCCCGACGTCGCGGAACTCGCCCGCGGCAAGAGCGGCCGCGTGTTTGGGCACGTCCTTGGGCTTTTGACTTTGCTTAAAGGCCAGCCTTTGGCCTACAACAAGGATAACCAGGAGGACAAAGAGCCCCTGTTCGATACCGCGGATACGACGCTTGCGACCCTGAGGATCTTCGCTCAGATGGTCCCAGGCATTGTGGTTCATGGCGCCGCCATGCGCTTGGCCGCCCAAAAAGGATTCGCCACGGCTACCGATCTGGCTGACTATCTCGTACGCGCCGGTCTGCCCTTTCGCGACGCGCACGAGATTGTGGCGCGCGCCGTGCGCCTTTGCGTGGAGCGCGGAATCGATCTGGGCGAACTCTCTCTGACCGAGTTCCAGGCCCTCTCGCCCCGGATTGGTCCCGATGTCTACGAAGTCCTGTCTCTGGAGGGCTCGGTCGCCGCCCGCAGTCACATCGGCGCAACAGCACCAAAGCGGGTTCGGGCCGAAATCGCTTGGCATCGCGCACGACTTGCAGCAGCATAAGAAATAAGCCCGTCCCCCGACTGGCGGGAGGACGCGATGGAGCGGATTGGCAAATACAGCGTCAAATGTCTGTTAGGCGAGGGCGCGACCAGCCTCGTCTACCTTTGCGAGGATCCGTTTACCCTGCGCGAAGTCGCGGTCAAAACGGTCAAGCCCGAGGTGATGAACGACCCCCAGTCGGGTCAGTTGTTCCGCCGCCTTTTTGTGACCGAGGCATCGCTCGCCGGCCGGCTCACGCACCCGCACATCGCAGCGATCCTTGACGCCGTCAGTGACAGCACCCCGCCTTACCTCGTCGTAGAGTACGTGCCCGGGGGAACGCTTGAGCCCTACTGCCGTCCGCAAAGCCTCCTGCCGCCCGAGCGCGCCGTTGAGGTGGTCTTCAAGTGTTCGCGCGCACTGGAGTTTGCGCATCGCATTGGCGTCACGCACCGTGATATCAAACCGGCCAACATCCTGATCGAAGACTCCAGTGGCGACATCCGCGACATCAAGATCACCGACTTTGGCGCGGCCTTGACGGGTTCGAAGGACATTACCGCGGTCTCGGGCATCGGCTCGCCGGCCTACATGTCGCCCCAACAAGTCAAAGACCACCCTCTGGACCACCGTACGGATATCTATTCGCTCGGTGTCGTTCTATTTCAGCTTTTGACCGGCAAGCTCCCCTACTCGGCCTCGAACAATTTCAGCCTCATCTACCAGATCGTCAATACGCCGCCGCCTGCGCCCTCGAGCCTGCGTTCCGGCTTGCCGGCGCAGCTGGACGCCATCGTCGCACGGGCGATGAGCAAGGACATCGACGAGCGTTATCAGAGCTGGCAGGAATTCTCCTTCGATCTGGCCGATATCTACCGAGACCGTGATGCGCTCGCCATGACCGATGAGCAGATCGCCGACTCCGAGAAATTCGTGACGCTGCGCGAGCTGAGCTTTTTCTCGCGCTTTAGCGATGTCGAACTCTGGGAGGTCGTGCGTCTGTCGGAGTGGAGCAAGCACCTCCCCGGGACGGTTCTCATCAAAGACGGTGAGAAAGGAGAGCACTTCTACATCGTGGCCCGCGGACAGGCCAAGGTGACCAATCGCTGTTTGATACTTATTCTCTTCTATTCGGTCTTGTGAATCTCACTTTCGCCAACGACCGGCTAACGCAGGAGCGCAACGTCAGCGCCTAGCGTGCGAAATGCCACCGCGCGCGATTCGCGGGCTTTAGTCGCCCGCGATCATCATGTCGTCAATCAGGATGGATCCGCAAGACTTGTTGCCCCGAACGATCACGTCTGCACCGACGGCCGCAATTCCCGCAAAGATCTCGCGCAGATTACCCGCAATCGTGATTTCCTCAACGGGATGCACGATGACCCCGTCCTCGACCCAAAAGCCGGTCGCTCCACGCGAATAGTCTCCGGTGACATAGTTCACGCCCTGTCCCAAGAGATCGGTCACGAGCAATCCGCGGCCCAGGCGTCGTAGCATCCCTTCAAAGTCGTCGGCCAGAGAAGTCAGTGAACTCGTGATGGAAAGATTGTGCGAGCCCCCTGCATTGCCCGTGGTCGGAAGACCGAGCTTGCGTCCCGAGTAGCACGACAGGAAGTAGCCCTTGAGCGTACCGCGCTCGACGACGACGCGCCTTTGCGTGCGCACCCCTTCCTCATCGAAGGAGGCGCTTCCCATCCCCTTGACGATGAAAGGATCATCGACGATGTCGATGTGGGGAGCGAAGAGGGACTCACCGAGTCCATCCACGAGAAACGAGCTCTTCCGATACAACGCACTCCCGCTGGCGGCCTGGGCAAACGCTCCCAGCAGCCCGGTCGCAAGCGGCGCCTCGAAGAGCACCGGCGCATGGCGCGTGGAGATCTTGCGGCTTCCCAGACGGGCGAGCGCACGCTGCGCCGCGTAGGTACCGACTTTTTCAGGCGCGGGAAGATCCGCGGGGTCACGGGCCGAGACGTACCAGTCGTCGCGTTGCAGATCGGCGCTGCCGCGCGCGTTGCGAGAGGCGATCGCACTCACGGCAATACTGTGCCTCGAATAGGGATAGCCGCCGACAAAACCGCGCGAATTGGCGCTTAGAAAATGCCCGTGCTGAACTGACACGCTCGCCCCATCACTATTGCGCACCATGGGGCTGACAGCGTAAGCCGCGCTTTCCCCGGCGCGCCCCAACTCGACTGCTTCTTCTGCACCCAGATCCCAGGGATAGAAGAGGTCGAAGTCCTGAGGCGCTCGATCGAACAGTTCATCCTCGGGAAGTCCGGCGCAGTCGTCAGGCGCCGTGAAGCGGGCGATGTTGTAGGCCGCCTCGACCGTCTCTTTGAGCGAGCGCGACGAAAAGTCCGATGTGCTCGCGTTTCCGCGACGCACGGCCTTTCCGGTTCCGAGATAGACAGTAAGGCTAATGCCCTTGTCCTGGTTTTGCTCAATCGTCTCGACTTCACCTTTTCTGACGTTCACCGACAGCCCGCGACCTTCGCTGACTTCGACGACACAGTCGCTCGCCCCGACTGCTCGGGCGTGAGCCAGCGCGTCATCAGCGAGTTGGCGCAGTTTTTCCGGGGAATAGGTAAAGTAGTCGGATCGGGACGGGAGACTCATCCGGGCCTTTTTTCGAGAGTGACGGCGGTGGGGGAAAACAAGCGGGCGCAGGCCCGAAGGTGCAGCAGGCAGTCGGTCTTTTCTTGGTAAAAGCCTTATGATAGCAGCCGAACCCACGACACTCATCGCCCCCCTTCTTGCCGCACCCAATCCATGATCTCCGCGAAGCCCAAAGGATCGGCTGATATCGGCCCGTCAGAAATGGCGGCGGATCACGCCCTCCTGGAGGGCTCCCTTGCCGAAGACGGATCGGACAAACCCAGCAAGAGCCAGCGCAAACGCGACATGCTGGCCCTTCAGGATCTCGGAGAGGAACTGGTCAAGCTCTCGGACGAGCGACTGGCCGCGCTGAAGATCCCCGAGGAGCTTTCTTTGGCCGTGCGCGAAGCGCAGCACATCCGTAGCCACGAGGGCCGCAGGCGCCAATTGCAATACATCGGAAAGCTCATGCGCTCGGTCGAAGTCGCGCCAATTCAAAGTCAGCTTGCGCTCTGGAAAGGCACCTCGCGCGCTGCGGCCGCAGCTTTGCATCAACTGGAATCCTGGCGCTCTCGGCTTCTTTTGGACGATGCTGCGCTCTCCGAATTCGTCGCGTTCGCGGGCCCCTTGGAGCCGGACGACTTGCGTTCATTGCGCCAGGTCATTCGGCTCGCACGTGAGGAGCGCCGCGCCGAACGAGCACCGCGCCACTACCGCGAACTGTTTCGGCTGCTCAAACAGCTGACCCACCCAGACGCAGTCGAGCCATGACCGACAACTCGATGCTTAAGATCGGGCTGGTCTCGATCAGCGATCGCGCCTCCAGCGGCGTGTATCAGGACCGGGGTATCCCTGCCCTGACCGAGTGGTTCGAGAACGCGCTTGTGAGCCGATACGTACTGGCAACCCGACTTATCGCCGATGAACGCGAGGTCATCGAGAGCACGCTCGCAAGTCTCGTCGACGACGAACGCTGTCACCTGGTACTGACCACCGGAGGCACGGGTCCCGCGCGGCGCGACGTGACGCCTGAGGCCACGCTTGCCGTCGGCACCCGCGAGATGCCGGGATTTGGTGAACAAATGCGTCAGATCAGTCTGCGCTTCGTTCCGACGGCGATCCTGTCACGACAAGTCGCAGTGCTGCGTGAGATCCCTGACCACACGGCGCTGGTGCTGAACCTGCCTGGCCAGCCCAAATCCATTCGCGAGACACTCGAGGGCCTGAAAAACGACGAGGGCCAGGTGATCGTTCCCGGCATCTTTGCAGCCGTACCCTACTGCATCGATCTGATCGGCGGTCCCTACATCGAAACCAATCCGGCCGTGGTCCAGGCCTTTCGCCCCAAAAGCGCGGTGCGCCCGTGAGAGGGTGAGAGCGGCCGCATCCTGCGTCACTGCGATTCGGCAAGCGGCGCGCGCCTGACCTTGATACCATCCTCGTCTGAGGCCGGCGCCTTGGGCCGGCATCGTTTTTAGCTTTGGAGCACCCGTCAATGGAAAGCATTGAAGTCGAAACCGGACCGAACCCTTCTGCCTGCGTCATCTGGATGCACGGGTTAGGCGCAGACGGTCACGACTTCGTGCCGATCGTGCCCGAACTCAGGCTTCCGTCCGATCCGCCCATCCGCTTTCTCTTCCCACATGCACCCACGATGCCCGTCACCATCAATGGCGGAATGGTCATGCGCGCCTGGTACGACATTTTGGGGACCGATCTGGTGCGGCGTGAAGACGAGTCCGGCCTGCGACGCTCGCAAGACCTCGTCGAGGAGCTCATCGCTGCCCAAAATGCCCGCGGCATCGCATCGCGGCGCATTGTCCTTGCGGGATTTTCTCAGGGAGCCGCAATGGCACTGCAAACCGGTCTGCGCCACGCAGCGCCGCTGGCGGGCCTCATGTGCCTCTCCGGTTATCTACCCCTGGCCGCGCTCACCGAAGCCGAACGGCACGCCTCGAACACGAGTACTCCCATTTTCATGGCACATGGCCAGCTCGACCCGGTCATTCCGATCAATCGCGCCGCCGCAAGCCGCGAAGCCCTAAGTGGTCTCGGGTACCGCATCGAGTGGCACGACTACATGATGCCGCACTCGGTCTGCCCCGAAGAAATCATCGATATCGGCCGTTGGCTGACCAAGGTTCTCGGCCTGGCGTGCTGATCTGACCCGCACATTTTCACTTTCTTATTCAGGAATTCATGACACCCACGCAAGTGCAGGCGCTCAAGGCGAATCTTTCGTTGCCGGTGATCGGCGCACCCATGTTCATCGTCTCGGGCCCCGAACTGGTCATCGAACAGTGCAAGGCCGGCATTGTCGGGTCCTTTCCCGCGTTGAACGCGCGACCCAAGGAGGTTCTCGACGAATGGCTCACCCAGATCCAGTCGGCGCTTGCAGCCGAACGCGCGCTGCGACCGCACGGGAAGATTGCGCCATTTGCGGTCAACCAGATCGTCCACCAATCCAACGATCGCCTCGAGCATGACCTCGAGGTGTGCATCCGGCACAAAGTCCCGATCATCATCACGAGCCTGCGCGCTCCCGACGATGTCGTGCGCCATGTTCACGCCTATGGCGGGGTGGTCTTCCACGACGTCATCAACGTGCGTCATGCGCGCAAGGCGCTCGAGGCGGGCGTCGACGGACTCATTCTCGTGTGCGCCGGCGCCGGAGGACACGCGGGAACTCTCTCCCCTTTTGCACTTGTTCCCGAGGTCAGACGTTTTTTTTCAGGTCCGATCATTCTGTCGGGATCGATCGCCAACGGCGCATCGATCCTTGCGGCTGAGGCGATGGGCGCCGATTTCGCGTACATGGGGACGCGCTTTATCGCCACGCGCGAGGCGCGTGCGGTCGATGACTACAAAAACGCCATCGTCGGCTCGAGCGCAGGCGATATCGTCTACACGCCTCTGTTTACCGGTGTGCACGGCAACTACCTTAAAAAGAGTATCGTAAACGCCGGTCTCGATCCGGAGCAGCTGCCCACGGCAGACAAGTCGACGATGAATTTCGGCTCGAACGGTGGTGCCAAGGCCAAGGCGTGGCGTGATATCTGGGGAGCGGGCCAGGGCGTCGGACAGATCGATGACGTCCCCAGCGCGGGCCAACTCGTGGAGCGTTTGAGAAGCGAGTATCAAGCCGCGCGCGAACGGCTCACTCTCGCGTAGCGAGAAGCGGCGCGCTAGCGCCGTTGACAATCGCGCAAATCAAGCGCAAATCGCGCACCTTCTCGTCATCACAATCGCGCGCGGGTTCGCACACGAACTGCAAACGGACCCCGGCGCGCGCCGCACGCCCGTCACATGAGTTACAAGATGTGACCGAGCTTCCCCGCTAAGGCTTAGGAAAATTCCCTAGATCTTGAAAGAGGCGACGTGCACCCCCGGGTGCTCGCTCCGAAATCATTGTGCTAGCGACACCTTGATTTTAAAGAGAGTAAGCGTTTTAGGACTTCTAAGACCTTCACCTAGCACCTTTAAGAACGTGGCCTAGTGGCCTGATTTCAGAAGAAAAACTGGTTTCAAATTTCTGTTGTTTTCAATTGTGAAGCGCACGAAATGTCGCTAATCTTCAGCCGGCTTCAAGGTGTCCATCCACGCAATTTTGAAGAGCAGTCCCGCGTCACTCATTGTCAACCGTGAGAGATCTCCATGCCAAGCCATTCCCGATCTGATCGTGCATTAACAACGGGCGTACGCCTTTCAACACTCTGCGTTGCCCTGACGCTCGTCAGTTGCGGAGGAGGCGGAGGGGGCGGGAGCTCAAGTTCGGCAGGCACCTCTTCGACTGCGGCAAGCGCCACGCATTACACGCAAGCCGATGCGACGCGACTTGCGGATCAGGCCGCCTTCGGCCCGACACCCGAGCTCGTCGCACAGATCGAATCGGAAGGCTCGGCCTGGATCGACGCTCAGATCAGTACACCTCCCACCGGCTATCCCGCTCTCGCGCCGCTCGACCCTACGACCAACGCCTGCCCAAGCCCTGCCCTTCCCGGTCAGGACCCCCAATGCTATCGGGATGTCTACACCGCCTTTCCCGTGCAGCGCGCGTTCTTCCAGAACAGCCTCACCGGTAAGGACCAGTTAAGGCAACGAGTGGCGCTCGCCTATCAGCAGATCTTCGTAGTCTCGACCGTGACGATTGGACCGGCCTATGCCATGCGCGAATATCAGCAGATGCTGCTAAACGACGCGTTCGTCAATTTCCGCCAGATCCTAAACGACGTGACCCTCAGTCCTGTCATGGGCGCGTATTTGAACATGGCGAATAACAACAAGGCCAACAGCTCGGGAACCGTTTCACCCAACGAGAACTACGCACGCGAAGTGCTCCAGTTGTTCTCAATCGGGCCCAATACACTCAACGTGGACGGCACCGTTGTCACCGACTCGTTCGGCCAGCCTGTGCCGACATACACCCAAGACACCATCGAAGGATTCGCGTCGTCGTTTACCGGCTGGACGTATCCAACCTACCCCGGTGCCACTCCGCCGCAATACGGAAACAACTACAACCAGTACTTCATGGGTCAGATGATCCCTTTCCAGATCAATCATGACATCACCGCCAAACCGCTCCTGTCCGGGGTCACGCTGCCGGCGAACCAAACCGCCCAGGCGGACCTGAAGGGGGCGCTTGACAATATCTTCAACCACCCCAATGTCGGGCCGTTCATCGGCAAACAACTGATTCAGTTTCTTGTCACGAGCAATCCCAGCCCGGCCTACGTATCGCGTGTGACGGCGGTGTTCAACAACAACGGCAAGGGGGTGCGGGGTGACATGGGCGCGGTCGTCAAGGCGATCCTCGTTGATCCCGAAGCGCGCGGCGACTCGATCGCTACCCCAAACTTCGGACGGCTCCGGGAGCCGGCGCTCTACATCAGCTCGACCCTGCGCGCACTCGGTGCCACCAGCGATGGCGAGTATCAAATCAACGAGTCGAGCAATCTGGGAATGAATCTGTTTGGCTCGGAGACCGTGTTTGGCTTCTACCACCCGGCCGATCTGCTGCCAGGCTCAAGCACGCTCTTGGCCCCCCAGTTTGATCTGGCCACGGCCTCAACGAATGTCGGCCAGCTCGATTATCTGAATCAGCTCATTTATTCAGGCAATGGCGTTCAGCCGGACACGACGCTCCCGGGTGCGATTGGTACGCAGATCGATGTGTTTAGCTACGCGGCACTTGCGGGCAACCCGTCTGCGATGGTCGCCCTGTTCAATACCAATCTGTTGCACGGGACCATGTCCGCTGCAGAGGCCAGTGCCATCGTTGCTGCGGTCAATACCATCGAGGAGCAGGGGCCGGACTGGCAGATCACGCGAGCCCAGGCGGCGGCCTTCCTTGTCCTTGCTTCACCGCGCTACCAGATCGTCCGCTAGGAGATGACTATGTCCAAGAAATCGCGTGACCTTATGAATCCCGGACGGCGCCGTGCTCTGGGCCGCTTAGGCGCCCTATCGGCGGGCAGTTTGTTTTCGCGGCTGTGGATGGGCGACGCGATCGCTGCACCGGCGTCAGGCTACCAGGCGCTCGTGTGCGTCTTCCTATATGGGGGCAATGATGCCAACAACATGCTCATCCCCATCACGACCAATGTCGCCAACTCGAATTACGCTAACTATCTAAGCGCCCGGCAGCCGCAGTCGAACGGGGGCGTCGCGTTGCCGCAGAACACGCTGTTGCCGATCACGGATTCGCGGACTCAGGAAACCTACGGTCTGCACCCGTCGCTTGCAGCGTTGCAGCCGCTTTATACCCAGACCAATCCGGTCCTCGCGTTCCAGATGAATATGGGCACGTTGATCGAGCCCATCACGATGAGCATCTACAACAGCAACGCGTCCGCAAATCGTGCCAAGGTTCCGGTCAACCTGTACTCGCATTCGGACCAGCAGAATCAGCAGGCAGCCAGCTCGATTCTGGACCTCTCGAACGGCTGGGGCGGACGGATCGCCGACCAGCTGGGCGCGGTGGGCGGGGTCGCGCCGGTGGGAATTTCAATAGCGGGCAACGCATTATTTCTCAAAGGGGCGCGAACCAGCCAGGTGGCGGTGTATTCGAATGGAGGGCTCAACGTCAACGGTGTTTTCGGTACGACCGTCGGAGAGGCACAATTTCAGGCCCTTCTTGCCGCTTCGGGCAATGGCTCGACAATGATCTCGACCCTCGCCGGAATCCAGAGCAACTCGATTACTCTGTCGAAAGTCCTCAACCCCATCCTGTCTGGCACGGCGCCCTCGTCAGTATCAAGTGCGTTCTCGCCATTTTCGACCGGCAACTCGGGATTCTCCCAGCAGCTTCAGGCCGTCGCAAGAATCATCGGTTCGACCGCGCTTGGATCGCCGACACGCCAGATCTTTTTCGTCAGTCTGGGAAGCTTCGATACGCATAACAGTCAGATCGAGCAGCAAGGCCCGCTGCTGCAACAGCTTTCCGAGGGGATGGCCGCCTTTTACCAGGCGACCGTTAATCTGAACGTGGCAAGCCAGGTGACGACCTTTACGCTGTCGGATTTCGCGCGCACCCTCAAGCCTGCTTCAGGTGACGGTACCGACCATGCGTGGGGTTCGCACCATATGATTCTCGGCGGCGCGGTCAAAGGCGGAACCAACTATGGGACTTTTCCATCGCTCGCCCTAGGCGGCCCCGACGATACGTCCAACGAGGGCCGCTGGCTGCCGACCACTTCACTCGATCAGTATGGCGCAACCTTGGGCGCATGGATGGGACTGAACGCGGCTCAGCTCGCCACGGTGTTTCCCAACTTGAAGAATTTCAGCCAGACCAACGTCGGGTTCGTCTGAGCCTGCAGCGCGTGGAAGGCGCGTAACCGCCTCGTGCGCTGGGTCACGCGCATGGGCTAACGGACCAACTGGTTGATCTCGATGATCGGCAAGAGAATCGCGAGCACGATCAGAAGCACCATTCCGCCCATCGTTAGCACCAGGATCGGTTCAAGAAGACTCGTCAAGAGCATGGTGCGTCGCTCGAGCTCATCGGCCTGACCCTGGGCGGCACGCTCGAGCATCATGGGCAATTTCCCGGTGCTCTCCCCACTGGCGATGAGATTGATGAGGACCGACGAAAATCCGCTGCGCGCGCCTTGCTGAGACGAGAGGGCGCGCGACAGCGGCACCCCCTCGCGCACGCGGTTGATCGCCTCGCTCACCTGATCCTTCATCACGACGTTGCCCATCGTGTCGCGCGAGGCCTGAAGCGCGCGCAGGATCGGAACGCCGGCCGTGCCGAGGATGGCCATGGTGTCGGCAAAGCGCACCGTGTTGGTCCGTCGCACGATCGGGCCCACGACGGGAAAGGCGAGCAGCTGCGCATGCCACGCGCGCCGGACGCCGGGCTGCGCAAAAGCAAGGCGGACCAACACAAAGATGATGACCGCGGCGATTAAGAGGAGCCATCCGTCTTCGCGCAACAGATCGGAGAGCCAGATCATGATGCGCGTCAGAAGTGGCAGCTGCTGATGGGTCTGATTGAACACCCTGACGATCTGCGGTACGACGTAGGTCAAAAGCCCCGTGATGACCGACAGCGCGATGAAACTCACGATGAGCGGATAGGCGAACGCCAGCCGGACCTTCGCCAGGAGCGCCTCACGCCGCTCGACGTGATCGGCCAGCCGCTCGAGAACCGCCCCGAGATCCCCCGACTGCTCGCCGGCAGCGACCAAGGCGCGATCGAGGTCGGGAAACTCGCGCGGGAAACGCGCCAACGCGCTGGCGAAAGGCAACCCCCCGAGTACGTCCCCCCGCACGCCCGCAAGCACGTCACGCACGCTCTCACGCTCGGATTCTTCCTGGGTAGCCAAGAGCGCCTGTGCCAGGGGCAGTCCGGCGGTCACCATGCTCGCGAGCTGGCGCCACACCATGCCGCGTTCCTGCGCGGGAAGCTTCGAGCGCCAGCTCAGGCGAGCGCCGCCGCTTCGGGCCCGACTCGCGCTGGTGGGCGTGCGCACCACGGCATCCCCGCCGCGGTCATCGGCCGATGCGAGCGCCTCCACCGCGAGCGGAGTGAGCCCTCTTTTGCGAAGGGTCGAGCGCGCGCTGCGCGGACTATCGGCCTGCAGCACTCCCGATTGGACTTCGCCTTGCGGGTCGGCCGCCTCGAAGCGGAAAGCCGTCATGGCCTAGTCACGGGACACTCGCACCACCTCTTCGCGGGAGGTCACCCCGTCGGCGATCCAGCGTTCCCCATCATCGCGCAGGTTGCGCATGCCCCCTGCGCGCGCGGCCTCCCTGAGGACCGGCTCGCCGCGCTTATCATGGATGAGTCCGCGCAGCTGATCGTTGATCACCAGGAGTTCGTAGACACCGGTGCGGCCAAGATAGCCCGTATGCCCGCACTGCGCGCAGCCCACAGGACGGTAGTCCCCCGGCACACCGGTGCGGCAATGAGGACAGAGCTTGCGCACCAGGCGCTGCGCTGCGACACCCAGAAGACTCGATGCGAGAAGAAAGGGCTCGACGCCCATATCCGCCAGGCGAGTGATCGCCGAGACGGCATCATTGGTGTGGAGGGTCGCGAGCACGAGATGCCCGGTCAGGCTGGCCTGCACGGCGATCTGGGCGGTTTCGAGGTCCCGGATCTCGCCGATCATGATGACATCAGGGTCCTGGCGTAATATGGCTCGCAGCGCCGCGGCAAAGCTCATGCCGATGCGCGCGTTCACCTGCGTCTGACCAATTCCTGCCAGTTCGTACTCGATCGGATCTTCGACTGTCAGGATGTTGGTCGTCGAACCATCCAGACGCCCGAGAACGGCATAAAGCGTCGTGGTCTTGCCCGAGCCGGTCGGTCCCGTGACCAGAACGATGCCGTGCGGTTGTCGAATCAGATTGTCGAAGGCCGCCAACGTCGGGGCGGCCATCCCCAACGCGGTCAGGTCAAGCCGCCCCGATTCCTTATCCAGCAAACGGAGCACCGCCCGCTCGGGTTGCGATGAACTGTTGCCTACCGGCAAGGTCGACACCCGCACGTCGACCGGACGCCCGGCAACGCGCAGCCCGATCCGGCCGTCCTGCGGCAGGCGCTTCTCGGCAATGTCGAGGTTGGCCATGATCTTGATCCGCGAAATCAGGGCCGAGTGGAGCTGGCGCCGTGGACGCACCACGTCGCGCAAGGTGCCGTCGACCCTAAAGCGCACCACGGCATGGGAATCGAAGGGTTCCAGATGAATGTCCGAAGCCCCTTCACGGATCGCCTGGGTGAGCAGGGCATTAATCAGGCGAATGACGGGCGCGTCGTCTTCGGCCTCCAGCAGATCTTCGAGTGCGGGCATCTCCTGCATCAGCTGGGATAGATCGACCGAGCCCTCGACTTCGTCCACCACGCGGGCGGCTGCGTCGTCCTCCTGGACGTAGTAGCGCGAGATCGCCGCATCGAGCACGTCACGCTGCATCCGCACCGGCTTGATCTGTCCAAGCGAGCGCTGCAGTTCGGCCACGGCGAGCGCCGGGGTCTCCGTACACACCCAGACCTCGAAGGCATCCTCGATGCGCCGCGCGATGAGAAGATGGTTGTCGCGGGCAAATGAATAGGGCACTTCGCGCAGCGCGAGACGATCCACGACGCGCTTGGCCAGCGGGTCGTGAACTTCCATGGTCGAGGGACTACTCACGGCTGCACCGGCACCACCGAGGGCGGAGTAAGCATGGGCGTGGGCTCGCCGGGTGGCCGCAACGGCACCATCGGATCTGTGGCCATATCGTTTAGCAGCCCGGACGGCTTGGGCTGATAGTTCTCCTGCTGCTTGCGCATCATCTCGTATTTGTCGGCAAACACGGGATCCGTGTCGTCGCGAACGATGTGCGGTCTTAGGAAGACCATTAGATTGGTCTTGGTGCGACTGCGGTTCTGATATTTGAACAAATTGCCAACGACTGGGACATTGCCTACGCCCGGAACCTTATCGACTTCATTGGATAGCGAGTCCTGAACCAGGCCGCCTAGGACGATGATCTGGCCATCATCGACTTGCACATCGGTCGAGAGAGCGCGCTTGTTGGTGATGACATTGCCCGTTGAGGTCGTCGACGAGATGCTCGAGACTTCCTGATAGATCACCATCTTCACGGTGCCGTTGTCCGACACCTGGGGCCTGACGCGCAAGGTGAGGCCCACATCCTGATAGGTGATGGTCTGAAACGGCGTGACCGTCGAGGTCGTACCCGTCTGCGCATATTGTCCCGTCACAAAGGGCACATTCTGACCGACCACGATGCTCGCTTCTTCGTTGTCCAATGTCAGAAGATTCGGAGTGGAGAGAATGTTCGTATTGGTGTCGGACTCGAGAGCACGCGCCAAGAATCCGAGGTTCGTGATCGTGCCGATTCCCGGAATTGTGATCTGGCCATTGACAACCCCGACGTTAAGGCCTGGGTTGACCGTTCCGGGATTCTGGGCCACCCCGAGAATGTTCACGCCAGTTGTTCCGAAATTGGTACCTCCGACCGCATGGGGGCCCGTGCCGTTGTAGCCACCCAATGCCTGCCACTGGATCCCGAACTCCGCAGCACGCTCGGCCGTGACTTCGACAATGAGGCTCTCGATGAACACCTCGGCCCGCCGCACGTCGAGCGCATCGATGATCGCACGCAAGTTGCGATAAACGGGTTCGGGCGCCGTTATGATGAGCGCATTGGTCGCCGCGTCCGCCTGGATGAAGCCACCGCCACCGCCCGAACTGGAGCTTTGCGAGTTAAACGGGTTGGAACTCGCCGAGGCGGCCGTTGAGAGAAGACCCTGCGCAGCGCCGCCCAGGCCGCCGGGGGAGGACGAGGCCCCCCCGGGCGAGGTCGACGGGCCCCCGCCCAAAGGCGCCCCGGTGGGCTGGCTGCCCGACGAGCCCTGCGTCATGCTCGTGCCCGAGAGCGCTCCGGAAGTCGCCTGGGGCACGCTAATCTCGCCGGATACGACCGCTCGCAGCGTCTGGGCGAGCTTGGTGGCTTCGGCATTCTTGAGATAAACCATGTGGATGTTGCCCGCGGCCACTGTGGGCACATCCAGCTTGCCGATGAGCGTTTTGGCATAGGCCACCCTGGCCGGACTTCCCGCGCGCAGGAGAACCGCGTTGATGCGGGGTTCGGCGACCACAACGACGCGCTGGCCTGGATCGGCCGCGCTGCCCGCCGGCGGCTCCATGAGCCGCTGCACCACCGGCGCAAGATCGCTCGCCAGCGCATACTGCAACTGGACCACGTCTGATTCCGCCGAGGACGGTGCGTCCTGGGACGCGATGATCTTCGCGAGCCGCCGCAGATTTTCTGCATAGTCGGTAATCACGATCGAATTGTTGTTCGGATTGGCCGTAAGCGTGCTGTTGGCCGATACCAATGGACGCAGCACGTTGACCATGTTGCTTGCGGAATCGTAATTCAGATGGAATACCTGAGTGACGATCTGATCGCCGCGAATCCCGTCGCTACGGGGGCTCGCGTCGCGCGGAATCTCGGTTGGACCTCCCGCGAATTTCGCGTCCGCTTCCGGAATGACCTTGGAGATGCCCCCCGACTCGACTATGGTAAATCCCTGAAAACGCAATGCAGCCAGGAGCAGGCGATAGGCCTCGGCACGCGTGACAGGATGTTCCGACGAGATGGTGATCGTGCCCTTGACACGGGGATCGATGAGAAAGTCCTTTTGCAGGAATTGCCCGAAGGCGTGCACGGCCGCCTCGAGGTCCGCATTCACGAAGTTCAAGGTCACGGTGTCCGGCGCGCTGGCCTGCTTGGCCGCAGGAGCATTCTTCTGCTGGCCGTAGGCGCACGGGACGAGGCCGAGCTCCAGCGCCAGAAGGCAGAAGGCTGCCGTGCGTGCGGTCGTCAACTGCCAGTGATTGAATCCCATATTGCTAATCAGTAGGCTCCGATGTTGATCTGAACGTTATCGCCCTGGCGCGGACCCAGGGCCTCCAGAAGCGGCCAAAGACGCTGCGCGGTGGCCTCCGGCACCCCCTTGGCGACCGCCGCACGTCCTGAGAAATGGGCGCGATCCAGGCCACTGCCCTGCGCATCCAGCTGCAGCGGCCCGTTCTCGGTCGCAAGAGTCCAAGTCAGTCCTTGCGCGCCATACTGCCACGTTACCTGATAGTCACCTAACGGCCTGACCGGATTGATCTCCACCCAAAGCCCCTGAATCTGAACATAGCCGTTGCCCACGAGTGCTCCGTCACGGTCGCTTAGCGCATCCCAATGCAGTCGCAGCTGACCATTGGGACGCACACTATTTAAGGGGGCCCCAGCGAGAATCGCGAGAGCGAGCGGCAACTGGGCATCGCCGCTGTCGATTTGCACGGACTGCGGCTCGATACGCACCGTGATGGGTCGCAAGAAGACCTCCGCGTCGTTAAGCTCGATCGCAAGTCCCGTGGGGAAAATCCAGTGCGTCGTCCAGCCCACGCGACCCGGCAAGGCCCGCGAAACGCCGTTGGCGGCCACACCCAGGACCGCGTCGCCTCGCCAGACACTCCCTTGGGCATCGGCGAGCAGCACGGCGCCATTGCTGCGCCAGACCACGAGGCGTGCAAGCCAGTTCGCCGGAAGGAAAATGGCCACGACGGTCACAAAGACGACGAGACCCACCAAAAAAGTTGCAAGCTTGGCGAACATCAGTGGCTGCCTCCGCCAGCGGGGGCCTTCTTTTCGAGCCAGCGCAGCGTCACTTCCGCACGGACGTGCCCGGCCCCGCTCGCACTCGGGAGTTCAGAGACCGCGACCTTGTTGGCCGACGCACCGAGTTCCACTTCGGCCTTTCCGAGCCAAGAGATCCAGCCCGCATAATCGACGTCGGCAAAGCGCGCCGTCACGGCCCCCGCTTCATCGACGACGACCTCGGGAAGCGGAGGACCACTGAGGCCAGCCTGCTCGATGGTGCGAGAGACCGCAGCACTGCGCTGGGGAACGGCGAGAACGAGATCGTGGGACGAAGCGCCGCGTAGCCGGCGTGCCTCCTGGGCCATCTCCTGCATCTGGGCATGCTCCCCGCGCAGTCCGCTCAGCTCTTTGGTCACCTGCTCGATACCCGCGGATGCCGGCATCCAGAAAAGGACGTAAACCAGGCTGATTGCGATGACCATCGAAAGCACAACCAAGATGGCCCGATCGCGTGCCGACAGCCGTGACCAGCGATTGCGTATGCTCAGGATCCAGGGCTGGTCAGTCAAAGTCATGCGCCCGCCTTCGGTTTGAGACTGGCGCCAAATCCCGACTGGCCCTGCGCGTTGTCACCCTCGAAACGCAGGTCGTACCCATCGGCAGCCGCGCGCTTGACCATGGCATCGCGCGCCGGTTGCGCAACCAAGGTGCCGGGTGCGAAGCGCACCTTGAGCACGCGCGCGTCATAGTTCAACTGCCGCAGCGAATTGGCCGGCAAAGTCGAAAACAGGCGCGCGAGTTCGGGGACCATCGCCGAAAAGTCGCCTTGATCGGTGCGACCCGCTCCGGCACGCAGTCCCGCCAATTCGCGGTTCATCTGGAGCATGGGGTCCAGTACCACCTTCGTGTCGGGAAAGGCGCTCCGAAACATCGCCTCTTCGTCGGCGCGCAACGAACGCGCCTCCGAGCGCAGACCCGCCCACTGCCACTGGAGCGCCAGAAGTTGCACGGCAAACAGCGCCGCCACGAGCACGAGCACGCGTCCCCACCGGTGAAGCGCCGCGCGTCCGACGACCCTCTCGGCGAACTCGTGCTGCAGAAGTGAAACCGGGGCATTCACGCCCAAATCGGGTCCTCCCTGGGCAATCCAAGCCCGTAAGGGCGTGCCGTGATGGACCCGGACGTCGTCGGTGATGACCGCGGTGACCGGCCGCCAGCGGCCCTCAAGCGCCTTGGGAACATACAGATCCAGGGAGTGCGGTCGCGAAAGAAGGTCCGTTTGGGCAAGGATGAGTTCGAGCACGACGCCCGCCGCGGCGGGATCGGTCGGCAAGGGCTGCGCATCCTGGACGCCCGTGCGCACCCAGACGTTGCGGACCACGCCCTCTTCGAAGCTGACCACAAGCGACCACGCCCCTTCGAGTAACGGTACACAAAGCGACTCCGGAAGGACCGCGGTCACGCGCTGGCCTGAAGCCGTCAAACGCTCGAGCTGTCGCCGCATCCACGCCCGGTTCACGGCGGCGATCGTGTTGGCGTCTTCGCGCTTGGCGCCCACGGCGATGTGCAGTCCCGCAGCATCCCCCAAGACCGCATCTTCGAGAAGATTGGGCAGCGCCTCACGCAAGCGGCCCGCAGGAACCGGCGGCACCCTTGCCGAGGTCAAGAGGACATCGTCGGGCGCCAGAAGGAGGACAGCGGGCATCTGCGTCGGGATGCGATCCAGGGTCGCCCTGCCACGCTTGGTGGAGACATCCTTTTTGAATGCGAGAAAGCCGAATTGATCCGCCTCCGGCGTTCCGTCACTGCGCCGCGAAGGCGCCCGCAGCAGCAACCCCGCCGTGGGCCAGCCCGGAAACGAGCGTATGCGCGCGGTACTCATATGCCACTTCCCAACAGGAACACGCGAGAGGCGGTGTCGCCGTTACGAAGCGTAAGACTCATGCGAATGCCGGTGGCAGGAATGCGTCCGTCTGCGGTGCCGTTGGTACTTGCGGATCCATCGGTCCATCCAAAGCGATCCTGCCAGACCTGGACTGCAACCGACGCCAGATCACCCTCAAAGCGAACTCCCCCCGATTCGACACCGGGGACCTGACGGGTCAAGACCCCCTCATCGAAGTGATAAGCCACGATCGCGGTGCCATCGGTAAGCTGGAGTTCGTTCGTCAAAACGCGCGCGTCCCGTGCCAAAAGGGCATCCTGCTCGAGCCGCTGAAAAACGCGCTGCAATTCATCGAGTCGCTCCTCCGCATGCGCAAGCGCATCGTGTGTCCGCAAGATCTCATCTAATCCCCGCCAGGAGAGAACGGCCACCACAGCCAACAGTCCGATGGCAACCAAAAGCTCGAGGAGCGTAAAGCCCTTCGTTGGCACACGCCGCCGCGGGGAGATCCTCACGGCAATTTCGACATGAAAGCGGTACGCTTGGCCAGAACATGCTCGCGTTCGACCTCGCCAAAGACCCGCACGTCGATCCTCAGGATCGCGATGTTAGGCGTCGTGCGCACTTCCCTCTCACAGACGAGCTTCAGTGCCAATTCCGGGCACTCAAAAACATTCTTTCCCAAGGGCGGTACGACCTTGGCCAGCCGCGTTTCGGCGAGAGCGTTTTCGGCGCTCCATCCGGCCAATGCGGTGTGCTCGAGCTGATCCTGCCCGGTGGCAAGCACCCCTGCCGCCCGAAGCGAGGTCGCCAGCACCAGCGAGACGATGATCAAGGCCACCAGCACCTCGACCAGCGTAAATCCGCCGCCGCTTCTCACTTCGGTTCCTCCGGGAAACTCAGGGTGAAGTGGCCGCTACCGTCGCCCGAAAGAACCATACGGACCTGCTCGGCCTGAAATGATAGAACAAAGGGCGTCTGTAGTCCGTCGCGCGGAAACACGAGCGCTGCGACCGGAGTGCTTGCAGGTCCGAACACCGTGCGCGTCTCAAAGGCGACGTCGGTCGGGCCCGCCTCCCAGGTTCTGGGCCTGAAATGCGGATCATCATCCAGGAGCGTCCATCCACCGGGTTCGAGAATCTTGAAGCGATAGCCCTCCCGGTCGGCCTCCCATGCGAGGGGCCGCGAGCGGATTTGCGCCTCGTCGGATGCAAGAGCAAATAACTCCTCGAGGCGCTCGGCATCTCGCTTCAGCGGCGCCCTGGGGTCTGGCTTGGCGCTTAACGAGGCGACTGCGAGCAGAATGCCGATAACCACGACCACCGCCAATAGCTCAATGAGGGTGTAGCCGCCGCAGGGACGCACGAGGTGGCGCGTTTCAGGTTGGTATCGCATGGGGTGCTTCGTCATCTCCGCAAGGCAAAACGCACTTCATCAAGGTGCGCTGGCCGTTTGCAATTTCTCAGTTCAGCGCGTGTGCAAGACCGTAGCGCGCTGAACTCGGCCGGTCTCCCCAGGTCAAGTCACTGGCCGTATCGAATCGCCGGAAGGAACCTATAGAGTACACAAAGATGGGCCGATAACCTATTGATCTCGCGCACGATTCGAAAATGATGCTGGCCAATTGTTGCGGCTCATCGGGCGTATTGCGTTTGGAGATCATCCATCCTGGAACGAAAAGGTCTGCGAGTCTCGATATCTTCTGGCGTAAGGAGAAGCCGCATCGTGCCCAGACCAATGTTTGGGCTGAATCACGCACTTGGCCCGAGGACGGTCTAGGTGATCGGACTAGATTCCTGGACGCATCCTCGTTTTGGCGCCCGCGGCTTGCGCGCGTGCCGAGCCAGTCAGATTCTTTATGAGGAATGGCCGCTCGCGTTCTTGCCGAGAAGAACTACTTAGAAGGCAAGCGCGAAAGGTCCGGGGGTGGACCTGCGCGACGCTGCAAGGACCGGCTTCGAGCATTCATTAAGCGGTCGGTTGGCGAGAATCGCCAAGGAGGCTCCTACCCTCTTGAACACCAGCTGCGAAGGGCATAGCGGCAACCCCGGCTCATTGTGATCAATCCCCACTTTGTCGACGCTCTTTCGAACCGGGTGAACAGCCAGCGCGATGGGCACACCGATGAGAGGCTCGACCAAGGAAATGAGGTCGGCAGCCGATCCGATTCAGTCACAGACATGCCCTCGCGAGTGCATGGTTTCATCCTTCGCACGGCGGCCCAAGGCACGATCGGGATCGCAATTGCTCAGTGACAGGGTATGATCTGCCGTCGCGGGAAAAATGCAGGCAGCAGGTGTCACACCGTTCCGCTCGCTTCGTATCAAATCCCCGCACGCCTGCGCCTTCGTACGAATTGGTGCAATGCGCGGGTGGCCTCGGCGGCCCGGCCCGGGTTGGGACTTTGAGACGCCTGGGTTAGTTGATAACATCTTGTGGTGGCATCTCTTTCGGTTTGGCCCTTATTTATGAGTTCTGCCCGTCGGTCGCGCAGGGCATTTGACTGGCCGCGCTTTTGCTTCGAGATCATTCTCGTTGCGCTCCTGTGCGCCCTATTGGCATTCTGGGCGACACGGCTGTTTACCGGGGAAAGCGTGAATCCGCCCGCGAGCGCTGCGGCAGTCGTCGTGGCCCAAACCGACGAGGAGAAGCAGCGCGAACTGCTCGCGAGCGCTCCCTTGTTTGGCGCGCGCGCCCAAGGCGCTGTGAGCAATAATATTCAGCCCATCGGCATTCTCGCGCAGCCTTCGGGTACGGGCAGCGCAATTATCAGCGTCGATGGCCAGCCTCCCAAGGCCTATCAGGTGGGCGATGACGTTGGCGGACGAACCCTGACGGCGCTACGGGAACACGAGGTCGTCCTCGAGTACCGTGGCCAGCGGACTACCTATCGCCTGCCCGAATCGCGCGCTGCCCTTGCTCCCGGACTGGGAATCTCTCCGGTGGCGGCGCAGTAGGCAAAGTGGCATCTCCTCTTCGACCCGGAACCTCGTTCAAAAACCAGCGCGGCGTAGCGATCGTCACCGCGCTGGTCGTCATCGCCGCTGCGACGGTGCTGGTATCGGGAATGCTGTGGCGCCAGTCGATCATGGAACGCAAGGTGGAAAACCGCGCCGCGATGGGTCAAGCGCGCTGGCTTGCGCGTTCTGCGCTCGACTGGGCACGCCTGGTCCTCTTGCAGGATGCGCTCACGTCATCGATCGACCACTATGGCGAGGCCTGGGCGATTCCGCTTGAGGAGACGCGCGTGAGCGATCCCGAGGATCATACCGGGCCCGAAGCGACGGCATTCGTGAGCGGCCGCATCCTCGACGCGCAGGCGCGCTTTAATCTCACCGACCTCTCGGCGGGGGGCAAAGTCAACGAACAGGAATTGGCCGCTTTTGAGCGGCTCATGGCGCTCGTCGGCGGTAGCGACGATGCCGCCCGCGTCATCGCCGAGCGCATGTCGAGCCCGCCTCGGCCACAAAACTTCACGCTGCTATCCAGGGAGCTCACCGCCGCACACCTCGTAAATCAGGGCTTGCTCGATGCGCTTGCGCCCTATGTGATCGTGCTTCCCAAGGTGACGCCTGTAAACCTCAACACCGCCTCGGCCGAAGTGCTCGTCACGTGCTTTAAAGATCTCTCGCTTGATCAGGCGCGTTCCTTGGTGTCGGCGCGCCAGAAAGCCTATTTCAACCAGGTGTCCGATGCCACGGCGAGCCTCACGGGCGCGGGCAGCAATGGCGCACCTGCGGCCAACGTGGCCGTGGCCACGGAGTACTTCGAGGCGCATGGACATGTCCGATATGGACGCGTCGACTTGGACGTAGCCGCTCTCATCCACCGCGATCCGGGAGGCGCGACCAAGGTCATCGAGTGGGAAGAATCCTGAACAAGATGAAACGCCGATCTTCGCCGAGATCATTGTGCGCGGGCACATCTGCGATGCGCAAGGCGCTTGCTAGCTTGGGACTGGCTGCTTTGGGAATGAGCTTCACCGCAACCCACGCCGAAGAGCTCATGCTCATCAATTGGCGCAATTTGAGTGTCATCGATGCGGCGCGGCTCACCAGTCAGGCAACGGGCCGCACCATCCGTGTCCCGCCCGAGATCAATGCGTCGATCAGCATGGCGTCGGCCGATCCGATCACCGCGGACCAGGTGTTCGCGCTGTTCCAGAACGCGTTGCGCGAGCGCGGGCTTACCGTAGCCGACACGGGAGGCGGAGCCTTTCTCGTGAAACCGGACAATGGAATGGCGTCCAAGGGTGGGCGCCCCAGCGCTGCAACAGCCGTCGCCCCTGTGGCCACACCCTCTTCCGGTTCGCCGGGCGCAGCGCCGACGAGCCTAGCATCTGCGCCATTTCCCGCCCCAGCCCCGACAGCTGCCGCGCCCGCGCCGGGCCCCGCTTCAGCACCCTTGGCCAGCAGCACACAGCAGACTCCGACTTCCGTTTCGAGTCCCGCGCCGACTCCGGCTGCTGCGGCTCCGACTCCGGCTGCTGCGGCTCCGACTCCGGCTGCTGCGGCTCCGACTCCGGCTGCTGCGGCTCCGAGTCCGGCTGCTGCGGCCCCAGCGGTCGCCCTGGCAAATCCACCCGCCGCTGCCCCTGCGCCCGTAGCCCCTGCGCCCGTAGCCCCTGCGCCCGTGGTGCCGGCCCCCGCTCCTGTGTCCGCACCCCCGCCGGCGCCGTTGGTCAAGGCCAATGAACCGGCTGCAACGGTGCGCCGGCGCACAGAAGTGCTCGCCATTTTTCCGGCGGCCAATCGCGCCAAGGCGATTGTCGACAAGCTCAAACAAAACGGGGGCGATGCGAGCGTGGTTCCCGGTCCGGACCCGTCGGATCCCACCTTTAACGTCGTGTTGAGTTTTCCAGACACCCCGGATGGCTACCGCGCGGCGACCAAGGTCATCGAGAACGCCGACCTGGGTGGCCTTGTCACGCTTCCCACTGCGCGCTAGAACGTTCTACCGGAATTCGACCGGCTCAACGGAAGCCGTTGCCGCCGACATACTCAGTCCGCGCTTGGGAACTGGGCGAAGGTGATGCAGTTGCCGTCCGGGTCGAGCACGGTGAATTCGAGCGAACCCCAGCGACGGGGACTGAGGTGGCCGTTCGGGTGCACGATGCCAAGTTCCGCCGAGTGCTCGTAGAGTGCGTGGATATCGGTCAGGACAACGCGACAGCCGCCGTTCTCCGCAAACGCCGGGTCCTCGGCCGCCCAAAAATGAATCATGCATCCGTCGCGCTCGGCGATGCCATACACACCGGGCTCCGCATGCACGCTACGGAAACCGAGGTTCTCCACCAGAAAATTGACACTACGCTCGATGTCCAAAGACGCGAGGAGAGGGATGGTCTTGATGAGTTTCCCAGGTGCCGTCATTACGTTCTCCCTCGCGCCGCCAGAGATCCTCAAGCGCGCGCGCCGCGCGGTCGGGCTCCGTGCGTGCTTGCCCGCTAAGGTGTCCTTCGGCCAACGAGATACTTCGCGCCGTTGGGACCATACTTCTCGGTGTGGACTCGGCCCGCATCAAGCTCGAATATGTCACCGACGGCATAGCGCCGCTTTTCCTCGCCGCAGGCGATTTCCATCTCACCGTCGGTCAGAATGGCACGGGCAAAAAAAGGATGCGAATGCGTGTCGATGAATGTATTTGGCGCGTACGACTTCTCCAGCACTTCAGTATAGCCACCTGCCTTAAGTTGCTCCTTGAACGTCTCGATATCCATTTCCACCTCCGCAGTCAGGATAGGCCGGAGGACGTTAGCGCATTGAGCCCGTCCCCATGGATCTATTCTACGGAAGGACGATCTGAATGCACAGACGGGCCGCACAACCGCCAACTTCCGGGATGCCGCTTCATAACCTGCGATCTTTTGCCCTCGATGCGGTGCGGGCAAGTCCTCCGCCCGGGTCGCCTAACACCGCCTAGGGCGAAATTGAACAGACGGTCAGTTTTTGGAGCAGGTCCTCTCATGACAAGGATGGTTGCGCTGTGGTGCCTTATCTCGTGCTGTGCTCTGACTGCCGCTCAGGCGGTCGAGCCGGCCGACCCGGTCGTCACCATCCGCCGGATCGATGCAATCCAGTGGCAACCCGATGGCGCAACGCTTGACCTCACCTTGCGCGTGGAAAACCCCAAGGGCGTGGCGCTGCCCCTGCAGGCGCTGCATTTCCGTTGCTTTTTCGCCGACACCGCCGTGGCCGACGGGAACGGTCTGGCACCGGTGACGATCCCATCGAATGGATCGGCCTTGGTGCCGGTGCGACTGGATGTCGACGCCGTGACATTAGCCGTGGTCAGCGCTGCGCTCTCGACGGGTCAAGCGTTGCGCTATCGTATTGAGGGCACGGCAGAAATCGGCATCACCGGGATTCCCGTTCCCTTCGCTCACCAGGGCACGCTTGACCTCGCACGTCTGTCGAGTCGGCCCGCGGGTTCGTAGGCGGGTCTGGCATCCGCATCAAGCAAGTCTGCACGGCGACGGGGATTGCCAAACGGTCCGCATACCCCAATCTAGGGGGCTGTTGTCCGAACCCGCAGAAAAGTCGGCCGAGTTAAGCAATGGAGTAGTCATGGAGCATTTGTCAGGTTGGATCGAAGTCTATGGACTGGCTTTTGTTTTCTTTAACGTGCTCGTCTCCCAGTCGGGCGTTCCTCTTCCGGCCGTACCCACACTCGTGATCGCTGGAGCACTCTTGGTGCCCGGCCAGCATGAATTTCAGACGGTTGCAGCCGTAGCCGGACTCGGCGCGCTGTGCGCCGACTTCGCCTGGTACTACGCGGGTGCGCGCTTCGGGCGTCGGGTGTTACGCGCCATGTGCAGGATCTCGATGGCGCCGGATAGTTGCGTGCGCCAAACCGAATCGATCTACACGCGCTTCGGCCCGGCATCGCTTCTTTTCGCCAAGTTCATTCCGGGATTTGCGGCCGTCGCGACCGCGATGTCCGGGACGCTTGCCACGCCGGTTGGCGTGTTTGTCATCTTCGATGCGCTGGGCGCGGTCCTTTGGGCTTCTGCCTGCCTTGGACTCGGGCTCCTTTTCAAGGAGGCGATCGCTTTGGTGCTCGTGCGTCTGGATGAATTGGGGCAGGTCGGGTTTCTACTCGTCCTGGCCGCGCTCGTTCTCTTTCTCGCGGCGAAATGGTGGCAGCGGCACCGCTTTTATCAGGAATTGCGTATGGCGCGTATTACCGTTGCAGAATTGCAACAGTTGCTCGATGGCGGAACGCCCCCTGTCATCCTGGATGTGAGAAGCGCTGCGAGCCAAGCTGAGTCGGGGCGGATTCCAGGTTCGATCACGATCCGCGATTCCACGATCTCCGAGGACCTGGCGGCCCTTCCCACAGAGGGTGAAGTCGTGGTGTACTGCGCCTGTCCTAACGAGGCTTCCGCCGCACGCCTGGCCAAGCTTTTGATCCAGCGGGGTTATTCCCGCGTGCGTCCGCTTGCCGGCGGAATCGACGCATGGGTACAAGCGGGCTACAGCGTCGAGCACTGAAGCCACGCAGGAAGGCCCGCCCTACTTCGGGCGGCATGCTGGGACGCCATCGGCTCGGTTACGAACTCGCATTCTCCGCCGGACTCCAACTTTGGGCGTCCGGACAGTTTTGTGCCGAAATGCTGTCCCGGTCGTCGGAGGAGTTGCCCTATGCTGCTCTACGCTGTCGTAGTCGTCCTGGCGGCCGTTTTCGTACTGGGCACGACTTGGCTGCGGCGTCCCCTGGTGTCCGGACCGCTTCTAGCCTGGTATCGCAAGCGCATCCCCGTGCTAGGCGGCGCCGAGCGCGCCGCCATCGAGGCCGGCACGACCGGCTTTGAAGCCGAACTATTTTCCGGGCGTCCCCAGTACCTCGGACTGGCGGATCTGCTGACCGCTGGGCTGACTCTGGATGAACGCGCTTTTCTCGACCGGCAAGTCGAGACCCTTTGCGAGATGCTCGACGATTGGGAAATCGCGCAGGCGCGCGATCTTCCCGAAGAGGTCTGGAGTTATCTGCGTCAGGAGCGCTTTTTCGGGATGGTGATCCCGCGCGAATATGGGGGACTGGGCTTCTCCAACGCCGCCCACGCCGCTGTCGTGACCACGCTCGCCACACGCTCGGCCAGCGCGGCGGTGACCGTCATGGTGCCCAATTCCCTGGGGCCGGCGGAACTGCTCTTGCGCTACGGAACGCAGGAACAAAAGAACCACTATCTGCCCAGACTCGCAAGCGGGCTCGAGATCCCCTGCTTCGCATTGACCAACCCCTGGGCGGGTTCCGACGCAGGCGCGATTCCCGACACCGGTGTGGCCGTAAACGAGGTCTTCGAGGGCAAGCCGACGCTCGGGTTTCGGGTTTCATGGTCCAAACGGTACATCACGCTCGGACCGGTGGCGACACTGCTCGGTCTGGCATTTAAGGTCGTCGACCCCGATCACCTTCTCGGGGATGAGCCCGAGCCGGGAATCACCTGCGCCCTGGTGCCCGCACGCCATCCGGGGATCCGGATCGGACGCCGCCATGCGCCGATGCATGCGGCCTTCATGAATGGTCCCAACTCGGGCGAAAACGTCTTCATCCCCGTCGATTGGGTCATTGGTGGCCCAAAGCAGGTCGGGCAGGGTTGGAAGATGCTCATGGAGTGCCTGGCTGCGGGGCGCAGCATCTCACTGCCCTCGATCGGAATCGCCACGCAGATGTTGGCGCTGAGGACCGTCGGTGCCTATGCTGCGCTTCGGGAGCAGTTCGGCGTACCCATCGGACAGTTCGACGGGGTCGCCGAACCGTTGGGCCGAATGGCGGCCGTGCTCTATGCCCAGGACGGTGCGCGGCGCGTAGCCTACCATGAGCTCGATCATGGGCTAAGGCCCGCGGTGGCTTCGGCCATCCTCAAGTATCACCTCACCGAAGCCGCACGCACGGCGATCAACGATGGCATGGATATTTTGGGAGGCAAGGGGATCTGCGTGGGTCCCCGCAATTTCCTGGCTCAGGCCTATCAGACGATGCCTATCGCCATTACCGTCGAAGGCGCCAATATCCTCACACGCAGCCTCATCGTCTTTGGCCAGGGCGCGTTGCGTTGCCATCCTTATCTCCAGCGCGAAATGATCGCTGCGGCCGACAAGGACCTCGTCGGATTCGATCGAGCCCTAGCCGAGCACGCCGGACACAGCTTTGCCAATGCGCTACGTTCCTTCGGTCTTATGCCCGTCTCCGAATTGCCCGCGCATGACGAGCGCTTCTCCGGACTCTGGGTGGATTTGCATCGTCTGTCGGCGCGCTTTGCGTTTGCCGCCGACTGCGCCCTGCTTTTCATGGGCTCGCGCCTAAAGCGACAGGAGCTCCAGTCCGCGCGTCTGGGCGATGTGCTGGCTCATCTCTACATGGCCGCTGGCGCACTCTTGCGCTGGGAGGGTGAGGGCCGGCGCGAAGATGATTTCGAACTCGCAAAATTGGCGGCCCAGCATCAACTGCATCAGGGCTACCAGGCCCTCAGGGAGTTCTTTAGGAATGCGCCGCTGCCGTTGCGAATGGCGCGTTTTGTGGTCATGCCCACAGGGGTGCCCACACCCGCACCCCTGGATCGGCAATGGCTCGCAGCGGCCCGGCTCATGATGGAGCCCGGCAATGTGCGCGCCTACCTCACCTGGGCCATGTTCATCCCCGAAGAACTCAGCGTCGCCGAGCCCGTAGCCCAGCTCGAACGCGCCCTCGAGTGCACGGCGGAGCTGCGCGCTGTCGATGAACAGTTGCACAAAATCGGAACACGGGATCCCGCGGCGGCCAAGGCCTACCTCGCAAGTCTTCCCGCCGAGACCGTGCGTATCTGGCACGAACGCCAGGCACTCATCGCCGATCTCGTCTCCGTCGACGATTTCGCCCCGGACGAATTCGTCCGCACGTCCGCTTTGCGCCGGCAACGGCTCGCCCCCACGATCGCGAAATCGGCCTAGCGTTGCTGGCGGTCCGAAAGGCCGTGCGAGCGTCCCAAAAACAGGGTCCGTCCAGCGTGTGTCGATGGACAGACCCCGAGAAGTCTTGCGCCCCGATCCTAGGCCGCTTGCGCCGAGC
>JBEKVI010000024.1:0-61922 GCA_049514215.1 Burkholderiaceae bacterium
TTCTGACCGTAGTTTGAGTGCAGAAGGACAGCAGGTAAAGCCGCTGTTATGCCTTCTTGCGAATTGCTTTCAAAATACCTTTTTTATCGCGCCTCTTTGGCGGACAACCTCAAATAATACAGCGCTTTAGAAGCCAGGTCAAGCCACCTATCGGTCGCGCGAACATGCGCCATCTTTCAGATCAGCTCGCCCCGCAACTGTCTGGCAGCCGGCACGGGCCGAACTCCCGAGCTCCCCTCCAGAGCAATCTCGCGCACCTTACGCACTCCGTCAGGGACGTCCAATGCCCTTTGAACAGGCCCTTCAGGCGCAGTTGCCCAGCGCAAGGGGGCATCGGGCGCATCGCATATAATTCAGCGCTCCCTTTCCCTCGCGCCGGCCGCCCCCAGTGAACGACCACCATGATGCCCAGATGATCCTGTCGCCCATTGCGGCCGAAATGCGCGCAATGGACGATGTGATCCGCTCGCGGCTCAGGTCCGATGTCGTGCTCATCAATCAGATTGCCGAATACATCGTCGGGGCGGGCGGAAAGCGTCTGCGGCCCGCGCTGCTCTTGCTCCTGAGCGGCGCAGGCGGGTATCGCGGCCGCGACCATCTCACGCTGGCAGCGGTCATCGAATTCATACACACGGCCACGCTCTTGCACGACGATGTCGTCGACGAATCGTCCCTGCGTCGTGGGCGCCCGACGGCCAATGCCCTCTTTGGCAACGCCGCGAGCGTACTGGTCGGCGATTTCCTTTATTCCAGGTCCTTCCAGATGATGGTCGACGTGGGCGACATGCGGGTCATGCGGGTACTGGCCGATGCAACCAACGTCATCGCCGAGGGCGAAGTCCTGCAGCTGCTTAACGTCCATGATCCGGAGGTCGATGAAGATCGCTACCTGCAGGTGATTCGCTACAAGACGGCCAAGCTCTTCGAGGCCTCGGCGCGCCTGGCGGCGATTCTGTGCAAGCGAAGCAGCGACGAAGAAGAGCTTTGGGCCGAACTCGGACGCCGCGTGGGCACGGCATTCCAACTGGTCGACGACGTCCTCGACTATTCCGGCGTGACTGCGGACATCGGCAAGAACGTGGGCGACGATCTGCGTGAGGGCAAGCCGACCCTGCCCCTCATCTATCTGCTCGAAAACGGCACACCTGCACAACAGACACTGATTCGTGGAGCCATCGTGCAAGGCGAGGATGTCGACCTGGATAGCATCCGTACCGAAATCCAGGAGAGTGGCGCATTGCAATACGCTCGCGCCATGGCGCAGGCCGAATCCGACGCCGCACTGGCCATTGCGACGCGCTTACCCGATTCGCCGCACAAAGATTCTCTGATAGAATTGTGCGCTTTCGCAATTTGCCGCGACTACTAGCTCGGGCGCTGTTGCTTATCACATCAATAAGACGGCCCACGTCCAAGCGAAGCGGCAGTCAATCCTTCGGGGTGTAGCTCAGCCTGGTAGAGTACTGCGTTCGGGACGCAGGAGTCGGAGGTTCGAATCCTCTCACCCCGACCATCGGCGCGTGGTCGATCCCCAAGACGGACCTTCGACGCCTTCCCCGAGGGTCATTGCCAAGCGGCATCGACCCGCTACCCAACATCCCCCGACTTTTCAACAGCGCGAGTTCAGTCGCGGACACGGATATCGAACGGGCCGAGGAAGCAGCGTCGCGCTCCGCGGGAGCAAGTCGCCGTGCGGCTCCTTCCACTGAGCGTGCCCGCTCCCGCTCTTGTTTCGATGAGGTGCATGCAAACGGTTGCTAGAATGTCGCCTATCGCGATCGACCCCGCCCGATCGCTTGTATCCTGACTGCGTTCCCGAGGTACAGACTTATGAGCGAAGCAGCCGGTGAGAGACCCCGGTCATGGTCGGCAGCGGTCTGGCGTACGCTGCTCATTGTCCTTGCGATCGTCATCCTCTATGTCGTCATCGCGCGCTGGAGCAGCTGGGAAGGAGCCCGCGGCTGGCAGACGACCGACGACGCCTACTTGCAGGCCGACATCACCCCGATCGCCGCAAAGGTTTCGGGCTACGTGCGTGCGGTCCCGGTGGCCGACTATCAGAAGGTGCATGCGGGAGAGGTCTTAGTCGAGCTCGTCGACGACGACTATCGCGCGGCGGTCGCTCAGTCAGAAGCCAATCTCGCTTCGGCGAAGGCCCAGCTCGAGTCCTTAAAGGCCCAGCGCGCGCTACAGGAGGCCAACGTGCAGGCCGCCACTGCCGTCGTCGCCGCGACTTCGGCCAACCTGGAACAAAACGGCCGTGACATCGAGCGCGAAAAACGCCTCCTGGAAATCGGCTCCTCCTCGATCGAGGCCTCCGAGCGTCTGGAAACCGCGCGGCGCCAGATCACTGCCCAACTGGATCAAAACCGGGCCCAGGCCCAGGCCACCACCCGCCAATTGGCCGTCCTAGCCGCACAACAAGGGCAGGCCGAGGCGGCGATCGCAGCCCAGCTAGCGAACCTCGATGTCGCCAAACTGAATCTGGGCTACACCCGTATCGTCGCTCCGACAGAAGGCGTCATCGGTCAGCGCCAGGTTCTCCCCGGCCAGTTCGTGGCGGTCGCAGGGCAGGTCACGACCTTAACGCCCTTGCCCCACGTCTGGGTCACGGCCAATTTCAAGGAAACGCAGTTGACCCATATGGCTGTGGGCGATCGCGCCGAAGTCAGTGTCGACACCTATCCCGGCCAGAAGCTCAAAGGGCATGTGATCGCGTTCGCTCCAGCGTCGGGCTCGCAATTCGCCTTGCTGCCTCCGGATAACGCCACGGGCAATTTCACGAAGGTCGTGCAGCGCGTGTCGGTCAAGATCGCCCTCGACGACACCGATGGGCTTGGGGAAAAGCTGCGGCCTGGGATGTCGGTGGTGGTTCGTGTCGACGCCAAGGACGGGGACAAGTAATGAGCGCGGTCTTGCCCGAAAGCCCAGCTCAGGGGGCGCCAAGCTTGCCCCCTGTCAGTGTTCAGTGGCTGGGGTTGGCGGGCGTTTTGTGCGCGACCTTCATCTCGACATTAAACGGGCGGCTTTCGACCTTCGGGTTAAACGATGTGCGCGGCGTCATCCACGCCGGGTTCGACGAAGGCAGCTGGCTGACGACCTCTCAGACCGTGGCCCAGATGCTCATCGCCCCCGTGGCCGTCTGGATGGGCACGGTTTTTGGGATCCGGCGCATCCTCTTTTACGCCTCGCTCGCGTTCGCACTGATCTCGTTTCTCAAGCCGATCGCCGCGAACTTCGACTCGCTCATGATTCTCCAGTTTGCCGGAGGCATCGCCTCGGGGTTTTTCGTGCCGCTGACCATCGGATTCATCCTGCGTGGCATGCCGCCCCGGGCCTGGGCCTACGGAATCGCAGTCTATGCGCTCAATCTCGAGTTTTCGCTGAACATCGCCGCGTCCTTTGAAGGCTGGTACGTCGAGCACCTTTCCTGGCACTGGATTTTCTGGCAGAGCGTGCCTTTGTCTTTGATCGCTGCAGCGTGCTTTCACCTGGGCGGTCCCTTCGAGGAGAGAAACCGCGACGCCCCGCCTGCCGATGTGTTCGGCCTGGCCACCTCGGGCATCGGACTCTCGCTCATCTACGCGGCACTCGATCAAGGCAACCGTCTGGACTGGACCAGTTCAGGATTGGTGGTTGGGCTCCTTCTGAGCGGCGGGCTCCTCATGGTCGCGTTTTTCATCCACGAGAGCGTGACGCCCTATCCTCTCATCCATCTGAAGATCGCGTTCTCGTCGCCCATGCCGCAGTTCGTGCTGTTGATCGGCTTTCTCAGACTCACTATCCTCTCGACGGCCTTCGTGGTGCCGACCTTTCTGGGTGCGGTGCGCGGCTATCGCTCGCTCGAGACCGGAGAAACCTTGAACTGGGTCGCAGTTCCCCAGCTTGCCGTGTGCGTGATCGCCGCGTTGCTGCTGCGCCGCGTGGATGCCCGCTTCGTGTCGTCGTTCGGTTTCGTGCTCATCTGCGTGGCCTGCCTCATGGTCGCTCACGGCATCACACCCGTATGGGGCGCACACGAGTTCCTCCCCTCGCAATTGGTCCAGGCGGTCGGGCAGAGCTTTGCCATGACCGGGATCATCTTCTTTGGCGTACTCCATCTGCGCCCGCCGGAGGCCTTGACCTTCGGCGCGCTCTCCCAGGTGGCGCGCTTGATGGGGGGTGAAATCGGCCAGGGATTCATCACGACCGTGATTCGCAAGTTCACCCAGATCGCCTCGAACACGATCGGGCTGCACGTGACTTCGGGTTCTGCACCGGTCGTGGCCCGACTGCATGCCTATGCGGGCGTCGCCGCACGCGCGGGCGACCCCACGCGCAGCACCGTGCGCGCGGAACAGATCCTAAGCGGCCTCGTGCGCAGCCTAGCTACGACCCAGGCCGTCATTGATTCGTTCATCGTCATCGCCATTTGCACCGCGCTCGCCTTGCTGGTCCTCGCGAGCGTCAAGGCCGCACCCGTCGGGCCCGCTTCGCCTCTGCCCCTGTTCACTGGCTTTCGGAGGCACACGCTTTGATGCGCACAAGGCCCTGGCGGACGGGCATCCTTGGCGCCGTGCTGGTGGCAGGCTGCACGCTCGGTCCCAACTACCAGGTGCCGCCGGTCCCCGAAGGCGCCGCCGAACCCCTCGTGTCGACCGATCCCAGGCTTGAGAGCTCCGAGATGCCGCCCGATGACTGGTGGCGCCTGTATCGCGACCCGACGCTTGACGGGTTCATCTCGGAGGCCTTTGCCGCCAACACCGATCTGCGGGTGGCCGAGGCCAATTTGTCGGCGGCGCGCGCGCTTCTGGAAGCCTCGCGCTCCCAGCAATACCCCTCGACGCGCATCGAGGCTGCCGCGGTCCACGGCCGCGATCCGACGACCGACGAAATACTGGAATTGACCGGACGCGCCCCTGCGACGATCTGGCTCTATGACGACATCTTCGACATGTCCTATGAACTCGACCTCTTCGGACGCGTGCGACGCACGATCGAGGCCTCGTTGGCCCGGGCGGACGGCGTCATGGCCGCGCGCGATAACCTTCGAGTCACCATCGCGGCCGAGACGACCCGAGCCTACGCCCTGGTTTGCACGTTCGGCGAGCAACTGGCGGTCGCCCGGCATTCGCTCGCAGTGGTCATGCATCAGTCGGAAATACTCACGCGCCGGCGCGATGCCGGAGCGGGCACGGACTTCGATGTGGTTCGAGCCCAAGGGCTCGTTGCGCAGACGCGCTCGAACATCCCAACGCTCGAAGGGCAACGTCGCGCGGCCGTGTTGCAACTGGCTGTGCTCCTGGGGCGCGCTCCCCAGCGTGCGCCCCTCGAAGTCGAGCAGTGCGTCACTCCACCCCATCTTGACGCTCCCATCCCCGTCGGCGACGGCGTCGCCTTGCTCAAGCGCCGCCCCGACATCCGCGAAGCCGACCGGCAGGTCGCGGCCGCCACGGCGGGGATCGGGATCGCCACGGCAGATCTCTATCCGAGAGTCACGCTAAGCGCCTTCTACGGCGGCGTCGGAACCCGTCTGCAGGACCTGACCTCGGCCAATGGAGCGGCTTGGGGGGTGGGTCCGGCCGTGAGCTGGGAATTTCCCAATCAGCTCCTGGCACGCGCGCGCATCCGACAAGCCAAGGCCAACACGCAGGCCGCGCTCGCCAACTTCGATTCGACCGTGCTCAAGGCGCTCAAGGAAACCGAGCAATCGCTTGTCAACTACAGCGCCGAACTGGGACGTCATGATGCCCTCCTTGAGGCACAACAGGAGGCCCACCGCGCGTTTGGATTGGCTCGAGGCCAGTACGGTGCAGGCTCGATTAGCACGCTCGACCTCCTTTCGACCGAGCAGAACCTGGTCCTGTCCGACGCTTCAGCTGCAGCGTCGGACGCGGCCCTAGTCCAAGACCAGATCGCGATCTTCAAGGCCCTCGGTGGCGGCTGGAACCTGCAAGCTTCGAAACAGGATCCCAAGGCACCCTGAAGACGAAGCGATGAACCGATCGATTGCAGCCTTGCCCTCGTCGGAGCTGCCGGCCTCCGACGGACTTAAGCCAATTTCTCCAGCCCCTTTAACGGCGCGATGTATTTTTCGTAGTGACGCCACCTCGCTACCGACGAGTTATAGATCTTCTGACGAACCTGCCACTGGCTCGCCGTGGTCACGACGCGATCCGTTTTGTGGAAGTTCAGGCAACGCGCGTCCCACGGAAGCCCGATGAAATCGATCATCCTTCGGCTCCATTGTTCTGGATCCGAAACCAGGGCCTCATAGGGAACGTCCAGAAACGAAGATGGGGGAAGCACCGCGCGCCAATGCGCAATCAGGCGGTGATGCTCCCTGTAGAACTGCGCCAGATGCGCCAAATCTACGGTGAAGTTGAAGTCCGCCGAGAAACTTTGAAAATAGCAGGACAGGCAGGTGTCGATCGGGTCGCGTTGCATGTAGATGATGCGCGCTTGGGGAAACACCGAATGGATGAGTCCCAGGTAGTCCGAGTTGATGGGCGCCTTATCGACCACGCGCAGCGCATCTGAGGAGTAGCCCGAGAGGACCGTCAGATACGCCTGCCCCAGTTCCGCAAGCTCGGACGGGCTCAGGCTTTCTCCTTTTCGGATCTGTTGTCCGTGCTTTTGGAATGCATCGCCCCAGAAGGCAAGCTCTCCGGCACCCGCGGCACTGGGATGCGAGGCGATGATCTGCTCGGCAAGTGAAGTGCCCGAGCGCATCATTCCGACGATCAAAACCGGTCTTTCCGAAGACGAACTGCCCGATTGCACCTGTAGAACACGGGCCTGGTCATAGACTCGGATCATGTCGTCGACAAATCGCGTTCGCCTAACCGGGTCGTACGGTTCCGAGGTTTGTTTGCGCAATGCGTTGGCACGTTGAAAGTTTTCGAACGCGCGATCATAGTCGCCGATATCGTCAAAATACTTTCCCATGGCATAGCGCAACTTCAGTTCGTCAACCGGCTCGACCCCATTTTGGATCAACTCCTTGGCCCGCTTCGGCCACTCCTCGTCGGCCGTGGTCATTTTCCGGTTGGCCATGATCGCAGCTACCGCATTGCACAGGTTCGCATCGATCGCCAGGGCGCGCTTGAAATGCGTCTCGGCCTCAGCGAACTTCCCCTCGCGGCCCAACAGGTTGCCCATCTCCACGAGCGCCACGGGATTGCGAGGCTCGATTTTTAGCGCCTTCTCGAGACACGAGCGCGCCTCTTTACTTTGCCCCAAAAGCGAGGTGGTGAGCCCGAGGTTGATCAGAGCCGGAACGTACTTCGGCTTGATTTTGAGGGCCTTGCGCAAGCTGATCTCGGACTGGGCGATCAAGCCCCGCTCCCGGTACAGGTTGCCCAGGTCCGTATGGGCCTCCGCGAAATTGGGTTCGAGCTCGACGGCCTTGGCGAAATGGGTTTCTGCTTCTTTCAGGCGCCCAAGACCGATGAGAGCGCAACCCAGATTGTTGTAGGCGGCAGCCAAGCCAGGATTGAATTTAATCGCCTCCTGGTAGCAGCTAATCGCGTGCACGCGATCACCCCGCCCGAGCATCTCGTTGCCGAGCAAAAAAAGCGCTTCTTCCCGTGTGCGACGCACGGCCACAGGACCGCGCGAGGCGCCGCTCCAGGCCGATTTGCGGCGATTCATCCAGAGATGAATCACCAATTCCCGCGCCACCCGATGGGCGAATGCGCGCTCGACTCCGAGCGAGACAAGCCTCCAGCGGAAAGCCTTGGCGAGCTGGGTCCGCTTGTAAAGATTGAGTCGCAGCTCGCGCGCCTCGTCAGACGCCCGCAGGATCAAGTCACGCACCATATCGTGACTCGAGCCGCCCGGCTTGCCCCCGGCAGGTCCACTCACGACGGCTTGCGCGGCAAAGAAGTCCGCGAGCAAGTTTCCTGTATCACTCGCCCGCTGCGCATCGAACCACTCGAACATCGTCATTCCCTATTTCCGTCACGGATCCTGCCCGTTCCCTACGACCCGAACGGGTGCACCATTATAGTGATCAATAATGAGCAAGGGCGTTACAGCGCAAAAGGTCCGGTAACTCCTGCGAGAATGCTCATTACGGATTCGAATTACGCAGCGAATGTCTCCGGTGTCGTATCACGGCCTTCTTGGGCGCAGGCGCGCGCGACAGCGCCGCTGCCAGGGTGCCATGGGCCGGTTGTCTGTTGTTCCACGGACAAATCTGCGACAATTCGCTAGCAGTCCGTCGGCCTGGGTGAGGAGATAAGGCGTGCCTCAAAAATGACGTCAGACCGAACCGGGTGGTGCATCCCCGGGCCGAGGCGGCGCCAGGGGACGGAACGGGGCTTGAACTCGTGGCGCCCACCGAGCGCACAAAGCCCGACTTGATTTCTCCCAACGTTCGCTAAAGCACCTCCCGTGGATGTTCTCCCGTTTTGGGTTCAGTGTCTAACGCTCGTCATTTTGCTCTTGCTGTCGGCCTTTTTCTCGATTGCCGAGACCAGCATGATGGCGTTAAACCGCTATCGCGTTAAAGCCTTGGCCAAGACGGGCCATCGGGGTGCTGCGCTCACCAGTAGACTGCTCGCGCGAACCGATCGCCTCCTTGGCATGGTCTTGATCGGCAACAATCTCGTCAATGCCGCAGCCTCAGCGCTCGTGACCGCCATTGCGATTGGCCGCTTTGGCAACAACCAGACGGTCCTGTTTCTTGCGACCTCGCTCATCGCCTTTCTCATCATTGTCTTCGCTGAGATCACGCCCAAAGTCATCGGCGCAACTTATCCCGAGCGCATTGCCTTGTCGGTCGCCTACGTGCTGCAACCGCTTTCGTTGCTGTTTCGTCCGGCGGTCTGGTTTGTCAACATCTTCACGAGTCAGATGCTGAGAATCGTCAAGATCTCCTCGGGCCATGGCGGCGATGCGAGACGCCTGGACCCCGCCGAGCTGCGCGCGCTGGTGTTAGAGAGCGGGCACTTCGTCTCAAAAAAACAGACCAGCATCCTTTTGAACTTGCTCGATCTGGAGAGCGTCACCGTCTATGACGTCATGATCCCTAGAGCCCAGGTCGAGGCCCTCGATCTGGACGATTCGATCGAGGTGATCCGCGAGCGGGTGAACACCAGCTATCACAACAAGCTGCCGGTGTTCGAAGGGGAGATCAACCAGATCCGGGGCGTGCTCCAATTGCGCAAGTGCCTGGCTCTCATGGCCGAAGCGCCGCTCACCAAGGAAGCCATCATAGCTACGCTCACCGAAGCCTATTTCATCCCATCGGGCACCTCGGTGACACAGCAGTTGCAGTATTTTCAGGAAAAACGCCAACGCATGGGGATCGTCGTCGACGAGTACGGCGAAGTCCAAGGGCTCGTCACCCTTGAGGATATCGTCGAGGAGATCGTGGGAGAGTTCACCTCGAGCATCCCGCGGCCCGACCATGGGCCGCTAAGCTGGGACACCGAGCAGACCGCAATCGTTGACGGCAGTATGCCGCTGCGCGAAATCAACCGGAAACTGGGCTTGAACTTACCCCTGGACGGCCCCAATACGTTAAATGGGCTCATCTTGGAGGAACTCCAGGAAATCCCCGACTCGAGCGTGGCGTTGCGCGTGGGAGATTGCGTCATCGAAATCCTGCAGGTCCAAAACCAGGCTGTCCGCGCCGCCAAACTCACGCGTTTGTAACGGTCGCATCGATGCAACACGTTTTGACGATTGGGAAATCCCCTCGCACGTAATGGGCGAAAAGCTTTACAAACCAATATCCTACCGGCATGATCGAATATGGTTTCTGGAATAACTTGCACATCGCCAGCCCCCGAAAGCTGGCGCGTGAGATAGTCTTCACCTTATGGCAGCAGTAACCACTCCTCCCGGTTCCGGCGTCTCTGCAATCTCTGGCTTGGGCCGCGCCTTGGTTCAAAACGGTCGTTTGCGTCTGGAGCAGGCCGACTCGATCGCGAAGTCCGCAACCGCTTCGGGCGCGAGCTTCGTTGACCAGTTGCTTGCGAGCAAACTCATGACGCCGCGCGAGCTCGCGCTCGAGGCCGCGCAGATCTTTGGTCTGCCGCTCATCGATCTGGCCGCCTACGACCCGGCGCTGATGCAGATCGAGGCGATCGACAAGAAGCTCATCCAGTCCTTGCGCGTGATCGGACTGCACAAGCGCGGCAACAAGCTGACCGTGGGTGTGTCGGATCCGACCAATTTCCAGGCGATCGACCAGATCAAGTTTCAGACGCAGATGTTAGTCGAGCCCGTCGTGGTGGAGCACGACAAGCTCATCACGCTCACCGACAAGCTCGCCCAGACCGAGGAGTCGAAGCTCAACGAATTGGCCGGAGTCGATCTGAATCTCGACTTCGCCGACGCCGATGCCCAGCCGACTGCGGAGTCAACGGCCGAGATCGACGACGCTCCGATCGTGCGCTTCCTGCAGAAGGTCCTCATGGATGCGATCAACGACGGGGCCTCTGACATCCACTTCGAGCCCTACGAGAAGTTCTACAGGATCCGCTTTCGCGTGGACGGGATCTTGCGCGAGATGGCTCAGCCGCCCATTGCCATCAAGGACAAGCTGTCCTCGCGCATCAAGGTGATCTCGCGCCTGGACATCTCGGAAAAACGGGTTCCGCAAGACGGGCGCATGAAACTGGTCCTGTCGAAATCGCGCGCGATCGATTTCCGGGTCTCGACCCTGCCGACGCTGTTTGGCGAGAAGATCGTGATGCGGATTCTCGATCCCTCCCAGGCCAAGCTGGGGATCGATGCGCTAGGCTACGAACCCGACCAAAAGCAGACCCTCTTGGAGGCCATCGGCCGGCCCTACGGCATGGTCTTGGTCACCGGCCCCACGGGATCGGGGAAAACGGTTTCGCTCTATACCTGCCTGAACATCCTCAATCAGCCGGGGATCAATATCTCGACGGCCGAGGACCCTGCGGAAATTCAGCTCGCCGGAATCAACCAGGTCAACGTCAACGACAAGGCCGGTCTGACCTTTGCGGCCGCGCTGAAATCCTTCCTGCGGCAGGATCCGGACATCATCATGGTCGGCGAAATCCGCGATCTGGAAACCGCCGATATCGCCATCAAGGCCGCACAGACCGGACACATGGTGTTCTCGACTTTGCATACCAACGATGGGCCCACGACGCTGACGCGGCTCATGAACATGGGCGTGCCGACGTTTAATATCGCCAGCAGCGTGATCCTGATTACCGCGCAACGTCTGGCGCGACGTCTTTGCACCTGCAAGGAGCCGGCCAATATGCCGGATCACGCCTTGATGGAGGCAGGCTTTCACGACGCGGACTTAGATGGGACCTGGCAGCCGTTTAAGCCCGTCGGTTGCGAACGCTGCAAGGGGTCGGGATACAAGGGGCGCGTCGGGATCTATCAGGTCATGCCGATCACCGAGGCAATGCAACGCATCATCCTCGAAGGCGGTAACGCCATCGAAATCGCCGAACAGGCCAAGCGCGAAGGGGTCGCCGATCTAAGGCGTTCTGGGTTGGTCAAGGTGATGCAAGGGGCAACGTCGCTCGAAGAGGTCGTTGCAGTCACGAATCAATAGCCGTTCGCGTCCGGAACAGTCCGGCGCTGCTGTGAGGAGAGCAAACGATGGCCACCGCAACTGCGGGTACACGACCCAAGGAGTCGGTCTTTGTCTGGGAAGGCAAAGACCGCAACGGCAAAAACGTGCGCGGCGAGATGCGCGCGGCGGGCGACGCGCTCGTCAATGCCACCTTGCGCAAGCAAGGCATCCTGGTCACCAAGATCAAGAAGCAATCATTTCGGCGCGGCAAGAAGATCACTGACAAGGATGTGACCTTGTTCACGCGCCAGCTGGCCACCATGATGAGAGCCGGCGTGCCGCTCTTGCAGGCGTTCGATATTGTCGGCCGCGGGCATTCCAATGCCTCGGTGGCCAAGCTGTTAAGCGACATTCGCACCGACATCGAGACCGGCTCGAGCCTGAACCAGGCCTTTCGCAAGTACCCGCTTTATTTCGATCCCCTGTTCTGCAACCTCGTCTCGGCGGGCGAGCAGGCCGGTATTCTCGATTCGCTCCTCGAGAGGCTTGCGACCTACAAGGAAAAGATCATCGCCATCAAGGGCAAGATCAAGGCGGCCCTCTTCTATCCGGCGGCCGTGATTGCGGTGGGGTTCATCGTAACCGCGGTCATCATGATCTTCGTCATCCCGGCCTTTAAGAACATCTTCGCGAACTTCGGCGCAGAGCTTCCGGCACCCACCCTCATCACGATCGCGATCTCGGATTTCTTCGTCGCCTACGGCCTGTATGTCTTCATCGGCATCGTCGCCGTCATCTATTTCGCAGCGCAAGCGTGGCGACGATCACCGACGGTGCAGGAGTTCGTCGATCGGACGATGCTGCGCATCCCCGTCTTTGGTGACCTGGTGAGGAAATCCTCGATCGCGCGCTGGACCCGCACGCTCGCGACCATGTTTGCCGCGGGCGTGCCGCTCGTCGAAGCCCTCGACTCGGTGGGCGGGGCTTCGGGGAACTACGTCTACTTCGAAGCCACCAAGAAAATCCAGTCGGACGTGAGCACCGGCGTGAGCCTGACCAACGCGATGCAAAACACGAACGTGTTTCCGAACATGGTGATCCAGATGGTCTCCATCGGTGAAGAATCGGGCTCGCTTGACAGCATGCTGGGCAAGGTCGCCGATTTCTTCGAAGCCGAGGTCGACGATGCCGTCGAGGCGCTCTCGAGTCTCATGGAGCCTTTGATCATGGTCGTCCTGGGAACGCTGGTGGGCGGCCTCGTGGTCTCCATGTACCTGCCTATCTTCAAGCTCGGTTCCGTGGTTTGAAGGGATGTAGCGCTTGGCGCAGGCTCAGGCGCCAGCGGTCGTGACCTCGTTCATCGACTTGCCGGCCTGGCTTGTCGCCGTCTTGGCCGGCATCTTGGGGCTGCTCATCGGCAGCTTCTTGAACGTCGTCATCTATCGCCTGCCGCGCATCATGCGACGCGGATGGGCGGCCGACGCGGCCCAGATCCTAAGCGAGCCCGATGTTCGCTCCGAGATCGGATTGTCCGGGCCCGATGCGAGCGCCCTCGATCTGGCTCTGGCCCGGGTGCAGCCGGCCCTCGAGGCCCAAAGTCCTTTGGGCATTGCCCAGCCGCGCTCGCGCTGCTCGTCATGCGGGCACCCCATTTCCGCCATCGAGAACATCCCGATTGCAAGCTGGCTGGTGCTTCGGGGTCGCTGTCGTGCCTGCAAGGCCCGCATCTCGGCGCGCTATCCGATCGTCGAAGCCACGCTTGGGCTTCTTTTCGCCCTGGCCGCTCTTCAATTCGGGCTCACTCCCAAGCTCGCCGATGCGATGCTGATCCTGGCCTTGTGCGTGGCCATGACCCTGATCGACGCCGACACCATGCTCTTGCCCGATGCCCTCACCCAGACCCTTGTTTGGAGCGGGATCCTGGTGAGCGCATCGGGCTTTGGGTTCGTTGCGCTCGCGCCCAGCGTGATCGGGGCTGCGGCCGGCTATGGCGCGTTCTGGATGATCGGAACGCTCTTTCGACTCTTGCGCGGCATGGAGGGCATGGGAGCCGGTGACTACAAACTCTTAGCGGGCCTGGGCGCGTGGTTCGGCTGGAGCGCGCTTTTGCCCATCGTCCTCCTCTCGGCCGGAGTGGGATCGCTGGTCGGAATCACGCTGATGCTCCTCGGTCGGGCCACGGCCTTAACCCGGCTGCCGTTTGGGGTGTATCTCGCGCCCGCCGGTGCCCTCATGCTTTTTTTTGGGCACCGGCTCATCTCCTGGGTGGTGCCCGGTGCCGCCTGATCTGCCGTACCGGGTGGGGCTGACCGGAGGCATCGGAAGCGGCAAGAGTACCGTTGCCGAAGGCTTTGCCCACCGCGGAGTCGCGATCGTCGATGCCGATGCCCTCGCCCACGAACTGACGCTGCCGGGCGGCGCGGCCATGGAGGCCATTGCGAAGACCTTCGGGTCGGAGTTTGTTGCGCCGGATGGCTCGCTCGATCGCGCGCGCATGCGAGAACTGGTGTTTCGGGATGATCAAAAGCGGCTCGCGCTGGAGCACATTTTGCATCCCCTCATCCGTCACGAAACCGAACGCCGCGTGCGCATGGCCGAATCCCCGTACGTTCTACTCGTGATCCCGCTCTTGCTCGAGTCCAAAAAAGGGGCGAAGGGGGTCGAACGCGTCCTCGTTGTCGATTGCAGCGAGGAAGAACAGATCACCCGCGTTATGCAGCGCAGCCAGCTCTCGCGCGCCGAGGTCGAAGCGATCATGGCGCGCCAGATCGGTCGGGCCGAGCGTCTTTTGCAGGCCGACGATGTCATCGAGAACTCGGGCGGCAAAGAGGCGCTCGATCACCAGATCCAGCCACTGCATGAGCGCTATCTGATATATGCAAAAGCGGTCCAGTCCCATGCCCGTTTGTAATTCTGGATCGCTTGCTTCAAAATCCGGCCGGGTGGCAGAGAACTTTCCACTTCGCTTCCCGTCTTCCAGCTAGAGCCACTGACGCAAGCGAGCACCGGACCATCGATTGATTCTCTACGAATACCCGTTCACCGAGCGCATCCGCACCCTGCTGCGGCTCGAGGACCTGTTTGACCGACTGGGCTTCTTCCTCGGCCATTCCGAACCCCAGTGCCACCATGCGGCGTTGACGACGCTGTTTGAGATTCTGGATGTGGCGTCTCGCGCCGATCTGAAATCGGACCTGTTGCAAGAACTCGAAAGGCAGCGCCAGACGCTCACCACCTTTCGCAACAATCCGGGAGTCAGCGAAGAGGCCTTGGAGCACATCCTGGTCGAAATCGAGGCTGCCACGCGATCCCTGGGCAACCTCTCGGGCAAGACCGGACAGCACCTTCGCGACCACGAGTGGCTCACGAGCATTCGCAGCCGCAGCATCATCCCCGGTGGGACCTGCGAGTTCGATCTGCCGTCCTATCATGCCTGGCTGCACCGGCCGGCCGCTTCGCGACTGCGCGATCTGGAGACCTGGGTCGCGCCGCTTCATCCGTTGCGCGATTGTCTTCGCATCGTGTTGCGGCTTCTGAGGGACTCGGGACAGCAGACCCATATCGTCGCCTCGCAAGGCAGCTACCAGCAGATGCTCGGTGGCAAGTCCTATCACATGCTGCGCGTTGTCCTCGATGAAGACCTCGGCGCCATCCCGGAGATCAGTGCCAACCGGTATATGATTTGGGTCCGATTTACGACGCAAGACGGCGGTGACATGCGCCCCAAGCCGTTTGAGTCCGACGTACCCTTCGAACTCGTCTTATGCAATCTCTAACTTCGCCCGATCGGCTCGGAGGATCTCGGCTGCCGTGCCTTGCGCGCGCAGCGTAGCCTCTGGAGCGCGGCATCCAAAGGATTGACTCGCCCATGCCCGCCATCGTGAAGTGTCCGACCTGTGCTGCGGCCGTAGAATGGCTTCCCGAAAACCGCTTTCGGCCGTTTTGCAGCGAGCGCTGCAAGAACATCGATCTCGGAGCCTGGTCGTCCGAGCAGTTCTCGATCCCAGCCGATACGCCACCGGACCCCATGGACGAGGGAGATCGCTCTCCCTAGGATCCCCAGGCGTCGCGAATGGCAGCAATGCCGTGCGCGCCCTGGGTGATTGCCCAATTGAGATCGGCGCGTCCGACACCCCCTAATGCATAGACCGGAACGGGGGAGACCGCCGCGAGCGCTGCGAACCCGGGCCAGCCCAGCGGCATGGAATCGGGATGGGAGGGGGTCTTCTTCACGGGACCTAGGACCGCGAAATCCGCGCCGAGCGCTCCCGCTTGGGACAACGTGTCGGCGTTGTGGCATGAGACCGCGCACCATGGCACGTCGGGCCGCGTTTTCCATTCCAGCAGCGTTGCTTGCGTGGCGTGCACGCCGTCGGCCTCGTGCCAATAATGTTCCGGGTGGGCGCTATTGACGAGCAAGGTCACGCCATGGGTGCGCGCGCGCGCCAGGACCTCGCGAAACAGGTTCGCAAAGCGCTCCTTCGGAAGGGTCTTTTCGCGCAACTGCAACAACTTCAGATCGCCTTGGGCCAAGCGCCGGTCCAGCCGGCCTAAAAAGTCCTTCTCGCCCAATTCAGCCGCCTGCGACACGGCGTAGGTTGAAGGCAGCTTCAGCCACCGTTTGAGAGGCAGGGCTCCGGGAAGCCAGGGCTCAACCAGAGGGTTGTCGATCTGTTCCCAGCGCAGGGCCTGGCCCTCCAGTCCGCGCGGCTCGCCCGACCATCGGAACACGCGCCAGAAATGCAGCCGCACGTGCGCGTGGGCATAGCGATACTGGCGCACGGCCCAGGGGTGGGCCTGTTCGAGTTCGATACCCAATTCCTCGTGAAACTCGCGACCGAGCGCTGCGGACACGTCCTCGTTGGCCTCGAGCTTGCCGCCAGGAAACTCCCAGTAGCCCGCCATGGGTTTGCCCTTGGGCCGCTGGGCGAGCAGGAAGCGCCCATCGGGGGCGACCAACACCCCCACGGCCACCTCGACGACGTCCGCCGACGCCTCGCCAGCGCACCTCATTTGCGGGGTCGGGCGGCGTTCCTGCCGGCCCAATCGCGCGCGAACTGCCAGGCCACGCGCCCCGAGCGCGAACCGCGTTCGAGCGCCCAGCGTAACGCGTCCTCGCGGGCCTGCGCGATGGACTTTTCATTGCAGCCAAAATGTCCGAGCCACTGGGCGACGATGGCAAGATATTCGTCCTGCCGGAAGGGATAGAAACTAATCCACAGGCCAAACCGCTCGGACAGCGAGATCTTCTCCTCGACGCCTTCGCCCGGATGGATTTCGCCGTCGTCCTGATGCTGGTAGGTGAGATTCTCGCGCATGTGCTCGGGCATGAGATGGCGCCGGTTGCTCGTGGCATAGATGAGAACGTTCTCGGAGGTCTGGGCCACGGAGCCATCGAGGGCCACCTTCAATGCCTTGTAGCCGATTTCGCCCTCCTCGAACGAGAGATCGTCGCAAAAGACCACAAAGCGCTCGGGCCTGGGGGCCAGGATCTCGACGATGTCGGGCAAATCCACGAGATCGGTCTTATCCACCTCCACCAGGCGCAGTCCGCCTTTGCCGAACTGATTCAGACAGGCCTTGATGAGCGACGACTTGCCGGTGCCCTTGGCGCCCGTCAATAGAACATTGTTGGCCGGTCTTTGGGCCATGAACTGGCGCGTGTTTTGCTCGATTGCGCGCTTTTGGCGATCGATGTTCTTCAGGTCCGAAAGACGGATGGGCGCCGTGCGATAGACCGCCTGCAAGAAACCCTGGCCGCGGCGTTTTCTCCATCGAAACGCGCGCGCCCCGTCCCAGTCGACCTCGGGCGCGGGTTCCGGAAGGACGCTTTCTAGGCGGGAGAGGACCGCCTCGGCCCGTGTGAGCAGGGCCTCGAGCTTGGAGTCGAGAGAAGAGCCGGCCGCGTTTTTCTTAGGTCCGGTATTCGGCATTGATCTTGACGTAGTCATACGAGAAGTCGCAGGTCCATACCGTGACCTTGGCGCTGCCGCGCCCCAGATCAACCTGGATCGTGATTTCAGAAGGCTGCATGACCCTAGCCCCGTCTTCTTCCTTGTAACTTCCCGCACGCTGGCCGCCCTCGATGACGAGCACATCGCCCAGGCGCACCTCGATTCGGGTCGTGTCGAGTTGGGCGATGCCGGCGTTGCCGATGGCCATCAATAGCCGTCCGAGATTGGGGTCGGAGGCAAAAAGTGCGGTCTTGACGAGGGGCGAATGCGCGATCGACTTGGCCACGCGTTCGGCCTCCAAATCGCTTTTACCGCCCGTCACTTGGACCGTGATGAATTTGGTTGCGCCTTCGCCGTCGCGCGCAATCGACTGCGCGAGCTCTTGCGCGACCTCGGTCAAGACCTTCCTGAGCGCCCCATAGGCTGCACTCGTGGCCGTGCGGATCTCCGAGAGCGCTGTCTTCCCTGTGGCAATCAAGACCAGCGAGTCGTTCGTCGAAGTGTCGCCATCGACTGTGACCCGGTTAAAGGAGACGTCGGCGACTTCTTTGAGGATCTGCTTGAGCAGTTCGCCGTCGATGGCGGCGTCAGTGGCAAGGTAGGCCAGCATGGTGGCCATCCTGGGTTGGAGCATGCCCACGCCCTTGGCGATACCCGTGACCGTCACGCTTGCGCCCTCGATCTCGACGCGCCGCGAGGCCGCCTTCGGAACGGTATCGGTGGTCATGATGGCACTGGCCGCCTCGGCCCAGCGGTTTGCACCCAATTGCGTAACGCAGGCGGGCAGCGCGGCAACCAGACGCTCGACCGGAAGGTCCTCGAGGATGACGCCCGTCGAAAACGGCAGTACCGCGAAAGACTCGCATCCGAGGAGCTCGGCGACGGCGGAGCAGGAGCGCTCGGCGGCGCGCATGCCTGCCTCGCCCGTGCCGCAATTGGCATTGCCGGCATTGACGACAAGGGCTCGAATCGCAGCGCCCTTCGCTAAGTGCCTGCGGCAGATCTGCACGGGTGCCGCGGCAAAACTGTTCTGCGTAAAGACTCCGGCGACGCGCGTGCCGGAAGCCAGACGCATGAGCATGAGATCGCGTCGATGGGCTTTGCGGATGCCCGCCTCGGCGAACCCCAGTTCCACGCCGGCCACGGGAAAGAGCAATGCCGGATTCGGGGGAGCTAGGTTCACGGCCATAGGGACTCGCTACTCTTTAGGGGATGGACATCCGCGGCAGCCGCAATTGTATCTGCTGCGCGAAGCACTGCTTGGGGCGCGCTTCGAGCGCGCGAAGACCGCAGTCTAGGCGAGCTTGCCGTGGCACTGCTTGTATTTCTTGCCGCTGCCGCAGGGACAAGGATCGTTACGACCCACCTTTTCCGAGAAGCGCCTGACGGGCTGTGCCTTCGGAGGCGCCTCGGTGGCCACCGCCTCGCCCTCGAGTGCCTCCTCGTACTCGGCGTGCTGGTAGCGTACATTGTCCACTGGCGGGGCGGCGAGCTTTTCCTCCGCTTCGGCGATTTGCTCAGGCGACTGGACGCGCACGGTCATGACCACCTTGGTGACCTCGTTGGCCACCGAGTCCAGAAGCGACGAGAAAAGCTCGAAGGCTTCGCGCTTGTATTCCTGCTTCGGATTCTTCTGGGCATAGCTGCGCAGGTGGATCCCCTGGCGCAGATGATCGAGCGCGGCCAAATGTTCACGCCAGTGCACATCGACACTGCGCAGCATGACCGAGCGCTCGAACTCGCTAAACGACTCGCGCCCGACCTGGGCGACCTTGGCCTCGTAGGAACGATCGGCCGCCTGCGTGATGCGCTCGACGATGTCCTCGTCGTTGAGGTCGGGTTCTTCCTCGATCAGGGTGGTCAGGGGCACCGGCAACTGCCAGTCCGCTTCCAAGACGCGCTCGAGCGTTGGCACGTCCCACTGCTCCTCGACGCTCCCCTCCGGCAGATATTGCCGGGCGACGCTTGTAAAAACTCCGCGCCGCAAGGCCGTGATGGTCTCGGACACGTCGCTGGCCTCAAGCAGCTCGTTACGCTGCTGGTAGACCACCTTGCGCTGGTCGTTGGCGACATCGTCGTATTCGAGGAGCTGCTTGCGGATGTCGAAGTTGCGCGCTTCGACCTTGCGCTGCGCCGATTCGATCGAGCGCATCACGATCCCGGCCTCGATCGCCTCGCCTTCGGGCATGTTCAGACGTTCCATGATCCCGCGCACCCGGTCTCCTGCGAAGATGCGCAAAAGGGGATCGTCGAGCGACAGATAAAAGCGTGAGGAACCCGGATCGCCCTGGCGGCCGGAACGTCCGCGCAATTGATTATCGACGCGCCGCGACTCATGGCGCTCGGTCCCGATGATGTGCAGCCCGCCCGCGGCGATGACGGCGTCATGCAGGGTCTGCCATTCATCGCGCAGGATCTGGATGCGCTCGGTGCGCTGCGCGTCGGTCAGATTCTCGGCCTCGCGCAAAAGGTCGATCTGCTTTTCGACATTGCCGCCCAAGACGATATCGGTGCCACGTCCGGCCATGTTGGTTGCGATCGTGACGACCCCGGGACGCCCCGCCTGGGCCACGATCTCCGCTTCCTTGGCGTGCTGCTTGGCGTTTAAGACCTGGTGCGGCAGCTTGACCTTCGCCAGCATGCCCGAGAGCAGTTCACTGTTCTCGATCGAGGTGGTTCCCACCAGGACCGGCTGGCCGCGCCGGGCACAGTCCTCGATATCGGCGATGATGGCCGCGTATTTTTCCTTGGCGCTCTTATAGACCTGATCGAGCTTGTCCACGCGTGCATTGGGCTGGTTGGTGGGGATGACAACCGTCTCCAAGCCGTAGATTTCCTGGAATTCATAGGCTTCGGTGTCGGCGGTCCCGGTCATGCCGGCAAGCTTCTGGTACATCCGGAAGTAGTTCTGAAACGTGATCGAAGCCAGGGTCTGGTTCTCGCTTTGGATCTTCACGCCTTCCTTGGCTTCGACCGCCTGATGCAGTCCGTCCGACCAGCGCCGCCCCGCCATGAGGCGGCCGGTGAACTCGTCGACGATGGTGACCTCGTCGTCTTGCACCACATAGTGCTGGTCGCGATGAAACAGATTGTGCGCACGCAGTGCCGCCATCAGATGGTGCATGAGCAAGATGTTGGCCGGATCGTAGAGCGAGGCGCCATCGGGCAGAAGGCCCATGCGCGAGAGGATCTGCTCGGCTTTCTCATGCCCGGCCTCGGACAAGAGGATGGTATGACCCTTCTCGTCGACCCAGAAGTCGCCCGCGGGCTCGGGCTCGTTGGGTTTGGCCTCCTCTTTCATCCGCTCGAGCAGCGGAGGCACCTGGTTAAGACGCACGTACAGGTCGGTGTGATCCTCGGCCTGTCCCGAGATGATGAGCGGCGTTCGGGCCTCGTCGATCAGAATCGAGTCGACCTCATCGACGATCGCGTAAGTGAGCGGTCGCTGCACACGGTCGCGCGACTCGTAGACCATGTTGTCGCGCAGATAGTCGAAACCGAATTCGTTGTTGGTACCGTAGGTGATGTCGGCCGCGTAGGCCAGTTGCTTGGCCGGATGGGGCATCTGCGAGAGGTTGACCCCGACCGTGAGCCCCAGGAACCGGTAGACCTTGCCCATCCACTCGGCGTCGCGGCTGGCCAGGTAGTCATTGACCGTGACAACGTGCACCCCTTTGCCCGCGAGCCCGTTCAGATAGACGGCGAGCGTCGCGGTCAGCGTCTTGCCTTCGCCGGTTCGCATTTCGGCAATCTTGCCGTAGTGCAAGACCATGCCGCCGATGAGCTGGACATCGAAGTGACGCATCCCCAGAACCCGTCGGCTGGCCTCGCGCACGACCGCGAACGCCTCCGGCAGAAGATCGTCGACCGAAGCTCCGGCGGCAAGCCGGCCGCGGAACTCGTCGGTCTTGGCTTTCAGATCGGTGTCCGACAGCGACGCGGTGGCCGGCTCCAAAGCGTTGATCCGCTCGACGGTCTTGCTATAGAGCTTGAGCAGGCGATCGTTGCGACTGCCAAATACTTTTCGGAGTAAGCCTGTAACCATGGGGGTGACGATGCGGCGAAAAACGCGGTGGATCCCGGAAGTCGGGCGAAGGATCGCGGGCCGCGACCCTGACGACGCCCATGCGGATCGGAAAAAAGACGCAAAGAATCAAATTTTAGCACGCGAAGCCCGGCATGCCGGGCCCCCGCCTTCTTCCGACTGGACGTCAGATGAAGGCGATCCGAAGGATTTCAATGAAGCGTGCGCATTTCGCGGGCGGGAACGCTCAACTCAGGTTCGGCTCGCGCCAACTGGTGGGCCCCGCCGGACTCGAGGAATTTGGTCGGGTTTTGCGGTACACCCCGGACGTGGACTTCAAAATGCAGATGGGGGCCGGTGGCGCGCCCGGTGGAGCCGACATCGGCAATGTGCTGGTTGCGCCGCACGATGTCACCCACGTGCACGTAGACGCGCGACGTGTGGCCATAGAGCGTGGTGATGTCGTTGCCGTGGTCAATTTCGATCAGGTTTCCGAAATCGTGATTCCACTCGGCCGTGATCACCACGCCTCCGGCGGCCGCGACAATGGGCGTGCCGGGGCTTGCTACGAAATCAACGCCTTCGTGCATCGCAAGCTTTCCCGTAAAAGGGTCGAGGCGAGGCCCAAAACCGGAAGAGTTGTACTCCACATTCACCGGCAGGCTGGTTGGCATCATCTTGCTTTTGAGCTTGGAATCCATGAGCGCCGACTCGACCACATTCAGGTAGTCCGCCCGGCGCTCCATGCCGCTGGCCAAGGAGTCGAGCTGGGCTTGGAACTCTTCGAGGGACAATTCGCGGCTCGAGGTCGGTGTCGCTCCACCGCGCGGCGGGGGATCATGCAGTTTGAAATCGTCCGGACTGATGCCGGCCAGGCCCGAGACGCGTTCTGCCAAGGCTTCCAGACGCATGAGCTGCGCCTGCATCTCGCCAAGCTTGACGGCCATGGCATCGATATTTTCGTGGACGTAGCGGTCTTTGCGCTCGGTTTCGGTCTGGCCCGCCGCTTCGATCAGGGCACGCACCCCGGGCAGATTCAAAGCGCTACCGGTGCGCAGGGTGACATAGTTCAAAATCGCCGCCAGCGAGAGGATCGAAAAGCCCAAAGCCAGCACAGCGAGCACCACGTGCCGGGTCGTGAGCGTATAGGTACGGGCCTGGGCTAGGCGTTGATGGACTAGTATGATCTGCAAATGTCTTCTCCACATCCAGCGGCGGCAGCCACACTACATCGCCTGCCGCGGTCTTCCCAGCCTTCTTCCGGTCAAGCGGCCACGGTCATGGATCACCTGCGGGGCGATCCCGTGGCAGAACTTCTGCTGCCGGCCGCCAAGCGGCATCTCGAACTCCAGGCGACCCTCAAGATGCTCCTCGGCGAATTCCTGACCGACTTTAGCATCCTTCAATTCGATACCGGCACCCTCGTCGTTGGAGTAAAAACCCCTTCTATGGCAGGCAAGATGCGACAAAGCCTTCCCCGCCTGCGTGAAGGGTTACTCAGCCGGGGCTGGAAGGTTAACGTAATTCAGCTTCGAGTTCAACCTGGCATTTCCCCAGCAAAATCAGAAGCTTGGGGCAAGAAGAAGGAAATTCTCGCTGTCCCTGAATCGGCTTTGGTGCATTGGGAGCAGCTTGCGGCGTGCCTGGAAGAGTCGCCCTTGCGCCAAGCGGTGCACGACCTACTCATGCGGCGCCAACACGAAAGGATGAGCAAATTAGGGAAATGAGGTCGGGCTTTGCCAGGGGCGCTGGCTCCAGGCGCTGCGCCAAGGACCCATGCGCGTGGCGCGCACCGATCGACCTCACGAGCACGACCAAGCCTTGCAGCCGTTGCCCGTCGAACCCCAGAGTGGACCACACGCTTCGGAAGGAAAAAGCGGAACTAGCTCGTCACGAGCAGTTCTTCCCAGCCCTGAATGAAGGCGGGCGGAGCCTCGGGCGCGCCATCCTCGAAAGTCACCATTTCCCAGGCCGATTCGTCGGCCAGGAATTTGCGGATGAGCGCGTTGTTTAAGCCGTGCCCTGAGCGAAACGCGCTGTACGCACCGATTAAGGGATGGCCCAGGACATAGAGATCGCCAACGGCATCGAGCGCCTTGTGCTTGACGAACTCATCCTCGTAGCGCAGTCCGTCGTGGTTCAAGATGCGGTACTCGTCGAGCAGGATCGCGTTATCGAAGCTGCCACCACGCCCGAGTCCGGATGAGCGCAGTGTCTCGGCGTCCTGCATGAAGCCAAAGGTCCGCGCCCGAGCCACGTCCTTGATGTAGGAGACCTTGGCGAAATCGATATCGGCGTACTGACCGGTGGCGTCGATGGCGGGATGATCGAAGTCGATGGTAAAGCGCAGGCGAAACCCGAAGAAGGGCTCAAGCCTGGCCCATTTGGCGCCGCTGCGATCACTCTCGCGAATCTCGACGGCGTGCTTGACGCGGATAAAGCGCTTGGCCGCCGGCTGCTGCTCGATTCCGGCCGACTGCAGCAGAAACACAAAGGTCCCGGCGCTGCCATCCATGATCGGGATCTCCTCGGCCGTCACGTCGACGTAGAGGTTATCGATCCCAAGCCCCGCACACGCCGACATGAGATGCTCGATCGTCGAGACGCGCACGTTGCCCTTTTGCAGCGTCGTGGCCATCCGCGTGTCCCCCACGGCTTCAGCGCGCACCGGGAAATCCAACGGTTCGGCAAGATCGGTCCGACGAAACACGATGCCCGTGTCGGGGGCCGCCGGACGAAGTGTCAATTCCACCTTGGTGCCCGAATGCAGCCCAATCCCTGTGGTGCGCACGATTTGCTTGATGGAGCGCCGACGAACCATGGAGGTTATTCTTAGGTCTTTGATTTTATTGAATTCTACCATTCGATGCCGCGCGTACTCCCGGATCGTGGCGGCAATGTTGTAAGAACTTGTCACAGAGGGTCCAGGGCGGCTTTGACAGTTAGTTGCTACGGTAGGCGGGAGCGCCTAGGAAGCTTCGCAATCCCTGTACCTGGTAATCGTGGGTCGCGATGCATAAGTCGGCAGCCTCCAAAGAGAGTTCCACCGCGCGCGGACCCGCCAGCGCGCGCCGACTCGCATCGCCATAGAAATTCTCGAAGTCGCGCCGGGATTGGCTCTCGCACAAATGCTGCCCCAGACCCGCGAACCAGGGCCAAGCGCCATCGGGAAGCCGCTTGGCGAGTGCGTCGTAATGGTCGGCCACGTAGTGGACCACCTGAACAATACTCGAAGGATCCTCCCCAGCCTGTTGATAGACCGCAAAGGCGTCGCGTGCATCAGTGTGTTCGCTCAAGGCCAAAGACAGCGCGCGATCCAGGAGTGCCGGATTGCGAAACGCCCCGAGCGCGCGGTAGAGATCGCGGCGGTCCCGCCCCTTGGCCCGCTCGGCCGAAGCCAACATCGCTTCGAAGAGGTCGGCTGTGCCGAAGTGCGCGGCGTCGACCAGAATGACCGGTTGCATGGCCCCCAAGGCGCTCTTTCCGGCCAGCCCATCGCGCGCCAGACGGTCGGCCTGGGCGCGCAAGGCCGCATCCGCGCCGCGGTCGGCGACCAGCGGCAAGAGCGCCTGGCGTAAAAAGAGGTCCACCGCCCGCTCGCCGGGTTTGGGCATCCAGCCTAGGATTTGCGCGCGCGGACCGAATTCGACGCGCACGTAGCGGGCAAACGCGTCGCGATCGTCGTTCGAGGCCAAAAGTTCGGGCGAGACGTCTTCGACGACCCCAACCGCGGCCCGGGCCACGGGCGCCTGGCGGTTCGTCGCAAAACGCGCGGCCATGGTCAGGGCATGATCGAGCCTTAAGTCGTTGCCGCCTAACAGAACGCGCGTGTCGCCGATCACGGCAACCGCCTCGTCGGCCAGAAGCGGGGCATGCTCTAAGCGCATGGCAAGCGGGTCGCGCAGAAGAGGCACGAGGTAGCTCGTACCGTCGCGGTTTGCCACGACCCAGTCGGGACAGTGTTCCCCTTCGGGTAGCAAGACCGCTTGGTGGGCCTCGCGGATGACGGTGCACTCCTCGCCGAAATCTCCCCCTTCGCCATACTGGAAGCACGCCGGAAAAACCCATCCGGGAGCCTGAGGTGGCCCCGAAGGCGGCGCCGCCGGCGCCGTGAGACCCCCCGGTACATAGCGCTCCACCGTCACCTCGAGTCGAGGCGGAGCCTTACCCTGAGGCGGGCAGACCAGGGTTACGTCCAAAGCCGGAACTCCGGGCCGATCGATGAAGGATTGCAGCGCAGCCGAAAGTGCCGGCTGGTCTGAGCCCGCCTCGGCGACGAAGGCATTGACGAAATCGTCGGTGCCGGCCGCGCCGAACGGGTCCTTCCCCAGGTAGCGCCGCAACGCGTCGCGAAAGCGGTCCTCCCCGATCCAGCTTTCCAGCATTCTGAAGACCGCCGCCCCCTTGCCACGGCCAATGCCGTCGTCAAGCGCCGCAATCTCGTCTGGCGACTCGACGATGCGCCGCAGGGGATGACTGCCGGGCAGGCGGTCTTGCACCATGGCGAGTTGCCTTTGCCGGTCCAGCGACAGACGCGCCAGCCATTCGGGGTCGAAGCGCTGCAAGGTCCGCTCCGACACCCAGGCCGACACCGCCTGGTTGATCCAGACGTCATCCCACCACCGAATCGAGACGAGCCCACCGACCCACGCGTGGGTCAGCTCCTCGGCCAGGGTCGCTACGTAACGTCTTTGAAAGTCGCTGGCTTCCTGCTCGGCCCGGGCGAGGACGAGGTCTGAGCGCAGCGCAACCAGCCCCGGACCCTCGGAGCTTGCAAAGGCGCTCGACACCGGCACCGTGACGATATCGATCTTGTCAAAGGGATAGGGGGCACCGAAGTAGTCCTCGAGGCTCTCCAGCACGCGCGGGGACGCACGCTGTGCAAAGCGGGTCTCGCCGCCTTTGCCCTTTTGAACGAGAAAGCGCAGCGCCACGGGCTTGCGTCCGAGCGGGCCGGCGTTAACCGTCTCGAAAGGACCGACCGCCAAGGCCACGAGGTGGCTCGGAAGGGGTGGGGTTGCAGCGAAGCGCACGCGCTTCAGATTATTGGGAAGTGGGTCCTCCCCGATCTGGGGTGCGTTCGAGACCGCCATGGCGAAGGCCGGAATGTCCAAGGCGAGTTTCCAGGGCGTCTTCCAGGTCGGCTCATCAAAGCAGGGAAAGGCGCGCCGCGCGAAAGCGGGGCTGAAATGGGCAAAGACGTAGGCGTCGTCACCGTCTTGGACTTTGAAAAGACCTTCGGTGTCGGCGCGCTCGAGAACGCCTTCATAGTCGATGTTCAGAATCGCGCGCCCCGCGGGCAGCGTTTGGGTAAAGCGCAGGCCCACGAAGTCGTGGGGGGTTGCGAGCACGCGCCCCGGGTAGCTCTTGGCACCCGATTGCAGGGTGACCTTCTTCAGATCGAGCTTGGTTGCATTAAGCCAGATGAGTGCGGTGGGCTCGGTCACATCGATGGTGATCGAGAGCTTTCCGGAGAAGCGCTCCTCGTTAGGTACGATCACAAGTTCGGCGTCATAGGCCACCGGCCTGACCGTATCGCCTAAGCGCATGACCGGAGGTTGGGGGGGAGCGGGGGCGGCTGCCGCTGCGCTCAGGCAAAAGCAGAGCGCCACGCAAGCCAGGACTACGCGCAGCATCGGGAACTTCCAAAGTTAAGGAGGCCCGATTTTAGCCGAACGCCCATTCGCCCCAATACGCGCCTTGAAGATCCCGCCGCAGATCGTCCCCTTGCAAAAAAAAAGGCCCTGGCAATGCGGCATGCCAGGGACTTGGGGCGGGGTGTGCGATGGCGAGGCCCGGCTAGGCGATCTAATCGGCCTGCTTGCGTAGAAAGGCCGGGATCTCGAGACGATCCATGCCGCTTTCCTCCAGGGCCGACACCCGCGCTGCAGCGCTTTCGCGGGAACTGCGCCAGACGGCGGGCGTATCGAGCTGGTCGTAGTTCACGGCCATGGACGGCGCACCGTTCGGCTGCATCGAGAGCGCGGCATTGTCCGTCCCGGTCTTGAGCGCTGCAGCCGTGTGATGGACCGGATTGGCGTTTTGCACGAGCTGGGGACGTTGCTTGATGCGTCCCAGACCCGTTGCGACCACCGTCACGCGCAACTCGTCGCCCATGGTGTCGTCGTAGACGGCCCCAAAGATCACGGTCGCGTCCTCGGCTGCGAAGGCGCGAATCGTCTCCATGACCGTCTTGGTTTCCCTGAGCTTTAGAGAGCGGCTGGCCGAGATGTTGACCAGAACGCCGCGCGCGCCCGACAGATCGACCCCTTCCAGAAGCGGACTGGTGACGGCCTGCTCGGCCGCAAGCCTTGCGCGATCGATCCCGGCCGCCTTGGCCGTTCCCATCATGGCCTTGCCCTGCTCGGACATCACGGTTTTGACATCCTCGAAATCGACGTTGATGAGGCCATCGACCTTGATGATTTCGGCAATGCCGGCCACCGCGTTGTGCAAGACATCATCGGCCGTCTTAAAGCAGGCTTCCATCTCTGCGTCCTCGCCCATGACTTCTTCGAGTTTCTCGTTGAGCACCACGATGAGCGAATCGACGTGGGAGGCGAGCAGCTCGATTCCCTCCTCGGCCACGCGCATCTTCTTGGCCCCTTCAAAACCGAAAGGCTTCGATACCACGCCTACAGTCAGAATGCCCAACTCCTTGGCGACTTGGGCCACCACGGGTGCTGCACCCGTTCCGGTCCCCCCGCCCATGCCGGCGGTGATGAACACCATGTGGGCGTCACGCAGGCAATCGGCGATGCGCTCGCGCGCCTCCTCGGCCGCCGCGCGCCCCGCTTCGGGCTTGGCCCCGGCACCGAGCCCGGTTTTGCCGAGCTGGATGACATCTTCGGCCTTGGAGCGTGCAAGCGCCTGGGCATCGGTATTGGCGCATACGAAATCCACCCCTTGAACACCGCGGCCAATCATGTGCTGAACGGCATTGCCTCCTGCTCCGCCCACACCGATGACCTTGATCACCGCCCCTTGAGTTTCAGTTTCCAACATTTCGAACGTCATGACAGGCTCCTAAGGTTGGGATCGAGGATTCAGGATTGAGGCTCGGGCCACGGCCCGATCCAGACAATTCCGAATCGCAGGATCTACGACTGCGATAAAACCACGCTAAAAACTATTGGCGAACCAATCCTTCATCCGTTGCAAGATGTCGCGCAAACCCGAGGTCTGCTGCGACACGCGCCGCCCCCGCAGACGCTGGACGCGCGCCTCCTCCAAAAGTCCCATGGCCGTGGCGAAACGCGGACTGCGCACCACGTCCGAAAGACTGCCCTGATAGTCGGGTACGCCGACCCGAACCGGTTTCAAAAAGATGTCTTCCCCGAGTTCCATCATCCCGTCCATCATGGCGGTCCCGCCGCACAGGACGACCCCCGAGGACAGAAGTTCCTCGTAGCCCGAATCGCGTACCACCTGCTGCACGAGCGCAAACAGTTCCTCCACGCGCGGCTCGATCACGGCCGCCAGTGCCTGGCGGGACAGGGAGCGCGGACCGCGCTCCCCGATGCCGGGGACCTCGATCGTGTCGTCCGGATTGCACAGCACCTGCTTGGCCACGCCGTGGCTGATCTTGATGTCCTCCGCATCCGCCGTGGGCGTACGAAGCGCCATGGCGATGTCGTTGGTGATCTGATCGCCCGCGATCGGGATCACGGCCGTGTGGCGGATCGCACCGCCCGTGAAGATCGCGATGTCGGTCGTGCCGCCGCCGACATCGACCAAGACCACTCCCAGTTCCTTCTCGTCTTCAGTCAAAACCGCAAGACTCGAGGCGAGCGGCTGCAGGATCAAATCCTGTACCTCGAGTCCGCAACGGCGCACACATTTCACGATGTTCTGGGCGGCACTGACAGCACCGGTGACGATGTGGACCTTGACCTCCAGACGCATACCGCTCATGCCCAAGGGCTCGCGCACGTCCTCCTGACCGTCAACGATGAACTCCTGGGTCAGCACATGCAGCATCTGCTGGTCCCCGGGAATGCTGACCGCCTTGGCGGTCTCGATCACGCGCGCGACATCGGTCGCCGTGACCTCCTTGTCCTTGATTGCGACCATGCCACTCGAATTGAAGCTCTTGATGTGGCTTCCGGCAATGCCGGTGAAGACGTCGCGGATCTTGCAATCGGCCATGAGCTCGGCTTCCTCGAGCGCCCGCTGGATCGAATTGACCGTCGCCTCGATGTTGACCACCACGCCTTTTTTAAGACCCTTGGAGTCGTGCTGTCCCATCCCGATCACATCGTAGCGACCGTCGGGCTGGAGTTCGGCGACGACCGCGACGACCTTGGAGGTACCGATGTCCAGGCCGACGATCAGGTCTTTGTATTCTTTCGTCATCGCGAAGCTTCTTTCGTCATCGAAATATCCACCCTAGGTCCGTGCACGCTGCGAAGCCGCCTGAAGTCCCACGGCAGCGACGGACTTCTCGGATTTCTCCGGCTTTTGGGCCCTGCTCTTTTGCATAGCCGAAGGCGCTCCTGGCCTGGGTCGGGCTTTAGGATCCTCGGCGAGCCTGAGTCCCTCGGCGCGCAGGGCGAAGCCATTCGGATAGCGCAGATCCACGAGCGTCAGATGCGGCCATTTCTCGGCAATGGCGGGGTAGGCGACCTCGAGGCGGTTCACGCGCTCGCGCAGCGTGTCGCGATCGTCCTCACGACCGAACTTCACGGCCAGGCCCGACGCCGTGCCATTGTCGAGCCGGACCTGCCAGGCGTAGCGTGGCGAGAGAGCGACCTCGAAAGGCTTCAGACCCAAAGGCGCGAACCACGCACTGAAGTCGGCAAAGCGCTGGCGCACATCTTTTTCGCTGCCGTCGGGTCCGTAGAAGCGGGGCAGTTCGCCATCGGCTTCGGCCTCGGCCAGGTTGGCGGCAAAGACCTCGCCAGCGGTGTTCATGAGCCGGTCATCATTCCACGTCCCTAAGGCCTCGTGTTCCTCGATCCGGACCGCCAGCCGGTTGGGCCACTCGCGCCGAATGCGCGCATGCCGGACCCAGGCCACGTTCTCGAAGGCCTTGCGCACCGACTCGAGGTCGGTGCTAAAGAAATTCCCGCGGATCTCGGGCAAAGCTTCGCTGCGAATGGTGGCCAGACTCACGTGCCGAAGGGTGCCGCTTTCGGCCTCGACGGTCACGCCCCGAAGATTGAACATGGGACGGTGCACGAACCAGTACAGGCCTTCGGCCGCCCAGCCGACCAAGGCCGCGAAGACGACCGTCGCGGCCAGAAGGTTCAGCTGGCGCGCGTTATTCCACATCGCGCCTCCCGGAAACGCTCGAGGGGTAATCGGCCAGGATGCGCTTGATCTTCAGACTCGCCCCGCACAGGATCTCCAGACACAAGTCTTCGTAGCTTTGTCCCAAGGCGCGCGCGGCCATGGGCACCAAGGAGTGCGTCGTCATGCCCGGCGAGGTATTGACCTCGAGCAAAAAGGGCTCGTCATCGGATTTGCGCAGCATCAGATCCACCCGCCCCCAGCCTTCGCAGCCCAACGAGCGAAACGCGGCCACGGCGAGCTCGGAAATACGCGCCGCAAGCGCCTGGTCGAGGGGAGCCGGACACAGATACTGTGTATCGTGGGTGAAGTACTTGTTCTGGTAGTCGTAGTTGCCCTCGGGCGCGCGGATTTCGATGATCGGTAGCGCGCGCAGGTGCTCGCCCGTGCCCAGCATGCTTACGGTCAATTCGCTTCCCTCGATGAATTCCTCGGCCAAGACGGTGTCGTCGAACTGCGCGGCCAAGGCGAATCCGTCCTTGACATCCGAATAGCCACGCACCTTGGACACGCCCAGGGTCGAGCCTTCGTGGGGCGGCTTGATAATCAGGGGCAGCCCGAGGTGGTCGGGCACTTCGCGCAAGCTCGACTGCGCCGTCAAAACCAGGTAGCGCGGCGTGGGTAGTCCGTGGTCGCGCCAGATCTGTTTGGTAAAGACCTTATCCATCGCGATGGCCGACGCCATCACTCCGCTGCCGGTATAGGGGATCCCCATCCATTCGAGCGCGCCTTGGATCGCGCCGTCTTCACCAAAGCGGCCGTGCAGCGCGATAAAGGCCCGGTCGAAGTGCCCCGCACCGAGTTCGGCGAGCGAATCGGTCTTAGGATCGAAGGCATGGGCGTTCACGCCCTTGCTCTTTAGGGCTGCCAGGACCCCGGTTCCCGAAAGGATCGAGATCTCGCGTTCCGCAGATAGGCCGCCCAGAATCACGGCCACCTTGCCTAGAATGCCGGGGTGCGCCCGGGCGTCGTCGAAGGCGATCATTGGGCAAGCTCCAGGAGTTTGCCGGGCACGCCGCCGATCGCACCCGCACCCATCGTGATCACGACGTCACCGTCTTCGGCCATCGACCAGATGGCCGACGGCATGCGCTCCATGTCCTCGACGAAGATGGGTTCGATCTGTCCGGCCACGCGGATCGCGCGCGCCAAGGCACGGCTGTCGGCCGCAACGATGGGCGCCTCGCCCGCCGGATAGACTTCCGCAAGCAGCAGCGCATCCGTCGTGGAGAGCACCTTCACGAAGTCCTCGAACAGATCGCGCGTGCGCGTAAAGCGATGGGGCTGAAAGGCGAGCACGATGCGCCGTCCGGGAAAGGCGCCGCGCGCAGCCTCGAGCGTGGCGGCCATCTCGGCCGGGTGATGGCCGTAGTCGTCCACGAGCGCGAAGCGCCCGCCCCGCTTGGTCGCGATCTCGCCGTAGCGCTGAAAGCGCCGGCCCACGCCGGTGAAGTGCACCAGCGCTTCGGTGATCGCGTCATCGGACACACCCAGTTCGGTCGCAACAGCGATCGCCGCGAGCGCATTTTGGATGTTGTGCCGACCCGGCAGGTTCAGGGTCACATCCAGGCTCGACAACGACTGCCCGTTCTGACGCGTGACGGTAAAGCGCATGCGTCCTCCCTCGGCGCGCGCCTCCACCGCGCGCACCTGGGCCTCCTCGCCAAACCCGTAGGTCGTCACGGGCTTGGAGATGAAGGGGACGATCTCCCGGACATGGGGATCGTCGATGCACACGATCGCAGTTCCGTAGAAAGGAAGACGTTGCGTGAAATGTACGAAGGCGTGCCTTAAGCGCGCGAAGTCGTGCCCGTAGGTCTCCATGTGGTCGGCATCGATGTTGGTGATGACGGCCATGACCGGGGTCAGATTCAAGAACGAGGCATCGGATTCGTCGGCTTCGACGACGATGAATTCTCCAAGCCCGAGCTTGGCGTTCGCGCCCGCCGAATTCAGGAGCCCCCCGATGACAAAGGTCGGGTCAAGCCCGCCCTGGGCCAACACCGAGGCCACGAGACTCGTCGTAGTCGTCTTTCCGTGGGTGCCGGCGATCGCGATGCCGCGCTTTAAGCGCATCAGTTCGGCCAGCATCACGGCGCGCGGCACGATCGGCAGGCGCTTGGCGCGCGCCGCGAGGACTTCGGGGTTGTCCGACTTCACGGCGCTTGAGACCACGATCGCGTCAACGCCCGTGATCTGCTCGGCTGCGTGACCTTGCACGACCCGGGCGCCGAGCATCGCCAGGCGTTGGGTCGCCGCATTGCTAGAAACATCCGAGCCACTGACGGTAAAGCCCAGGTTCAGGAGCACCTCGGCGATGCCGCTCATGCCGGAGCCGCCGATGCCGACAAAGTGGATGTGCTTGACCTTGTGCTTCATGTCGAAGGCTCGGGTTTGGCGACGGCCTCGATCGCATCGGCCACTGATTGGGTCGCAAGGGGCTTGCCGATCGCGCGCGCCGTCTGCGCCATCTCCAGGAGGCGGCTGCGCGTAAGTCCCTCGAGAAGCTCTCCCAGACGCACGGCCGAAAGGTCCTTCTGCTCCAGGTAATAGGCGGCATTGGCGCGCTCGAGATAGCGCGCGTTCTCGCGCTGGTGGCTCGTGGTCGAAACCGTCAGGGGCACGAGGATGCTGGCTACACCCGCGGTCGTCAGTTCGCTCACCGTCATGGCACCGGCGCGGCACAAAACGACATCGGCCTCGCTGTAGCGGCGAGCCATATCCTCGATGAAGGGAACCACTTCCGCATCGATGCCCAGGTTCCGGTAGCGCTCGGAGAGCGCCGCGGCGTGTGCAGCCCCCGCCTGGTGGACAAGGCGCGGCCGCCTGTCTTGTGGAAGGCGCGCGACCGCCTCCGGAACGATCCGGTTGATGACCGCCGCCCCGAGGCTGCCTCCCAAAACGAGGATGACGAGCGGCCCTGAGCGATTGGCGAAGCGGTTTTCGGGCGGCTCGATCGCTGCGATCTCGGCGCGGACCGGGCAGCCTGTCCAGTTCGCCTGGCTGTCCGGTCCCTTCGCCTCGTTGGGAAGGCCGAAGAGCACCCTCTTGGCAAAGGGCAGAAGCGCCCGATTGGACAGGAGGAGTTGCGCATCGCCGTTCATGAGAACGAGAGGCGCGCCCCGCAACGCCGCGCAGATGCCGCCGGGCACCGTGACATAGCCGCCCATCCCGAGGACGGCCTGGGGATGGATGCGGCCCAAAAGCCCAAAGCACGTCCAAAGGCCGGCCACGAGCGTGGTCACTCCCTTGAGCGCATGGCGCAGACCCTTGCCGCGCAGTCCTGCAAAGGCGATGGTGTCCAAAGTCCAGCCGGCCTTGGGCACCAGGGTGGTCTCCATGCCGTGGCTCGTGCCGATCCAGCGAATGGTCCAGCCGCGCGCATGCATGGCGTCGGCCACCGCCAAGCCGGGCATGATGTGGCCGCCCGTGCCCCCGGCGAGGATCAAAAGCGTGCGGCTCAACGACGCCCTCCCCGCATCAGGATCCGGTTCTCGTAGTCGACCCGAAGCACGATCGCCACAGCCAGGCAATTGGTGAGAATTCCCGAGCCCCCGTAACTCATGAGCGGCAGCGTTAGGCCTTTGGTCGGCAAGAGGCCCAGATTCACGCCCATGTTGATGAAGGCCTGGGTTCCGATCCAGATGCCAAAACCCTTGGCGAGAAGCCCGGCATAGAAACGCTCGAGCGCGATCGCCTGGCGGCCGATCTCGAAGCAGCGCCGAATCACCCAGAAAAAAAGAATGATGACGACCGCCACGCCCACAAAGCCGAGTTCCTCGCCGATGACAGCCAGCAGAAAATCGGTATGCGCTTCGGGCAGGTAATGGAGCTTCTCGACGCTGCCGCCCAGACCCACGCCAAACCATTCGCCCCGTCCGAAGGCGATGAGCGAATGCGAAAGCTGGTAGGCCTTGCCAAGGGCATTGTCCTCGTCCCAGGGATCGAGGTAGGCAAAGATGCGCGCCCGTCGCCAGGGATTGAGCCAGATGAGAAGCGAGAAGCTCGTCACGAGGACCAGGATGAGCCCGAAGAACATGCGCGCATCGACTCCCCCCAGAAACAGGATGCCAAAGGCGATGGCGACGATCACCATGAAGGCACCCAGATCGGGTTCGATCTGCAAGAGCAGCCCGACTAAGACCATGACCGCGGCCATGGGCAAGAAGCCTTTGGAGAAGCGATGCATCCACTCTTGCTTGCGCACGGTGTAGTCGGCCGCGTAGAGGACCACGAACAGTTTCATCAATTCGGAAGGCTGCAAGCTGATGATCCAAAGCGGGATCCAGCGGCGCGCGCCGTTGACGCCCTTGCCGATGCCCGGAATGAGCACCGCAACCAGAAGAAGGATGGTGGCAATGAAGAGGTAGGGGGCCAGGCGCTGCCAGCTCTGCGTGGGAATGCGAAAAGCCAGCAGACCCACGATCAGACCCACGACGATGAACGCGGCCTGGCGCACCAAAAAATAGGTTGGCCGTAAGGTGCTGTAGCGCGGCGAGTCGTAGAGCGCGATGGATGCGGAATACACCATCACAAGACCGAACAGGAGCAAGACGACGCACACCCAAAAGAAGGGCTGGTCCCAGCGCATCATGGCCGAGCGCGTGGGCTTGACCGCCGAGATCGATCCGGGCCGCACGCCCACCAGCGTTTCCCGAAGCGAGCCCCCCAGATTGGCGAGATTTAGCATGGCGCGGGCGCCTCCAGATTCAAGCCGTGCACCGCGGCGGCAAACACCTGGGCGCGGTGCTTGTAGTTGCGAAACATGTCCAGACTCGCGCAAGCAGGCGAGAGGAGAACCGCTTCGCCCGCCTCGGCGAGGCGACTGGCGATGCGTACGGCCTCCTCGAGCGAGGACGCCTCGCGCACCTCGACGCGATGCAGGGCAGCGGGCTTGGCGATGGCAGCGGCAATTGCGCCGGCATCTTTTCCAATCAGAATCACCGCGCGCGCATGGCGCGCCACGGGCGCGCCCAAGGGTGCGAAGTCCTGCCCCTTGCCATCGCCTCCGGCGATGAGAACGATGCGTCGGCCAAGCCCCTCGAGCGCGGCCACCGTTGCTCCCACGTTGGTGCCCTTGCTGTCATCGATGTATTCGACGCCCTCGATCGTGGCGATGGTCTCGACCCGATGCGGCTCTCCCCGGTAATCGCGCAATCCGTGCAGAAGCGGCGCCAAAGGAAGCCCGATGGCGTGACACAGTGCCAAGGCCGCCAAGGCGTTGGCCGCGTTGTGGTCGCCTCGGATCTGGAGGGCCTCGACGGGCATCAAGCGCTTGACCGTAAAGGCGACGGGCAGCGCGGCTTTTTTCGCGCGCTTTGAAGTCGACTCGGATTCAAGGGGCTCGGCAAAGGCCAGCCAGCGCGCGCCTTGCTCCTTGATGACACCGAAAGAGCCCGCCGTTGACGGTGCATCCATTCCGAAGCTCACGACGCCCCTGGGAGAGCGCGCCTGCATGGCCATGACGCGCGCATCGGCGCGATTGAGGACCGCCTCGGTGGTCGGAGTGAGGATGCGGGACTTGGCCGCGGCATACGCGTCGATCGTGCCATGCCAGTCGAGGTGGTCCTGGGTGACATTCAAGATGGCGGCCGCATCGGGCGCGAAGCTGAGCGCGGTTTCGAGCTGAAAGCTCGAGAGCTCAAGCACCCAGACTTCAGGAAGGGCGTTTTGCTCGATAGCGTCGCCTAGCGCATCCAGGGCGGCCGGACTGATGTTGCCCGCAACGCGCGCGGCAAGGCCCGCCTTGGCGCAGAGCTTTCCGGTCAGACTCGTCACCGTCGTCTTACCGTTGGTTCCCGTGATCGCGATGACCCAGGGGGCATAGCCGTTACGGGTCTTCAGGTCGGCGAGCTTTCGGGCGAAGAATTCGATCTCACCCCAGACGGGGATGCCGCGCTCGCGGGCTGCGTCAAGCAGCGTGCGTTGAGGCACCAGACTTGGGGCGAGACCGGGACTGATCGCAATCAGGTCCACGCCCTCCAAAAGCTCCCCTGCAAAGCCGCCGGTGTGGATGGCGATGTCGGGATGGCTGCATGCGAGCGCATCCTGCGCAGGAGGATGGTCGCGACTGTCGGCGACCTTCACGTGCGCGCCCTCGCGCCGGCACCAGAGCGCCATGGCCAGCCCCGATTCGCCCAAACCCAAGACCAGAACCGACTTGTTGATGAGATCCGTCATGCCTACCTAAGCTTTAAGGTCGAAAGACCCAACAGAACCAACATCAGACTGACAATCCAGAAGCGCACGACCACCTGCGATTCCTTCCAGCCCGACTCTTCGAAGTGATGGTGCAAGGGAGCCATCAGAAAGATCCGCCGGCCCTCGCCGAACTTCCAGCGCGTGTACTTGAAGTAGAGGACCTGGATCATGACCGAGAGGGTTTCGGCCACGAACAGCCCCCCCATGATGAAAAGCACGATCTCCTGGCGCACGATGACCGCGACTGTCCCCAAGGCGCCTCCGAGCGCCAGGGCGCCCACGTCCCCCATGAAGACCTGGGCCGGATAGGCGTTAAACCAGAGGAAAGCCAGTCCCGAGCCGAACATGGCTCCACAAAAGACCATGAGTTCGGCAGCGCCTGGGATATAGGGAAAAAGAAGATAGGTCGAGTAGTCGACGCGGCCGACCACGTAGGCGAACACGCCCAAGCCCGCTCCGACCATGCCGGTGGGCATGATGGCCAAGCCATCTAAGCCATCGGTCAGATTGACGGCGTTGCTCGTGCCTACGATCACGAGATAGGCCAGCGCGATGAACCCGACCACGCCCAGGGGGTAGGCGACGTTCTTGAAGAAGGGAACAAACAGGTCCGCCTTCGGGGGCAAGGCCAGATTGAATCCGCTTTGCACCCACTCGACAAACAGATCGAGCACCTGGGCGTTCGAGGCCGCTGAAACGGCAAAGGCCAGATAGATCGCGGCTCCCAATCCGACCACCGACTGCCAGAAATATTTTTCGCGCGAGGGCATCCCCTTGGGGTCGCGATAGACCACCTTGCGGTAGTCGTCGACCCACCCGATCCAGCCAAAGCCGAGGGTCACGACTAACGCTACCCAGACAAAACGGTTGGTCAGATCCGACCACAGCAGTGTCGAGACCCCCATGGACAACAGGATGAGGGCGCCGCCCATCGTGGGCGTTCCCGATTTGATGAGATGGGTCTGCGGACCGTCATCTCGCACCGCCTGCCCGATCTTGAGCGCCGTGAGCCGTCGGATGACCGCAGGCCCAAAGATCATTCCGATGGCCAGGCCCGTCATGGTGGCGAGCACGGCGCGCAGCGTGATGTAGGTGAAGACGTTAAAGAAACGCACGTCTTGCGCAAGCCAGTGAGTGAGGGCGAGCAACATTCAGTGAGTTCCCGGGCTCGCGGCGGGGGGATCCTGGGGCGCGAGCGCCTGGACCACCTTCTCCATTGCCATGAAGCGCGAGCCCTTCACAAGGACAATCGCCTTATCGTGGTCGGGCTCCAAAAGCCACTGGCGGGTCGCCGCGATGACTTCGGCCGCATCCTCGAAATGGGCGCTACCCTCGCCAAAGGCGTCGGTCGCAAAGCGCGTGAGCGGGCCGGTCGCGTAGAGCGCCGTGACTCCGCGAGTTCGCGCGTAGGCTCCGACCTCGGCATGGAAGGGCTCCGCGTTCTCGCCAAGCTCGCCCATATCGCCCAGGATCAGAAGCGTCGGCCCCGGCAGTGTTCCCAAAACGCCGATGGCCGCACGCACCGAGTCCGGATTGGCGTTGTAGCTGTCGTCGATGAGGAGTCCACCGGTCTCGAGCGTGCGCCGCTGCATCCGCTGCGCAACCGGCGCGAAGCTTTCCAGGCCGCGCCGGACGGCATCGAGGGATACCCGGGCAGCGCACGCCGCAGCCGCCGCCGCGGTGGCGTTTTGTGCGTTGTGCAGCCCGGCGGTGGCGAGCTTGGCGGTCAGGGCGCCAGAGGGCGTATCGATGTGCACGACGGTGTCAAAGGGCGCGAGGTGAGCCACCCCACGGACGTCGGGTCCGCTCGAGGCGACACCGGGGAGGGGGGCCGCTTTCTGGTCTTCGAGAGCGAACTCGATACTTCGGCAGGTGCCGGCTGCCGCGCGCCACACCTCGACCTGGGCGTCGTTGGCCGGAAAGACGGCAACGCCGTGGTGAGGAAGAACACCGATGGCCTCGGCGTGCTCCAGGGCGACGGCAGCGACACTTTTCATAAACTCCTGGTGTTCCCTTTGCGCATTGGTGACCAAGGCCACGGTCGGCTGCGCCATCTCGGCGAGCCAGCGCGTCTCACCGGGATGATTCATCCCGAGTTCGAGCACTGCGGCGCGGTGGGCGGTGCGAAGGCGCAAGAGCGTCAGCGGCACGCCAATTTCATTGTTCAACGTGCCGCGCGTGGCAAGGCGCCCCTCTTCGCCAAACTCGGCGGCCAGGATGGAGGCGAGCATCTCCTTGGTCGTGGTCTTGCCGTTACTTCCCACCACGACGATCAAGGGGATACGAAAGCGGCTACGCCATCCGCGCGCGAGTTCCCCCAAGGCACGGCGTGCATCGGGAATCTGGATCGTGGGCAGATCGACCGGTACGGGATGCTCGACGAGGGCAGCGACCGCCCCTTTTTCAAGTGCCGCACCCACGAATCGGTGTCCGTCAAAATGCTCGCCCGAAAGCGCGACGAAAAGATCCCCGGGCTTGATGCTGCGGGTGTCGGTCGAGACGTCCAGAAAGCGGCGCTCGGCCGGACCTGAAAGCACGGCATCGCTTAAAAGCGCACACGCTTCGCCCAGACTTAGCATGCAGCCCCCTTGTGTCGCTTCTCCAGCGCAAGCCGGGCCTCGTCCACATCCGAGAAAGGCAGCTTCTTGCCGGCCATCTCCTGATAGGTCTCATGCCCCTTACCTGCGACAAGGACGAGATCGCAGGGTTGCGCCTCGCCGATTGCGCGCGCGATGGCTTGCCGCCGGTCCAATTCCAAGATGGGCTTAGGCCGGCCGGCCACGGCCCCCTTCAATATCGCCTCGGCGACGGTTGCAGGATCCTCCGAGCGCGGGTTGTCATTGGTGACGAATACGGTGTCGGCCAGTTCAGAGGCGATGCGCCCCATGATCGGCCTCTTGCCGGGATCACGATCGCCGCCACACCCGAACACGGCGATGAGTCGGCCGCCGCGGGCCTCCGCCAGGGGCCGGCAGGCCTTGAGCGCCTTCTCCAGGGCATCGGGCTTGTGGGCATAGTCAACGAGCACCATCGGACCTTGGTCCGATGGAACCTGCTCAAGGCGCCCGGCCGGCGCCTTTAACGACTGCATCGCAGCCAGTGCGGCGTCGATGTCGACATCCAGCGACAAAAGGACACCGGCCACTGCGAGCAAATTGGACACGTTGTAGGTGCCGATGAGCTCGGTTGCGAAGAATCGCGTGCCGAAGAAGCCTTGCACATCGAACTCCATGCCCTGGGCGCGGTAACGGATGTTCGCCGCGCGCAGTGGCGCAGCGCTCGCCTCGTTCACCCCATAACCCAACACCCGCGCACCAGCCCGACGGGCCGCTTGCGCGATGCGCGGGCCCGCGTCATCGTCGAGGTTGACGACGGCAAACTTCAGGTCCGGCCAAGCGAACAAACGCGCCTTGGCCGCCTCATAGGCTCCCATCGTGCCGTGATAGTCGAGATGGTCGTGGGACAGGTTGGAGAAGACAGCGCCTTGAAAGTGCGTTCCATTCACCCGGCCCTCCTCCAGGCCGATGGAGGAAACCTCCATCGCCACGACCGCGAGCCCCTGAGCCGCGAATTGGGCCAAGAGCCGCTGCAAAAGCACGGGATCCGGCGTGGTATTGCCGGTGTCGGCGAGGGCGTCTAAGGCACCTGCGCCAAGCGTGCCGATAAACGCGGCGCGCCGCCCGAGGGCCTCTAAGGAACGCGCGATCCATAAGGCGGTGGAGGATTTTCCGCTCGTGCCCGTCACCGCGATGACGGCCAGTCGCTTGGAGGGCACGCCGTACCAGTGCGCCGCGATCACGCCGCAGCGCTCCTTCAGAAGCGGCTCGGCGCGGTGGGCGAGATCCCAGGCGCCTTCCCACCCGAACCCTTCGGCGGGATCAAACAGCACCGCTTTGGCGCCGCGCGCGATCGCATCGCCAATGAAGCGGCGGCCGTCCTGTGCCGCGCCCCGGTAGGCACAAAACACGTCGCCAGGACCCAGTCGGCGCGAATCGGTCGAGAGATTCGCATCGGGTGCGACAGTTTCGCGCAGCCAGCTCACGCAGCGATGGACTTCCTCAGTCAAAGCGGCAGTCACGGACTCTCCGAGAGCGCATCGTTGGGAATGATGAGGGACTTGATGGGCGAGTCGGGCTCGACGCTGAGGCTGCGCAGCGCCCCTCCCACGACCGCCGAGAAAACCGGGGCTGCCACATCACCGCCGTAATACACGCCGTCCCCCGGCTCATCGATCATCACGGCCACCACAATGCGCGGATTCGATACGGGCGCGAAGCCCACGAAGGATCCGACATACTTGCTCTCCGCATAGGCTCCATCGACGAGCTTGTGGGCCGTGCCGGTTTTGCCGGCAACTCGATAGCCCACGACCTGCGCCTTGGGTGCCGTGCCTCCGGGGCCCGTGGCCATTTCGAGCATATGTCGCATCTCGGCTGCGATACCCGGAGGAACCACCTGAACCGAAGGTGCCGGTCCGTCGGCCTTAAAAAGCGTGGGCTGCACCATGTCGCCGTTGCGTGCGAAGATCGTGTAGGCGCGCGCCATCTGCATGAGCGATACCGACAGGCCATAGCCGTAGGACATGGTGGCCTGCTCGATGGGACGCCAGTTCTTAAAGGGCCGCAGGCGTCCGGCCACCGCCCCGGGAAAATCCAGATGCGGTGCCTGACCCAGCCCCACTGACGTAAACATCTCCCACATGTCCTTCGATTCCAAGCGCAGCGCGATCTTGGCCGTTCCGATGTTCGACGAAACCTTGATGATATCTTCGACGTCGAGCGTTCCGTGCGCGTGCGAGTCGCTAATGGTTGCGGTTCCGATGGTGAGTTTGCCCGGCGACGTGTTAATCAGGGTCTGGGGGGTCACGACGCCCTTTTCGAGCGCGAGCGCGATGGTAAACGGTTTTAGGGTCGAACCCGGCTCGTAGGTGTCGGTCAGGACCCGGTTGCGCAACTGCGCCCCCGTCAAGTCGCTGCGGTCATTAGGGTTGTAGGTGGGCCAGTTGGCAAGCGCCAACACCTCGCCGGTCCGAACGTCCATGACCACGATGGCGCCGGCCTTGGCCCGATGCGCTTCGATCGCGCTCTTAAGCTGGGAGAAGGCGAGGTACTGGATCTGGCCGTCGATCGAGAGCGTCAGATCGGTACCGTCGTGCGGCGCTCGAATGCTGGCTATGTCCTCGATGACGCGTCCCAGGCGGTCCTTGATCACCCGCCGACTGCCGGGCAGTCCGGCGAGATCTTTCTCGCGTGCAAGTTCGATCCCCTCCTGCCCGATGTCCTCCACGTTCGTAAAACCCAAAAGGTGGGCCGTGGTTTCGCCTTGCGAGTAGAAGCGATGGAACTCTTTGCGCTCATGGATCCCCGAGAGATTCATGTGCTCCACCTGGTCGGCGAGTTCAGGGCTGACTTGCCTTTTGAGATAGACGAACCTGCGCTCGTCGTCGGAGGTTTTCTTCTTCACTTCGGATAAGGGCAGGTCCAAGAGCTTGGAGAGCGTACTTAACTGCTCGACATTGGCGTCGACATCCTCGGGCATGGCCCAGATGGCCCACGCCGGCACCGAAGAGGCCAGAACGACCCCGCTGCGATCCATGATCTTGCCCCGGGTGGCGGGCATCTCGAGCGTGCGCGCATAGCGCATCTCGCCTTGGGTCTGCAGGAAATCGGTCGTATAGGCCTGCAGATAAAGGGCTCTGAGAAGGAGCGCCAGAAAACCCGCGAAAAGCAGGAACATCAAGAGCCGAGAGCGCCATGCAGGCAGCTTGATCGCGAGCACGGGACTCGCATGAAACTGGATGCCTCTCATTTGGCACCTTTGCTCACCTGCGCCTGGGCCAGAGGCACAGTGGGACCATGCGGCGCCAGAGTGATGTACTCCGTACGCGCGGGCGTGGCCGGCATCATCTCCAGATCCTTGCGTGCCGCCGCATCGATTAGTGCGTGTTTGGACAAGCTCGCCTGGTCAAGCTGCAATTGCGACCACTCCACGTCGAGCTTATGGGTTGTGTCTTGCGCCGCCTCCAGATCGATGTGCAGCCGCCGCGCCTCGTACTGGGTGGACACGAGAAAAAGCGCACTAATGACGAGGATGACGGCCATGAGCGCATTGATGCGGGTCATGCCGTGGCCCCCGCAGGATGCGCTGGAAGGCGCTCAGCCACGCGCATGACCGCCGAGCGCGCACGCGGATTGGCCGCGATCTCTTCGGCTTTGGGCGTTTGTTTGCGAAGCAGGCGAATCGTTCCGACCGGCAGGTCGCGCGCGCGAATGGGCAGATGCGCGGGAGGCTGGGGCGGCTTGGCCAGACCGTTTAGGAATTGTTTGACGAGCCGGTCTTCGAGGGAGTGAAAGCTGATCACGACGAGGCGCCCCCTTTCGCGCAGCAGCCCCATCGCGGCCGCTACTCCTTGCTCGAGGTCCGCAAGCTCTTGATTGATGTAAATCCGTAGAGCTTGAAACGTACGCGTTGCGGGGTCTTGGCCTTTTTCGCGGGTGCGCACGACACCCGCCACGAGCGTGGCAAGCTCTCGTGTGGTCGAAATTGGTCGTTCTGCGCGGCGAGCAACAATCGCCTTTGCAATCGAAAGAGCAAACCGTTCTTCTCCATAGTTGCGAATCACCTCCCTGATCTCTTCTTCTGAGGCGTGCTCTAACCATTGCCGGACCGAGAGGCCCTGCGTGGGATTCATCCGCATATCGAGCGGACCGTCTTGCCGAAAACTGAAACCGCGCCTCGCGTCGTCGATCTGGGGAGAGGAGATGCCCAGATCGAGCAAAACGCCATCGACGGCCGTGATGCCCCGCTCGGACAGGCGAGCAGTCAGCGCCGCGAAGCTGGCGTGAACCATCTCCAAGCGTGGATCGTCGATCTCTTGCCCCGCCGCAATTGCCTCTGGATCCTTGTCGAAGGCGATGAGGCGGCCGCCGCGATCCAGGCGCCGCAGGATGGCTCGGCTGTGGCCGCCCCGACCGAATGTTCCGTCCACATACACCCCTGCAGCGCGTGATCCCTCAATCGCAAGCGCGTCGACCGCTTGCCCCAGCATGACCGTTTGGTGCGCATAGGGCTGCACCGGCGGCTCCGTTTCCTGTGACGTCTTAGAAGCTATAGGTCGACAACACGTCGGGTATGCCGGCTTCAATGGCTTGGGCCTCATCGGCTGCCAAGGTCTCGGCATCCCAAACCTCAAAATGACTGCCCATGCCCAAAAGCATCACTTCTTTGGTCAGCCGGGAAGCGGCCCGCAACTCGGGGGCGATCAGAACCCGGCCTGCCCCGTCGAGGTCCACATCCATTGCATTACCCAGGAAAATCCTCTGCCATGAGCGTGCCGACATCGGCCAGCTCGCAATCTTCTCGCGGTGGATCTCCCATACCGGTCGGGGGAACAACAACAGGCAGCCGTGCGGATGGCGCGTCAAGGTCAGCCTCCCCTCGCAGGAGAGCTGCAAGGCGTCGCGGTGCCTGGACGGAATCGCCATGCGCCCTTTGACGTCCAAGCTCAGCTTTGAAGCTCCTTGAAACACCTGTTCCCCTTAATGCATCGCTACGATTGGGCCAAGCCAACATGCCGTGCTCACTATTTGTGTTGATCAAATTTGCTGGTGCATGCGCATCTCCACCGGGAATATCATCTCCCACTTCTCGACACTTTTTCCCACTCTAAGGGATCCGATCGCCGGGGTCAAGCATTCAATGTGGTTTTTTTATGGCAGAACAATGACTTAGACCTCTTAGTTGAGGTCATTTCTGGATATCAATATCTTATGAAATGAGAGGCTTAGACGAGATAATGAAAGTGGCTTGTCAACATTTGGTTGTGCCTCCTGGGGAGAATAGGCGCTGAGCCAAGTAGCGAAAGCCGGAAAATCCGGGCGTGGTCAGACACAAGAAGGCGAGCTCGCAAGGATTTTTGTGGGCCCGGAAATTGGATCAACGACCAGAAAATCGCGAGGCGAGTAAGCTCGGAAGCCGGAAAAGACCTAGTGGGGTCGTAACTCGCACCGATACAGTCCCGCCCCCTGGCCACAGCATCTGGAAGTCTGCTTTGCCGCGATGTTCTTGCTGACGGAAGGCGCGCGGCCCTGCAGCCACCGGGTCAAACTGGAGCGACGACGACCTCGGGCATTGTCTGAAGAGGTCTACTGCGAGAGGGGGCTATCTATGCTTCAGAGGCGCAAACCCGCCCCATGCATTTAGAGAGCCGCAAAGGCGCGCCACTCATATTGGACGCTGCCTCCGCTAAAGATATTCGCTACGCTATTCGAACATGTGGGGCCCGATTTCTCCGCCGATCTCGATGATGGCATCACAGGGCACGTCATTGCGGTGAGCCGCGATCCGAATTGCCTCAGGATTTGGCGCTTCGTAGATGCAATACGTCTTTTTCTTGTCGGCACTGAGAAAGGAAAAAATCCACTCTACCCCTTCCTCGTCATTGATACGACGGATGCCTTCCACGACATCCTTCGTTGCTACCAACTGCTCGGCGAAGCTTCGTTCGATGAGATAACGCGGCATGACGGTTCTCCCCAAATAAAAAATTGCGATTTGCGCAGAAAAAGCTCAGTGAATTGTCGGCTGAAGTCGTCGCTTAAGCAGCGCCATATCGAGTTCGGCTGCGATTTCCCAAGCCTCGTTCGTCAGCGCTTGGGCGCGTTCGTGATCGCCCCTACCGCCACGACGCCTGAGTAGGGATGCATAGTCGGCACTAGTGTGGGCAAGCCATGGACGCGCACCCATACGATTATTCAATAGAAGCGCGTGCTCGAAATGCGCTTCCGCCTTGTCGAACTCGCCAAGCGTAGTAGCCAGCATTCCGAGATAGCGGCTCGCCGCCCCGTAACATACTGTGACCGTTCCGCTGGTAATCGTCATGTGCTCATAGGCGACCATCAGTTGATAAAGCCGCTCGGCAACATCGCTCTCCTCGAGGAGGAAAGCAACTTCGGCGACATAGGAAAGGGACGTGCTGCGCTTTGCGTCAAATGGCAGCTCAAACCCGCTTTCGGCCAACTCGTATAGCCGCTTTCGCGCCGCCTCCTCGTAGCCAAGGTCGACAGCGATTAGCGCGAAGCCCGGCAACCATTCTTTTTCGTATGGCTTCTCGTCGATGAGACGCTTGACGACGCCCGCTACCTCGCTGAGCCGCCCCTGCTCGCGGCGGATCGAAAACATCTGAATGCCGAACACGCCCTCGACGGGATCGCCCAGCGTCAGTCGCCCGAGCCTTAGGCCCTCCCGCGCGTGCTCTTCAGCAGCCGCAAAAGTTCCGTCAAGGATTGCGAGCATGGCCGCGCCATGTTGCGAAATGCACCGCAGATACAGACGCTGGCGCGCAGTGCCGATTTCGTCTAGCTCCGCAATCGACCGGTCCAACCGACCGCGATCGCCGAGTTCCGCTGAAACATAGGCTTCCAATGAAAGCGCTCGTCCTTTGATCTCGTCGTCGTCGAAGCTCCGCGAGAATTCCACGAGCTCACCAACCTCCGACAGCCGGCTTTGCGCCTCGATTACCGACCCCACTTGACGCGGCACCATGAAGCGGTTGGAGAACAGCGTAAACAAGGAGTGACGGTCACCCGACCGTTCCGCCAACTGGGTCGCAAGTCGGTCAAAACTCTCGCTTTTCTTCGTATCACCCAGCAGCAAATGCGCGCGCGCGAGCCGGGACAGGATTAGGCAGCGTTGTTTGTCATCGTCGCGGGCGATCTTCGCCTCCGCCTCCGTGAGAAGTGCAATCGACTGATCATGGTTGAGGCCGCGGACGTACTGCGCCGTGTCATAACCGAGCGCAACGCGCATGAAGCTCTCGGCGTCGTTGGCTTCGCGCGCGTGCTCGGCCGCGCTTAGGTAATGCGTTGTGGCGTCACTCACCCGGCCCCCTTCCGTCAGAGCCTCGGCAAGCCGAAGCCGCGCGCTCAGCATTCCAGCGAGCCGAACAGGACCCTCTGGGAGCCGCTCGGCCAGGGCGAGTGCCTTCGAGAAGTGATCGGTCGCCTCGTAGTTGGCCGATCGTTGCAGCGCTCGTTCCCCCGCTTTCATCCAATAGGGCAACGCCAGACTATCGGCTCGACCCTCGGCGTAGTGGCGCGCGATCAGTTCCGGCTGGGTGGCGACCAGATCCGGATGGGATTGGACGATAGCGTCGCCAATTAGCCGGTGATAGTGGACACGTTTGCGGCTCAGCAGGGATTGGTAAGCCGCATCTTGAATCAAAGCGTGGCGAAAGAGCAGGGTTTGTGCCGGCGTGCCGCTCATCACCACCAGCTCGGCTGCGAGAAGTCGCTGCAGCGCGGAGTCGAGCGTCTGTGCATCGATCGGGGCGACCTGCGCCAGAAGCTTGTGGTCGAATTCCCGGCCGATGACGGCGGCGATCTGAGCGACCTCTCTAGAAGGCCCCGACAAGCGGTCAAGCCTCGCCATGAGCGATCCCAGCAAGCTGTCCGGAATCTGGATGTTTTCGATCGTGTCCGTACCGCTTTCGAGAATCGACCTCGCGAGCTCCTCGACGAACAGGGGCACGCCATCCGCTCTACTGACAATCCGGTCGACGAGCCTATCAGAAACGGAGCCTAGGATGGACTGGATAAGCAAGCGGATCTGCTCGTTGCTCAGGCGCCCGACGGCTACCGTGGTTACGCGCGAGAGGCCCGTCGCCCAGTCCGCCGACCAATCTGGGCGATGGGTCACGACCAGACAGACATGAGCCTCCTGCATCCGCAAGACAATCTCCCGCAACAGTTCGTTGGTCGAAGCGTCAATCCAATGCGCGTCCTCGACTACTAGGAGTACTGTGGCCTTTCTACCAGCAAGGAGGACACGGTTTGCGAGCGTGCGCAGCGTAAGTTCTTTGCGTTGCAACGCAGAAAGATCGGCCAGCACCCCGCGGTCGCCTAGATTGGTCGACAGTAGCTCATCATAGATCGGTCGGACATCGTCCGCGTTCTCTCCGTATCGCGCGATCAGCCGGTCCAGCTTCTCCGCGCGTGTCGCAACATTGTCTTCCCTGATAAGTCCGACTGAGCGGCTCAACCGTTCAATCACCGGATGCAGGGCGGACGTCACATGATATGGCGAGCATTGCAGGCGAATCAGCTCGTGCGGCTCGTCCTGCATGCTCTCGACAAGCGCTTCCAGCAGGCGGGACTTTCCGATTCCCGCCTCGCCAGTGACAAACACGGCCTGCCCTTGCCCTCCCCTGGCGAGCTCCCACCGAGCACGCAGGATTCCAATTTCGCTGTTGCGGCCGACGAATTGCGAGCTCGTCGTGCCCCGACTCGCGTCAAAGCGACTCTCAACCTCCCGCTCGCGGGCGACGCGGAACGTGGCGATAGGGGATGAGAAGCCCTTGAGCTCCCGGTCGCCAAGAGCTTCGAATTCGAACGCCTGACCGGCGAGCCGCCGCGTATTGTCGGGGATCACGACTTCGCCGGGCCGGGCGACACCTTGAAGGCGCGCGGCGAGGTTCGGGGACTCCCCCGCGACCTGAGCTCGGTCAAGCGTGCCGCCCCCCGCAAGATCACCAACGACCACGCGGCCACTGGCGATGCCCACACGCGATTGGAGCGGCGAACCTGCGGGCGTCTTAATGCTCTCAACGCCCGCGATAGCCGCCAGGCCCGCTCTTATCGCCCGTTCGGCATGATCCTCATATGCCATGGGCCAGCCAAAATAGGCGAGGACGCCATCGCCAAGGAACCTCGCGACGTAGCCTCCGAACCGTCTGACCGCGCCCGCCACGGTTTCGTGGTAGACACTGATCAGTTCGTGCATCTCTTCCGCATTGAACCGCTCAGACAATCTCGTCGAACCGACCATATCGCAGAAGAGCACGCTAATTAGCCTTAGGTCAGGCCCCGGCTCGCTCGGAAGCTCGGTGGCCCCTGACTTCGGTGGTTCATCGACGGGGGCGTCGCGCCGATCCGATTTTGTCTCGTTCTCGGATTCCGACGGCGCAGCGCCACTGAGCGCTGCAATCGCCACAAGCATGACTTTGCGATGACCTAACGAGACGCCGAGTTCCTGAAGGTCGACGGCGTCGAGGTAGGGCAAAGCGCGAAGGTCAACATCATTCTCGGCAAAGACTTTGCAGTATTTGCCAAGACCGAGATCGTTTAGCCATTCGCTGATGGATGGCGCGCGTGGCTTGTTCGTGGGTCCCTCCTACCAGCGTCGAACCGACCAATCAAAAAAGATGGCAACCGCCATCGCGGAGATATCCTGATCCAAAAATCGGGTTGGGACAATCCCAACCCTTCTGTACCACTCGCTTCGCGCTGCGCCTCGCGGCCAGCCACTGACGGCGATCAAGCGGCAGGCCTAATGTTCTGGTTGACCCGAAACAGATTTGCGGGATCATACTTCTTCTTAAGCGTCGCGAGGCGTCCATAGTTCTCGCCGAACGCGGCCCTGACTCGTGCGTCGCCCTCGTCGTCCATCATGAAGTTCGCGTAGGCGCCGGGGAGATCAAAGGGATGCACGGCAGTCCAGTAGTCGCGGGCCCATTGCTTTAGTGCAGGGGCTTTGGCTGGATCGGGATCGGCACCGTAGATCACCAGTGACCAGGCCGCGTCGCGGTAGCCCCAGGCGCTCGAGCCTTTCTCTTTCCGATGGACAGCGCCATCCACGGGGTACAGGTGCACCCCGGAAGCCTCGCTTGGAAGTCTCGCGGCATGCGCGAGATGCTGCTCAATCGCCGCGTCGGGTAATTCCTTCACGAAATCTCCCTTCCAGTACCATTGCAGGCCCTTTGGGAGAAGCGCGTCGAACAGGGTCTGAAGGATTGTGTAGGGCATCGGCTGGACCCAGTCGATGATCGGCTTTGGCAACTGCGCCCGGACCTTGTTCATCGCCTTTTCGCCCTCTGCCAGAGGACCATTGTAGAAGACGACGAGCGCGCACATCTTCTTTGACCAATGCTCCTTCGGAAAAGGATCGACGGAGGGAACCGTCTGCAGCGCCAAAAACATGCCGAACTCATCCGGTGCACTCGGCTGGAATTCCCGGAACCACCTCATGACGGCAGCCCCATCAGAGAGTTCAAAAATGATAGGCCCTCCATAGCCCATGCTGGCTGGATGGGTACGGAACAGAAAACTTGTAACCACACCAAAATTTCCGCCTCCGCCGCGTAGAGCCCACAACAGGTCGGAGTTCTCCGTCTCCGAAGCAATGACGAAACTGCCGTCCGCGAGAACCACGTCAGCCTCCAGCAGGCTATCGACGGTGAGCCCGTACTGCCGGCTCAGGTATCCATGCCCGCCACTGAGCGTTAAGCCGCCAACCCCCGTCGTCGAGATGATGCCAAATGGCACAGCCTGGCCGAACGCATGAGTGGCATGATCGACATCCCCGGTGGTGCAACCGGGACCGACTCTCACCGTCCTGTTCTTGGGATCGACTCTCACACCCTTCAGGAACGAGAGGTCAATGACCAATCCATCATCGACACTGCCAAGACCCGGACCATTGTGACCGCCGCCGCGGACGGCGAGGGGGAGCCCATTGTCTCGACCAAAATTGACTGCCGAAATGACGTCGGCGACATCGGCACATCGGGCAATTGACAGCGGCCGCTTGTCGATCATTGCGTTGTAGAGTTTTCGCGCCTCCTCGTATTCGGGATGCTTTCTCCCGATCACTTCGCCGCGAAGGCCTTGGGCAAATTTGGCTAGGACGTCGTCGTTCATGGCTTCCTCCAGGATCAATTTAGGTGGCAGTTGTCGCGTATTCCTTTGCTCGTTTGACCGGCTACCCCACAACGCCACCCCGTGCGCGACGATGCGTATGTGGCCGCCCGCGGAGTTTGTGTCCGGGGCGAATGAATTACTTCGTTTTTCATTCGGCCGCGTAAGCGAAGCCTCGCACAGCGCCGCTTGCCGGTCGATCAAGCGACTACCCGGCTTCGAGCAAAGACTAGGCTTCGGCGGCGGTCGAGTATGTGACGCGCATCACGAAAAACGCGTGAATATTTTGGGTCAGGGCCACACTCTGGCTCCCCCGAATCCAAGAGAATTTCTGGCGGTCGCTATGACCAAGCCGGAAAAGATGAATGGATCCGCCCCCGCACTGCCGTTGCCAAGCACAGCACTGGACCAATCATTCCGCAGCCGCAATGGTCGTTTTTCGAGATCGCTAAGAGGGGACATGAAATTGATTTTCCAACCGCGTTAAGACCATGGCTTCGCCGCACAATTAAATCAAGGGGTTGGAAGCGTGTTATTTCCCCGACCTGCGCTAGAGGGAAACCATGGCCAAATTCTCTAAGTTCCTCTGCGAAGAACTTCACGGCCCCTGCCGGCGTCTCGCTGGCAGAAAGGAGCTGAGCACCTAACCACCTCCTCCCAGTGCAAGCATCCCTTGCGGGCGAGCCTTTCATGGACGGCGACGCGCACGGCCAAGCTCACTTCATTGCGACCTTGCAGGGTCAGTTCGGATCAGTTCGATCCTATACGTCGAGCGCTACGAGCTTGCGCGAGAGCGCATTTAGGCTGACTTGAGTCTTCATGATTTTGGACTGCAGCTGGGAGGATGGGTGATCTAGGCAATGCCCTATCCCAGCGTTTCTTATCGGTGCGTCGAGACCGTGGTGTGGCAGCGGGACGACGCGCCCGTCGCCGACTGGTGCCTCTATTGGGCGTCCAAGCCGGCCTCGGTCGATGTATGTGAATGCGGCTGGCTTTGCGCGAGCTTCGCCTCGTCCTTCTCCTGGACCACCTTCATTGCATACTGGATGTCTCGCTCTAATGAGGGACTCCAGCCAGGCAGGTTCTTCAGATACTGAAGCCAGGCGCTCCAAACCAACAGCGGTGCATCCTCGTGGGGGGCGGAGGGGCATATCATCGGTGTAAATCCTTCAGCGAATGGCGTGGGTCACCACGGGGCTTGAGACAGTTCACGATATGCTGCCTTTCAGCAGGCCCCGGACAGGGGGCTTCGATCCATTCCTATTGGCCTAACACCAAGCCTAATATGGACCCAGGCTAAGTTTCTGTACGCTACCGCACACAGTTCTAAGACCGCGCTTGAATTTATAGAGTATTCCTACTCAAGCCCTTTCATGAGCCGCCCTGGACAGGCTCGACGCCCAGCCCGTTTCGCAAAACGAAGTGGTCGTCCAGAGCGGTACTAGACGTGCCCCATTTTTTGATTTCCGGAGAGGATAGACTGCGAAATGGAACAAAATATCCTTTGGCACATTTTGACTCCCGCCAAGATCCATCAGCGGAGCATCACGATCGCTTGTCTTTTGGCGATTGTTGGTGTTTTCATAGTTGACAGCACCGCGGATTATCTGGTCCGAGACGACGTCCGCATGACTGTCGTGTATGTGTTCCCGTTGACCGTCTTAGGCATGCATTGCGAGCGTAAGCTGATCGTCGCATTGGGTCTTTTGCTTGCCCTCTTCGGCACATGCTACTCGACGATCGTCAATCATCGATTGGGTGCCGCGATGGATGTGGAGATGTTTATCGAACTGGCGGCATTTGCGCTGGTCGTTTTCTTAGCTAGGCACGCGAGACAACTCTACTTGGAGACTCTTGTTCTCGCCGAACTCGACTCACTGACGGGATTGCACAATCGCCGAACATTTGTTTCCACCACTGAGATTGAGATTGCCAAACAGAGACGCTATGGAGGTGCTTTTTCTTTGGTTCTCATTGACCTCGACGACTTTAAGAAATTGAATGACTCAAAAGGACATCTCGCTGGTGATGCGGCATTGAAACTCCTGGGAAAGCTATTCCAAGAGAATAAGCGACAAACAGATTTTGTGGCTCGCCTTGGTGGCGACGAGTTCGTCATCCTCATGCCCTATACCGTTCGTTCGGATTGTGGTTCGTTCAGTGCTCGTCTCGGTAAGGAGATTTTCGCTCGCATGGCCGATGCGGGTTTCGTGCTTTCGGCGAGTATCGGATACACAACGTTCGAGCGGCCTCCAGAGTCGGTGGCGTCCGCTTTGCAGAAGGCAGATGATGCCTTGTACAAGGCCAAGGCTAATGGGAAGGGGTGTGTGGTCGGTGTCTAAACGTGCCGACACATACATGCGTTCGCCTTAGGTCAGATAGGCCGTACCTAGGCCACCGTCGCGACCCTGAGTCAGCCTTGTAGTCTCTTCCTTTGTCTGGCTCCGACGTGAGCGCAACGGGCATCCGCTTGCTTCGCTGGCGTCGGAGACGGCCGCGGCGCGAAGCGAAAGCACACATGGAGGCGGGGTCGCTCCTGGATCAGGCGTTACGAAGGCGCCCCACTAGCGAGCGGCGGATGCTGCTCGAGGCCGCCACGTCGAATGTGGTCGCGGATCAGCAGGAGGACCAATACCTCCGGCATTTCGAAGGTATCGTGGCGAACCGCGACCTGGCCTTTTTGATCAACCTCGAAAAAGACCGGTCCATATCGCGTTTGCAGTTGGTGTTGGCGCATCGAAATCCTAAGTTAGATAGTCTCTCTTTATAAGGGGTTACTGTGGATTTATCCTAGCATCCGTTCTTATGCATAGTACGTGCGCTCGCGCACAGACTGCCCAATAGGATTCGAATTAGTGTCGAGTCACCGGTAAAACGGATGTCATTTCGTGGAATCGTTCGCAAAGCACCGCTCGCCTTTCTGGAAGAGGCGCACTATGGGTTCGACTAGAACTGAGAGTTCCGGATTGGTTTTGCTTTTCAGTGGCGCCGTTCGGCGGCTGGGATTTATGGAAGGTCTCCCCGTGGTTCGCTTTCCTCTTGACCTCGAACTGCAGCTGGCAACGCCGGCAGTCGTCGCGTCCCATGTCCGCGCATCCCCGTAGCCGGTCGGGCGGTCGAGTAGCAATTCGATTGATTCCAGAATGGAATGCGTCAGAACTCGAGTGGGCGAGTTGGCTGCAGCACTTGCGCACCTTGCCATGCATCAGGCCCTGGGTGCCAGACGCGATTCGGTACGCTGAGGCCGCCGTCTCAGCGAAGCAGGCCGAGCACGATGCTTTGCTGTTGCCCTCTACCGTAGAAGGGTAGTCTACAAATGTCGATGGAATTTCGTCGCAAGGATGAACAGGTGGCAGAGTCGAACGACTGGCCTGAGCGGTTCCCGGGGGGACTGCCATACCGTTGCTCGCACCAGGATGTCTTACCAGCGCCGCTTCGGCGCAAGTTGCTGGCGACTCCGTGTCACCGCGAAGTTCATGCCTTGTCGCAGGCAACATCAAATAGGGAACGGTGTCCTTATTTGGACGGAGCGCTCTAGAAGGCAGAAAGTCTCATCGGGAGCGAACTGATGCGGGGAGTAACCGACCTGAAATTTGTCGCCGATGGCGCCACGACACTTGATGAACTGGCTGACTTGCTAGAGGCACAGGCGCGCGAGTTCCGTCAGATGGCCGCCGCTCAGGTCAATTTGCATGGCCCCGTCGAGGGAGGCGTCATCGAAGTCAGTGCCCCAAAGAAGGTTGCCGCCCGATTCGAGAACTACTTCTGAGGTCGCTAGGATAAGCGTCGAGTCGCCGGGCGCGGCGCGAAGTCGAGTGTCCTCCAAAAAATCAGAGTCCGCTTGCCATTGCTGAGAGCTAGGAGGCCTGGCAGTTGTCAGAAGTGGCTATACCACACCTGCGCCAGGCTTTTCGCCATGCCTCGTACCGAGAAGCGCTTGCGCGCACAACGAATTGGGTGATGCTAAATTTGCCAAACCCCCGATATCAGAGTACACGTAGACGGCAGACGCATCTCCCAACGTGGCTCGATTGGTGTAGCTGCGGATTGTTGGTCGACGCTTTGGTAGCGCAGACCGGCCGATAGACGGCCCCTACCTCCTACAGCAAGGCCTTATTTCCGCAAATGGAATCTCCGATGTCACGTGTACGTGAGACCCATGGTCAGATTCACTCTGGTCCATCCGATTCGGCTCCTTCGGGCGATATCCTCGCCACGCAATCCGCAAGGCCCTCGGATATAGGCGCATTCAATACACATCTCGCTCGGATCTTGGAGGAGGTGCATGAGGCGATCCTGGAGTTTGACGAAGACTATGTGGTCCGTTTCTGCAATGATATTTATCTTGCTAGTATCGGTCGGCGCCGCGACGAGGTAATCGGGAAAAACGTCTCTGAATATTTCCCGGAATTTCGGCAATCGGTCTTCTTTGAGGCAAGTGAAGCTTGCCTGAGGGAAAAACGACCCACCGCCCTCATAGGTTATTCCCATCTCGCCGGCAACTGGATGTTTGTACGCGCCTTTCCGCATCCGGGAGGCATGTATGTGTTGGCCAACAAAGCAGACGAATCAACAGTGGAGCAGTACCAGCTCTCCAAAGAGGGGGTGCGCGACCCGCTGACCCGTTTGCCCAATAAACTTGCACTGACATTGGAACTTACCCGGCGACTCGAGCGGGACACGCGGTTTGCATTAGCGATGATTGGGCTCAACCGGTTCAAGGGGGTCAATGACGCTGAGGGATTTGCCGCTGGCGACCGCGTTCTCGCAGAAATGGCATCCAGGCTCCAGCTTGCAATTCGAGAAAGCGAGTCCCTCTTTCGACTGAACAGCGACATCTTTGTTCTACTTCTGCCTCATCAAAGTAGCGTCGCCGAGTTGGAGACGTTACACAGGGTGATGGCTCCGACCTTGGGTCCGATTCGAGTCAACGATAAGAATCTGATTCTTGGTGCCGCAGCCAGTATCGTCCATGCCCCAAGCGGCGGGCGCGACGCCGAAACGCTCATTCGACATGGGGCCATCGCATTGCGGGAGGCCAAGCGATCAAGGCAAGAGGCTGCCGTAGTCACGTATCGAGAAGGACTTGATTCCCAGGCCGAGCTGATCGACGGTGCCCGCGAAGCCTGGTTTGAACTCGACTCGAACTGGCGGGTCATCGACTGCAATCAAACCTATCTGGACGGCCTAAGCCGGGCCAGAGGCGAAGTAGTCGGCTTGTCGCCCTACGACTACGTCCCCAACTTCTCGAGCACGGTATTCTTTCCCGCTATGGAGGCCACACTCACTTCCAGAAAGCCGACCTCGGCAGTGGGGTTTTCGACGGTCCTCGGACGATGGGTTGTCAGTCGACATTTTCCCCTGCCTCATGGAGGCACGATGAACCGTGCCGCGGACGCCTCAGAGGAAGACATAAGGCTATTCAAGCTCGCCAACTCAAGCGATTTGGACGAGCTGACCGGACTCCCAAGTGAGCGCGCTCTGATTCAGGATATGGAGGAGCGACTAGGAAGCGGGCAGCGGTTTTATCTGCTCTTACTCGGCCTTAGTCGCTTTAAGGCCGTCAACGAAATCGGCGGCATGGTGGAAGGCAACCGAGTGCTGTGCGATATGGCTGCACGACTTCAAGTGGCCTCAGCCGCCGGTGATCGCGTCTTTCGCCTCAATAGCGACTTGTTTCCCGTCTTGATGCAAGATAACGACAGCACCTTCGCTCAGCGCGTCGTGGCGCTCGAGAGCTGCGTTGCGCGCCCTGTTTTGGTCGGTGGGCGCGAAATGATTTTAGGCGCTCGCGGGGGGTTGGTGGTTGCGCTAGACGATACGCAGTCCGCAGACGTGCTGATCAGACATGCGACCCTCGCACTGAAAAAAGCAAAGCTTGGAGGTGCGACACGAATCGCGGCGTTCGAGCCCTCCATGGCTAGAGAATCCGACCTGCGCGGCATACTGGAGTTGGAGCTCCGCACTGCTCTGGCGAGTGAGCAGTTGACATTGCATTTCCAACCGAAAGGAAGCTTGAAGAACGGGGCGCTCAGAGGAGCCGAAGCGCTGATTCGCTGGGACCACCCGAGTCTAGGCATGATTCCTCCCGTCCGATTTCTTCCGCTCGCAGAGGATTGCGGTTTGATGCCCGAGGTCGATCGGTGGGTGCTTGCACATACGTTGCAGCGGATGAAGGAACTAAAGCTCGCGCACATTAACATCCCAATTAGTATCAACATTTCCGCGCAATCGCTATCGGATCCCGCTTTCCCTATGCAATTGAAGGCAGCCGTGGACTACAGTGGGGTGGACCCGGTGATGCTGGATATCGAACTCCCCGAGGGAACGATGATGGCGGACGTCAAGGCGAGTGGTCGCGTCCTGGCAGCGCTTGTCGACTTAGGAGTCACTATCAGCATAGACGACTTTGGTACCGGATACTCGAGCTATGCTTCTCTGGCCAGGTTTCCAATCAGCACGCTTAAAATCGACCGGGCCTTCATTATGGACATGGATGTTAACGAGACGAATCAAACGATCGTCAGCGGGATGATTGGGCTTGCGCACTCGATGAGGCTCAACGTCGTGGCCGAAGGGGCTGAAACGGAAGAGCAGATGGTTATGCTCAGGGCCATGGGGTGTGACGAGGTCCAAGGATACGCTTACGCTCGGCCCTTGCCGTTCCCGGAGTTCTGCTCTCTGGCTACTACCAAACTTCGAGACGCCCCGAACAACATCCACGCGGCAGTGCTGCCTTCTGGCCGCCCGCTGGAAGAAGAACTAGGGACCTAGCACCTGAAAGTAAGATAGATGGATTCGAGGGTAGATTCCCGTCCCGGACAAAATTGGCGACCGGAGTCGCGAGGATGGGGCGGATAGAAGCGTACTACCGCAGGTCGCTTACCTTAGTCTTGCGAAGCGGCCGTGGCGGCAGTTCCAGTTCGAACTACTGAAATCATGGCGACCGGATAGGAGTGCTAGCCATTCGAATCGTAGTCGTACAAATCCTCCTTGGATTCGCTCTCTGGCGAGTCCGGTGTCTCGCGCGACGTCATCCTGACGGATGAGGTAGACGACTGATGGTCTGTTTGTGCCGGATTACCCGAAAAAGATCAGGAGCGAACGGCCGCTAGGATCCGGCATAAACGAGAATGTGCGAAACCGAACTCACTTCAGTCTTTCACTCTAGTATTCTCATGGAAACTCGTGAGGAACCCCTGGCCCAGGCACAGAGTGGGGCACAGACCAGTCTCGGACATGCCCAGGTAGTTCACTAGCGAGACTTCTACTACTCTTGCACTAAGCGAGGACGCAATGGAAAAGCGAAAGCAAAATGACGTCGATGATCCAGATCCGAATCAACCCTATCACCAGTTCGCGGCCAAGAACCACGGTTTGGCGGCGGAGCATCACCTGCGCGCCTTGGAGTACCTCAACTTAGGCGATTATCAGATGGCCGCCCATCATGCCCACATTGCGCATGGATTCACACTTCATGCGCTACGTCATGGTGAGGAGGCGAGCAAACGATACGCAGAAGCCTATGGCCCTTTCCCTGCATCGGAACGTTAGACGACGTCAAAGCGCGCTCACACATCACCTGGATATCTCTGCGCACGGCGTGACGTGAGTCCTACTTTTGTGGTGAATTCGGGAAGAACACCTGCTCGCCGCCGATCCGGTATGCCGCGATCACAGACTGACCCTTTGCGCTAGTCAACCAGTTGGCGAACCGTTCTGCCAACTCCGTCTTGACGCTCGGGTGGTACGCTGGATTCACTACCATCACGGCATATTGGTTAAAGAGTCGTTGATCACCGCTGACGAGAATCGTCAATTCGCCGCGATTTTTGAAATTCAGCCAGGTGCTCCGGTCTGCGAGCACATACGCATTTATCCCCGCGGCTGCGTTAAGAGCTGGACCCATTCCGGAGCCGATGTCTTTGTACCACGTGCCGCGGATTGCAGATGGATCGATCCCGGAGTCCCGCCACAGACGGAGTTCCGCCTGATGCGTGCCGCTGTGGTCGCCGCGCGAAACAAACGCGGCCCGAGCGGCGGCAATGCGTTGTAGCGCGATGACGATGTCACTGCTGGCAATTCCCGCCGGATCGCCCCGCGGACCGACGAGGACGAAGTCGTTGTACATCACGAGTCTGCGCCTCAAGCTGTGCCCTTCGGCGACGAATTTCTCCTCGGCCTCTGGGTCGTGTACCAGCAGGGCGTCTGCGTCGCCTCGCCGTGCAATGTCGAGGGCCTGACCCGTGCCGACGGCCACGACATGCACATCAATGCCTTCGGCGGCAGTGAAGATCGGCAAGAGATACCCGAAGAGCCCAGACTGTTCCGTGGACGTCGTCGACGCGAGCGTGATGTAAGGATCCGCATAGGCGGTCGAACCGATCTCGCAAATTAGAAGCGCAGACACGAGCAGCCTGAATAAGCGCACAACATTCATGGCAGCTCCGTTTTGAGATAGGCTTTCGCCTCGGACGAGCGGGGCGAACTGAAGAACTCCCCCGCCGGTGTCTGTTCGGTGACGCGGCCATTGTCGATAAATACAACCTCATCTGCGATGCGCCGGGCCTGCCCCAAGTTGTGGGTGATCATGATGACCTTGGCGCCCGATTCCGCGACGTCGCCGATTACGCGCTCAATCTCGTGCGACGATACCGGGTCAAGGTTCGAGGTGGGTTCGTCTAGAAACAACACGCGTGGAGCCACCGCCAATGCCCGCGCCAGAGCGACCCGTTGTTGCTCGCCTCCCGACAGCAGGCGCGCCGGACGTTGCGCCAGAGCCGTAATGCCGACGCTGCTGAGCGCCGCTCGCGCGCGCTCGCGGGTGATCGACCCGACTACGTCTGCCGCCTCGAGCGCATACATAACATTGGCGATAACGGATCTCCTTAGCAATACAGGTCTCTGTAGCACCATTGCTTGATTTCGCGGCGCTGCAAGACTCGCTCCCCACTGGATGACACCTGATGTTGGTGCGAGCAGGCCATGCATGAGCTTCATCGTTATCGTCTTGCCGGCTCCGTTTGCCCCAAGAATGACGGTACGCCCAATCCCCTCGAATCGCGCATTCAAACCGTCCAGAATTCGTCGGCCGTTCGTCTCGAAGCGAACGTCCTCAAGGAGGATCGGGAAGATCTCGTCAGTGGCCGGTGCGCTATCCATAGCGCCGCTGCGCAAGGCTCATCGTCGCATGTGATAGTGCGTTCACCGCTACGACGATGAATAGCAGCAGACCGCCCAGCGCGAGCGCAAGCGGTAGATTACCCATGCTGGTCTGCAGCGCGATGGTGGTGGTCATGACCCGTGTCACTCCGGCGATGTTTCCGCCAACGATCATCACACTGCCCACCTCAGAAATAGCGCGACCAAATGCAGCCATCAGAACGGTCCCGAGAGAAAATCGGCAATCCCACAGCAGGGTACGAGCTGCCCGCAAACGCGAGACGCCCAATGATCGCAGCTGCTCCTGGTACTCGGACCAGACATCGTGAATGAGCTGGCGCGTAAGAGCTGCGATCAGCGGAAAAACCAGAATGGTTTGCGCGATGATCATGGCTGCCGGCGTAAACAGGATCCCAAGGCTCCCCAGCGGCCCGGCGCGCGAGATCAGCAGATACGCGGTCAAGCCGACCACGACCGACGGGAGACCGACAAGGGCGTTCAGAGTGACGACCAGGAGGCCACGCCCGGGAAACGATGCGAGTGCGACAAGGGCGCCGAGGGGCAACCCAATGACACTGGCGAATGTGGTCGCCAACACGCTCACGCGGACGCTAAGAAGGATGATCCCGACTAGCTCCGGGTCGTGACGCGCAATCAAATGCAGTGCGAGCGCAACACTTTGGGAAAAAGGTTCCACGAGAACAACCTAGGCTGCAGGATCCGACATTATGCCGGGCTGGGCGAGCCCCCGGACTAAGGTCAATCCGACCGGCGCCCCCAACGAAGGCCTCGCCTTAGACAGCGTCCCCGCGCTGCAGGGTCACTTGGTTGTTTCCTGAGGTACGAATCGGACCGGGGGCCGTACCATAGCCCGTCGATGCTAAGGCGCCAAGTCCACCACGAAGTCGCCTTCCTCATATTCGACGGGTAGTACGAAATGGGAGCGACTCTTCCTCCCATACTTTCATTGAGCCCCGTAGCCCGATCTAGATAGACTTGCCGACTCACACTTCGCAAATTGAGACGCAACTAAAATGTAAAGCTACCCGCAGTGCTTGTCATTGGTAGGCCGTTTTCGAGCAATCTAGTAAAGGCACCTGCCGACACCGGTGGACTAAAAAGAAAACCTTGGCCCTCACCGCATCCCTCGGACAATAAAATTTCGAGCTGCTCGCCTGTTTCGACACCCTCTGCGACGATACGCTGGTGAAGATTCTTGCCCATGGCAATGATTGTGCTGACGATCGTTGCGTTGCTCTCATTCTCGGTCACGTCGTGCACAAACGATTGGTCGATTTTCAGCGTATCAATCGGCAAGCGGTTAAGGTAACTCAGGCTCGAATAGCCGGTTCCGAAATCGTCCACCGCTAGACGCACACCCATAGCGCTAATGGACTGAAGAACAGCCAGAGTGGTGTCCACGTCCCGGATCAGGGCTGACTCCGTTAGTTCGAGCTCAAGGTATGAGGGGTCCAAGCCGGTCTCATCCAAGATATCACGTACACGTTGCAAGAAGCCTCTATTGCGGATTTCTGTCGCTGAAATGTTGACGGCAATTTGAGAGAATGGAAGACCGGCGTCGTTCCAGGCGCGGGCTTGATGACAGGCCTGGCGAAGAATCCATTGTCCAACGGAGATGATTAGTCCGGATTCTTCGGCGATCGGTATAAAACCCTTAGGAAAGACCAGCCCGCGATCTGGATGATCCCAGCGGACCAAGGCCTCGGCCCCCGTGATGACGTGCGATTCCAGATTAACCTTGGGCTGATAGTTGAGCACGAACTCGTGACGCTCCAGTGCACGGTGCAGATTGCCCTCGATTGCCTGTCGCTCAACCGCACGAGCATTCATGTCCTTCCGAAAGAATTGATGATTATTCCGCCCTTGGCTCTTTGCAGCGTACATCGCGGTATCTGCGTTCTTAAGAAGGGTCTCGAAATCACCGCCATCTTCTGGGAAAACGCTAATTCCCGTGCTAATGCCAATATGCAGATCGTGGCCAAGAATGGAGTACGGCATGGTCACAGACGAGCGAGTACCCTCGGCGATGGTTGCGGCATCCTCCGGGCACTCTATCTCGGGGAGAAACAATACGAACTCATCTC
>JBEKVI010000025.1:0-59987 GCA_049514215.1 Burkholderiaceae bacterium
GGCGCACATGGGATGCGCCAAAGCCCGCGTTGCACCCTTCGGTCTGCGGATCTAGCTCGGGGGCGGCGCGCCCGATTCCTCTAAATGCGGTGGTGCCGGGCTCGGGACTGCCGGCAGCGGGGGCGGCAAGGGCATGTGGCGGCCGTCCGTTCCGGCTTTGGAGCTGGAATAGGCACGCGTCCAGTTCTCAGCGGACTTCGCGAGCCAGTCGGCAAGTTCGGGATCGCCCGCACGTCGCGCAAAATCGCTTGCCGACAGCCCCGCCTGGTTCACTCCTCTCGGATCCGCGCCTTCTTGCAACAGCAGAATGCAGGTCGGTCGATCCTTGATCCGGGCGGCCATCATGAGAGGCGTGGTTCGGCTTGGGGATTCGGCGTCGATATAGGCCGCGTTCTCCAGCAAAAGCTTCACCACCTCGACCTGACCCGAAGATGCGGCGAAATGGAGCGCGGTCCATCCCTTGTGGTTGACTTCAGCGTCGGCATCGATGAGCGCCTTGACCAGATCGATTCGGCCCTGGTAGGCCGCGACCATCAACGCGGTCTGGCCGACGCGGTTTTCAGCCTCGAGGTCGATTCCCTTGGCCTGCATGAGCACGCTTGCGATCTCGGGTTTTCCGGCGTGCAAGGCATAAATCAGAAGGGGCTCGCCGCGGTCATCCCGCAGGTTCGGGTTGGCGCCGGCCGCGAGCAGCGTTTTCACGCGCGCGCTCGATCCCTCGTCGACCGCCTGAAGCAGAGACTCTTCGCTTGGGGCAGCTCCCTGTGCCGGACAGAAAACCGCCGGCGCCATGCTCAGAAAGGCTGCCAAAAATGCGTGCCTTATCCAATATTTCACTTTAGAAATGTAGTGTTAAGTATTAAATAACCTGAAGAAATTGCTCGATGTCGCCTCGCCAATCCGCGCCACCTCGGTTCCCCTTAGTGCCGCCATCCGCGCCCCGACGTGGGCAACGAAGGCAGGCTCGTTGGTTTTGCCGCGAAACGGCACCGGCGCAAGATAGGGCGAGTCAGTCTCGATTAGCATGGATTCCAGGGGAACGCGCCGGGCGACGTCGTGCAAGACGGTGGCGTTCTTGAAGGTCACGATCCCCGAAAATGAAATCAGAAATCCCAGATCCATTGCGGACCTTGCCACTTCCCAGCTTTCCGTAAAGCAGTGCATCACCCCTCCGACCGCGTCGGCCCCCTCTTCTTTCATGAGGCGCAATGTGTCTTCGGCTGCGGCACGCGTGTGAATGATGAGAGGCTTCTTCGCTTTTTTGGCCGCCCGGATATGCGTCCGAAAGCGCTCCCTTTGCCATTCGAGATCGCCGGTCAAGCGATAGTAGTCCAGCCCGGTTTCACCGATGGCGACCACTTTGGGGTCTTCCGCAAGGCGCACAAGCTCCTCGACGGTGGGCTCGGTGGTTTCGGCATAATCTGGATGCACGCCCACCGAAGCATAGAGATTGGGCGCGGTGCGGGCGGTCTCGAGCACCTTCTCAAAATCGGGCAACTCGACACACACGCACAACGCATGGGAGACCCGATGCTCGCGCATGTTCTCGAGCAGTTGGGCAAGTCTGGGTCTTAATTCCGGGAAATCGAGATGGCAATGCGAATCGATGAACAACGCGGGTCTCCGGGAAAAGGCATGGCCAAGACGTCAGCCGGCCGATGCTCGGCCTGAGTCGAGGCGCCGGCCGAGGATGAGGAGATCGCGCTCCACGCCATCGAGTTCTGCGACCGACGGAAGACGGGCCCAGGTCCGAAAGCCTTGTCCCTCGAACAAGGCAAGACTTGCCAGGTTATGACCGAACACGAAGCCGAGCAGAGTTTTGACCTCGATCGTGGGGGCAAATTCCACCGCGCGCTGCAAGAGCAGCTTGCCCAGGCCGCGGCCGCGCGCAGACGGGGCCAGATAAATGCTCAACTCGACCGTGTGCCGGTAGGCGGGGCGGCCATAGAAGTTCGAGAAGCTCATCCAGCCTAGAAGCGGCAGCGCATCCGAGGATTCAGACTCGACGACCCACAGCGGGCGGTTTGATCCTGAATGATCGGCAAACCACGCCCGCCGACTGTCGACCGATACAGGCTCGAGGTCGGCTGTGACCTCGCGCGAGGCGATCGTGGAGTTATAGATCTCGACAATGGCAGGAAGATCGTCGGCGCGGGCGTCGCGAATCTGCATAGCTTAGCACCGCCCCCAGACGGGGCGCGTCTTCAGAGTGTGTGCGTCGTACGCGAGGACTTCAGGGCCGCGCCCAGGATTTCCTCGATCCGCTTGCGAGCGGTGGCGCCGCCCTCGTCATCGGAGAAATGCACGCCGATTCCCTGAGCCTTGTTGTTGTGGGCGCCTTGCGGGGTGACCCAGGCGACCCGCCCGGCAATGGGAAACTTGGAGGGATCATCCATCAAGGAAAGCAGGAGATAGACTTCGTCGCCGAGGTTGTAGGCCTTACTCGTCGGCACAAAAATGCCCCCGTTTTTAAGATAGGGCATGAAGGCCGCATACAAAGCGGCCTTTTCCTTGATATTGAGCGACAGGACACTGGGTCTGGCGACCGAGGATGGCCGTGCGACGTCATTCATATGATCTTCCGCTGGTTCAGCTGATTTGCAGGGCGCGGCAATAGCCCAGCAGCAGGTTTTCCACAAAAAGTCGGGGGTTTAGGGGATGTTCCACCACTTTGCGCTCGGCCGCGAGGACTCTCGCATACGCCAAGCATCGCCCTAGATCCAGCGTTGGGCATAGCGCTGCGATCCCCGCCTTCTCGCTCGGATAATAACGTATTCGCTGCGCCAGGCGGTATCCGATGCAGTCATAGACCCAGCGCTGTATCCACCCGGCAACAAGGCTTAGGTCGCACTTGGCGAGCCGTTCGGCAGCCTGAAGTGCGGCTGCGCCGTCAGGACGCTTGAGGACTTCGAAGAGCGCGTCGCGAAACGGCGCCATGGTCGCTGCCTCGCTCGAGGCAGCCAGCGCAGCTAAGGGGGTGCCGCCCGATTCGGCGAGCACCAGGGCCGCATCCACGACTCCTTGCTGGTTAAGCCAGGTCAGCGCCGCTTCCGGATCCGGCGGACTCAAGGCGAAGCGGCGGCAACGCGAGAGAATGGTCGGCAAGAGTCGCTCGGGTGCATCGGTCACAAGAAGATAGACCGTCCCGGGAGGTGGCTCTTCGAGCATTTTGAGGAGTGCGTTCGCGGTGTAGACGTTCATCGCATCGGCGGGATAGAGGATGACGACGCGGCGCCCGCCTTGGTGGCTGGAGATGCTCAAGGCCTCAGCGAGCGATCTGACCTGCTGGATTCGGATCTCCTTGCTAGGCGCGCGGCGCGATTTGGCCGACTCGCCGTCAGCGGGCCCGCCTGCGTCCTCGACAGCCCCCTCGTTAAGCCCCTCGTCACTGTCTTCGGCGCCCTCGGCGATTTCCGTAGCCTGGGGACGCACGAGCCGGTAGTCAGGATGATTGCCGCCGGCAATCCAGGTGCACGCGTTGCAATGGCCGCACGGACGGTGCAAGGGACCCGGGTTCTCGCACAGCAATGCGCGACCGAATTCACGCGCGAACGTCACCTTGCCGATACCCTTGGGCCCAAAAAAGAGGATCGCGCCAGGCAATCTCTCGATCCAGCCGCACGCCTCGCGCCAAGCGTTCGCCTGCCAAGGATATAATTCTTCTTTCATAGGTAAATCATAATCTTATATAACTTTATTAAGGTATAGCATGCGAATCGGCGCCCCCCGATTTGGAGACTAAAGTGTTAATAATCATATGTTTGAGACGTATTTCTCAAGTTTCTCACGAATCTCCTCGATACTGCCGCTTGCGTCCACGATCTTAATGCGGGCCGGATCCGCTGCCGCACGGGCAAGGTAGCCCTGGCGCGCGCGCTCGAAAAATGCCGCATCCTGGCGCTCGAATTTATCCGGCTCTCGGGCATCCCGAAGGCGTTCGCGCGCCACGCGGACGTCCAGGTCGAACAGGATCGTCAGATCCGGTTGCAGTCCCCTTTGAACCCAGCGCTCCAATGCACCCAGGCGTTCGGGACCGACCCCCTTGCCCGCGCCTTGGTAGGCATAACTGGCATCGGTGAAGCGATCGCTTAGGACCCAGCGCCCGGCCGCGAGGGCGGGGCGAATGACCTGTTCCAGGTTTTCGTTACGCGCGCCAAACATCAAAAGCGCCTCGGTGTCCGCGCTCATTGGGTGGTTCAGGAGCAGCGTGCGAAGCGCCTCACCCAGGGGGGTACCGCCCGGCTCGCGCGTGAGCACGATCTCGTGCCCGAGCGAGCGAATCTGCTGGGCGAGCCACTGGACGTGGGTGCTTTTGCCCGCGCCGTCGATGCCTTCGACGCTGATGAAACGGCCGGGGGTGGGGCTCAAGGATGTCCGCCCTTCTGGTACTTGGAGACCGCCTTGTTGTGTTCGTCGATGCTGCCCGAGAACTGGCTGGTGCCATCGCCGCGCGCGACAAAGTACAAGGCGTCGCTGGCGCTGGGGTTGACCACGGCGCTGAGCGCCGCGCTGCCTGGCAACGAGATCGGGGTGGGCGGCAAGCCGGCCCGCAGGTAGGTGTTGTAGGGAGTATCGGCCATGAGATCGCGTTTGCGCAAAGTGCCGTCGAAGGTGGCACCCAGTCCGTAGATTACCGTGGGATCCGTCTGCAACAGCATGCCCCGCCGCAGGCGGTTTAGGAACACGGCCGCCACGAGCGGCCGGTCCTCCGCCCGGCCGGTCTCCTTTTCGACGATCGAAGCCAGGACCAAGGCTTCATGGGACGAGCTTAAGGGAAGATCGGGCTTGCGGCTGGCCCACGCGTCGGACAGACGTTTCTGCTGCACGCGATAGGCACGCCGGTACAGTTCCAGGTCCGTGGTGCCATGCGCGAAGCGGTACGTGTCCGGAGCGAACAGGCCTTCCGGACTGGCTTCATCGGCCCCGAGCGCCTGCAGCAGCTGAGCATCCGACCAACCACGCACGGTCTGCTTGAGGTCGACATCTTGCGTGATGGCGGCCTGCAGCTGACGGAAGGTCCACCCCTCGGGGACAACCAGTTCGATCTGAAGCACCTCACCGCGCTCGATCTTCGTGAGCAGCTCAGCGGGCGTGATACCGCTTGTCACGGCATAGGTGCCCGCTTGCAGGTGTGCCGCGCGACCTTCCAGTCGTGCCAGCGGCCCGAGGAGCCAGGGCTCGACCGGCACTCCGGCATCGGCGATGTCTTGCGTGATCTGTCTTAGCGAATGTCCCGGCGCCAGAGTGAACTCGATCGGACCCTTGTCCCATTGGAGCGGACGTTCAGCCCACCAGAACACGGTGACGATGGGGATGGCAACAAGGAAGATGCCCGACAGAAGCAGGACCTTCAGACGCAGGAAGCGCATGTATCCCAATGCGGAAAGGAGACAACTCGTATAATAGCTTCTGGCCGGTTTTAGACCGGTCCGGATAACCGCCATGGATGCTGCTCCCATCGCAATTTCAATCGCCCACGGCGCGCTCGCTCGCCTGGATCACCTGGGTGTGCTCGCCGTCACGGGCGCTGACGCACCCGGATTCCTTCACAACCAGCTCACCAACGATGTTCAGAACCTGGGCTTGGCCGAGGCACGGCTCGTCGGGTATTGCTCAGCCAAGGGCCGGCTTCTCGCCACGGGATTGCTCTGGCGCACCGGGGAGGGATTCTGGATCGCGATCCCCAAGGAGATCCTGGGAGCGATTCAAAAGCGCCTGTCCCTGTTTGTCCTTCGACAGCGCGTGAAAATCGCAGATGCGAGCCAGAGCGTCGTGCTCTATGGCCTGACCGGAAGCGATCACGCCCTTGAAGGCTTCATCCCCGCGCTGGGCGCGAAGGCGAAACAGGCCAACCAGGGCGTTGCAGACACCCCACCTACCTACCTTCGCATCGAGCTTGCAGGAGCAAGCGCCCTGGCGCTGCCCCCGGCGCTCGGCCTGGCGCGCTGGCTACTGGCGGCAACACCTGATCTGTCCCAGGTCATGGCCGAGGCTCTCAGCGGCGCCGGAGAGCTGGACGCGGCGCAGTGGCGTTGGCTGGACGTTCGCGCAGGGCTGCCCTGGATCACGGCAACAACGCAGGATCGCTTCGTGCCTCAGATGCTCAATTTCGAGCTCCTGGGGGGCGTCAATTTTCAAAAGGGGTGCTATCCGGGACAAGAAGTGGTCGCACGCAGCCAGTACTTGGGCAAGATCAAGCGACGTACCATCTTGGCCCACAGCGCCGTCACGTCCGCGCCGGCGCCAGGTGGCGACGTCTATCACAGTAGCGAGCCTGACGTGCCGCTCGGCACGATTGTGACCGCCGAAGCCTCGATGGAAGGCGGGGTCGACCTCCTCGTCGAGATTCCCCAGAACCTGCCGCCGGAGGGAACCCTCCATCTCGGCCGGACCGACGGTCCTTTGATGACGGCGCTCGAGTTGCCTTACGCGCTCTCGCAAAACGAAGTGTTCGTGCGCCCCAAGCTCTGAAGCCGTGCAGTCCCTGTATATCTACTATCGCGTGCGCGCCGACCAGCACGCCGCAGCGCTGGCATGCGTGCGGCGCATCGGCGAACAGCTTTTGGCGTCGACCGGACAGAAATCGCGCCTCCTATGGCGTCCCAAGCCCGAGCCCGCCGACGTCGAAACCTGGATGGAGGTGTATGAAAATGTCTCGGCCGACACCGTGCGGCGACTTGAGGAACTGGTCGAGGCGGAACAACTCAACGCACTTCTCTCGGGTCCTCGCCACGTGGAGTGTTTTGTCGAACTGGATTCCTAAGGGGGCATGGGCCAAGTGTGAAGCGGGGGCATCACGGGGCGATCGGTCAGGCCGGCCTGCCGCGGCCCCGCCTTCTCTCTTTCAGTGGTTTTGCGTGGGCTGGACTCGATTCTCATGTGCTTGATCGTCTTTGCCTGGCAGCGACATCCTGAGTTCCCGTTCGTCTTTGCGGGCAATCGGGACGAGTTCTTCGCGCGTGCGACTGAATCGGCTCATTGGTGGGGAACGCGCCGGCAGATTCTCGCAGGACGCGATCTCCAGGCCGGCGGTACCTGGTGCGGTGTGACGAGCACCGGGCGCTTTGCCGCCTTGACCAACTTTCGCGGCCCCAACGAGAAAAAATCGGATGCGCCCTCGCGCGGTCACCTCGTCTCCGACTTCCTCGAGGGCGCAGCGGAACCCGTGGCGTATCTTCGCGCGATGAAAGATTCCAAGCGGCTCTACAACGGCTTTAATCTCCTTCTCGGAGAACACCTGCTAGGCCCCGGAGAGCCCACCCTTTGGATTGACTCGAATCGCGATCCGAAGACCCCTCTCTTGCTTGAACCCGGGATCTACGGTGTCTCCAATGCGCGCCTCGATACGCCGTGGCCCAAGGTCGAGATCGCCAAGGCCAGACTGACGTCGGCCCTCGATGCGATGTCGCCTGAGCACCTGGTCGCCAACCTTTTCGAGCTTCTGGCCGATTCGACCCGCGCGCCGGACTCGAAACTGCCCAAAACCGGGGTTTCGCTTGCGCTCGAGCGCGATTTGTCGGCGGCATTCGTGAGACTAGACGGCTATGGCACACGCGCCTCGACGGTCATGGTGCTCGATCGAGGAGGCCGCTTGCGCTTTATCGAACGCAGTTTCGGTGAGGCAGGGCAGACCGGGGAGCTTCAGTACGAGGTGCGCTCGGAAGCGGCCGCGCCAACGTAGACATATCGGCGCCAGAGCCATTCCAGCGGACCGGATTTGAAGTGCTGCAGATACCAGGCTGAAGCGAGGCATTGCGCCACGCAAAGTCCAAGTCCGATGACGGCGAGTTCGGCCAGGGACAAACTGGGGGCGAGGCCCAATCCCGCGCTCGAGAACAGCAGCAGATAGCCCACCGACTGGAGGATGTAGTTGCTCAGAGCCAGCCTTCCGGTTTGAGCCAGAAGGGCCAGCACCCGGTCCCACGCGCGCCATGGCTTGGCTTTGAGGCTTGCAAGCACGATTGCAGCGACATAGGCCGGGGTCAGAACCGCGGCGAACGTATAGAGACAATCGCCTAGGACTGCGATGCCAATTTCGGGCTCTGACGACTGGGCCAGTTGGAACTGGGTCCAGACAAACGCGACATTGATAGGAACGCCCAGGCCAATTCCCCACGCGAGGCAAGCCCGCCAGAAGCGCCGATAGCGTTCGGGCCTGCGCAGCACGCCCACCCGCGCCGCGTAGGCTCCGAGCGTCATGAAAAAGAGCAGTTGCGGAAGAAATTCGATGATCTGGTAGCGTTGCGCCTGCAAATAGATCTGCGCGCGTGCGACGGCGCCCGTGACGAAGGAGCCTTGCGCGAGGGTCGTCACCGATTGTTGCAGGCTCTCCAGGGTATTCGGGCCGGAGAGGCTCTCCAAAAGGGGCGAAGGCAGAAGTGTCGTGAGCCCAACGAGAACGACGCTTGCACCAAACCAAAGGCCGATCTGACGTGCAATTTGGGCGCGACGCTTGGGGATCGAGACGACCAGCGCCATGCCGGCCAAGGCGTACATGGTGAGAATGTCGCCGAAGAAAAGCAGGGCGCCATGGAGAATACCCAAGACCAGGAGGAACCGGTAACGCCGCAGCAAGAGCGAGCGCGGATCAAGGCCATGGCGCCGCAGGCTCTGTGCTTGCAGGCCAAATCCGTAGCCAAAGAGAAACGCGAAAAGAGGATAGAACTTGGCTTCGATGAAAAAACTGTTGAAAGCAAAGGCGACCCGGTCGAGGTTCGAGCCGTGCAGGCCCAGAAGAACATAGAGGGGATCGGATCCGACCAGAAATCCGGGAAGATTGATCTGAACGATCCCAAAAAGCGCGAATCCGCGCAGCGCGTCGACCAGAGGCAGTCGCCGCGTCGCTGCGACCGGACCGATCGAGGCGGGGTTTGCTATCGCAGTTCCTCGAGCAAGAAGGCATAGCTTAAGGCGTCCATATAGGCTGCCTGACCGGGATCAGCGGAAGCCGCATGCCCTCCTTCGGTGTTCTCAAAGTAAAGCACGCGCGCTCCCAGGGCCTGCATTTTTGCGGCCATCTTGCGTGCGTGCCCAGGGTGGACCCGGTCGTCACGTGTGGATGTGAAAAGGAAGATGGGCGGATAGCGCACGCCGGCTCTGAGATTCTGATAGGGCGAGTAGCTTCGCATGTACGCCCACTGACTCGGCTCGTCGGGGTCGCCATATTCCCCCATCCACGAGGCGCCAGCCAGAAGCTTGTGATAGCGCCGCATATCGAGCAAAGGGACGCCGCACACGACAGCACCGAACAGTTCGGGGCGCTGGACCATGACCGCACCCACCAGAAGGCCGCCATTGCTGCGCCCGGATATCGCAAGCTTCGCAGCCGAGGTAATGCGGCGATCAATGAGATCTTCTGCCACTGCAATTAGATCATCGTAGGCCCTTTGGCGATTTTCCCTCAGGGCGGCCTGGTGCCAATCAGGCCCGAATTCGGCTCCGCCGCGCAGCCCTGCGATGGCGTGAACGCCGCCCTTCTCAAGCCACGCGCTGCCCTCTTTGCTGGCGTATCCGACGGGCAAAAGCGCGTGTTCGAACCCGCCATAGGCGTACAGAACGGTCGGCGCATCCCCCCGCGCGGTGAATCCCTTCGGAAACGTGACGCTGTAGGGGATGCGCGTGCCATCCCGCGAGGCGACATCGAAGCGTTCAACATGCATGCCGCGCGCATCAAACGCTGGGCGCACCGCTTTAAGCGGCGTGGACGCTTCACCATCGCTCTGAATGGACAGTGTCCACGGGGTCAGGGGGCTTGCATGGAGGCGGAAACAGGCGTCGCTCTGGTCAGCGTCGACGGCGAACATCGACACCTTGCCGCCTTCGGGAAGGCTCATGGGAATCCGGCTCCAGCGCCCGTTGTCGTGGCGCCAAAGCGAGGCGCGCGATTTTAGGTCGTCGAGTTCGTGGACGATGATGGCGTGGCGCAGGAGCACCAGTTCGGCAAGAGACCGGCGTGGCCCCGGTTCGTAGAGGAGGTTAAAGTCCCGCTCTCCCGCGAGGAAGGACTCGAATGCGATGGCGAGCAGGGCACCCGCGGGCCACAGCCGCTCCTGCTGCCCAACACGCACCCGCCACTGGCTGCGCAAGTTGACGAGGAGTTGGTCGCCGTGCGTGCTAAAACTCGCATCCGGGGGAAGATCAAGGCGCACCAGGCCCCCGCCTTGGCGCAGGTAATGCTCGGCCGACAAGGTCGTGATCTGACGCACGACAAAATCGCGCCACACGAGTTGTTCGTCGACCCAATCGCGCACCCGCCAGGCGTTGACGCCAACGTCACTCGCGTGACCGCGAAAAACCAGCGCTGCCTGATCCAGGGGCGTGCCGCGACGCCACTCGCGAACTTCGCGCGGATATCCAGAGTCGGTCAGACTTTCGGGGCCAAAATCGGTCGCTACGTACACGGATTCGAAATCGATCCAGCCGATCGACCCCTTAGCCTCGGGGAGCGCAAAGCCGTCTGGCACAAACTGGCGCGTCGTAAGGTCGAATTCGCGCACCACGTGCGCATCGCCGCCACCCCGGGACAGACTGATGAGCGCGCGCGTGTATTCGGGAAAAAGACACTGCGCACCGCTGAACACCCAGCTCTCGTCTTCAAGGCGACCTAAGGAGTCCAGATCGAGGAGCACATCCCAGGGCGGGTCCTCGCGCAAAAAACCGGTGGGATCGATGCGCCGCCACAGGCCCCGCGGATGCTGGGCGTCCTGCCAGAAGTTGTAGTAAAGACCGCCTCGGCCGCTGACCATGGGGATCCGATCGGTTGCGGTATAGAGCGCAAAAAGCCGCTTTCGCAGTGCCTGGAACTCCGCGCCCTCCTCCAGCGCGGCACGACATTGGGCATTTTGCGCATGGACCCACGCGAGTGCCGCGGCCGAGTCGATGTCCTCGAGCCAGAGGTAGGGATCCTCAGGGTCGGATTCCAATCCCGGGCTCACAGGCGTGCAGGTTTCTGGGACCCGCTGGCCAAGGGCCGTCCCGGGCCATGTCGGATAGCGTCCAATGGCCTAGGCCGCAAGGGAACGGCGCATCGTCACGTGCACGATTCCAGCCTCGATGAATTCCTCCCCGACCGCCTCGAAGCCATGGCGTAGGTAGAACGCACACGCTGTTTTTTGGGCGTTCAGAACCACCTCGGACTGCCCCTGTTCGCGAGCCGACTGAACCAGGGATTCGAGAATGATTCCACCGACACCCTTTCCGCGGGCGACTTGAAGTACCGCCATGCGACCGATGTGGCCGTCCGGAAGGAGTCTTCCGGTTCCCACCACGGCAGCGGAGGAGTCACGCACCAGGCAGTGGCGGCTGCGCGCGTCCCAGTCGTCCCACTCCAGTTCCTTGGGAATTCCCTGTTCCACACAAAAGACCGCATAGCGCACGGCGCGCGCGCCCTCGCGGGCCTCGTCCCAGGGCGCCAGCGTCAGCGACCAGCCTTGAGGCAGGTGCGCCATCAGAGCTCGCTTTTCGCCTCGAAAGTGCGCAGCCGCTCGCGCCAATGACCCGGTACCGGCTCGGGGGCGCGCGCCAGCGCATTGGCGTAGACGTAAACGAGTTCTCCCGACACGAGGAGCTCGTCTTGCGTCTGATCGGGATCGCCCTGGCGATGGATTTCAAGGAGAAACTGCAGGCTCGTGCGCCCGAGCTTGACACAACGCACGAAGACATCGAGCAAGTCGTCGAATCGAGCCGGTGCATGAAATTCGATGGTCGACTTGCGCGCAAACATCTCATAGCCGGTTTTGGCCTGCTCGAGCGGACTCTCGAGGCCAAGCTCACGCCAATATTCGGTAAAGGCGACATCGAAGTACATCAGATAGTGGCCATTAAAGACGATCCCCTGCATGTCCACCTCAGCCCAGCGTACCCGCAGGCGATGCGAAAACTGAAAGCCGTCCCGCGTCATCTCAAGACCCTTTCCTCAGCCCAAAAGCATGCGCCAGTTCGGCGACGACAGCCGCGTGTGCGCGGCGCACCTCGTCCACGGCTCCGCCAAAGTTGAAAAAGCCGTGCACCAAACCCGGATACTCCAAGATCCTTACCGGAACCTGGGCCGCCTGAAGACGCAAAGCATAAGCGACTCCCTCGTCATGCAAGGGATCATAGCCGCCAACGACAACACAGGTCCGGGCGAGATCACCCAGGTCCGGACCGGGCGATGCATCCAGAGGCGCAAAGCGCCAATCGTTGCGATCCGCGTCGCCGCGCAGGTAGTGACCGAAAAACCACTGGATCGTCTTGGCGTCCAGAAGAAATCCTTCGGCAAAGCGTTGGTGCGACGCGGAGTTTTGGTAGCCGGCCGTGCCGGGATAGATCAGGACCTGTATGCGAAGCGGGATGCCGGCATCTCGGGCGCGAATCGCCGAAACGGCGGCGAGTGTGCCGCCTGCACTATCGCCGATCACGGCGAGTCGGTCTGGGTCTACCCCGAGCCGACGGGCATTGCCGTGTGCCCAGACCAGAGCCTCCCAGGCATCGTCGACCGCGGCCGGGAATGGATGTTCGGGGGCAAGACGATAATCCAGCGCCAGTACCCGACAGGGCGTTTGGGCGGCGAGCATGCGACAGACGGCGTCGTGGGTTTCGAGGGAGCCGATCGTGAATCCGCCCCCATGGAAGTACAGAGCGAGATTGCGGTTGTCCTCGGAGAAGGTCGGCACATAGAGCCGCACCGGTAGCTCGATTCCTGTGCGCGTTCGAATCGCGAAATTATCGACCCGGGCCATGCGCTCAGGGGCGATATCGAGCACCCGCGCAGCCTTGCGATAACTCTCGCGTGCTTCATCGGGAGAGAGCTGCCAGTAAGGCGGCCGGTCGGCGCGGCGCACGAGCTCGAGAATTTCAGCGATTTGCGGATCGAGGGCCATTTTGGTGCGGAAGTCCGGCGGCCAGTGTACACCGGCTGCGCACGCCCTCTCGCCGGTGACTCAAAGCCGGTCCGATGCGCACCGGCGCCCACTGAATGGCGGGTTTATTTGAGGATTGCGCTCGGCATGCTTGTTGCATTCCGTCGGGGACGCACAACCTCGGTGCGCAATTGACGGCGCCTCGACGGCGACGTACTGGAGCCCATGATGGACTATCAGACACCGACCCAGGTCGTGACTGGACTTGTTCAAGCCGCACAGCGCAAAGCGCCTCTGGGGGTGACGGACCTGCTGATCCGCGGTGCACTGTCCGGCGCCATTCTCGGCGTCGCGACCAGCCTTGCCGTGACCGCCACGGCGCAGACCAACCTGCCCATCGTGGGGGCGCTGATCTTTCCTGTCGGGTTCGTCATGATCGTGCTCTTGGGCCTTGAACTCGTGACGGGTAATTTCGCCGTCATGCCCTTGGCACAGCTCACCGGCCAGGTGACGTTCAAAGAGGTCCTGCGCAACTGGGGTTGGGTGTTCCTGGGCAATCTCGCGGGCAGCATCGGTTATGGTGTCTTGCTTGCAGCCACGCTCACCATGACTTGGTCGATGCCGCCTGGCGGCATTGCCGAGAAGATCGTCGCGATCACCGAAGCCAAGACGCTGGCCTACGCCAGCCATGGCGCAGCCGGCTTTGCGACCGCCTTCATCAAGGCGGCGCTTTGCAACTGGATGGTATGCATGGGCGTGGTCATGGGACTGGTCGCCTCCTCGACGATCTCGAAGATCGTTGCGGCCTGGTTGCCGATCACGATTTTTTTTGCGCACGGCTTCGAGCATGCCGTCGTCAACATGTTCCTGATTCCCACCGGCATGCTTTTGGGTGCGAAGACGACCCTGGCCGACTGGTGGATCTGGAACCAGATTCCGGTCACGCTCGGTAATCTCGTCGGCGGCTTTTTCTTCACGGGTCTGGCGCTCTACGTCACCTACCGGGCCAAGCCGCAGGAGGCCACCGAAGAATCGCAAGGCGCTCTTTCGAAGAGCTCGATGACGGCCCGTGTCGTCTAAGGGCATGAGCGACATGGACGCATCTTCCGTTGAACCCCTGAGTACCGCGCAAAAGGAGTACCTGCAGGGTTTCACAGCGGGTCTCGCCGCCTCGGGACTCATCGGCCAGGCCCAACCGGTATCGCAGGCGGCCTCGTCCGAGGTCTGGTTTGGCACGCCCATCGAAGACCTGTGCCGCGAAGAACGCCTGAAAATCGAGGAGGATCCCTTCGCGATGTGGGACAAGATGCTGCGCTATGCAAGCTCCGATACCCCACCTGAGGCCGGCGATGTATTTCGCTATAAGTACCACGGCCTGTTCTACGTTGCTCCCGCCCAGGACAGCTTCATGGTCAGGGTGCGCGTTCCGGCCAACGTGCTTAGCGCTGCGCAGCTGCGCGCGCTGGCCGCAATCGCCCGTGACTTGGGAGGCGGCCACTGCGATATCACCACGCGCGGCAATATCCAGATCCGGGAGATCGCACCGCGCTCGAGTGTTGAAGTCCTCATGCGCTTATCCGAGTGCGGACTCAGTTCCAGAGGTGCCGGCGCAGACAACGTGCGCAATGTGACGGCCTCGCCCGGTGCGGGATTCGATCCGCATGAGCTCATCGACACGCGCCCGATGGCGCGCGCGATGCAGTTCTACCTGAACAACAATCGCGATCTGTTCGGCTTGCCTCGCAAGTTCAATATCGCCTTCGACGGGGCCGGGCGCTTTAGCAATGTCGCTGCGACCAACGACATCGCGTTCACCGCGTCGCGCCTGAAAAGCGTAGCCGATGCTCCGGTGGAGTTTCGCCTCGCGCTCGCGGGCATCACAGGGCATTTGCGCTTTGCCGTGGAGTCGGGCATTGCGGTGGCTCTCGAGGATGCGGTGCCGCTCGCCGGAGCCATCTTGCGCGTGTTTGCAGCGCACGGCGACCGGACCGACCGCACCAAGGCCCGGCTGTGCTACGTACTCGACCGACTCGGGCTGGAGCACTTCTTGGAATTGACCGAAGCGCAGTTCGGGCGCCCCTTAAAGCGCATCCGTGCGGAGGATTATCTGGAGCGGCCCGCAGTCGACAAGCGCGCCCACCTGGGGATCCACGCGCAGCGCCAACCGGGCCGGTATTACGTCGGGCTGGCCATTCCCGTCGGGCGCCTGACTGTCGCTCAGATGGAGGACTTGTCCTCCTTGGCCGAACGCTTTAGCGCCGGCGAACTGCGTCTGACCGTCTGGCAGAACGCACTTCTTCCCAACGTCGCCGAAGGCGACCTCGAGGAGCTCTCGGCTCGCCTCAAAGAGTTGCGCTTTGCCCCAGTTGAGGGTCGCATGGACCCTCACATCGTCGCTTGCACGGGCAATACCGGCTGTCGCTTTGCGGCCAGCGATACCAAGGGACATGCGCTGGCGCTGGGCGCCGCGCTGAATCAAAAATTTGAGCTGGATACGCCAATCAATATTCATCTCACCGGCTGCCCTCACTCGTGCGCGCAGCACTACGTCGCCGACATCGGACTTTTGGGTGCCCAGGTCGCGGCCGCTGACGGCACCACTATCGAGGGCTATCACGTCTATGTCGGAGGCGGTTGCGAAAACGAGCAGGGCTTGGGCCGCGAACTGGTGCGCAACGTCCCCGTCGCCGATCTTTTTGACGTGCTCTCGGCCGTGATTGAACATTACCTCGGCGCTCGTTCCAAGCAAGAGAGCTTCGTCGCCTATTGCGCGCGTCAGGATATCGACGCCCTTCGGCACTGCCTGCAATTGGCCCCGCTGATCGCATGAGCGGCGCGAGCGAGCCAGTGGCTCTGGCGCCGGCCCCCCTTGACCTGATACCGGCCGACGCCCCGTTTTCGGAGGCGCAGCGTGCCTGGCTGAATGGATTTTTCTCGGCGATTCTAACGCGCCCGGCTGCGGCGTCCCAAACGCCCGCAGCGCCCAGTGTCGTTTTGTCGGTGCTCTACGCCTCGCAGACGGGGACCGCGGAGAGTCTCGCCAGAAAATTCGCCAAAGCGGCGCGCGCAAAGGGCTTCGGTGCCAACGTAGAAGACGCCGGCAGCGTCGGACTTTCGGGCCTTGCGAGCCGCCCTTTGTGTCTCTGGATTGCAAGCACGTACGGCGAGGGCGATCCACCCGACGCGGCACAGGCGTTTGCCGCAGAACTGGACAGCGCGTCCGGTCCGGCCTTAGCCGGTATGCGCTACGCGGTGCTCGCTCTCGGAGACCGGAACTATCCGAAGTTCTGCCACTTTGGCATCACGCTCGATCGCCGGCTTTCGGAACTCGGCGCCGAGCGCCTCATCGAGCATGTCGAAGCCGATCTCGAAATCGCACCCACGTTCGAGCGCTGGCGAGAGTCGCTGTGGCCGGTCCTGCCGAGCCCGGGCACGGGTACCCTGTCGGCCGAGCCGCCAGAGGAAGAGCCCCACGGAGGCTGGGACCGGGAACATCCTTTTGCGGCGCGGCTCGTGGGTACGCGGCGCCTGACCTTGGCCGACTCCGACAAGGACACCCGTCACGTGACCTTGAGCCTGAAGGACTCCGGGCTCACCTACGAACCGGGGGATGCTCTCGGGGTCTGGCCGCGCAATGGCTCCCAACTGATCGACCGACTTCTAGCGGTGACTGGCCTAAAGGGCGACACCACGGTCGTCATCGATGGTAGCGCGCTGGGCCTGCGCGAGGCTTTGGCTGCGCGTTGCGAGATCGGGCGGCTCACGACGGCGCAGGCCATCCGCTTTGCCGAGCGCTTCGGGGATGCCGAACTCAAGGCGCTGTGCGAGCCCGAACAAGTCGATGCATTGCAGCGCTATCTCGACGGCCGGGATGCAACGGACCTGTTCGCGCGACCCGCCTGCGCGGCGTTGGACGCGCACACCCTGGTTGAACTCTTGCCGCGCTTGGCGCCGCGGCTTTATTCCATCTCCTCGAGCCTTGCCGCCCATCCCGAAGAAGTGCATCTGACCGTCGGTGTCGTACGTGCCACCGCCGCAGGTCAGGCGCGCGACGGCATCGCCTCGACGCACCTGGCCGATACGGTCATGGAAGGCGCCACCGTTCCGATTTATGTACATCACAATGCGCGCTTCCGATTGCCCGCGGATGCGGCCGTGCCGGTCATCATGATCGGTCCGGGCACTGGCATCGCCCCCTTTCGCGCCTTTCTCGAGGAGCGCGCCGCGCGGGGGTTGACGGGGCGGACCTGGCTCTTTTTTGGCGAGCGGCGTGGCCTCTGCGACTTTCTCTATGAGGACGAGCTGCGCGACTGGCTCGCGCGCGGCACGCTCACCCGCCTGGACACCGCGTTTTCGCGGGACGGAACCAAGAAAGTCTATGTGCAGGATCGCATGCGCGCCCAAGCGGCCGAGATCTGGGCCTGGATCGTCGATGGTGCCCATATTTACGTCTGCGGTGACGCGCAGCGCATGGCCAAGGATGTGGATCGGGCGATCGTCGAACTGTTCATGTCCGAAGGAAAAATGTCCGAGGCGACGGCCCAACTCGAGGTGCGCCACCTCGGAGCCAATGGCCGTTATCTGCGCGACGTCTACTGACCCCACCATCATGCCTATTGGGCTCGTTCGAGGAGAACCGCATGGATCGCAACCACGTCACCGAAAAGATCGTCGCAGCCAAGGTCGCCAAGGGAATCACGTGGGCCAGCGTGGCCCAGTTGATCGGCAAGAGTAAAGAGTGGACTACGGCAGCGTGCCTGGGCCAGATGACGTTCAATGCCGAACAGGCCGAGACGATCGGCAAACTGTTCGCCCTCACCGAGGAGGAGATCGCCTGGCTCAAGGTGGTCCCCTACAAAGGATCCCTGCCCACGGCGATTCCGACCGACCCCCTGATCTATCGCTTCTATGAACTGGTGAGCGTCTACGGAAGCACGTTTAAGGCACTCATCCACGAAGAGTTCGGCGACGGCATCATGAGCGCGATCGACTTCTCGATGGACCTCGCGCGCGAGCCCGATCCCAAAGGCGATCGCGTGAAGATCGTCATGTCCGGCAAGTTCCTGCCGTACAAGACCTATTAGGCGCCCCCCTACGAATAGGTCGCGAGCGACACGTCGGCGTGCTGCTCGATGTGTGCAATGCTGTTAAAGCAGACGAGGTGATGCCTCTTGGGGCTGGTGGCGAATTCAGTCACGGCGGTGTTGCGAATCCGTAAATTCAATTCGACCGCGGTCTTGGCCGGCGCCTGGAGAGACGCACTGACCGCGGCCGCGATGGGTCCCCCGGAACTGACGACGAGAACATTGCCGTCGGAAAAGCGCTCGCGGGCCCACACCAATGCGTCGACGGCTCCGGCTTGGAAGGCGTTCCAGTCGGGCATGCCTTCGGGCCGCGTGCGTCCCTCGGTCCAGGCCAGGAGGGCGTCTCGCAAGAGTCTGAAATGCTCGCGCACCACGACCGGGTCGCGCCTTGCCGCGCCCTCGCTTTGCCCCACCGGCTGGCCGGTCAGCGCCATGACCAGCGCTTGGGGATCGTACTCATTCAAACCGGGGCGGCGCTCGTGTCCATGCTGGGCTTCGGTCGATGAGGCTCCCAGCGCCTCCAGGATCGTGTCGGCAGTCTCGATGTGACGCCTCAAGGTGCCGGTCACAACGGCGTCGAAGGCCAAGCCGCGATGGGCAAGATAGCGGCCCAATAGTCGCGACTGCTCAAAGCCTTGCTCGGTCAGACGATCGTAGTCGTCCGTACCGAAGGCCGCTTGCCCGTGCCGCACCACCAGTATCGTTCCCACCCGGTTTTCCCTTCAATTCGCAAGCGACTCGCGAATCAGCTCATGCACGCGCTCGGGCATTTCGTGAATGATCCAATGGGTCGCCTCGGGCACGCGCGTGACGCGCAAGTCCGGGCAGAGACCCTCGAGCCCGTTCAGCAGTCCCGGCAAGAGCGCGACATCGCCTTCACCCCAGATGACCCGCACCGGCACGCGCACCATCCACGCGCCCTGCTCGGAGGGGTCGGGGGCAGAGGCGGTTTGGCCCGCAAGGGGCGGATGCAAGGGGGTCGATCGATAGTAGTTCACCGAACCGGAGAGGCTGTGGCTTCCACCCTCGCCGGGCACCGACCACATCCGGTGATAGCGTTCCCGAACGGCCGGCGTGTACCACGACGCGTGTTCGCCCTTCGGCCCCCGAAAGACGGCATCGAGCCTTGCAAAATCGTCGCTCGCGAGTACCTTCTCGGATCCTTCGGCGCGCAGCCAGTTCATATAGGCCGATGCCTTCTGCTGATCGGCGCTTTGGGCGAGCTCGCGCATGAACAAGAATGGATGGGGCGCGTTGATGATGATGAGCCGCTCAACGACCTGCGGGAAATGGATCGCGAGGTTCCAGGCGATCGCCCCACCCCAGTCGTGCGCGACCACCGTGGCTTTCGAGTAGCCCAGATCGGCGATGAGAAGGCGCAGGTCGTCGACGACGTGCTTGGGCCGGTAGTGTTCGACTCCGACCGGTTTGCCCGACAGATTAAAGCCCCTCAGGTCGGGAGCGACGGCGAAATGGTCACGCCCGAAAACCAGCAAGGTCTCCTCGAAGGCGAACCACGCCTCTGGAAAACCATGAACGAAGACGATGAGATCGCGCCCCCGCTCGCCGGCGCTTGCATAGTGCAAGCGCATGCCGTTGGACAGCGTCGCGCTCTGCTGGTCCTGAATCGAGAGGGTCATGGCTATTTCCCCTGCGCCTTGAGCGAAGCGCGCAAAAGCTCGCGAACCTCCGGACGTGCGGCAAACGGATCGCTCGGATTGCGCAGTCCCACGATGTCCTCCATGCGGCGCTGCACATTGCCGAGCGCATGAGGGTGAGAAAAGACGTAGAACTGATCTGCGCCGATCGCTTCGTAGGTGCGCTCCGCCACTTCGGCCGCGCTGACCTTGCCCGAGCTGACCGCCTTATCGGAAAGGGCGCGCTGGGCGCGCTGGGCCGGGGTCGCCTGTTCGCTTGCTACGCTCTGTGGCGCGTTGCGGTGGGAATCGCTGATGCCGGTCGGCACAAAATACGGGCACAGCACCGATGCGCTGATGGGTGCGTCGATGAGCCGCAGGTCCTGGTAGAGTGTTTCGGTCAGGGACACGACGGCATGTTTGGAGACATTGTAGATCCCCATGTTGGGCGCGTTGAGCAGACCCGCCATCGAGGCGGTATTCACGATATGGCCCTCATAGTCGGCCTCGGCGCCCGCGCTGGCGAGCATCAGAGGCATGAAGGCGCGCACTCCGTAGATGACCCCCCAGAGATTGACTCCGAGGACCCATTGCCAGTCGGCCAGCGAGTTCTCCCAGACGAGGCCACCACTGCCCACGCCGGCGTTGTTGAACACCAGATGCACGGCCCCGTAACGCGCCTGCGTCGCCTTGGCCAGGGCCTCGACCTGCTCGACCTGGGAGACATCGACCCGTTGCGCAAGCACCTCCACTTTTTGGGAGGCCAGTTCGGCGCGGACCGCCTCTAAGGCGTCTTCCTGAACGTCGGCCAGCACCAGCTTCATGCCCAGTCGCGCACCGATGCGCGCAAACTCGCGGCCAAAGCCGCTGCCAGCGCCCGTGATGACAGCAACCCGACCCTTGAATGTTTTCATGTGGAATGCTCCCTTGGATACCCGTGAAGCGGGGTATTTCCCGCCAATACCATTTCAATGTGCTCGATCGCATCCTCGATGTAGACGGCACCATGCGACTCAAAGCCCAATTCTTGATAGAACTCTTCCAGACGGTACTGCGCTCCGATTCGAATCGGACGGTCCTGCCAGAGGATTTGGGTCCGTACGATGCCTTCCCGCATGAGCTCCTTGCCCAGTCCCTGCCGCCTTCGATTGGGCTTGGTGACGACCCGCCCGATCGAGGGCTCAACATATTTCGCGCCGGCATCGACGATGCGCAGATACGCCACCAAAGTGCCATCGGCATCGCGTCCCAGAAGATGCACGCTCTCCTTGTCCAAAGAATCCGGATCGAGGAAGGCGCAGTTCTGCTCGAGCACGAAGACCTCGGCCCGAAGAGCCAGCAAATCGTAGACGTCCAAGGGCTCGAGCTCGTTAAGACGCGCCTGAGTCCAGGAGAGCATGGTCATGCGCTCTCGGCCCGGCGCAACTCGAAGCCGATTCTCGGAAAGTGGACAATGACGGTCCCAGCACGGCTGTCCTTGCGCTCGATGCCGATCTCATTGGGACGGGAGATGACCCAGGTGCCAGACACCGGATCGGTCCCATAGTCGGTTGCAGCGACCGTCACCGGGCTGCCGAAGGCTAGGCCGTGCGTATCCAGGAAATCCTTGGGATCGACGGGGTCTGGCGCGCCTGCCTGAGCGAGCGCGATCGCCTCCTCGCTCGAACATTTGTCGAACTCGCCGTGGCCTAGGGCTTTCATTCGCGACAGCCACGCTACGAGCTGCGGGTACGCCTCGAGGACGTTCGCGGGCGGGCCGCCCCGGCTGACGTACCAGACGCAGTGATATACGGCGAAGTCGGCAATCGATGGCGTCGACCCCAAAAGCCACTGCCGTGCGTCGCCGAGCAGCGCTTCCAGTTCGCCGAGATACTGCTGTAGCGCAAGGCTCGCCTCGGGCAGTCGCATGCGCGGAGCCGAGCCGCGAAAGGCCACCCGGTCGGCGATGAAGGCCTTTTGGGCCTCGCTCGGCAACGCGGCAAAAAGATGAGCCATGCCCGCAGGTTGCATGGTGTAGGGAATTGCGGTCCAAAACAGCGTTGTGTCCGCCCATTGGGCGAGCGTGCGCGCAAGGCCGGCCGAGGCCGGAGGATAGAGACTCGGCTCGGGCTCCAGGTCCTCGAGGACGTCGGCGATGAGAGCCGTGTCGCAGTAGATGTCGGAGCCGATTTGCAACACCGGGGTCTTGCGGTATCCACCCGTTAGCGCAATGACATCGGGCTTGGGCATGATGGGCGGGATCAGGACCGAACTCCAGGCGATGTTCTTAAAGCCGAAGATCGTGCGGATCTTCTCGGAGAAAGGCGAGTTGGGATAGTGGTGAAGAATGGGTCTCATGGCACTCACCAGAAAGGAAATGAACGGTGCTTAATGCGCGTCGGGTCGTGCCAGTCCAGAGTCCGTCACACCGATCGGATTCTTAGATCAGTTTGACGAGTTGCTTTCCGAGATTTTGACCCTTCAAGAGTCCGATAAAGGCCTGTGGCGCGCGATCAAGCCCTTGCGCAATCGATTCCCGGTACTTGATGCGGCCTTCACTGACGTCGCGCGCGAGCGCAGACAGCCCCTCGGGCCACAGATCGAGATGGTCGGAGACGATGAAACCCTGCATCTTAAAGCGTGCCACGAGAAACATCGCGGGGTGGAGAATCGCGCTTTTCGGAACGCTCCCCGGCGTCATGTTGTAGTCGGAGATAAGGCCGCAGATCGCAACGCGCGCAAAGGGATTAAGCAGGCTCATGGCGGCGTTGAGGACATCTCCTCCGACGTTTTCGAAGTGCGCGTCGATCCCGTTGGGCGCTGCATCCTTGAGTAGTTGCGCCAATTGCTCGGCATCGCTGGCCTGGCGGTAATCGACGCAGGCATCAAATCCCAGCTCTTCGGTGACATAGCGGCACTTCTCAGGGCCGCCCGCAAGACCCACGGCCCGCAGTCCATGAATTCGGGCCAATTGCCCCACCACGCTGCCCACGGCTCCGCTAGCTGCGCTAACGACAAGAGTCTGCTTGGGCTTGGGCTCGAGTACCTTGTGAAATCCGTACCATGCCGTCATGCCCGGCATCCCCACCGGTCCGAGGTAGGCCGAGATCGGGATTCGCGCCGTGTCGATTTTGGAGAGCGCCGCAGCCTCGGAGACGCCCTCTTCAGCCCACCCGAGCATGGCGCGCACAGGCTCGCCGGGGCGAAAGTTCGGATTTCTTGACTCGATGACTTCGCCCACCGTGGCACCGACCATCGTCTCCCCGAGAGCCTGTGGCTTTGCATAGGATTTGACGTCGTTCATGCGACCGCGCATGTAGGGGTCAAGGGACAGATAATGGTTGCGGATGCGGACTTGCCCCTCTCCAAGGTCGGGAGCGGCAACGGTCTCCAGCCGGAAGTTCTCCTCCGTCACCCAACCAGCAGGTCGCGAGGCCAGTACGATACGGCGATAGGTGTGGGTCATGATCTGGTATCCGTGGGTTGCGCCTGCGACTTAGCCATCGGCGGCCTGCGCCGTGGGTCGCTTGCGAATGTACTTGAACGTGCCCATGGATCGGGCGACGAGGCGATTTTCCCCATCCCGAACCTCGCCTTCACAAAAGGCCATGGTGCTTGAGCGATGGAAGGCGAATCCCGAGGCGAGCAGCCGGCTGCCCGCGGTACCTGGCTGCAGAAAGCTCGTCTTCATCTCGACGGTCACGCCCCCACCGGCCTGGGGATCGAGCGAACGGCCCGCGACCGCCATGGCGACATCGAGGAGCGTCATGATGACGCCCCCATGGGCCACGTTCCAGCTGTTCAGGTGGCGCGGTTCGAGCTGCAGAGCCACCGCCGAGCGGCCCTGCGGCGCATCGAGAAATTCGATCCCCAAGTCCTTGATGAACGGGATCTCGCTACGAAAGGAATTGGAGTCGATCACGGTCGGATGTCGAGGGGTCCTGCAGGGCGGCAGGACGTTTCAAGGGGAACACGACTTGGCACGCGCCTCTGAACTATTCTAACCCAACTCCATACAGTAGTGTTTGTTCGCACCCGCCAACCCTCATGACCCTAAGGTTATTATCCGGGGGCCCTTTTTCGATTCGACTGTGAACGCAGCAACCATGGCGATTCTCACCCTGTTCGACCTCGACCATACCCTCATCCCCCTCGACAGCAATCAGGCCTGGGTGGAGTTTCTCATCGACCGTGGCGTACTTCGCGCCAATCCCTATGCAAGGCTCGCGAGCGCCATGGAAGAGCGCTATCGCACCCAGACCAAGGAAATCGACATCCCGTTTTGCGAATTCTTCATCGGCACCCTCACGCACGTGCCGCCTGACGAGCTCGCCGGTCAGGTCGAGCTCTTCATCGAGCGTTGTATTGCGCCTCGGGTCTCAGCCGCGGCCCAGGAGTTGGTCGCCTTTCATCGAGCCAAGGGGGAGATCCTCGTCATGATCACAGCCACCAATCGCATCATTACCGCTCCCATCGCGCGCCTTTTTGGAATCGAACACCTGATCGCAACCGAGCCTGAGACTGTCGCAGGCCGGCTCACGGGGAAGGTGGCAGGAACGCCCAGCATGCGGGGGGGCAAGGTCGTGCGTCTGGACCAGTGGCTCGCCGGCGGCGCCATTCCGGGACTGTCCCATGTGGCGCAGCTTGGTGCCTCTTGTTTTTACAGTGATTCGATCAACGATCTTCCGCTTTTGGAATACGTCACCGATCCTGTCGCGGTTGACCCGGACCGGGCGCTGGCCGAGTGGGCCAAGGCGCGAAGCTGGCCCATTGTCTCGCTTAGGCCCGTATAGGCGCGGACGTGCCCGTCGCGAGCGGGCGGTTTTCTTTCGCGTGGTTTTGGCTTACCCTCCTGCCACGCTCGCGCACTCGGAGCAAAGCGAGAGAAAAGAGCGTGGCACGTGGATGACGCAGAGGCCATCGATGGCCATGAAGTTTCGGGTTTACACAGGAGAATGACCGCGTGGATCGATTCGTAAGGATGGTGAGCGGACGCTGGCTGGCCGCCGGAATCCTGGCGGCTTTTCTCGCCGGTTGTGCCGGATGGCTCGGGATCGACGTGGTGCGCTCGCCCATGACACCGGTCGATGACGCTCAGGCGACGGTCATCCAGATCGAAGGCACGCTCACCTTGACGCTCGACAACGGGATCACGCGGACCATCGAGCGGGGAACCCATTGGAAGCTGGTCGGCAGCATCGTCGAGGGCAAGGTGTATCGACCGCTCGATGGCGAGTTCACCATCGAAGGCCACGAACCGGTGTCAGCCTATCTGGTCATCAGCAGCGGCCAGCTGGTCGGCTTTTTCCTCCCGGTGGAGGAGGGATTCTCCCCTCTGTTTAAACGGGTTTCCGTCTCGTTCGTGCCAAGCCGCAAGGGTTAGCTGCGGATCAAGTCGCCTTTCTTGCGATTCAGTTGGGCCGCCGGCACAGGGCGCGAAATCGTGACTGGTCGTGGGATGTGACAGCACGATCGCCGCTGCGACACAGATAGTCAAAGAGCACCATGGTCGCATCCACGGTAAACAGACCCGCGAGCGCCATGTCAGAGACACGGTGCAGGGTCTCGAGGCGGATCTCGACGACTTCTCCGTCCTGGTTTCGCGGTTCAAAGCCGGCGGCCAAAACCAGGTCATGAGCATGCAGAAGTTCGCGCTGGAGGCCCTCGTCGGTCAGCCGGCAAATACCGATGGTGGCGGTGAATTGGGCATGAGCCACCTGCTCGGCCCCAATCCCGGCTTCCTCCCAGGCTTCCTTGACGAGCGTCTCGCTCACGGACATGCCGGCAGCTACGCCACCTCCGACGAGGTTGTCCAAAAGGCCCGGATCGATACTCTTGTCCGGACTGCGCCTGGAGATCCACATGCCTTTAGGCGCCAAACCGTTCAGGTGCGCGGCATGCGTCAGAAATCCGAAGAAACGCGCCGCGGCACGCTCGATTTCGAATAGCTTCGGGCCGCCTTCGTAGGCGGCGATCGCCAATTGCTCGTCGCGCCAGCCGCGCAGGTAGCCCGCCTCGAGAAGCCGGCGACTGGCTTCGGCGAAGGCGCCGCTACGCCGGCGCACCGGACCGGGACAGACGACCTCGAGCGCGGTCCCCACCGGGCGCACGAGATCGGAAAACTCCAGGAGAACCCCGGAGAACGCGGGGTCGATGCTGCCGATTTGCAGGCGATCACAGAACAGCGGTATGCGATCGAACGCGGCCGCGCTGGCCTCGTCCCCCGGCCAAAGGCCCAAGGGATTGGCTGCTCGGATCAGATCGACAAACCCCATCCCGGGCGATCTTCTGCTCTAGACCGCCATGACGCCACCGTCGACGGCGAGGATCTGTCCTGTAATGTGCTGACCTGCGTCACTGGCAAAAAGCAGGGCTGCGCCCTTCAGATCCTCCGCTCCCCCGATGCGCTGTAAGGGGGCGTGCGCGGCCAGCTTGTCCTCGCCGAACTGCGCGAGCACACCCTTGGTCATCTTCGACGGAAAAAATCCCGGCGCCAGCGCGTTGACCGTGATGTTGTAGCGGCCCCATTCACCGGCGAGCGCGCGCGTGAAATTCACGACGGCCCCCTTGCTGGTGTTGTAGGCCAGAGTCTGCATGGTGCCTGGCGCATTGCCCTTGAGTCCGGCGATCGAGGCCACGCTCACGATGCGGCCGTACTTGCGTGGAATCATGCTGCGCTTGGCCACGGCCTGGCTCAACAGAAAAATGCCGCGCACGTTCAGATTCATGACCTTGTCCCAGGCCTCGAGCGGATGATCCTCGGCCGGAGCTCCCCAAGTCGCGCCGGCGTTGTTGATCAGGATGTCGATGTGACCGAGCCGCTTGATGGTTTCCTCGACCAATCCCGGGATCGATTCAGGATTGCCAAGATCGGCGGCGATTGCGCTCACACTCACGCCCTGCTTCTCGAGGTGCTTGACCGCCTCGTCCAGTTCGTTTTGCTTGCGCGAAGTCAAAACGAGCTTCGCACCCTGTTCGCCTAGCGCCTCGGCGATCTGCAGGCCCAGGCCGCGCGAACCACCGGTGACCAGCGCGGTCTTGCCGGTCAGGTCAAAGAGCTGCTTGATACTCATGCTGTCTCCCCAAAAGATCCATCAAAACCAGGTGTCTCGCATCGTCAAGGTCGTCTCGTCCAGCGACTCCAGGATGTCCCAGAGCGGGTCGACCTTGGGCAACTCGTAACGAAAGAAATAGCGGCAGGCGGCAAGTTTGCCCTGATAGAAGCTGTCCCTTTGGGCATCCCCTGTGAGCCGCGTTCGGGCAACGAGGGCCTGTTCGAGCCAGATCCACGCCACGACCACATGACCGAAGGCCTCCAGATAGAGGCTGGCATTGGCCAATGTGACGCGCACATCCGGGACCCCATGCAGCTTCCGGGTCGCGGTCTGGATGCGGTCCATCTGCCTTCCGAGCTGCTGACCCCACCGAGCCGCCGCGTCATCTTGACCCAGTGTCGCGCGCGCCATCGTCTTGCCCACCCGTCGGGCGAGCAGTTCGAGCGCGCGCCCCTTTTCCATTACGACTTTGCGCCCCAGAAGGTCCAGTGCCTGGATGCCGTGCGTGCCCTCGTGGATGGGATTGAGCCGGTTGTCGCGATAGAACTGCTCGACGTTGTAGTCGCGGGTGTAGCCATAGCCTCCATGGACCTGGATGGCGAGACTATTGGCCTCGAGACACCACTGCGACGGCCAGCTCTTGGCAATGGGAGTGAGGATATCGAGCAGGAGGGTCGATTCGGCGCGGCCGGCCGCATCCTGGGCGGCCCGCTCCTCGTCGACCAGTAAGGCGCAGTACAGACACAAGGCCAGTGCGCCTTCGACGTAGGACTTCTGGGCAAGGAGCATGCGTTTGACATCGCTATGCTCGATGATGGGCACTTGGGCCTGGGTCGGATCCTTGGCCTCGATGGGCCGACCTTGGGGGCGGTTCCGTGCGTAATCGAGGGCGTGCAGGTAGCCCGTATAGCCTAGGGCCGTCGCACCCAAGCCAACGCCGATGCGCGCCTCGTTCATCATGTGAAACATACAGGACAGGCCCCGATTGGGTTCACCGACCAGATAGCCGACCGCCCCGGGGGCACCCTGGGGAGTAAAGCGGCCCTCCCCGAAATTGAGCAGCGTATTGGTCGTGCCGCGATAGCCCATCTTGTGGTTCAACCCGGCCAGCACGACGTCATTGCGCTCTCCCAGTTCTCCGCCGGCTGCGACGAGCCTCTTGGGCACAATGAAAAGCGAAATTCCCTTCACTCCGGGCGGGCTTCCCGGGATGCGGGCCAAGACCAGATGCACGATGTTCTGGGCAAGTTCGTGCTCTCCGGCGGAGATCCACATCTTGTTGCCAAAGAGCCGAAAGCTGCCGTCAGGGGCCGGCTCGGCGCGCGTTTTGACATCGGACAACGACGAGCCGGCCTGCGGCTCGGACAGGCACATCGTCCCGAAAAATCGCCCCTCGAGCATCGGGCGCACGTAGGTTTCGATCTGCTCGGGCGAGCCGTGCGCCAGGAGCAGGTTGGCATTGCCGATGGTCAGAAACGGATAGGACGACGTCCCCACATTGGCGGCCTTGAACCAGGCGAATCCGGCCTTCTCCACGACCACGGGCAATTGCATGCCGCCGAAGCGGTAGTCCTGGCCGGCTGCCATAAGGCCGGCCTCGCAGAAGGCCCGAAGCGCGCGCGCGACCTCGGGAATGATCCGGACTTCGCCATTCTCGAAGACGGGCTCAGACTGGTCGTTTTTCTTGTTGTGCGGCTCGAACAGTTCCGTGGCGATACGCTCGCACGTATCGAGCGCCGCATCGAAGGTCTCGCGGCTGTGATCGGCGTAGCGCTCGACACCGGTCAGGGCCAGGACGTCGAGCCATTCGTAGAGGAGGAACTCGATGTCGCGGCGCGACAGTATTTTGGATTCCATGGCGTCGTCGTCCTTGCGCGGCCCCCTTCACGGGGGCCGGGCTGCAAGGTGGACTCGTTAGGCGACTTCGAACAGGCCTGCGGCACCCATTCCGCCTCCGATGCACATGGTCACGACGACGAATTTCTCGCCCCGACGCTTTCCCTCGATCAAGGCGTGGCCAACCAAGCGCGCGCCCGTCACACCATAGGGGTGTCCCACAGCGATCGCTCCGCCATCGACGTTGAGTCGATCGTTGGGAATGCCCAGCTTGTCGCGGCAATAGATCACCTGGACGGCAAACGCCTCGTTGAGCTCCCAAAGACCGATGTCGCTGATTTTCTTGCCGGTGCGCTCGAGCAACTTGGGAATCGCAAACACCGGCCCGATTCCCATTTCATCGGGCTCGCACCCGGCCACCGCAAACCCCCGGAAGATGCCCAGGGGTTTGAGCCCGCGCTTTTCGGCCAGCTTTGCATTCATCACTACGGCCGCCGAGGCGCCATCGGAAAACTGGCTCGCGTTGCCGGCAGCGATGACCCCGCCCGGGAGAGCTGGCTTGATCTTGGCGACCCCTTCATAGGTGGTATCGGCGCGGATGCCTTCGTCAGCGCCGATGGTCACTTCCTTGGTACCGAGCATTCCTGTGGCCTTGTCGGCAACCCCCATGACCGTCGTCATGGGAACGATCTCCGCTTCGAACTTGCCGGCGGCCTGGGATGCGGCGGCCCGCCTCTGGCTTTCCACGCCGTACTCGTCCTGCTGCTCGCGGGGGATGTTGTAGCGCTTCGCGACGGTCTCGGCGGTTTGCAGCATGCTCCAGTAGATCTCTGGTTTGTGCTCGGTGAGCCAGTATTCTGCGATCATGTGGCGGTTCGATTCGTTTTGCACGCAGGAGATGGACTCGACACCGCCGGCGACAAAGACATCGCCTTCTCCGGCCAAAACGCGCTGGGCAGCCAGGGCGATTGTCTGCAAGCCGCTCGAGCAGAAGCGGTTCACCGTCAGGCCCGAGGTCGTCACCGGGCAGCCCGCACGCAATGCGATCTGACGCGCGATGTTCGCCCCGGTCGCCCCTTCCGGATTGGCGCATCCCATGATGACGTCTTCGACTTCGCCCGCGTCGATCTTGGCGCGCTCGATCGCGTGCTGCACGACATGGCCGCCCAGGGTCGCTCCGTGAGTCATGTTAAAGGCACCGCGCCAGGACTTCGCCAGACCTGTACGGGCGGTTGAAACGATTACGGCATCAGTCATTTCGATCTCCAGGAAAACTGGGAATTTCAGTTAAAGGTCTTGCCTTCGGCCGACAGCTTGGCCAACAGCGGCGCGGGCTTCCAGGCGTCACCATGGCGGCCGCGCGCGTATTTGTGCAAGGCCTGCATGACATTGGGAAGTCCGACCGTGTCCGCATAGAACATCGGGCCGCCGCGATAGAGCGGAAACCCGTATCCGGTCAGATACACCATATCGATATCGGAGGCGCGCAACGCGATGCCCTCCTCGAGAATGTGCGCGCCCTCGTTGACCAAGGCGTAGACGAGGCGCTCGACGATCTCTTCGTCACTAATCTTGCGGCGCTCGACCCCAAGCTCCTTGGAATGGGCCACGATCATGTTATTGACCACCTCCGAGGGATACGGCGTGCGATCGCCTGGCTTGTAGTCGTACCAGCCGGCGCTCGTCTTCTGGCCAAAGCGCCCGAGCTCGCACAACAGGTCGGCGGTCTTGGAATAGACGATATTGGGTTTTTCGACATAGCGGCGCTTCCGGATGTACCAGCCCACATCGTTGCCGGCGAGATCGCCCATGCGAAACGGCCCCATCGCGAAGCCAAAGCGCTCGACGGCCTTGTCCACCTGCTGCGGGAGTGCCCCTTCCTCGAGGAGAAATCCGGCCTGTCTGCTGTACTGCTCGATCATGCGGTTTCCGATGAATCCGTCGCACACCCCTGAGACCACGCCCGTCTTCTTGATCTTCTTGGACAGTTTCATGACCGTGGCCAAGACGTCTTTGGCAGTATCCTTGCCGCGCACCACCTCCAGCAGTTTCATGACGTTGGCCGGACTGAAGAAATGGGTGCCGATCACGTCCTGTGGTCGGCGCGTGAAGGCGGCGATCTTGTTCAAATCGAGTGTCGAGGTGTTCGAGGCGAGGATGGCCCCAGGTTTCATCACTTCGTCCAGGCGCTTGAACACCTCCTCTTTGACCTTCAGGTCTTCGAATACCGCTTCGATGACGATGTCGGCGTCACGGATTTCTTCATAGGACAAAGAACCCTTGATGAGCCCTACCCGCTCGGCCAGCTTCTCGGCGCTCAGCTTGCCCTTTTTCATCGAGTTTTCGTAATTCTTGCGCACAACGCCCAGCCCCTTCTCAAGGGCTTCGGGCTTGAGCTCAAGCACCGTCACGGGGATGCCGGCGTTGGCAAAGTTCATGGCAATACCGCCGCCCATGGTGCCTGCGCCAATGATGGCGGCCGAGCGCACCGGCCTCGTGGGCGTGTCCTCCGGGACGTCGGGAATCTTGCTGGCTGCGCGTTCCCCGAAAAATGCATGGCGCAGCGCCTTGGATTCGGTCGTCCCGACGAGGTACATGAAGGCCTCCCGCTCCAGCCGCATGCCCTCGTCAAACGGCTTGGTCACGGAGGCTGCAACCGCATCGACGCATTTCAGGGGCGCCGGATAGTTCTTGGCCACTGCCGAGACGGTATTGCGTGCGAACTGGAAGAATCCCTCGGCGGTGGGAAACTTGATCTTGATGTCACGCGCCTTCTTCAAGGGGCGTTTTTCATCCACCACCTTCTGCGCGAAGCGCAGCGCAGCAGCCAGCACCTCGGAATCGACGACTTCGTCAAACAGCGCTGTCTTCGCCAGTTTCTCGGCGGGAACGCTAGAGCCCGAGACGATCATGTTTAACGCCTGCTCCACCCCAATCAAGCGGGGCAGCCTTTGCGTGCCTCCTGCTCCCGGCAGAACGCCGAGTTTGACTTCGGGCAAGGCAATCTGGGAGCCGACCTGGGCGATGCGAAAATGGCATCCCATGGCGAGCTCCAGTCCACCGCCCATGGCGACCGAGTGAATCGCGGCAATTACGGGCTTGGTTGAACTCTCCAAGACGGCGATCACGCTTAAGAGGTTGGGCGCGGCCGTCGCCGCAGGTTTGTTGAATTCGCGGATGTCCGCCCCGCCTGAAAATGCCTTGCCGGCGCCGGTGATGACGATCGCGCTAATCGCATTGTCATCCAGGGCCTGCGTCATGCCAGCGACGATCGCTTGACGCGTCGACAGCCCAAGGCCATTGACGGGCGGATTTTGCAGCGTGATGACGGCTATCGCGCCGTGGACTTGGTATTCGGCTGTCATGATGAAATGTCTCTCTGGTTGGCAGGGGCTTGCGGGCCTTGGACTTCGCCTGCTCAGGTGGGAAAAAAGCAGTTGGACAGAAATCGAACGAGCGTTTTATTTTCTGCCATAAATCGATTTCGGGCAAGGGGGCGGTCGGGCGGCACGCCGCCCGACCTTCATTTCGCACCCGGCCTCGCAAAACGGCCGGGCTAGACTTCGAGCCACTCCTTCCGGACGGCTGCGTTGCTCTTCAGTTCGGCCGGCGAGCCCTCAAAGACGATGGCGCCATGTCCCATCACGTAGACGCGCTGCGAGATTTCCAGGGCGATGGCCAGTTTCTGTTCCACGAGCAGAACCGAGATGCCTCTGTCCTTGAGCGCTTCCAGATAGCGCGCCACCTGTTCGACGATCTTGGGCGCAAGTCCCTCGGTGGGCTCGTCGATCATGATGAAATCCGGATCACCCATGAGGGTCCGGCACAGGGTCAGCATCTGTTGTTCTCCACCGGACAACACGCCCGCCGAGGTGGAACGGCGCTCCTCGAGCCTGGGAAAGAGCCGGTACATGTCGTCGATCGACCACCGGCTCTTCGTGCCTTTGCCCTTTTCGCCCAGAATCAGGTTCTGCTCGACGGTAAGCCGTGGAAAGATATCGCGGTTCTCGGGGACGTAGCCGACGCCCCGGTGGGCGATCTGAAACCCTTTAAGGCCCAGGATCTCCTCGCCCTTAAAGCGGATCGAGCCGATGCATTTCACCTGCCCCATGATCGCCTTGACCGTCGTCGAGCGCCCGACCCCATTGCGTCCGAGCAAACTGACGATCTCGCCTTGAGCGATCCGCAGCGCCACGCCGTGCAGCACGTGGCTCTTGCCGTAGAACCCGTGCAGATCATCGACTTCGAGTAGCGCGCCGGCCATCAGTGGGCCTTCTCGTGCGCGGTTCCCAGATAGGCTTCCTGGACCCGCGGATTGGCGCGCACGCGCTCCGGCGTATCGGTGGCGATCACTTCCCCGTAGACGACGACCGAGATCTGATCGGCCAAGCCGAAGACCACGCTCATGTCGTGCTCGACCATCAAGAGGGTCTTGCCTTCGGTCGCGGTACGAATCAAGTCGACGGCGTGTTCGGATTCGGATCGGCTCATGCCCGCGGTGGGCTCATCGAGAAGGATCACATCGGCCCCTCCGGCAACGGTGATGCCAATTTCAAGTGCGCGCTGCTCGGCATAGGTCAACAGCCCGGCCAAGGTCTCGCGACGGCGCTGCAGTCCGAGCAGCTCCAAGATTTCCTCGGCGCGCAGGCGCGCGTCACGCAGCTTGTCGAGGCGATGCCAAAACGAGTATTTGTAGCCGAGGGACCAGAGCACGCCGCAGCGCAGATTCTCGAACACGCTCAGGCGCGGGAAGATATTGGTAATCTGAAAGCTGCGCGAGAGTCCTTTGCGGTTGATCTCATAGGGCGCAAGCCCCTTCAGACTTTCTCCATGGAGAAAGATGTCCCCCGAGGTCGGACCGAAGCGCCCCGAGATCAGGTTAAAGAGGGTCGACTTTCCCGCACCATTGGGCCCGATGATGGCAAAGCGCTGGCCTTTGGGGACAGACAGGTTGGCCCCGCGAATGATCTCGACCGTCCCGAAGCGCTTGCGCACCTCGCGCAACTCGATGGCGGCCGGAGCGCTCCCCACGCTCATGATCCGCTCGCCTGCTGCCGGGCTTCAAGGTCGGTATGGATCTGTTCCCAGCGCCCCCTAAAAATCCGCTGCGCAAAATAGAACGCGATCGCGCCAGCAAGACTTAACGCCGCTGCTGCACACCAGGGCAACGCTTTTGCCACGTCCAGAGTCACGCCGTAGACCTTCGTGATGGTGCCGTTGCCCACGTCCAGCTGGAGCGCGTAGATCATCTCGATTAAGGTGCTAATCCCCAGGAAAAGCGGAGTCGCCGCTACGAGCACGATGCCATACGCGGGAACGAGCCGCTTGAAGTATCCATAGCGCGCCACCCTCAGATTCAGCAGGATGAGACTGGCGATGCCGCCTGGCGCATACATCACCACGATGATAAACACGAGCCCGACGTAAAGCCCCCAAGCCTGGGTGATGTTCGATAGGAGAACGAGCGAGAACACGTAGATGACCGCACCGATGATCGGACCGAAAAACGTCCCCACCCCCCCGAGAAAAGTGAACAGCAAAAGCGAGCCCGAGCGGGCTGTCCCGACGTTTTCAGAGCTGACGATCTCGAAATTGATGGCGCCCAGGCCGCCTGCGACACCGGCGAAAAAGCCCGCCAGAATAACCACCAGAAAACGCACGATCTGCGTGTTGTAGCCGATGAATTCGGCACGCTCGGGATTATCGCGCACGGCGTTGGCGATCCGGCCCAACGGCGTGCGCGTGAAGGCATACATGCCGATGGTGCAGATGACGAGCCACACGGCAATGAGATAGTAGACCTGGATCTGGGGCCCATAAGTGATGCCAAGAACCGGATTGCCGATGACGCGATTGGTGGTGATACCTGCCTCTCCTCCGAAAAATTCCGGAAAGGTCAATGCGGAGGAGGCCACGAGTTCGCCGATGCCAAGGGTAATCATCGCGAAGGTCGTCCCCGAACGTTTGGTCGTCACGTAGCCAAAGAGCACGCCGAAAAAGGCCCCGCCTAAGCCACCGACCAGGGGAATGAGCGAAGTCGGAATCCACAGCGTTCCCGCGGTCACGAGATTCATCGCGTGAATTGCGATAAATCCGCCCATTCCGCCGTACACGGCGTGCCCAAAACTGAGCATGCCGGTCTGGCCCAAGAGCATGTTGTAGGACAAGGCCGCAATCACGACCGTGCCGATCTGCGAGAGGATCGTGAGCGCGAGATTGGAGTGGAAGATGATCGGTGCCACGGCCAGAAACAAGACGAATCCGATCCAGGTGGTCCAGAAACCCAGATCGATCGGACTGTATCGGACAATCGGGGAATTCATGGCCTAGTCCTCCCGCGTGCCCATGAGGCCCTTCGGTCTGAAGATCAGGATCAGAACGAGCAGCAGGTAAGGCAGGATCGGAGCAACCTGGGAGAGGGTCAGCTTGAGCACCGGATAGCCGAAGGTATCGGGACCGACCTTAAGGCCGATATCGGCCAAGCCTCCGACCAGCGACCAGTCCAATGACACCGCAAATGTCTGGATGAGACCAATCAGGATCGAGGCCACAAAGGCCCCGGCCAAGGATCCCATCCCACCGACGACGACGACCACGAAGATGATGCTTCCCACCGCGTCGGCCATGCCCGGTCGGGTGACGAAAGCATTGCCCCCGATGACCCCCGCAAGGCCAGCCAGCGCACAACCGCCTCCAAAGACCAGCATGAACACGCGCGGGACATTGTGTCCGAGCGCCTCGACCATGTCAGGGTGCGTCAACGCCGCCTGGATGACGAGCCCCACGCGTGTTCGCGTCAACAGCAGGAAGACCGAGCCCAGCATGAATAGGGCCACCAGCATCATAAAGCCGCGGTACATCGGAAAATTGGTGGTGTAGAGCGTAAACAAGGGCCGATCGAGCACTGCGGGAATACGATAGTCGACCGGAGCGCGGCCCCAGATCAGTTGCACGACCTCCACGATGATAAAGGCCAGTCCCACGGTCACGAGGAGTTCTAAGATCGGTCCGTAGCGATGCACCCTGCGCAATGCGAAGCGCTCAAAGAGAATGCCAAGGATGCCCACGATGATGGGCGACAGGACAAGCGCGGCCCAAAACCCCATGACGCTGGAGATGATGTACGCGAGATAGGCGCCAAGCATGTAAAAGCTCGCGTGCGCGAAATTCAGCACGCCCATCATGCTGAAGATCAGAGTCAGGCCGGACGAGAGCATGAACAGCAACAGCCCGTAGCTGATGCCGTTCAAAAGCGAGATCAGAAAGAATTCCACGCGATTCGGATCTTCCGGTGGCCATGGTCCAAAAAAGAAAGCGCGGTCACCCGCGCCCTCTTTGGGCCGACCTTAGGATTTGGCCGGCCGTTTCATCTGACACGATGTCGGCTGCGCGCCCACGAATGTCGGTTGGATCGATTCCGTGAGCCAGCCCAGGTGCTGGTTCTCCTGGTCGTACTTGACCTTCTTGCCGTCGACTTTGACCCATTTGGCAATGTAGAGCGGCTGCTCCATCTGGTGGTCGTTCGCACGCATCTCGATATCGCCGTTCAGGCTCGGAATATGTGCCCCTTCCATCGCGAAGGCCGTCTTGCCGGGGTCCGCGGAATGGGTCTGGTTGATCGCGTCGGCAAGCATCTTGATGCCGCTATAGGCCGCCATCACGTAGAAGTCGTCGTTGTACTGCTTCTTGAACCCCTCGATGATGTCCCCGCCAACGAACTTGTCGTTGTTCGCATTCCAGTAGCCCACATAAAACACCCGGTCCTCACCGGCCGCGCCCATGGCCGTCGGCACGCCGGTGGTCGACGCATAGTAGGTGTAGAAGTTCGCCTTCAGGTCGGCATCCTTGGCCGCCTTGATGAGCAGCGCCAGATCCGAGCCCCAGTTGCCGGTGATGACCGTGTCCGCACCCGCGGCCTTGATCTTCTGCACATAGGGCGAGAAATCCGTCACCTTGGCCAGAGGATGGAAGTCATCTCCCACGATCTGGATGTCGGGACGCTTGCGCGCGAGGTATTCCTTGGCCGCGCGCGACACCTGGTGCCCGAAGGAATAGTCCTGATCCAAAAGGTAGACCTTGTGAATATCCTTGTTCTGCGCCAGATAGGTCGTGAGCGCCTCCATCTTCATGTCCGAGTTCGCATCCAGCCGGAAGTGCCAGAAGTTGCACTTGGAATTGGTCATGTCAGGATCGACGGCGGCATAGTTCAGATAGATGATTTCCTTGCCCGGATTGCGGTCGTTGTACTTGCCTACGGCATCCTCAAGAGCCAGGCCGACACCCGAACCGTTCCCTTGCGTGATGTAGCGAATGCCCTGGTCCTGCACGGTCTTTAGCACCGTCAGGCTCTCTTGCGGACTGAGCTTGTTATCGAAGCCGACCATCTCGAACGTGTAGCCCTTGGCCCAGTGTTGGGTGTTGGCGAGGTTGACGACGTATTTCCAGCTGTTGAGCTGGTTCTGTCCAAGCGAACCCATCAAACCCGAGAGGGGGTCGATAAAGGCGATCTTGACGACTTCATCGGCGAAGGCCGGTGGCATCGCGCAGGCTGCAGATACGGCTGCGAAGGCTAAGGCCATGCGCATCATGGGACGTGACATTGAGTGTCTCCTTTTCTAATGGAACAGTCGCTCTTAAGCGACGCTTCGGCTCGAGTTTACCGCACGGGATCGGATGCTCAGAAGATGGTATTTTCCCCTAACCACTATGCAAACGGACCGATCTGGCGCGCGCGGATTAGCAGGTGGGCAGTTGATAATCCTTGAATTGTTCGCGTAGCTTGGCCTTGAGCATCTTCCCTGTGGCACCCAGTGGAATGGCATCGACGAAGACCACGTCATCGGGCATCCACCACTTGGCGATCTTGCCTTCGTAGTGGGCCAGTAGTTCTTTTTTTTCAAGCTCGACGCCGGGCTTTTTCACGATGACCAGAAGCGGCCTCTCGTCCCATTTCGGATGACGGACCGCGATGACCGCGGCCATGGCGACCGCCGCATGCGACATGGCGATGTTCTCCAGATCGATCGACCCGATCCATTCGCCGCCGGACTTGATGACGTCCTTGCTGCGATCGGTGATCTGCATGTATCCGTCGGCATCGATGGTGGCCACGTCCCCAGTCGGAAACCAGCCGTCCTGTAGCGGGTCGCCGCCGGCGTCCCGGAAGTAGCGTCGCAGGACCCAGGGCCCGCGCACCATCAGGTTGCCGAAGGCCACGCCATCTTGCGGCAGCTCCGTTCCAGCGTCATCGACGATCTTCATGTCGACACCGTAGATCGCGCGCCCCTGCTTGCACTGAACGGCAAACTGTTCTTCCCGCGACGCATCGGCGTGCTTGTTCTTGAGCACGCAAACCGTGCCAAGCGGGCTCATCTCGGTCATGCCCCAGGCATGCAGTACCTGCACTCCGTAGTTTTCTTCGAAGGTGCGCAGCATCGCAGGCGGACAGGCCGAACCTCCGATGATGGTGCGACGCATGGTCGAGAATTTCAGTCCGGCCTGACCCACGTAGTTCAGAAGTCCCAGCCAGACCGTCGGCACGCCCGCCGATACGGTCACCTTTTCCGTCTCGAAAAGCTCGTAGAGGGACTTGCCGTCCAGGCCCGGACCGGGCAGGACGAGCTTCGCGCCCACCATGGGCGCCGCATAGGGCAGCCCCCAGGCATTGACGTGGAACATCGGCACGACCGGCAAAACCGCGTCGCGCGCGGAGAGATTAAGCGCATCGGGCATGGCCGCGCCATAGGAATGAAGTACCGTCGAGCGGTGACTGTAGAGGACGCCCTTGGGATCGCCGGTCGTGCCGGACGTATAGCACAACGATGAGGCGCTGTTCTCGTCGAGATCGGGCCATTCGAACTGCGTGCTTATGCCCTCGAGCCACTCCTCATAGCAGAGCAGACCTTCGAGCTTGGATGTGGCCGGCATGTGCTCACGGTCGGTGAGCACGATCCACGTCTTGATGGTCTTGGCGTGCGGAGCCAGGGCCTCAACGACCGGCAGAAACGTCATGTCGAAAAACAGGATGCGGTCTTCGGCATGATTGGCGATCCAGGCGATCTGCTCCGGAAACAAACGCGGATTTAAGGTATGCAGGACTGCGCCCGTTCCCGAGACGCCATAGTAGAGCTCGAGGTGGCGATAGCCATTCCACGCGAGTGTCGCGACCCGATCTCCATCCTCGATTGCGCTACGCGCCAAGGCATTGGCAACCTGGCGTGCGCGCTGTGCGAGATCGCGATAGGTATAGCGGTGAATGTCGCCTTCAGTCCGCCTCGAGACGATCTCCGTCGCTCCGTGGTGCCGCTCAGCGTGAACAAGTAGCGATGAAATAAGCAGCGGACTGCTCATCATCAAGCCTTGCATAGGAACGCCCTCCTTGGTGCGTCGCAACAAATCTCCGGTCGACGCGCGTTTTATGCTCCGCCTAGCCGAAATCCGAGATTAAAGGGGCTAGATTGTTGCGGGTCGCGTTGCGGCGCGTCAACCAGTTTCGATGGTGCGCCGCGCCATGTCCGGCCGCCATGAGCACGCCCTCGGCAGCCTGGCGATCGCCCGAAAGATGAGCGCGCCACCGCGTGGCGGCAGCCCCATTGGGTTTTGAAGCGGCGCGGCGTCCGGGGCGCCACGGGCTTGGGGTTCACGTGCCCGATCAGGCTCTTGCACTGGGCCGGGAAGCGCCCATCTAGGATCCGAGGGATGTACCGGTAGAATGGCAAACGCGGGCGCAAAAGGCAGTTCAGAAGCCCCTAGAACGGGAGATTGCAGGTGGCAAACGAGTTGGTTTCAGATCGCTCCGGATGCGGCGCAGAAGAGCCCGGCGAAGTCAACGCGCACGGCCCCGAGGTGCCCGTAGACGAAACTCGCCTCGAGGCGCAATGGTCACTCGGTCTTCGGCTGCGCAACTCGTTTACCGGACTGCCCTCCCCGTTTTACACACGGCTCGTACCCACCCCGCTCGCTGAACCCTACCTGGTTTGTGCAAGCCCCAAGAGCGCCGCTCTGATCGGATTGGAGCCCGGCATCCTGGATACGCCGGCAGGCCGTGCCATCTTCACGGGCAATGCGCCCCTTCCCGGTGGCGATGCGCATGCGGCGGTCTATTCGGGACACCAGTTCGGGGTCTGGGCCGGGCAGCTTGGCGACGGGCGCGCGATCACTCTCGGAGAAGCCCAATACCGTGGTCACAGCTTCGAGATCCAGCTCAAAGGCGCCGGCAAGACACCCTACTCGCGCATGGGCGACGGTCGGGCCGTGCTGCGCTCGTCGATCCGGGAATTCCTCTGTTCCGAGGCGATGGCCGCACTGTGCATTCCGACAACCCGTGCGCTGTGCGTCATCGGATCGGATGCCCCGGTCATCCGCGAGAGCGTCGAAAGCGCGGCCGTCGTCACCCGCCTTGCGCCCAGCTTTGTGCGCTTTGGCTCGTTCGAGCATTGGTACTATCGCGAAGCGCCCGACGAACTGAAGGCCTTGGCCGATTTCATCATCGATGAGCACTACCCAGAGGCGCGTTCGGCATCGAATCCCTATGGCGCGCTGCTCGAGGCCGTCACGCTGCGCACAGCCACGCTCATGGCCCAATGGCAGGCGGTGGGTTTCTGCCATGGCGTCATGAACACGGACAACATGAGCATTCTGGGCCTCACGCTCGACTATGGCCCCTTTGGCTTCATGGAAGCGTTCGATGCGGGATACATCTGCAATCATTCAGATACCCAGGGTCGCTACGCCTATCGGCTCCAGCCGCAGATCGCGCACTGGAATCTCTATGCGCTCGGCCAGGCCCTGATTCCCCTGGTGGGGGACATCGAGCAAACGCGCGCAGCGCTCGAAGGTTATAAGCCCGCCTATGAACAGGCCATGCGTGAGAGGATGCACGCCAAACTGGGGCTTAAGACGACGACCGAAGGTGACGCCGAACTCTTCGAGCGCCTGTTTGGTCTGCTCCAGGAGAACCATGCCGACTTCACGCTCTTTTTTCGGCGCTTGGGTGCCATCCATAGTCGCGACGCGAAGGGGGACGAAGGCGTACGCGACCTCTTTTTCAATCGCCCGGCCCTGGACGCCTGGGTCAGCGATTACCGGTTGCGCCTTGCGCAGGAGGCTCAGGACGACGGGGCGCGACGCATTGCAATGAATGCCGTCAATCCCAAGTACGTGCTGCGCAACTATCTCGCGGAAGTGGCGATCCAAAGGGCTCGTGAACACGATTTTTCCGAAGTCCAGAAACTTCTTCGGGTCCTGGAGAATCCGTTTGACGAGCAACCGGAGCACGAACACTACGCGGCGCTGCCGCCCGACTGGGCGAGCCAACTGGAAGTGAGCTGCTCGTCGTAAGACCGAACCCCGAACTCAATAGGAGACAACCGATGGATAAAGTGGTCAAAAGCGAGGCGGATTGGCGCTCCGAGCTTTCACCCATGGAATTCGAAGTCACGCGCCACGCAGCCACGGAACGCGCCTTCACCGGCCGTTACTGGGACCATCACGAGCACGGCATCTACACCTGCGTGTGCTGCAACACCCCGCTTTTTGAATCGGATGCGAAATTTGACTCGGGTTGCGGTTGGCCAAGCTATTTCAGACCGCTAGATCCGGCCAATGTGCGAGAAAAGCGCGACAGTTCGCACGGCATGGTACGCACCGAAGTGATCTGTAACGTCTGCGACGCCCACCTCGGACATGTGTTCGAAGACGGCCCGCCCCCCACGGGCCTGCGTTATTGCATCAACTCCGCCTCGCTGCGCTTCGATCCGGCCTGACGATGAAATTCCTGGGCGACTTCTTGCCGGTGCTGCTGTTTTTCGTCGCGTACTTTCTGGGTGAGTCCTTCCCGCAAGACGCCAACACGATTGCGCAGGGTCTTTTGGGCGGCGTCGTCCAGGATGGCAATATCCCGCAGGATCTGGCTCCGATCCTGCTGGCCTCGGCGGTCGCGATCGTCGCAATCACCGGGCAAATCGTATGGCGGCTCGTGAGGCGCCGGCCGATCAGTCCGATGCTGTGGGCGAGTTTCATCATTTTTCTGGTCTTTGGTGGCGCGACCATCTACTTTCACAATGACGCTTTCATCAAGTGGAAGCCCACCGTTTTGTACTGGATTTTCGGCATCGCGCTCCTCGTCAGCGAGGTGTTCACGGGCCGCAATCTCGTGCGCGCCATGATGGAACCCAATGGCATTCGGATGACCGAGCAACTTTGGCAGCGGGTGAATCTGGCCTGGATTGCCTTTTTTTGGGTCATCGGTTGCCTGAACCTGTATGTCGCTTTTCACATGTCCCGCAGCTTTTGGGTCAGCTTTAAGTCCTTCGGGCTGACCGGTCTGACCTTCGCTTTCGTCATCGTGCAAAGTGTCATCCTCGCGCGGCACATCGAAGAGCAGCCCAGTGAGTCCGTCGCAGAGCCCGGGCCCACCGAATCGAGTCGTCCGTGATCCAGGATGACCTCGAAGCCTGCATCCGTCGCTCGCTCAATCCGAGCGGGCTTCGGGTGCGCGACGACAGCAGTGCCCATGCCGGGCATGCAGGGGCCAAGGCCGGGGCCCACTTCACGGTCGAAGTCGTGTCCGACAAATTTGAGAATTTGAGCAGAGTGGCCCGGCACCGCTTGGTGTATCATTCGTGCGCTGAATTGATGCCGTCGCGAATTCATGCGCTGGCGATCGTCGCCCTGACTCCCAGCGAAGCTTTACAGACTAACAAACCGGCGCCGGGTTGACGCCCCGCGGTTGTAACGCCATTTTCTCCAAGGACTTTCCCCCATGAAGCCAACGTATCTCCGCGCGGTGCTGTCATCCTGCGCCGTCGCCTTCGCGCTCGCCTTTTCGTCGGCGCACGCGCAAAACATCGCGGTCGTCAACGGCAAGCCGATTCCCAAAGCGCAAGCTGATCAGATCGTCGCGCAACTGGTCAAAAACGGACAGAAGGATTCCCCGGAACTGGAACAGGCCGTGCGCGACCAATTGATCGAGCGCGAGATTCTGCTGCAAGAAGCCGACAAGCGCGGGCTGACCAAGGATCCCGAGGTTGAAGCCCAGATTGATCGTCAGCGTCAGCAGGTCCTCATCGCAGCCGTGGCCCAGGAATACTTCAAGGCCAATCCGCCCAGCGACCAGGAAGTCCGCGCCCGCTATGACGAAATCATCAAGAACATGCCGGCCAAGGAGTACAAGGCCCATCACATCCTGGTCGAGAAGGAAGCGGACGCCAAGGCGATCATTGCCAAACTGAAGGCCGGCGCCTCGTTCGACGATCTGGCCAAGCAGTCCAGCAAGGATCCCGGCTCGGCGGCCAAGGGTGGCGAACTCGACTGGGCTCCGGCGAACGCCTATGCCGGTCCTTTCGGGGACGCATTGACCAAGCTTCAAAAAGGGCAGCTCACGCAGACGCCCGTGAAAACCGAGTACGGATACCACGTCATCCGCCTCGACGACGTGCGCGATCGTCCGATTCCGAGTTTCGAGCAGGCCAAGCCGCGCGTCATCGAGATCATCATGCAGGATCAGCACTGGCAACAGGCCAAGTTCAAGGCGCTCTTAGACGACCTGCGCGCCAAGGCCAAGGTCGAATAGGCCACGCCGGCCGGCCCGACGAAGACGTCTTTCCCGAGATTCTTCGTCCGGGTCAGGGCGGCCGAACCCCGGCGCAGCGGACCTTCATTTTTGCGCCCGGCCGCCTTCAATGCGCCTCCCGCGCTAGGCGTACGACAGGATCGGACTTAGAATAAAAAACGGTGGCGTGTCCGATCCCCGCGCCCCCGTGTCCGTCGATGCGGGTCACAGCGATCGACTCATTAGCCCCACACCCAACGGCCCAACTGATGGAGACACGCCGCAATCAGAGTGCGTTGGCGCTGGCTATAGCGCAGGTGGTGCTTTGGGGGTTTAACAAACACTACCGGCTGTTTCGCGAGTGCACGCAAGCCGCCAAGGAACGGTTCGAACAGTCGCAGTGGCAAGCCGTGCAAAGCGCGCAACGCGAGCGCATTCAGTTCTACGACCAGCGCGTGCTTGAGACTGTGGAGCGGCTCGAGACCGAATTCCAAACGGAGAGTCTGCCCGAAGCCGTCTGGCAGCAGGTGAAGTATCACTACATCAATCTGCTCATCGATCACAAACAGCCCGAGTGTGCCGAGACGTTCTTCAATTCGGTCTGCTGCAAGATCCTGCACCGCGACTACTTTCGCAACGAGTACATCTTCGTGCGTCCGACGATCTCGACCGAACACCTGGATTCGGATCCTCCCGCCTATCGCAGCTACTACCCCAACGATGAAGGACTGCTTCCCACGCTCGGACGGGTCTTCGAAGACTTCGCCCTTAACTGTCCCTATCAGGATCTCGAACGCGACCTCAGGCTCGTCGTCGATGCGGCCAAGGCACGCTTTCCCAAGCCCTTCAAACCGGAACCCAATCACCAGCTCCAGGTCTTGAGCAGTCTTTTTTTCCGCAACAAGGGGGCCTATGTGATCGGCAAGGTCATCAATGGTCACACCGAATGGCCGTTTGCCATACCCTTGATCCATGCCGCCGATGGGCGACTCGCCATCGATACCATCCTCTTTGATCCCATCGACCTTCTGGCGTTGTTTAGCTTTTCCCGCGCCTATTTCATGGTCGACACCGAGGTTCCCGCCGCCTACGTGCAGTTCCTGCGCAGCATGCTGCCCACCCGTCCCAAGTTCGAGCTCTACAACATGCTCGGACTGCAAAAGCACGGCAAGGCGCTGTTCTATCGCGATTTCCTGCACCACCTGAACCATTCAAGCGATCTTTTCACGATCGCACCAGGGATCAAGGGACTGGTGATGATCGTCTTCACCCTGCCCTCGTTTCCTTACGTCTTTAAGATCATCAAGGACAACATCCCCCACCCCAAAGAGGTCGATCGGGAGGGGGTCAAGGCGAAGTACTGGCTCGTCAAACTTCACGACCGCGTCGGCCGGATGGCCGACACCCTGGAATACTCCGATGTCGCCTTTCCGACGGCGCGCTTTTCGGCGGAGCTTCTCGAGGAGATCCGAAGCCAGGTGCCTTCGCTCTTGCTCGAACAAGGCGACACGCTCGTCATCCGTCACCTGTACATCGAGCGCCGCATGACCCCCTTGAATCTGTTCCTTCAGTCCGCATCCCGCGAAGACGTCAAGCGCACGCTCGACGAGTACGGTCGTGCGATCAAGCAGCTGGCTGCTGCGAACATCTTTCCGGGTGACATGCTCTACAAGAACTTTGGAGTGACCCGTCAAAAACGCGTCGTGTTCTACGACTATGACGAAATCGAATACATGACCGCCTGCAATTTCCGCGTGGTCCCGCTCGCACAGACCCCCGAGCAAGAGATGGCCAGCGAGCCCTGGTACTCGGTCCAGAAAAACGATGTCTTTCCCGAGGAGTGGAAGACGTTTCTTCTGGGTGACCCCGTCATTCGCGAGGTCCTCATGGAATTGCACCCCGATCTGTTCGAGGCATCCTTCTGGCAGGCGCTTAAAAAGCGGATCGAGGGAGGCCACATCGAAGACGTGTATCCCTACTCCGATGCGGTGCGTTTCGATCCGGCAAGGCTTAGCGCCTAGCGGGCGCTCGAGAGGAGCGCGTTGCGGACGGCGCCGCTTTCGAGTTCGTTCAGAAACCAACTGAGCGCCCTGCCCCGGGCGCTGCTGCTGCTGGCATAGTACATGGCACCCTCCAGGCGCGGCGCCGTGGTCAGCTTCGGAACGAGGCGCCCGCTTGCGATGTGCTCGCCAATGAGGCCCATGGCGAGGTACCCACAGCCGAGTCCGGCGACTTGGGCGGCGATCTTGTCGCGCATGCTGGCCACGGTCAGGACCTCTTGGCCGCGCAACAGACCCACCGTCGTTAGCGGCAGCTGGCGCGAGGTGTCACCCACGGCTACGGCGCGATGGCGCCGGATCGTCTCGGCCGACAGGGGCTCCGGGGCGAGGGCCAAGGGATGATTCGGGGCCACCGCGAACACCAGTTCCACGTTGCCCAGGGGACGCACCAGAAAGCCGCTCGCCGAGCCTGCCCCGCCCGGAACCGTCGAAGCCAGTCCCAGTGCCAGGTCGGCCCGCTGGGATAAAAGGGCATCCCAGGTCCCCGAGAGCACTTCGGTTGTCAGACGGATGCGCGTGGCGGGCTCGCTCTTATAGAAACGCCCAAGCAGTTCGATGACCGCGTTTGAACAGAGGATATCGTCGACGACGATGCGAAGCTCGACCTCCCATCCATGCGCGATGCGCTGGACGCGGCGCTCGAGCTCGTAGGCTGCCGACAGGAGATTGCGGCCCTCGCGCAGGAGTTCGCTGCCGGCCGGGGTGAGTTTGGCCCGATGCCCCCGACGGTCGAAGATGAGAATATCCAGGTCGCCCTCGAGTTTTCGGACCAGATAAGTCAGCGCCGAGGGCACCCGGTTTAACTCGGCCGCCGCGGCCGCGAAGCTGCCGCGCCGGTCGATGGCGTCCAACACCGCCAAAGCCTCAAGTGAAACCGGCATGGTTTTATTGAAAAAATTTGAATAATTTAGTCAAATTTAGGCCCTTTTCTTTTGGTACGCAACCAGTATATTTGGATATCTGCTGTAGAAACGTTCAAACTTGATCCCAAGAGAAAGGTTCAAAATGTTTGAAACAGAAACCCCAACAAAGATTCGCCGCGCCGACGACCGCGGCTTGGCCGATCACGGGTGGCTCAATTCGCGCCACAGCTTTTCATTTGCCGAGTATTTCGATCCCAAGCACGTTCAGTTCGGTGCGCTGCGCGTGATCAACGAGGACCGGATCGCGCCGGGCACGGGCTTTGGCACGCATGGCCACCGCGACATGGAGATCATCAGCTACGTGCTCGAAGGCGAGCTCGCGCACAAGGACAGCATGGGCAACGGTTCGGTCATCCGACCCGGAGACGTGCAGCGCATGAGTGCGGGCCGCGGAGTCTTTCACTCCGAGTTCAACAACTCCAAGGAGGCGCCGACTCATTTCCTTCAGATCTGGATCACCCCGAATGTGACCGGAATCGCCCCAAGCTATGAGGAAAAGCACTTCAGTCCAGCGGACAAGCGCGGAAGACTCCGGCTCATCGCCTCGCCTGACGGACGCGAGGGCTCGGTCCAGATTCACCAGGATGCCTCGCTTTATTCTGGACTGTTTGACGCGAACGAGGCCGCCGTGCACACCTTGGCCCCCGGTCGCAAGGCCTACGTCCATATGGCTCGCGGGTCTGCCTTGGTAAACGGTGAGCGCTTGGCCGCAGGAGACGCCCTCCTGTTGGACGATGAGACCCGGATTCAGGTCGGCGACGGTCAGCAAGCGGAAGTGCTGCTGTTCGATCTGGCATGATCCCGACCACCCAGGCGCCTCCTTGGCGCCCGGGTGGCCTTGCATAGGTTGGTTCATGACAGGAAGCGCGACATGCTCAACAATCTCCAGAATCCACTGACCTTGGTCGGTCGCACTCTTTTGGCGGTCCTTTTCATCGCCTCGGGATTTGGAAAGCTCACGGGATATTCCGGAACCGCCGCATATATGGCCAGCCACGGCCTACCGATGGTCGAGGTGCTGCTGCCTCTGACGATTCTGGTCGAACTCGGCGGGGGAATCTGTATCGTGCTGGGTCTGTTTGCGCGCTATGTCGCTCTCGTCATGTTTGCCTTCCTCATTCCGGTCACACTCGTCTTTCACACTGCGGGCGATGCCGCCAACAACATCCAGATGCTCAAGAATATCTCCATCATGGGAGCCATGCTCCTTTTGGCGGCCTTTGGTCCTGGCCGCTGGAGCCTGGATGCAAAGCGCGCGGCCTAGCCCATCTGCGAAGGGAACTCATCATGACGGTGTACGCGAACAAATCCGAAGCCGGCAAGCTCGCCTATACGATCGGGATGGGCACACATGCTCTGTCGGTGGATGCCACGCACGCCGAGGGGGGCGACGATCTGGGTCCGAGCCCGCATGACCTCTTTGACGCTTCGCTTGCCGCCTGTACGGCTTTGACGGTCACGATGTATGCCCAAAGAAAGGGCTGGCTCCTCGAGGAGGCGCGCGTGACAGTCGAGCGCGATAGCAGCCAGGAATCTCAGGGGGTCTATCGTCTTGACCGACGCCTGGAATTGATTGGATCCTTAGACGCCGAGCAACGCGAGCGTCTCTTGCAAATTGCCGAGCGCTGTCCAATCCACAAGCTCATGATGCACACCCGAATTGAAATCGCCACCGCGTTGATCGAAGCCGGATCGGCCGCATCGGGTTAATCCGAATTCAAACCGGTGACCAATGGTCTCCGGACTTCTTCGCACCTCCCCCACAAAAAGAAAGGATCATTCCATGAGCAAAGTTGCCATCGTCTATCACAGCGGGTATGGGCACACCAAGAAGCTGGCCGAGGCGGTCCTCGCGGGCGCCAAGGCTGCCGGTGCCGAGGCCACCCTTCTCGCCATCGACGCGGAGGGCCAGCTCAGCGATTCGGATTGGGCCGTGCTCGATAGCGCCGACAGCATCATTTTTGGATCGCCGACGTACATGGGTTCGGTGTCGTGGCAGTTCAAGAAATTTGCCGATGCGAGTTCGAAGGCCTGGTTCACCCAGAAATGGCGCGACAAGGTGATGGCCGGGTTCACCAACTCAGCCACGATGAACGGAGACAAGCATTCGACCTTGCACTACTTCATGACTTTGGCCATGCAGCATTCCGGCGTTTGGGTCGGCACGGGCCTGATGCCCTCGAACACCAAGGCGGCACAACGCAACGACATCAACTTCGTAGGCTCGTATGGTGGATTGATGAGCCAATCGCCGTCGGATTCGACCCCCGACGAAGGTCCTTTGCCGGGCGATTTGGAGACCGCAAAGCTTTTCGCCAAGCGCGTCGTCGAAGTCACCCAGCGATTCGTCCAATAACGCCGTCTAGCCCCCCGATGGGGGCCTATCCGACCCACTTGCGCGCGTTACGGAACATTCGCATCCAGGGACTGAACCCATCCCAGGACCTCGGATGCCAGGACATCTGGGCCGATCGGAACACCCGCTCGGCGTGCGGCATGAGAACCGTGAAGCGGCCGTCTGGTGTGGTCGTCGCGGTGAGCCCTTTCTTGCTTCCATTGGGATTGAACGGATAGGACTCGCTGGGTCCGCGGTGATCCACGAAACGCAGGCAGACTGCGACGCGCTCTGCATCGCCCTGCTGCGAGAAATCCGCATAGCCTTCGCCATGGGCAACGGCAATCGGTGCCCTTAGGCCCTGCATCCCGTCAAAGAAGAGGGAGGGAGAGTCCGCGACTTCGACTAGCGCCAGACGGCCTTCGAAGCGTTCGGACCGATTGCGCGTAAAGCGCGGCCAGGCGTTTGCCCCCGGAATCATGGGCGCAAGCGCAGCCATCATCTGGCAGCCGTTGCAGATCCCCAAGGCGAAAGAATCCGGGCGCGCAAAAAAGGCGGCGAACATGTCCTTGAGCCGCTCGTTGTAGAGAATGGTCTTGGCCCAACCCTCACCAGCGCCCAGCACATCGCCGTAGCTAAATCCACCGCACGCAACGAAGCCCTTGAACTCGCCCAGGTCAAAGCGTTTTGCAAGGAGGTCGCTCATGTGGACATCCACGCTGTCGAACCCGGCCTCCGCGAAGACATAGGCCGTCTCGGATTGGCTGTTGACTCCCTGCTCGCGCAGGATTGCCATGCGGGGCCGGACTCCGGTGGCAATCCAGGGTGCGGCGATATCCTCGCTCATGTCAAACGGGACTACGGGCTCCATCCCCGGATCGCCGGAATCGAGCGGCCGGTCATATTCCGCGTCGGCACTGTCTGGATGGTCGCGCTGCCGCGCGATCTGCCAACTGGTCTCGCTCCAGGTGCGCTGGAGGGTCACACAGTCTTCGCTATAGATGCGCTTGGCATCGCGATAGATTTCCAGGACGCCCCGGTCGTTGGGTTTACCGATGACGTCCGCCATTGCACCGAGTCCGGATTGGCGCAGAATCGACATGGTCTGCCCAAGATCGGACTGCCGCACCTGGAGCACGACCCCCAGTTCTTCCGCGAACAACGCCCGCAGGGTCAGTTCGTCCCGGCGCCCGGCAACCTGCAGGGCCCAATTCTTCGAATCGCCGTAATCAGACGCGTGTTCGCCCTCGAGGACCCACAGATCGAGATTGAGGGTGATTCCCGCCCGGGCGGCAAAGGCCATCTCGCATACGGTGGTAAAAAGCCCCCCATCGGAGCGGTCGTGGTAGGCCAGAACCAGATCCTGCTTGCGTAGCTCGCACAGCGCTTGCGCCAGTCCGACCAGGTTCTTCGGTATATCCAGATCGGGAACCGTCTCGCCCAGTTGCTGTGTGACCTGGGCGAGGATCGAGCCACCGAGGCGGTTCTTTCGGCCACCCAGGTCGATCAGGATCAGAGTCGTCTCGCCGCAGTCGCAGCGCAATTCGGGAGTCCAGGCGCTTCGCACATCATCGACATGGGCGAAGGCCGAAACGATGAGGGAGACCGGGGCGCTCACTTCCTTGGCCAGGCCGGCTTCGGTCCAACTCGTACGCATGGACAGGGAATCTTTGCCGACGGGAATGCCGATTCCCAGTGCCGGACACAGATCCATCCCCACCGAGCGCACCGTATCGTAGAGCGCCGCATCCTGACCGGAGGTGCCGCAGGCCGCCATCCAGTTTGCCGAGAGCTTCACGCGCGCGAACCCGTCGATCGGTGCCGCCATGAGGTTGGTCAGCGCCTCGGCTACGGCCATCCGCCCCGATGCAGGAGCGTTCAGCACAGCCAAGGGCGTGCGCTCCCCGACCGCCATGGCTTCGCCTGCATGGCCCCGATAGTCCATCAACGTCACCGCGCAATCGGCGACGGGAACCTGCCAGGGACCGACCATCTGATCTCGACTCGATAGTCCTCCCACGGTGCGGTCTGCGATGGTTACGAGAAAGCTCTTGTCACCCACGGTCGGATGCCGCAGTACCGCCAGAGCCATTTGCGCCAGGTCCAGGCCGTCCAGGTCAATGGGCGCGGTGACGGGATTTTCGCGCCGCACCTCGCGCCGCATTCGAGGCGGCTTTCCCAGCAGAATCTCAAGGTCGATATCGACGGCCGGGGGCGTGCCGGGATCTCCGAGAACCCGCAGCGTGCGGCCGGCAGTGGCTTCACCTGCAACCGCAAACGGACAGCGCTCGCGCTCGCAGATGGCGGCGAACTCCTCTAAGCGTGCCGCTTCGATCGCAAGCACATAGCGCTCCTGCGATTCATTGCTCCAAATCTCCCTTGGACTTAGCCCGCTCTCTTCCAGGGGAATGCTCGCCAGCTCGAACACCGCACCGCGGCGTGCGCCCTCGACGAGTTCGGGAAATGCGTTTGAGAGACCGCCTGCGCCCACGTCATGGATCGACAAGATCGGATTGTGCGCACCCAGTCCCCAGCACCGGTCGATGACCTCCTGCGCCCGTCGTTGCATCTCGGGATTGCCGCGTTGCACGGAGTCGAAATCGAGTTCGGCGCTGTTCACGCCGGTGGCCATCGAACTGGCGGCACCGCCTCCAAGCCCGATGCGCATGCCAGGCCCTCCCAGGTGAATCAGAAGGGCTCCCTCCGGGATGGACTGCTTATGGGCATGTTCGTCCTCGATGGTGCCAAGACCTCCGGCCAGCATGATCGGTTTGTGATAACCCCAGGCGCGCGCACCGACCACTTGCTCGTAGGCCCGAAAATACCCCAGAAGATTGGGGCGTCCGAACTCGTTGTTAAACGCGGCGCCGCCGATCGGACCTTCGGTCATGATGGCCAGAGGCGATGCGATCCGCTCGGGTTTTCCGTAGCTGGGCAAAGCGCCACGACCTTCGGCAGAGGGTTTGCGATGCGCTCGCGGCACAGTCACGTCCTGGGCGGTTTCCCACGGTCGAGGCAACTTGGGCAGATTGAGATTCGAAACACTAAAGCCCGTCAGCCCCGCCTTGGGTTTGGCGCCGCGACCGGTTGCACCCTCGTCGCGGATTTCACCGCCCGCACCGGTGGAAGCCCCCGGAAAAGGGGAAATCGCGGTGGGGTGATTGTGGGTTTCGACCTTCATGACGGTATGGACGTTCTGGCGAACCTTGCGATAGATCCGGTCGCCGTCCGGATACCAGCGTTCAACCGCAGAACCCTCCATCACGGCGGCGTTGTCCGCGTAGGCGACGATGGTGTGTTCCGGTGAGCGCTTCTCGGTATTGCGGATCATCTGGAAAAGGCTGGCCTCCTCTGGGATCCCATCGATGGTGAAGGCCGCGTTGAAGATCTTGTGACGGCAGTGTTCGCTGTTGGCCTGGGCGAACATCATGAGTTCGACGTCGGTGGGATTGCGACCCATCGCGCAGTAGGCGTCAAAAAGGTAGTCGATCTCCCCGGTAGAAAGGGCGAGCCCAAACGCTTCGTTGGCTGCTTCGAGGGCTTCTCGGCCCAGTCCGGTCAGATCGATGTTCTCGAGCGGCTTTCCAGGCAGGGTCTCGAACAATCGCCGAAAATCGAATCCGGAATCGACCACCGTCTCGGTCATGCGGTCGAAGAGCGCGGCCGCGAGTCTCGCGCGCGTCTCCGGATCCGGTGTTGTTGAGCGGGACAGCAGGCTCGACTTAAATGAGACCGAGTAGGCCGTGCCGCGCTCGATGCGATGCACGCTTGCAAGACCGCAATTGCGAGCGATCTCGGTCGCTTTGCTCGCCCATGGGGAGATCGTGCCTAAGCGGGGAATGACGACGAACGATTCGCCCGTCCCATCGCTGCCCGGATCACCGTAGGTAAGAAGGGCCTCCAGACGCGTGCTCTGTGCCTCGTCGAGGGCTGCGGTAGTACTGACGAAATGCAGATAGCGCGCGCTCACGGCCGAGACTCGGGAATCCACCTCCTTAAGTAGCGGCAGGAGGCGAGCGATACGGAACTGGGGCAGAGCGTTGGCGCCGGGAAACGTGTGCAATTGCTCTAGGGCACGGCTCATAGACGGGGCAAGCACGTAAAGACAAATTATCGCACAGCCCCTCGCGACCCGGCTCGCGCCGGGGCGTGAAGCCTAGCCCGCTGCGGGGACAAGTCTGAGGTGCGTGATCTCGGAGGGGGCGCCCAGGCGCACGGGAGGGCCCCAGTAGCCGGTTCCTCGGCTGGTATAGACCCAGAGCTTTCCGAGTTGATGCAGTCCAGCCGTAAACGGCTGCTGGAAGCGCACCACGAAGTTCCAGGGAAAGATCTGGCCGCCGTGGGTGTGTCCGGAGAGCTGAAGATCGAAACCGGCGCGCTCGGCAGCCGAGGCGCTGCGAGGTTGGTGCGCAAGCAGGACCCTGACCTTCGCCTCGCGCGGCGCACCCAAAAGCGCGGCTTTCGGATCGCTGCGCTGCGCGGGATCGAAGTGATGTGCCGTATAGTCGGTGACACCGGCCAATACCAGGGGCGCCCCGCCATGCTCTAGGACCACGTGCTCGTTCAAGAGCACCTTAAGACCGAGTCTGCGCAACTCCTCGGTCCATTCCTTCGCCCCCGAGTAGTACTCGTGGTTCCCGGTCACAAAGAAGGTGCCGTGACGCGAATTCAGCTCAGCTAGGGGCGTCGTGTGCTCAGACAACTGCTTGACGCTGCCGTCGACCAGATCGCCTGTGATGGCAACTAAGTCTGCGTCGAGGGCATTGACGGCCGCCACGATTTTTGCGAGGTAGGATTTCTTGATCGTTGGCCCCACGTGCACGTCACTGATCTGGGCGATCCGAAAGCCGCGCAATGCGGCAGGCAGGTCGCGAATCGGGACGTCCACCTCCTTGACGGCAGCGCGGCGGCGCGCGTTGACCACCCCGAGCGCCGTGAAAGCCAATGCGAGCAGTGGCACGAGGTTCGCCGTCACTTGGGAAATGAGGACCCAGTTGCCGACCGGTACGCCCAGCGCGGCCACCAGAGCGGTCACGATGAGCGTGGCGTCACGTGTGACCGTCAATACCAGAAGCGAGGAGTAAAGACCCATGGCAAGCAGCCCGACCCAGGCGACCCGATCGGCCAGTGCCTGGGGCCGCAGCCAGCGTGCCATCACACCCAGCGGCGTGAGCGCGCTCGAGGCGAGCAAGAAGGCAATAGCCAAACCCGTCCCCCAAGGGCCCCAATCGAGGTCCGGTATGAGCCGAAGTCCGATATAGAGGTGAAACAGGCCGGTCAGGAGGGAGAGCTTGAATATGCGTGAGAGCATGATTTTCCAGTAGCGAGCACAAAGCGCCATCCGCTCGGCGCGCGAATCCAGCACGGACCCTCTATATGGTGCCGAGAACAGGGCACATCAAGATGACCGGCGTCGTTTTCAAAGGGCCGCCTAAGACGTCATCGGAAAGTGTATAGAATGACCGCTCGCACGTTCCAAGAGCCCCTCAAGACGCTGATCCCTATGAACTCTCGCACCCCCCGCAGTCTGCCTTCGCCTGAAGAAGATCCCGATATCCCCGAGCCGCTGGGTCCCGAGGTCGAGGAACCGGGCGAGAATGCCACCCTTTCTTCGCCCATCAACGAACTCGAAAAGCGGCTCTTCAAGCAGCGCGTCGTGCTCATATTCGGGGCCATCACCGACAAGCTCGCTCGCGACGTGACAGCACGCCTTCTGGGGTTGGCTGGCGACGGAAGCAAGCCCATCGATGTCTATATCAATTCGCCAGGCGGCCACGTCGAAAGCGGCGATACGATCCACGACATCATCCGTTTCGTCGATGCCCAGACTCCGGTGCGCCTCATCGGCACCGGGTGGGTCGCAAGCGCGGGGGCTCTCATCTTTCTTGCCGGCGCCAAGGAGCGCCGCTTTTGCCTGCCCAACACGCGCTTTCTGCTGCACCAACCTCTGGGTGGCGTGCGCGGCCCGGCCTCGGACATCGCCATCGAAGCCAAGGAGATCGTGAAGATGCGCGAACGGATCAACCGCATCATCTCACGAGAAACCGGGCAGCCGTTGGCCAAGGTCGGAACCGACACCGATCGCAACTTCTGGATGTCAGCCGAAGAGGCGATCGGCTACGGGATTGTTCATCGCATCGTGGAAAATCCCGGCCAGTTCTAGTCCGGCACGGCCGCGCCGCCCCTTGACGACGGATGGCCTTAGGGCGGCGCCCGCAGGCTTTTACCGCAGGCCTGTGAAAGTCTTCGATATTCCTCGGGTGAATCGATTTCCGCCTGTTCGCTCGTGACCGAAGCGAGCAGCTCCTGGCTCAAAGGGCTCAACCAGTCCTGCTGGAGGTCTTCGAAATAGTGACCCGCCTCTTCCATCGAATGAAAGCGGTAGATCTTGTGCTCGGGCAGACGTTTTGCCAGTGCCTCGCCCATTTCGTCCTCGACGCGCTTCAGATGCGAGCGATAGACGGCGACGTGACGCATCTCATGGGCTAGCACCTCTTTGTAGCCGCACGAGTCACGCGGAAGTTCATTAGCCAATTCCACGCGGATCCGCCCGTAGCCGACGCGGACATGGACGTTGGGTCGGACGCAAACACCGCCTGGGGCGCGCATGCCGTGCAATTCAATCGCCGCTGCCGACTCTGGCTTGGCTAGTGTTAGGCCCATGGTGATTTCCGCGCCTGCGTGCCCTTCGAGCCCATCGAGTTCGCGCGCCGAATAGTGCTGGCCAACGCTCGGATCGGCGGATGCGGCAGTGACGTCCAGATGCTGTGCAGCAAGTCGCCAGTCGCAGTAGCCCTCGACCGCACGCGAGCATCCTGCGAGCGTCAAAACACCGATCACCCCCAGCCCGGCAAGCCGGCGAACGCGACCAAAGTCCGCGCCTTGGCTCGTCCTTTCGACGGATTTGGCAAGCGTCATCACTGTGAGCCCACGCGCGGCTTAGGCGAAGTTGTCCTTCCAGACACCCGCCACGATTGGATTGGATTCGGTTGCAAGAACGGCCTGCGCGATCTTGGGACAGTGCTCGAGGATCCACGGTCGTCCTGGACGCCAGCGCGTAAGCATTGCGACGTAGAGATCCAAAAAGCTCAAAGTCTCGCCGAGGAGAAAGGGACTGGGATGAATCGACTCCTCGAACAGGAGCCACGCGGCCTTGGAGCGCTCAATCGTACCGTGTCTGAGGCTCTCCCGGGCGGCCTCCAGCGCGAGCCAGCGTTCCGGAAAGTCGCCAATGCCAATCGGTGCGTAGATATTGGCCGTCAAAAACACCAGCCAGCGCAGAAACTGGGCGTACTGCGGGCTGGAACGGGGCGGACAGAATCCGCTGTCGACGCGCTCCTCGAGAAGCCACAAGAGGATGGCCGCGCTCTCGGTCACGACGCCGTAATCGTCCAGCTGCAGGGTCGGAACCTGGCGCAACGGATTGATCTTGGCCAGTCTGGCCCATCCCGCTTGGTCTTCCCAGTCCCAGCGGATCATCTCGAAGGGTCGTCCGAGTAGCTGTAATGCGGCCTCGATGGCCGCCGAACCGCAGCCTTTGCATCCGTAGAGCTTCAGCATCACCTGCCCTCCTTCTGGGGTCTTGCGGGTTGCCTCGAAATCACGACGAGGCTACCACGCGACCGCGGCGGCAAACACCGTCTTCGGGCTTAATTCTCTGGTTGACCAAAGCCCCCGCCGCCGGGCGTCTCGATGACGACCACGTCCTCTGGCCCGACCTCGCGGCTGTCCACGTGCGCCAGCGAATCGATCCGCCCGTCGGCACGAACGATGGAGTTAACGCCAAGCGCGCCTTCTTTTCCTCCGTTCATACCAAACGGCGCGATACGCCGGTTGTTCGAGAGAATCGAGACTGTCATCGCCTCGAGGAAACGAATGCGGCGCTCGGCTCCGTTTCCGCCCGGCCAGCGGCCGCGGCCGGCGGACTCGGGCCGGATGCGAAAACTGTCCAACCGGACCGGATAGCGAAATTCCAGAACCTCGGGATCGGTCAGCCTCGAGTTGGTCATGTGCGTTTGCACGACATCGGTGCCGGCGAAGCCGTCCCCGGCTCCGGAGCCGCCGGAGATGGTCTCGTAGTACTGATGCCTTGCGTTGCCGAAGGTGAGATTATTCATGGTGCACTGGGACGAGGCCATCACTCCGAGAGCACCGAAAAGAGCATTGGTGATGCAACTGGAGGTCTCGACATTGCCCGACACGACCGCGGCGGGGTAGCGCGGATTGAGCATCGAGCCCTCTGGAATGATGACTTTCAGCGGCTTTAGACAGCCCGCATTCAAGGGGATGGCATCATCGACTAGGGTGCGAAACACGTACAGCACGGCCGCCATGCATACCGCTGCCGGCGCGTTGAAGTTGTTCGTCTGCTGCGCCGAGGTTCCGGTGAAATCGATCGTGGCCTCCCGCCGAGCCTGGTCGACCAGGACGCTGACGCGAATATGCGCCCCGTTGTCTAGCGGAAGATCGAACTGCCCGTCCTTGAGCGCCGTGATCACGCGACGCACCTCTTCTTCGGCGTTGTCCTGCACGTGACGCATGTACGCGTGCACCACGTCCAGTCCAAATTCCTCCACCACCCGCAAAAGCTCCTCGACGCCTTTCTGGTTGGCCGCCACCTGAGCGCGCAGATCGGCAAGATTTTGGTCGGGATTGCGGGCGGGGTAGCGCGCCTGGGTCAAAAGCGCCACCAATTCTTGCTCGCACATCTGACCGCTTGCTCCGTCAACGAGCTTGACGTTGTCCAAAAGCACTCCCTCTTCTTCCAGCGTGTGCGAGTTCGGCGGCATGGATCCTGGCGTGATGCCACCAATGTCGGCGTGATGACCGCGCGAACCCACGTAGAAGAGGATTTCCGTACCCTTGGCGTTAAAGACCGGCGTAATCACCGTGACATCGGGTAGATGCGTTCCTCCGTGATAGGGATCATTGAGCACATACGAGTCGCCCCGAACCATCTGGCCGGCATTACGCTGGATGACCGTCTTGATGCTCTCTCCCATCGAACCCAGGTGGACCGGAATGTGCGGCGCATTGGCGATCAGGTTTCCCTGCGCATCGAAGACCGCGCAGGAAAAATCGAGCCGCTCCTTGATATTGACCGAGTGGGCGGTGTTCTGCAGCCGCAGCCCCATCTGCTCGGCCACGGACATGAAGAGATTGTTGAAGATCTCGAGCATCACCGGGTCGACCTCGGTCCCCACGGCACGGCGCTCGGCACGAGGCATCGTGCGCGTCAGAACGAGGTGATCCATGGGGCTGACCTCGGCCGTCCAGCCGGGCTCGACGACGGTGGTCGCGTTGTTCTCGGCAATGATGGCCGGGCCCGGCATGCGATCCCCCGGGCGCGTATCGGCGCGCCGGTACAGCGGAGTCTGGTGCCATCGACCCAAGGAGAACATCGAGACCTCCTTTGCGGCCACGAGTGGGCCCGATCGAGGCGAGGCGGGTGGCGTTGAATCGGCGGTCTCGGGCACGCGCCCAATCGCCTCCACCGAGATTGACTCGATGATGAGCCTGCGGGCCGGCATGAGAAACGCGTAGCGCTGCCGATATGTCGCCTCGAACTGCGCGATCATCATCTGAAGCGGACCGAAGTCGACCGGCAAGGCCGTGTCGGTTCCGCTATAACGCAGATGTACCCGGGCAAGCGTCACGACGTCCTCCCCGGCCACGTCCTGCCGCGCCAGATCCGATCGAGCGACCCCCTCGAGATCGTCGCGCACGGCCTCGAGTTCCTTCAGGGATTCGGGCTTCAGATCCAGTTCGATCGAGCGCTCCCGCATCGCGGTCTGCTCGGCCAATCCCATACCGTAGGCCGAAAGCACGCCGGCCAGCGGATGGACGAACACCTTGTTCATGCCCAAGGCGTCGGCCACCAAACAGGCATGCTGGCCGCCTGCGCCGCCAAAGGTGGTGAGCACATACCCGGTCACGTCATGACCGCGCTGCACGGAAATGTGCTTGATCGCGTTGGCCATGTTGCCCACGGCGATGTCGATGAATCCTTCTGCCACTTCTTCTGGAGCAGGCACGCGCCCAAACGCCTTTCCGATCTTCTGGGCAAGGTGCGCGAACTGATCCACGACCGCTTGACGATCAAGACTTTCGTTCGCGTGAGCGCCAAAGACGTGAGGGAAAAATTCCGGTTGGATCTTCCCAAGGATGACGTTGCAGTCGGTCACGGCCAAAGGACCCCCTCTTCGGTAGCTCGCGGGCCCTGGGTTTGCTCCGGCCGAATCCGGACCGACGCGGTAGCGGGTTCCGTCAAAGTGAAGAATTGACCCCCCGCCCGCGGCGACCGTGTGAATGCTCATCATGGGCGCGCGCATGCGAACGCCGGCGACCTCGGTCTCGAAGGAGCGCTCGAAGGCGCCAGCAAAGTGCGACACGTCAGTTGAGGTGCCTCCCATGTCAAAGCCGATCACTTTTTCAAATCCAGCGGCCTGGCTCGTGCGCGCCATGCCCACAATCCCGCCGGCCGGTCCTGAGAGAATTGAATCCTTTCCCTGAAACTCTTGCGCGTCGGTCAATCCACCGTTGGATTGCATGAACATCAGGCGCGGATGGCCTGCGCCCATCCTCTGAACTCCCAGGTCGTCGCGCACGGCATCCACGTAACGTCGAAGAATCGGTGAAAGATAGGCGTCAACGACCGTGGTGTCGCCCCTGGAGACCAGTTTCATGAGGGGGCTCACCTCCGAGGAGACCGAGATCTGCTTAAATCCGATCGCGCGCGCCAGTTCTGCTGCAGTGGCTTCATGCCGGCTTTGCCGATAGCTATGCAGGAAAACGATCGCCACCGAGCGAAAGCCCTCGTCCCACAGAATCTGTAGCGCACGCCGCGTCTGGTCGCAATCGATCGGGACGATGACTTCGCCTTGTGCGCTCAAGCGCTCATCGATCTCGATGACACGGCGATAGAGCAATTCCGGTAGCACGATCCGTCTTGCGAACAGATCCGGACGATTCTGGTAGCCAATGCGTAAGGCGTCGCCAAAGCCCCGGGTGATGAGCAGCCCGGTAGGCTCGCCTTTTCGCTCGAGAAGCGCGTTGGTCGCAACCGTCGTTCCCATCTTCACCGCCTCGATCGCATCCGTGGGGATGTCCGCCCCAGGAGCCAGGCCCAGGAGGTGCCGGATGCCGGCCACGGCCGCATCGCGGTACTGCTCCGGGTTCTCCGAGAGCAGCTTGTGTGTCACGATCTGTCCGTCAGGGCGCCTGCCGACGACGTCGGTGAACGTGCCCCCGCGGTCGATCCAGAATTGCCATTTTGAAATGGGGCCAGCAGGGGGAGTGGGCATCATCGGAGTCAATAACGGTTGAAGTGCGAGGTAAGTGAAGCGGCTCTGGAACTCGGCAAGCCGCACTCGACGGGTGGGGCGAAATCTAATCGTTTGCAATTTATTGATAAAGTGTTGACATTTTAGATTGACGTTTCGTACACTTCAAGCGGTATTTGGCGCGCGACCCAAAAGGCAAGCGGCCAGCTCGGCAACCAAGCCCTACGGCTGAGCGCTCTTAGCGGCGCTGGGTCATTGCTGATTCCGCGATCGCGTCATTACGGTTGCAATTCCATCTGGGGAGTCGATCATGTCGTTTCAGTCTCTGACCCGCATCGCATTGTGTTGCGCCCTTTCCTGGTTCACCCTGCCTGCCTGGTCGCAGCAGGAAGTTCGCATCGGCGTG
>JBEKVI010000026.1:0-59731 GCA_049514215.1 Burkholderiaceae bacterium
CGGCGACTTAACACCGCTGTAGCGTAAGCGGTCGGGCGTCGAAGTCTCGCCGAGTGTTCACAGAAGTGATATGCCGGAAGTCGGCTGCCTCCGCCACGATGAAATTACGCTGTTTCGGGGGGACGTGCGAGCCGTGCCCGTACCTCGGGTGATGCCAGGCACGTGGCCACCGCCTCGTACCCTGACGCACTGCGGTAAGGTGCTACGCGAGTGGGAGAACTGTGATTTGCCGGGCAAAGGATGATGGCCTCATCAGGCCCGATTGCCTCCAGATCCAGGATAGCCGAAGAGCGCGTCAGCAGGAAGAGAGAGGCCGCCCCCCGGTCTTTGCGCGCTGGCGAAGATGGGTGATCAAGGCCTCCTGTGTGGACTGTTCGAGATCCTGTTCGATCATATCCACGACCAGGCCTTTGGATTCTGTTGCGCCCTCGTCGATGAGCCATCCCAAGGCCTGCTCGACGCGTGACTTGAGAGCCGCATCAGCGTTCAGCAAGCCCGTTGCCGCGCACCCCCATCCTCCAGTCGATCCAAACTCAGGAAGGCCGCGTCAGGCAAGGTCTCTGCCAGACAACGGGCCAGCCTAGTTTTCCCACTGCCCGGCGAACCGATGATGTAATTCAATGGGCGGATATCGCGAAGTTCGAACCATTCACCGCCCCAAGGCCACGGAAGCTCAAATGCCACGCCGATCTTCGTCTGATCAAGCAAGGAGTGTCAGCTCTCCGTCGGCCGGCATCTGACCTCGCGCAAGATCGGATCGGAGAGTTCGGACCTTGTCCAGCGTGCGGACAAGCCCACGAATTCCGTTATTCAGTGTGGTTTCGTGTGCAGCTAAAGCTGCCCCTAAACTTTGAGGGTCACCCTCTAACAACACTCGTGCAACCTCGGCAAGACTGAGACCGAGCGTGCGCAGGGTCACGACCTCGGCAGCACGAACCATATCGTCGGGGCCATAGATTCGGTATCCCGCTGCGGTTCGGAGGGGATTACCAAACCTTGCTGCTCATACAGCCGCAGCGCTTTGATCGATACGCCGAGGCGTTTGGCTGCTCCTGACGCGTTCAAAAAGGGAGCGGAAGAACTCATAAGTCACCTCTTTTGTCATTGACCAGCTACAGTCAGCATGAAGGCAGCCCCAAGGTCCGAGTCAACAAGATATTGAACTCTTCCCCCGGTCACTTCCCGTCCCAAAATGTTCTGGCGCGCGTATAAAAGACGCAAACATAGCCATCGGACGTGTGGGCTTGTATCCGCCGGTCTAGTCTTGAAGCGCGGGCAAAACACAGGGCAGTCCGAACATGGTCGGATGGGGAGCTCAAGCAGGTCATTATTTTGCCGACCAAGTTTTACGCTCGGAAGCCTGGCGAACGAGCGTGGGAGTTCCGATTTGTCGGAGTTCCAAGCGCATCTTGTATGACGAAATTGGCTCAGCCCAGCGGGGACAGTTGACAGAGGGGGGTGGTGAGAAGCGTCCCATTCCCGGTTGGGTGTCCGAACATGTTGATTTCTCGCTTAGTCGCCAAGTCCGGCTAAACGCTTTCGCGACTCGGGCTTGCCTTAACTCGACGCGGAAAGTCGCGCCATGGTTTCTGAATAAGCAAACATGCCCGGCACGCCGCCGGTATGAATCCAGACTACGACATCGTTGGTCCGGAAGCGGCCCTGGCGCGCCAACCCGATCAGTCCGGCCATGCCTTTGCCAGTGTAGATGGGATCAAGCGCCAGCCCTTCGGTACGGGCAGCGAGGCGGATCGCTTCCTCCGTAGTCTGATCGGCGAGTCCGTAGGCCCCTGCACTCCATTGAGCTTCGATTTCTACACGCCGATCCTGCCATTGGCTTTCGATGCCGAGCAGAATCGCCGCGGCCCGCCCGACTCGGCAAACATCCGCATGCACGCGATCCGGCTGAGCGTCGACGTCCACTCCGATGACCCGAGCGGCATGCCCGAGGGCCGTCAGTCCGGCGAGCAGCCCAGCCTGTGTCCCTGCGCTGCCACTGGCATGGACGATCCACGCCACGTCGGGGCAGTCGCGGACGATCTCTTGAGCCGCCAGCGCGTAGCCCAGGGCGCCAAGCGCGTCCGAAGCCCCGTAGGGCACGAGGTAAGGGCGTCGCCCGACATACTTCAACTCATCGAAGATGTCTCTGAGACGCCGGTTCCGATCTTCGTCCCATGGAATGGGGTGCACGATCGCACCGAACAGACGATAAAGCAGAACATTTCCCGAAGTCTCATAACCTGCTTCGGTCCGGGCTAGCCGCCCGTACATGACTCCGAGGTGGCATTCGAGCCCCAGCTTCGCGCAGGCTGCGGCGACCTGGCGCGCTGTATTCGACTGCGCCACTCCACCGCAGACCACGCAGTCGGCGCCTTCCGCTACAGCGGCGGCTAGGTCGAATTCCAGTTTGCGGACTTTGTTGCCGCCGAGGCCAAATCCGGTGCAATCATCCCGCTTTACCCAAAGTGAGCTGAGGCCAAGGACTGCCGCCAGTCGCGGCATCGGCTCCATAGGAGTCGGAAGGTGTGCAAGGCGGACACGAGGAAGCTTCCCGATTTCGGCCAGCGGTTCATGCATTTCGAGGGATGACCTTCTCTGGGTAGTGTCGCGTGTATGAGTCCGAGGGGAGCGCTTCTGGCACCACGCCCCTGCCTTCCTTTGACCGCATGGCCGATGAGAGAGGCCTGACGCCCGCCGAAGGCGTTTGTCTTGTCATTGCCGCGAGCATCGAGTTGCGAAAGCCGATCATCACGACTTGCGGTCCAGCTGCGCGGACCCACGCATACCCGAGTTGCTTGGCTCGGCATCGATAGACGATGGTCGGTCTGCGCGGGCCAAGCGCTGCCGAATGGCTTGTGGGGGCACTGGTCACGTCGAACAGTCTTCCGTATGCGTCAAAAACGTAGCTCTGCATGGGCGTCTTTCAGACCGATCATCAGGCGCTAGCAAGGAGCGTGTCAGGCGAGCTGGGCCGCACCAGGCCTGCCGTGAACGCGCCTAGGAGCATTCGTCCGAGTGACCAATCCCCGAGCTGGCTGGCCGCGTTGATATGACCCAGCGGTCCGAGTTCAATCAGGCCTGCGCGCCATTGTGATGCGCACGTTCGCGCATAGCTCAGGGAGCTGTACGGATCATCTGCGCTTGCGACGATCAATGTCGGAAACGGCAGCGGACCGGTCGGGCGATGGCCGAACGATGCCGCCTCCGAGGGAAAGATCGCCGTCGTCGGATCGGGAACGCAGACGAGAAAGGCCCCTCGGATTGGCCTAACCGCACGCACCGCCCAATGCGCGACTAGAAGGCAAGACAGGCTGTGGGCGACGAGCGTCACAGGCCCTTCCGCCGCACAGACGGCCGCATCGAGGGCGCGCTGCCAGTCATCCAGATCCGGCCTGTCCCAGTCCGAAGGGTGAAAGCGATTGAAGGCTCGGTCGGCGCCTTCCCATAGCGTCTGCCAGTGCTCGGGACCGGATCCCCCGATTCCTGGAAGGTTGATGAACTCCATTTCGGCCACCTATGATCATCGGAAATTCACAGGCCAGTGTAAAGCAAGCGTCCCATTTCATGAACGCCAAGTTATCGGTCAGGGAGGCTGTTGGCCGATGAAAACAAAGGTTCGGGATTGGGAGACTGCACATTCTGCTAGAGGTGCATCGATCCACTTTACGTAAAGACGAAAGCTAGTCGGCATAGCTACGGGCCGCGAACGCTTCTTTCGAGTGCAAACAACGGCAGAGTTGGAGATTAGGGGATTGTGAGCGCAGAATCTTGGTGGCGCGCTGCCCTGGGAGCTCCAGATGCGGCAGTCCTATGATTTTTCGATTGTGCTTCCTAGATGTGTGCAGAGGAGTGTCGGTGGAGCCCAGCACTACTATCGTCGCAGATGACCATCCGATGTTTCGAGCGGCACTTGTTCTCACTCTACGCCGGGTGATGCGCGGTGCGAAGATCATCGAAGTCGCTGACGGTAGCGAACTGGTGACCCACTTTCTGAACATAAGAATGTCAGGATGGTTCTTCTTGACCTGAGGCTGCCCAACGTTTGTGGGCTCTCCTCCCTAGTCTATATTCGTGGCGAATACCCCGATGTGCCGGTCGCAATGATCTCAGGAGGTGCGTTCCAGGAGACGATCGCGCGCGCAAGGGCTCTCGGTGCGGCCGCATTCATCCCCAAGTCGGCTTCGGTCGCAACGATCGCAACCGCTCTGAGCCAGGTGGCTGAGGGTGGTATCTGGTTTCCAGAAGTCGAATCATCCAGCGAGTCTGGCTCACGGGCTGGGGGCAATCTCGATTCCCTAAGTAGGCAGCAGTATCGGGTACTGAATTTCCTGGTTGAGGGGGTGCTGAATAAGCAGATTGCCGAGAAGTTGAACATCTCAGAGGGGACGGTGCGAGCTCACGTCACGGCTATCTTGCGAAAGCTCCAAGTCAACACGCGCACGCAGGCCGTGATTTTGGTAAATGAATCGCATGTCGAGCGAGACGGCGCGGGAGCTACTTAGATCGTGTCCTCGCTGGCGAGCGCCACTATTTCCAAAAGTCTCGTGCGGAGTTCATCCGGGCGGATCGGTTTTGCCATGACCGGCCACGGAGAGTCTCCAAGGGTCTCGCTCAGAAGGGTCGAGTTCTCGCCGGAGACAATCACAACGGGAACATTTGTTCCCCAGATTCTATTTAAATCGGGGATGAGATCAGGTCCGAGCCCATCAGGGAGGCGATAGTCGAGGATAAGCAAATCCGGAGCGACGGCCCCTTCGGCGACTCGTAGAGACTCCTCACGACTTTCGCACAGGGTCACGCGACAGCCCCAGCGTTCCAATACAGATCGCGTCGCCTCTCTCACACGAACATCGTCATCGATGCACCAAACCGACCTCCCATGCAGTCGTTGTTGATCCAGTGAGGCGACATTGGGCGGTGGTACCAACAATTCGGCATTGCCGAGAAGGGCATCTACGGAGAACACGCTCCCTTGGCCAGGCCAGGATCGCACGCGCACTTCTTGGGTTAGTAGCTTTGCTATGGTTCTAACGATCGCGAGGCCCAAGCCCACCCCGCGTGTCACCCCTGTTTGCCCGGTCTCAAGACGCCGGAACTCCTCGAATATCTCCTCGGTCTTATTGGCGGCAATGCCACAACCCGTGTCCCACACCTCGATTCGACACCTGCCTCCCACCGTCCGGGCTCCAAGTAAGATGTGTCCCCCAGTTGGCGTGTATCGAATCGCGTTGGAGAGGAAATTCTGCAGAATTCGTCGGAACAGCGCACCGTCGGTGCGAATAATTCTTCGGGAATGGGACACTTGGAAGTGCCTGGCTTGGGCAATTAGCCGGAATTCGCGTCCGAGCGATTCGAACAAGCTCTCAACTCGAAGATCTTCTATCTTCAGTTTGAGCTTTCCCGAGTCAAGTCGTGAAATATCCATCAAGCTTTCGACCGGTATCGGATAGACCGAGGTGGAAGATTCTGTTGCTGTTCTTCCAGAACACTAGTTCGTGCTCGGCCGGATTCGGAAGCACATCTTCGACGATCTGCACGTGTTCTTTGATCCCGTACGGCACCGGACCATAGCTACGGGCCATGATGGCGAAATCCGACGAGGCGCACTGATTGTTGGCGCGCGTTATGGAACTCTGGTTCGCCAAGATTCAGCGTGAGTTCCGTCCGGAGTGTCCGGAGCCGCGCGAGCTCTCTTTCTTCCTGATCAAACCTCGTGCCCTTCTCGGGAATAAGTGGGTACCGGGCCGGGTATTGCAGTAAGCCAGGTGGTGATTTCCGGTTAGCCCCACAAGGGCAGTGACCGGCTGGCATGACAGCATCCGACCCCTCGATGACATACATAAAGGTAGACAAATCATGAACACTTGCCTCTCTTCTTGCGCCTTGGGCGTAGGAATATTACTTGCGTCAGTGGCGACTTACGCCGCTGATCCTCAATACCGAATCAATGGTCCGGCCATCGTCGAGCCCAATGAAACCGCCTCCGCCATGACCCCAGAAGAGCGCCACGCCTTTATTGTTGCTGCCATGCGCAGCGGTGAGATTCAGAGGGGAGAGGCGAATTGGCCCAGCCCAGCACCGACAGAGCGTTCCTCACTTAGTCGCGCAGATGTAAAGGAGGCGACACGTAAAGCAGAGATGGCTGGCGTTCTCCCGCGGGGTGAGGCGCAACTGGCAGCCGCTTCCTCCGAGCCGAGCACCCTGTCCCGCGCCGAAGTGAAGGCCGAGACTCTTGTGGCGGTGCGCCTTCATGAGATTCCGCGCGGGGAGGCCGCAATGTTCAATCCGCCGGAAACCCAAAGCGTGGGGCTGGGGGCGGTCCCGGCCGAGCAGCGCTCCAAGATTGCCTCGCGCGAACGGACGAGCAAGAACGGGTACAGCAATTCGTTGCCATCTGGACAATAGCGGCAAGGCTGCGACGTGCCTCCAAGTGTCTGGGGGCTCGTTGCCTATCTAGATAGCGCGGCCGCTAGCCTCCTGGCGTTCGCGACTATTCTGTGGCTCTTTCCGAGAGTGAGGTGATTTTCAGCGACGCATGGTATGGACTTTCCCGCTAGGACTAATTGCGACGTCATCGCTTTGGTCATTGAACCGAGCGTCTCGACCGCTTGCGACGGCGCTGGCAGAGTCGGCCGCCACGCTTACCAACCCGCGTTGCAGTGCGCTAGGGGATGATCTTCTCGGACGCGGAAGTCAGCTCCTCGCTGGGACACTTATAAGAATGCGATTAAGGATCAAGCGCACCAAGTCATTTACAAGAGCATCCGTCGTCGAGATTTCGTGGGCGACGAATTTCCGTGTGATGGCGACGCGGCCTACCTAGCCCGCTGGGCCTCTCAGCTGGATGGCCTGACCAGATCTCGCAGGCCCACCCTAAACTCGACGGGCTGCCACCGGGCCGAGACCGAGTTTCCCCGGGGGTTGCCGCAATCTGACGTTGGCCGGTAGGGCCTTCGTGCCGAAAGTCAGCTCCTGGCGCCGCCTCGTACTCACACTGGCGGCCACTTCTGGTCGCTCGCGCATGAATAAAATCGTGTCGCCCTTGACCGGTTCCAAAAGTCAGCTGAAGTAGCTCGAGGACCGAGCACATTAAAACGACTTCTCCGAAACGGTCGTTCACCGTCTTGCGGTGACAGCCGGCGTAAAGGGTCGCCCGCTATGTCTGTGGGTCAGGAGATCGGATGGGCGCTGTCGATCCTCAACGGTATTTTTGCGGCGATGACTTGAACGATGGCGCGATAGCAGTTTCAGTCGGTAGTCAAAAAAACCGAACTCACTGTCGGGGCCGTCTAAGCGTCCGCTGCCGCCGCCAACTCAAACGACCGGCGCGTCACGTCTGGCGCCGGACAGTCGGTTTTCGACCTGCCACGTCGGGTCAGGGTCGACTTGCGCCCGAACTCCTTGCGGGCGGTCAGGCGGAGGTCCAGACCGCACTCACGTCGATCACCCAGCTGAATGGCATCTGGAACGTCTACAGCCTTGCCATGGATATCTCGAGCGAAATGCCCAACGGCCCGTGGTTCTCGACATTCAGCTGCCAACGAGCATCGACATGACGCAAGAGAGGGGCGGTTTGGTGAAACTCCGGTCAGACGCAAACGCTCACGTGACTGCGTGCGAAGGCAGAAATCGCCCGTTTCATTGGCAATGCGCAATTATCAGGTGTAGGAAGTCCCAGGCTGGCTGTACGACGCGCCGACGGACCTGGGGGCAATCGCACAATTCTCCCGCCCCCCTATTTGCGAGCGCTTCAGCAATTCCTCATTAGCGGCGCTTGCCGTCGTCGCGACGGCTCTGAGGTTGGCGTCCACGATCGTGATCATGCCCACGATTGTGGTCGCCGCCCCACTGATCACCCCCCACGTAGACCACCGGGGGCGCTACGTAGTAGGGGGCGGGTTCTGGCTGGTAGACCACGGGCGGCGGGGCGACGGCAAGGAACGGAACACCGATACTGACACTAACGTGCGCCGCGAGTGTCGGCGTGGCCCCGAGTAGGAGCGTACCGAATGTGAGAGAGACGATTGCAAGCTTCATGATCGGATCCTTAGGGGGCAGTCTCGAAATTGAGCCTTGGCCGTTGTTCTGACTCATTTTGCGACGGCGGCTGACTTCTTCTCATGACGGTCGCGCTGGGCAAAAACATCGTCCGCAATCTTTTTCTGGTCGTCGGACATGGCAGCATAGAGCGGGCCGAAGGCGGTCGACATGCGCTTGACACCGTCGGCATGGGCTTGTGCGATGGCACCGTAGGCACTGAGGTCGGCGATTGCCGTTGCCGATTGGGCGCCGGCCTCGCGCGCTTTGATGGCCACCTCCACGTCATCGGCCGACTCCCTCATGGCTTGAGCGACGGTCGCCCATAGGGCCTCCTCGGCAGGGGTGATATTGAGCCTGGCGTGCAGATCCTTGACATGCATCTCGATCTTGGCATTGACTTCCGAGGCGGACGTCATTTGCGTCCGGCTCGGCGGGGTCGCTGCGACGAGCGTATGCGATTGCGCATAGGCACCGCTCACATACAGTGTGGAAACGACTAGGGCGATGGCGGTTTTCATGGGGATCTCCGGTAAGCAAAAGCGGGCGCAAAAGGCCCTATCTGCGCTGTCACAGTGCGCCTTGTTTGAACGACCTACCTCGATTGCCTGGTGAACCTTCGACCGGTTTTCTAGAGGGGCCCAGGGCGTGGCTGGACGACCACGCACTCAATTCCTGCGAATGCAGAACGCTCGGCGGAATTTTTTCAAGAAGCATTCAATCATGCGCAGATGGCCTTGTCTGTCTGCTGGACAACATTGTGCCCAAGCAGCCAAGCGAAAAGCGGTAAAGGGGCCGCTACGTTTGGCTCCAGGCGCCGCGTCAGCGTTGCAGACGGAATGTACCTGGGCGGTCTACTGAACGGCACTCCGAACCAGTACGTCCAGTTAAACTCGGCCGGAATCACTCTCGAGGACCTGAACGGCAACGTTATCGCCATGCAGTAGGGTTCGATCGCGATGACGACGCCACTGCTCACGGTCACGGGCGGAGTTATCGCCGACTTTGGTACTAGCGATAGCGTCACCCTGCAGCGCCATACCCACAATCAGGGTGCGGACAGCCACGGGGATAGCGAAGAGATGACCGACGCTCCGAATGCGGGCACATGATGGGACGCTTGCTCGAGCGGATCGTCGTGGCCGGCCGCGAGCCTTACGAGCCGACCTCCGAGGATCGCAGCATCGTCATCATGCGCTTGAGCGCCCAGATCGAACGCAAGACGCCGTCACCGTCATACTCGGAGATGCCGCAAACGCATCTCTCCGGCGAGGGATCCTGATCAGGATACGCGGTTTCGAGGGGCGGCGAGACCTCTGGGCCACTAGGCCCGGTCTTTTCGAGCGCGTTCGCGGATATCAACTCGTAGACCAAACTTCGCGCGCACTATCATCTGGCTGATGGCCTGCCCGCGCCTGGATTCAGAATGCGCGCACAGATCGATCGCCATGACTCTACAGCGGCCACTGGTCCAGCGCAGGACCGAAGAGGAGAGGCGGGCTGCCCGCCCTGTGCGGGGAGGCCTACTTTTTAGTAGTCATTGCTTTAGACCATGTCTCCACGATCTCGCGATGATACGGAATGTTCGCTATGAAGCCCTGGCGCAGGGTCGCGTCACGGATCCTTACCGCGGCGCCTTGCACATGCGCGTGGGCCCGTTCCAACCAGTTTACCGCGCGCGCGTCGCCCGCGCGGACCAAGGTTTTGTAACAAGTCAGTTCCAGTAGCGTCTCATGAACGACCTCGAGCGCATCACCACGTTCCAGATTCACCAGCAGGCTTTCCACGTGTCGCAGGGCGTCACCGACGTTCCCTAATGAGAGCGCTACCCGGGCCAAACCCGCCGTGGCTTCATTTTGCGAAAGATGGTTGATGAGTTGAGCCCCTTCTCGCGCCCGCTCGAATGCCGCGGCCGCGGCCGCATGCCGTCCCAAAGACAACTCTGCGTCCCCCAAGCATACCAGCGCACTCACTTCAAAATTCCGCGCCTCGACTGCCACGGCAATGTTCAATGCCGCATGCGCAAGCGACAGTGCGCGGGTATCGTCACCTTGCCAGACCGCGAGTCTCGATAGATTAAACAGTGTGAAGCATTGCATCGTCCGGTCGCCATTGGCCTGCGCCAACGTCGAGCCCTCCTCGAGATAGCGCTGACTCTCCACCAGTCCGCCCAGGTTCATCCAGCCGGCGCCTATGTTTGTAGTCGCGACCGCCTCTGCGCGTCGATTGGCGATCTCCCGAGAGATGGTCAAAGCCTGTTGGTCAAACTCTAGCGCGCCTATCCAGTCTCCTTGAGCGGACCCGAAAATGGTGGCAAGCGCCGTTAGGCAATCAATTTCCAAAGAGCGCAACCCCAACTGGCGTGCCTGAGTCAAGGCGTCCTCAGCGAGCGCCTGCGCGGCACGCCAGTCGCGTTGGGAGTGCAAGGCCAATGCTACCAGCCGCAGGCACTGCAAGCGCACTTCGCCCATCCCAGACTGTTCGGCGAGCTCTGCGCCACGTCGTGCAGCGCTCTCTTGAATGGCCCAGTCGGCGGTGCGCATGGCCATACCGCTACGCAGGAGATTCGAATAAGCGCGCAAGTAGTCATCATCCATCTCGTTAGCCAGTTGCTCGAGCATCTCGATGTCGGCACGCTGCTCGGTGCGTCGCCCCTGCAAGTTAAGCGCGCCCTCGCGCACCTTATACAGGCGCCACCGCAGCGTGAGTTTGTTACGCTCAGAGGCGAGTGGGATGGCTGGATCGGATTCGATTGTCGGCCTCTCCTGCTCCAGTAGGGCCAGCGCGCGTTCCACATGAGTTAGGAGAATGTCGTGAGCGAATCGGGTGTTGGCATACTCGGCTGCTCTTGCGTGGTACTCGGCGGCATTGGCATTGTCTCCTGCGAGCTCATAATGATCGGCCGTGGCGCCCAAGAAGTCGTTAGCACGCAGTCCGCTTAGTTTGGATAGCCAGTGGGCGAGCTTGCCATGCAGTTCTCGCCTCGTGCGCTTCAGAACCGTGTTGTAGGTCACCTGGTGCAGGATCTGGTGCTTAAAGGAGTATTCACGCAGGCCGTCCCTGGGGTCGCCAGCCCGGGGGAGCACGAGGTCGCGTTGCACGAGCGCGGGCAACGTTCGACCGGCCCGCTCGTCGAGTGCGAAGAGCGCCTGGTCCCAGAATTCCTGGCCGATCACGCTGGCTTCCTGCAGCACCTCACGCTCCATGGCCGGCAATCCGTCTAGTCTGGCTTGCAGAACTCCGGTTAGCGTTGCCGGTATGCTCGCAGAGCGCAGTTTGTCCAGATTGAGCGCCCAGCTCTCCAGACCGTTCTCGATGGCGCCCTGGTCGATGAGCATCTTGACCAGCTCTTCCATATAGAACGGGTTCCCCTCCGCGCCGCCGATCACCAACTCTCGCAGCGCCGCCGGGACTTCCGGCAGCTTCTTCAAGAGCTCGTTGGCTAGCATCCGGCTGCCGGTATTATCCAATCGCGCGAGGTCGATACGCTGATGGGTGCTCTTGGTGCTTGGCAAGTCGGTCCTCCGCTCGAACAACGTCGGCCGACTAAAAGACAGGGTCAACATAGCCATATCGCAGTTGACTTCAGCGAGATAGTTCAGGAAATCGAGACTCTCGTTGTCGGCCCAATGCAGGTCGTCCAATAGCAGCACCACGGGAGAAGAAACGCTGCTCGAAACTCGGCGAAACATCTGGGCAGCGGCATGCAAGGCGCGGTTGCGTATCTGCCGAGGGTCCGTGAGAATACCCTTGATGTGCCGACTCTCCCGATACTCGATGCCGATCAGATGACCCAATAGATGGGCATGGCCCTCGGCGAGATCTGGCCCGTCGTCGCGCAAAAAGAGCGGAACAACGCCGGCTTCGAGCTTGGCCCTGGCCACTTCGATGCTGTCATCGTCGGCAATCTGGAAGCGCCATGCGAGGATATCGCGCAACAGTCCAAAGGGCTGACCTTGCGTGTGCGGGGTGGCACGGCCACGGAAAACACAAAAAGTTTCGGGGCGCGTCTCGGTCCAGGACTCGAATTCATAGAGCAATCGGCTCTTACCTAGACCTGCTTCGGCAACCACCATCACGGAGGCTAGCTTTCTGTCGGTGAACAGACGCTCGAATGCCTGCTTAAGGGATTCGAGCTCGGAATCACGGCCTACCATGCGCGTGAGAACGCCCTCGATGCCGCGCGTGCGGATACCGAACGAGCGCGGCCTGGCACCAGTCACCAGGTAGCTCCGTATCGGCTCGTCTACTCCCTTTACAAGCAGCGGTGTCTGCGCTTCGACCTCGAACAGGCCGCCTACTTGGGCATAGGTATCGTGACTGATGCGCAACCCGCCCGAGTTCGCCGTCTGCTCCATCCTGGCAGCCACGTTCACGGCCAAGCCACGAATACTGCCTTCGGCGTCGACTCCGCCACCAAGGAGCACTGGCCCGGTGTGCAGGCCGACCCGAACATTGAAACCTTCGCGCCCAAATCGCCGGTGCACGGATTCGCCCTGGATTCGACCCTTCTCCACGAGCGCAAGCCCAGCACGCACTGCACGCTCGGCATCATCCTCTCGTGCGCCATCGGCGCCAAATGCCGCGAGCAGCCCGTCGCCCATATAATTCAGGACCCGCCCTCCGTACTGGGCGACGATATCCCGGTAACCCGCCAATGCAGGATCCATGACCGAGTGAAGCTCCTCGGGATCCAGGTACTGACTCAGATTCGTAGATCCAACGATGTCGATGAACAGAATTGTGATCTGCTTTAAAGTCTGCTCGGTGGGGACATTGGCCGGGGCCATCGTCGCGAGCTTGGACCGTAACGGGACAAGCGCCGCCTCAACCAGAGAATCGCCCAGGAGCTGCCGTTGAGCCTCCAGCCCCTTGATCGTTGCTTCGATCTGTTCGCGCTCCGAGGACATGCGGCCGATGATAGCAGCCCGAATGCGTCCTGATAATGGTCCAGTCGGTATCTAAGCCCGCACTGACTCGGTACAGTTAAAGTTGGGACATTGCGTGTCCGACGCTCAGCCTTGGCGCTTCCTGAGCACACGACAACAAGCATGGAAGCATAGGGCGACTTCGACCAAGGCTGCCCCGACGATTGAGGCAGCGTCCTAAACAGCGAACTCCCAAGCGAGGCTTGTCCCGGCTCAGCCGACCGCGCGCCCCGTGGTAACTGTTCGCGATTAACATAGGGGTCAGTTTGGCGTTCCCGGTGCACTTCACCTCAGTTTTCAATCCGGGTCCAGAGTAATGTTTGGATCGAACGACAACTTTAACGAAGAGCCGGCGCGCCGCATCATTACATCCGGCGGCCCATCCGATCCGATACGAGGTTGGTCGGATCCATCGATATCCGGATATCCGGGGAAGTTACGGGTCGTCCGCGTCACCGCAACCATGCAGTGTTAAATCGTGCGGCAAATTCTTCACGGAGATGTCTTAGCCGTGATTCACGGACCACAGCGCAACAATCTCACGATGTTCGGGGATGTTGTTCAGAAAACCGTTCCTGATCTTCACATCGCTAATTTTGACGGCGAAGGCATGCAGGTGGGAGTGTGAGCGTTCGAGCCATTCATTGGCACGCTTGTCACCGGCTCGCTCCAATACCTGATAGCAGGTCAGCTCAAGCAGACTTGGGTGCTCTATTCCTTCAAACGTCCCATCCGAGTCCAGATGCGCAATCAGCTGTTCCACTTCCTGCAATCCTGCGGCCAGATCATTTCGCGCCATCGCCACCCGGGCGAGTCCGGCAATCGCCTCGTGGCGAATGCCAAGCTCGGTGGCGAGCGCCATCTCGCGGGCCTGCTCGAACGCCTCCTTGGCCTCGTGAAGCCGGCCGAGAGCCAGCTCTGCGCTGCCGAGGCCCAACAGGGACCTGGCTTCAATCTCTCGAGCCTCCACCGCCGCGGCAATGCCCTTGGCCGAACGAGCCAGTGTGAGTGCCCTCGCATCCTCTCCCTGCCAGAGAGCCAGACTGCAGAGTTTCCTGAGCGTGACTGCTTCGATCGCCCGGTCCCCATTGGAGCGCACCAACCGCAGACTCTCCTCCAGGTAGCGCCCAGCCTGCGCGAAATCGCCCAGATCTAGCCAAAGACTGCCGAGGTTGCCCAAGGCGATTGCCTCATTAGCCTTGTCGCCTAACTCACGATTGATCGCGAGGCACTGTTCTGCGGGCTCCAGCGCGGCCACGCTATCACCGAGACTATTCGCGGCAATGACAACGAGGTCATTGAGGCAGTTCGATTCAACCTTGCGCAATCCCAGCGCACGCGCCTGCGCCAGTGCTTCCTGCGCAATCCTCTCACCCTCCCGCCAGTCGCCCCGAAAGACGACGGCTGATGTGACTGCGCGCACGCACCTCAGCCGCAATTCGTCATCACCGGACCTTTCGGCGAGCAGCGCACCCCGCCGGGCGGCAGCTTCCTGTGTCGCCCGGTCTCCCGTGCGGAGCGCCAAGTAACTGCGCCGCAACGCCACATGCGCACGCCGCCGGTCATCGTCAAGCGCATCAGCCAGTTGATCCATCGCATCGAGGTCGGCCCGCTGCTCGGGACGCCTCCCCTGCAACCAGAGCGTCTCCTCACGCACCTTCAGGAGCCGCCAGCGCAGGTCCAGATGGGCGCTGACATTCGCCATGCCCGGCTCGGTACCGTCGTGACGACTGCCGGAAGCCGAGGCTGGAGCCCCGATCAGCTCCAGTGCGCGCTTCACATGCTTTTGGACCGCGTCGTGCGCCAAGCGCGTCTTCGCATGCTCTGCGGCGCGGGCGTGATACTCGGCAGCATTGGGGCTATCGCCCGCTTCTTCATAGTGCTCGGCAGTGGTGCCGAGAAAGTCGTGGGCACGAAGTCCGGTCAGGTTCGAGAGCCAGTGCGCGAGCTTGGCGTGCAACTCCTTCCTCGTGCGCTTCAACACCGTGTTGTAGGTCACCTGGTGCAGGATCGGGTGCTTGAACGCGTACTCCCGCAGGCCATCGGTTGCGGGGTCGCCTCGTGGCAGGGTCAACTCGCGCTGAACGAGAGCCGGTAAGGTCTCGGTCGCGCGCCCATCCAGCGCGACCAGCGCCCGGTCCCAGAAGATCGCCCCGATCACACTCGCCTCCTGCAGCGTCTGGCGTTCTGCCGGCGGCAGACTGTCCAATCGCGCTTGCAGCACCCCGGTGAGTGTTGGCGGCACTTGGAGGGTGAGCAATCTGGCCGAACGCAGAACCCACTGCTCCTGGCCCGTCTGGATCGCCCCCTGGTCAATCAGCATCTTGACCAGCTCTTCCATATAGAAGGGATTGCCCTCCGATCCGCCGATAAGCAGTTCGCGCAGCCTGACCGGGATCTCCGGCAGTTTCTTGAGAAGCTCGTTGGCGAGCAGCCGGCTAGATCCCTTCTCGAGATGGAACAGGTCAATGCGCTGGTGGATTCCCTCGACACTGGTCCAGTCGGCTCTTCTCTCGAACAGTGTCGGACGGGCAGACGAGACGATCAGCATGGCAACGTCCCGGTTAACCTCGGCGAGGTAGTTCAGGAAGTCCAGACTCTCGTTGTCGGCCCATTGAAGGTCTTCCAGCTCCAGCACCACGGGAGAGCCGTCTGTGGCCGATAGCCGGCGGAACATCTGCGCTACAGCATGCAGCGCCCGGTTCCGGATCTGTTTCGGGTCGCGGAGAATCCCCTTGATGTGATGACTCTCGCGATACTCGATACCGATCACATAGCCCAACAGGTGGGCGTGGCCTTCTGCGGCGTCCGGGCCCTCATCGGCGAGAAACAGCGGGATGATCCCGGCTTCGAGCTTGGCTCGGGCTGCCTCAATGGTGTCGTCGTCGGCGATCTGGAAGCGCCACGCGATGATGTCCCGAAGCAGGCCAAATGGTTGCCCCTGGGTGTGCGGACTGGCCCGTCCCCGAAAGACATAAAAGCTCTCAGGTCGGGCCTCCGACCAGGCCTCGAATTCGTAGAGCAGCCGGCTCTTGCCGACGCCGGCGTCGCCCGCAACCGTCACGGCCGCCAGCTTGCGCTCGGAAAACAGGCTCCTGAAGGCGTCTTGGAGGATCTCGAGTTCGGCATCGCGCCCTACCATGCGCGTCTCTACCCCCTCGATACCACGGGTTCCGATACGAAACGAGCGGGGCTTCGCTCGAACGACCAGATAGCTCTGGACCGGTTCTTCAACGCCCTTTACTGCGATGGGTGCTTGGGGAGTGACTTCGAAAATACCGCGCACGTGCCGATAGGTGTCGTGACTAATGCGCAATCCGCCCGCACTGGCAGTCTGTTCCATTCTGGCAGCGACGTTCACGGCCAAGCCGCGAATGCTGCCCTCGGCATCAACGCCACCACCCAACAATACCGGCCCCGTATGTAGTCCGACGCGAACATTGAAACCTTCGCGTCCAAAGCGCTGGCGCACCGCCTCGCCTTGAATTCGGCCCTGCTCGATGAGCGCTAGACCGGCATAAACGGCACGTTCGGCATCGTCCTCCCGTGCGCCGCCGGCACCAAATACCGCGAGCAGCCCGTCGCCCATGTAGTTCAAAACCCGGCCCTGGTATCTGGCAACGATATCCCGGTAATCTGCCAATGCCGGATCCATGACCGAGTGAAGCTCCTCGGGATCGAGGTACTGACTCAGATTGGTGGATCCAACGATGTCGATAAACAGAATCGTGACCTGCTTTAAAACCTGCTCGGTGGGTATGTCGGCCGCGACCGGGGCGATCGTCGCGAGCTTGGCACGTAATGGGACGAGGGCCGCTTCTACGACTGTGTCGCCCAGCAGGCCCCGTTGAGCCTCCAGCCCATTGATCGTAGCTTCGATCTGTTCGCGCTCTGAGGACATGCAGACAATGATAGCAGCCGAAATTCAAGTACGAGTGGCCGGCCTGGCCCACCAGATGGAGAGCTTGTAGCGGCAGATGGGCAGCGTCGGGAGGGGCCCGGAATGTCGCATCCCGCCCTAGAGCGAAGAAATTCAGGCGGAACCCATGTCTAGCCTGCTGGGAGGCGATTCGCACTACCTCACCAAGGGTTCAAAGGAACGAAAATCTAGCCAGAAGCCGGCCCACAGAGCTAGCCGGCATCGATCAGTAACCTGGCCTACCACGACCCACGACTCTGATCGATGCGGGGCCGCTTTGCCGCTTCGTCCCAAAGCCCAACGCGACGTCTCCTTGTCAAACCAGGGCATCCACAGCTCGATCAGTGTCGTCCGCTATCCGGCGAGCGGTTCGCCTTACAGGACATCGGATCAGTCATCTCACACGTCCGCTCGCCTCTTACTATCCCCCATCGCCAGTCGGGCTAGAGCCAGCCGCAGCTGTTCATCTCGCGGTTTCCTCCCTTGAGGTTTATCCAACACCGGACTCGTCCAGCTACAATCCTCGCAGGTGTCCGGTATCGGACAAACCTAAACAGAAGCGGACATTTGACCTAAGGTGCGCCGACGCTTTGACGCAGCTGTTTAGGCGGCCGCTTCGTTCTGCAATAGAGCTGTCATCTGGTCGAATGGGATTGGGCGGCTAAATAGGTAGCCCTGCATCTCGTCGCAGCGAAGCAGTCGAAGAATCTTCGCCTGTTCTTCCGAATGACGCCCTCCGCGACGACCTTCAGCCTCAGCGAGTGCGCCAAAGAAATGATCGTTTGCACCAGCGTCATTGTGTCTGGATTGTCGAGCATCGTGATGATGAATGAGCGATCAACCTTGAGGGTCTGCACCGGAAGCTTGGCCAGATAACCCAGGGACGAGTATCCGGTACCGAAATCGTCGATTGCAAACTATGAGCTGACCAGAAGCCACGCGAAATGATCCGGCTACGACCACGATGACGAGGTGTGGAACACCTGAGCCGGTGAGAGTCGACGGTGTGATTCAATATGCTCGAGATTGGAGTCTCTGTCGGCGATTGGCTGGACCCGGGCCACAAGCGGACCGTCATTGGTACCGAACAAATTACCGCGGTCCATGGTCGACAGCGCGTGCGCCGCGGAGCAAAATGGCCCTGGCGCGTTGCGTCCCGATCTGGGCGTGTGGCGCCGATCAGTCTCCCAGGCCGCAATGCTCCACAACTGGACCAACTTTTTCCTCACTACCGCAGCGGCGGGAGCGCAGCTTATAGGATTGCTGTTCGTCGTCGTCACGGTGGGGACGAGTTTGTCGAAACCCGAATCGGTTGCCGGCATTCGTGCTTTCTTGACGCCGACGCTGACGTGCTTCAGTGGAGTACTGCTTCAGGGCTTGGTTGTTCTGGTGCCTTGGCCATCCGAATGGCCAATGGGTCTTTTGCTGGCCTTGGGAGGGCTGGCGGGCCTTGCCTATCACATCAACGTGATCCGTCTCCAAGGCAAGCTCGAATTCATAGCGCTCCACGGGGTCGACTGGATCGCCCATAACGCATTTCCAGTGGTCGCTGACGCTAGTCTCATCTGCGGCGCCGCCGGATTGCTTGGCGAAAAGACCTTCGCCCCCTACGCCATCGCGGGCGCAAGTACGCTCCTGTTGATATCCGGCGTCTATGGCGCCTGGGACCTGACCCTATGGATGGTCACAAATCGGGACAAGACTTAGTTCGGGACTGGCGCAGCTATCTCTGTCGAGTTGCGGCGCATGAAGTAACGGACGAAGGTTCAGCCATTTGAAGAGAATTAAAAATGCGCTCTATGTTGGCGGAGACGAAGGGATTCGAACCCTTGATACAGGTTTTGCCCGTATGCTCCCTTAGCAGGGGAGTGCCTTCGACCTCTCGGCCACGTCTCCACTCGTCGGCGACGGAGATTCGCCCGCAGACCGGACCCACGAGTGTACCGGTTACACCTGCCTCGGTCAATCTAAGCGGTGCGGTCTAAGCGGTGCAGTCTAAGCGGTGCGGTGAACGCTTACTGAGAATCATCTCGCGCTCTCGCCCTCGGGCATGTCGAGGCCAAAGGCGCGGTGCAGTGCGCGAACCGCGAGTTCCATATACTTGTCATCGATAATGACCGAGATCTTGATCTCCGAAGTTGAGATCATCTGGATATTGATGCGCTCGTTGTAGAGGGTCTGGAACATCTGGGCCGCGATTCCCACGTGTGAGCGCATTCCGATGCCGACAGCGGACACTTTGGCCACCTTGGGGTCACCCTTGATATCGCGGGCCCCGATCTGGTCTTTGACTTTGGACTCCAGAACTTCGAGCGTTTTGGCTAGTTCATTTCGGTGCACGGTGAACGAGAAGTCCGTCGTTCCGTTCACGCTCTGATTCTGAATGATCATGTCGACGTCGATGTTGGCTTCCGCCACCGGACCCAGGATCTGAAACGCGACTCCCGGTCTATCCGGTACCTGGAGGATCGTGATCTTTGCCTCGTCGCGATTGAAAGCAATTCCAGTGATGACGGCTTGCTCCATATTTTCATCTTCCTCGAATGTGATGAGGGTTCCGGATTTCAACTCCTCTTCGATGGGCATCATTGGATCCGTCAGGCTCGAGAGAACCCGGGTTGGGACCTGGTATTTCCCGGCGAATTCGACCGATCGGATCTGCAACACCTTGGACCCCAGGCTCGCCAATTCCATCATTTCCTCAAACGAGATCACGCGCAGCCGTCGCGCCTCGGGAACGATCCGCGGATCCGTGGTGTAGACGCCGTCAACATCCGTATAAATGAGACATTCCTTCGCCTTCAGGGCGGCGGCGACCGCTACTGCTGAGGTGTCGGAGCCACCGCGTCCCAGTGTCGTGACGTTATTGTCTTGATCGACACCCTGGAATCCGGTGATGATCACGACCGCGCCTGCTCGCACGTCTGCCATGACTTTCGTGGCATCGATGCCTTCGATGCGCGCCTTGGTAAAGGCGTTATCCGTTCGGATAGGGACCTGCCATCCCGCATAGCTGCGCGCCTGAAGCCCCATGTCCTTGAGCGCGATGGCAAGCAGCCCAACGCTGACCTGCTCGCCGGTTGCTGCGATCATGTCAAGTTCGCGGGCGTCCGGTTTCGCGCTGACCTCCTTGGCGAGAGCGAGCAGACGATTGGTCTCTCCCGACATGGCCGAGGGAACGACGATGATCTGGTGGCCCGCGGAATGCCATTTCGCAACGCGACGCGCGACGTTCTTGATGCGCTCGGGTGAACCCATCGAAGTGCCGCCATATTTGTGAACGATCAGAGCCATTGCGCTTGCGATTCAGTAATCTGGACAAAGCGTGGAAATCTATCGGATGCGCAATGAAAACACAAGCAGAGTAGGGCGGGCGCAAAGAGTGGTCTCCACGCGAGCCGATGAGACAGGCAACTGGCTCTTCGATTCGGGATGGAATTTTCAGGCACGGGTGTAGGACTCCCACGACAGACCCACCAGCGCCGTCGGACCCGGGGTCTGTACCCGGACGTCGAGTCCGAGCCCTGCCGCCCAGATCAGCGTTTCACCGTCGTAGAGCAGTGGCAGCTTTTGCCTGTGCCTAACTGGAATGCCCCGCTCTTGGTAGAGATTCTTCAGACTGCGACTGGGACGCTGGGACAGGATGCGCAGGCGTTCCCCGCCGGTACGGGCCCGCAAGGTCAAGTGCGCTGATCGCAGCCAATCCACGGAGAGGCCAAAAGCGGCATTGGGTTCAAACACGAGCCGACCTTCCCATTGCGGTACCTCGATCGAAGCCTCCCCGCTCCACTGGATGGGGCAGGGGGAGGGCAGAGGAGTCCAGGTAGAGAGCGACCCGACTTTGCCCATGCACGTGAAGCGGCCCCCCTCGGCGCAAAAGCGCAGTCCTTCGATGACCAGTTCCGTGCGCGGCCCGGCATTGGCCTCAAATAGTTGACCTAGGATCTCGTAGATGATCCCGGAGGAAGGAGGATGACCGCGAAAGACCCGAAACCAGGTCGCCAATGCGTTCGCAGCGCGCTCGCGCGAGAGGATCCGAAAAGCGGCGATGTCGAATCCTTCGGCGGTCGCGCCCATGGACTTCAGATCCTCGCTGCCGCGCTCGTCCAATAAAACCTGCGCCTGCGCGGCCAAGCTTGAGAGGTGATTTAGGCTTGACAGTGCGTTGGGGAACACTTCCTTCAATGCGGGAAGCAAGCTCTGACGTACCTCGTTGCGTCGCCATTGCCGGCTCGCATTCGACTCGTCCTCGATCCAGGAAATACCGCGCTCCCGGAGAGCATCGCGAATCTCCAGCGCGGAAAAAGAGAGAAAGGGGCGCAGGACAAACGCGCATCCCAGTTCGCGCACCGGCGCGATGCCGCGCAGACCGGCGATGCTGGCACCGCGTCCCATATTCAGAAGCAGTGTTTCAGCCTGATCGTCGGCATGGTGGGCGGTCAATACGATCGGAATCTGAAACTGCTCGCACAACGCCGCCAGTGCCCCGTAGCGTGCCTCGCGCGCCTTGGCCTCGAGAGATTCTCCGCCCAGGCGCTCGATCGAGACGCGGCGGACGTGGAATTCGATCTCCAGGTCTGCACTGGTCTTTCGGCAAGCTTGTTCCCACAAGTCCGCGTTTGGACTTAAGCCGTGATGAACGTGCAAGGCGACCGGGCGAATGCCACAGCTACGCGCGAAGGCGGCACTGGTGTGAAGGAGTAAGGTCGAATCGGCACCGCCGCTAAAGGCGACTGCGATGGTATTGATGCGAGCTCGCCGCAAGGGCTCCAGGCCCTCGCAGATCGCGCGCTCAAGCGCGGCCTGAAAGCGGTCAGGACTCTGGGGTGGTTTCCTGGAACTTGCCATAGCTCATGAGCCGTTCATGGCGCTGGGCCAGGAGCTCATTGGCTTTCATGCCCTGGAACTGGCGCAAGGCGTCGGCAAGCGCACGTTTGAGCATCTGGGCCATCTGCTGAGGGTGTCGATGCGCACCGCCAAGCGGTTCGGCAACGATCTTGTCGATGAGTCCGAGCGCCTTGAGTCGGTGCGCTGTGATTCCCATCGTCTCCGCAGCCTCGGGCGCGCGATCCGCGCTTTTCCAAAGGATCGACGCGCAGCCCTCCGGGGAGATCACCGAATAGGTCGCGTATTGGAGCATGATCATCTGGTCGCCCATCCCAATGGCGAGCGCACCTCCGGATCCGCCTTCACCGATGATGGTGCAGATGATCGGGACCTTCAACGCGGACATCGTGTACAGATTGTGTCCGATGGCTTCCGACTGTCCGCGCTCCTCAGCGTCGATGCCTGGATAGGCGCCGGGGGTGTCGACGAAAGTGAATAGCGGAATCGAGAATTTTTCGGCGAGCTTCATGAGGCGCATGGCCTTGCGATAGCCCTCCGGCTTGGGCATCCCGAAGTTGCGCAGCGCGCGCTCTTTCGTGTCGCGTCCTTTCTGGTGGCCAATGATCATGCAGGACTGTCCGTTGAAGCGGGCAAGGCCACCCACGATGGACGGGTCGTCAGCAAACGACCGGTCTCCGTGGAGTTCGTGGAAGTCACTGAAGATTTCCCGGACGTAATCGAGGGTGTAGGGCCTTTGCTCGTGGCGCGCGACTAGCGCAATTTGCCAGGGCGTGAGCTTGGCGAAGATGTCTTTGGTGAGCTGATCCGATTTTTTCTGGAGCCGATCGATTTCTTCGGAGATGTCGACCGCAGAATCATCTTGGACAAACCGCAATTCCTCGATCTTGGCTTCGAGCTCGGCGATGGGTTGCTCAAATTCGAGAAACTTTGTTTTCACGAGCCTCTCCTTTCGGCGTGCTTAGTATTCGACCGAGATCGGATCAAGGCTGCGCCACAGATACCAGGTGGCTACGGTGCGCCACGGTTCCCAATTATCAGCTACTTCGCGCGCCTCACTGCGTGAAACAGGCTCCCCGCTGAAATAATGGACGCTGATGGCCTTGATCAGTCCGAGATCGTCCAAGGGAAGCACGTTCGGACGCAGTAGGTTGAAGATCAGGAACATTTCCGCCGTCCAGCGGCCAATGCCGCGGATCTGGGTCAGTTCTGCAATCACTTCCTCGTCGTCCATCCTTTCCCAGCGGTCCGGGCGGACCTGGCGATTCTTGAACGCCTGGGCAAGATCGAGGATGTACTCGCATTTGCGCTTGGACAGCCCACACGACGTCAGTCCGGCGTGGCCCACCCGGATCACGCTGCCAGGCGACAGGCGGGGCACTGCACTGCACACGCGCGTCCAGACCGCATCGGCTGCGCGCACCGAGATCTGCTGCCCAGTGATGGAACGCGCCAGAGTCAGAAACGGCTCACCCCGGCTGACCAGGAAGGCGTCGGGGTGCTTTGGAATGACGCGGCGCAAAATGCGGTCCCGTTTGACCAGGTCCGCGCGTGCTTCTTCCCAGTACATGGGACAGGCGTTGACGAGCGGCATCGCCGAGCGGGCCTCGCGGGGGGAACCTAGCGTCGGCGCCATACCGTCCCTTGGGCCGAGTCTTCAAGAACGATGCCGGCTTCGAGCAATTGCGCCCGGATCGCGTCGGCCCTGGGGAAATCCCTGGTCTTTTTTGCTTCCTGGCGCTCGGCGATGCGGGCTTCAATGACGGCATCGGTCAAGCCGCCCGTGTCGGGCGACTTTTGCAAGAACTCAAGAGAATCACGCTGCAAAAGCCCTAGCACGCCACCCAGTTTGCGCAACTGGCGCGCAAGGTCAGGCGCCTTCGTCTTGTTGACCTCGTTGGCGAGATCGAAGAGCGCGGCGAGCGCCACGGGTGTGTTGAAGTCGTCGTTCATCGCATCCCGAAAGCGGACCGCATGAGCTTCGTTCCAATCGAGTTCCTGAGTGTCGAGGGCGACGTCGCGCAATGCCACGTAGAGCCGGGTGAGCGCGCTGCGAGCATCGTCGATATGTTGGTCCGAGTAGTTAAACGGACTGCGGTACTGGGTTCTTAGCAAGAAGAAACGAATGACCTCGGCATCGTAGTGTTTGAGCACCGCGCGAATCGTAAAGAAGTTGCCGAGGGACTTCGACATCTTCTCGTTGTCGACGTTTAGAAAGCCGTTGTGCAGCCAGTAGTTTGCAAAAGGTCTGCCGGTCGCCCCCTCGCTTTGGGCGATCTCGTTTTCGTGATGGGGAAACTGGAGATCGGCTCCGCCCCCATGAATGTCGAATTGCTCTCCGAGTAAACTCAAGGCCATCGCCGAGCACTCGATATGCCATCCGGGACGGCCCGGCCCCCAAGCCGAATCCCAGCGCGCTTCTGCGGGCTCGTCCGGTTTGGCGTGCTTCCACATGACGAAATCCAGGGGGTCCCGCTTGCCTGAACTGACGGCGACGCGTTCGCCGGCTCGCAACTGCTCGAGGGACTTTCCGGATAATTTTCCATAACCGGGAAAGTCACGTACCGAGAAATTCACGTCCCCATCGGGGCTCGCATAGGCCAGGTTCTTCTGTTTGAGCCTTCCGATCAGATCAAGCATCTGGGGCACGAACTGGGTCGCCCGCGGCTCGATGTCGGGCTTTTGAATTCCAAGGGCGCCGATGTCCTCTTCCATGTAGCCGATGAACTCGCTCGTCAGGCTGCCGATCCCCACGCCCCGCTCGGCCGCGCGCTTGATGATTTTGTCGTCGATATCGGTGATGTTGCGCACGTAAGTAACGTCATAGCCGCTGCAGCGCAGCCAGCGCTGGATGATGTCAAATGCGATGAGCATCCGGCCGTGGCCGACGTGACAGTAGTCGTAAATTGTCATCCCGCAGACGTACATGCGGACCTTGCCGGCTTCCCTTGGTTTGAATTCCTGCTTCTCTCGGGCAAGCGTGTTATAGATCTTCAGCATGGTCGTGAAAGCGTCTTGCGTTGCGTCGGCCTAGAGGGGGCCGTTGTTGTAGTGCCGGGAACGGGCCCCGGTGCGAGCGTTCGATCAGCGCCTGATGCGGCACCGCGATCCTACACGGCAACAAAAGGTTGGACTTCCCAACAAGACGGAAGGTACTCGAATCAGATGGGTCGCTGGCATCGTTGGCAGCATTAGTTGCAAATCCTGCCCGTCAATCGCCCAGGGTTTGCTAAAATCGGTTCGTTTTTTGCGGGTTAAAGTATAACACTGCCGTATGTAGGGGTATCGGTTGCGTGCGAGGTGGTCCCCGCGTCGCGTGACCACGAGTTGGTTCTTTCTGGGAAAAACATGGCGTCGTCCCCGTTTCACCGTGCCGCGCTCGCTGGAGCACTCGCATGTATTTTCTCCCTGGGTTCTCCGTGTACCGCGCACGCGGACGAGGGACAGGAAGTCAGCAAACTCATCCAATCTAATCAGTTGGATCAGGCGATGCAGCGCGTCGATGCGGCGCTCGCCCAAAAGCCGCGCGATGCGCAGATGCGATTCTTCAAGGGGCTGATCCTGACCGAGCAGGGCAAGACTGCGGACGCCATCGGGGTGTTCCAGCGGCTGACGGAAGACTACCCGGAGCTGCCCGAACCGTACAACAATCTCGCTGTGCTCTATGCTTCCCAGGGAGAGTACGAGAAGGCGCGCGCCTCGCTCGAGATGGCGATCCGCACGCATCCAAGCTATGCGACCGCGCACGAGAATCTGGGTGACGTGTATGCCAAACTGGCCAGTCAGGCCTATGACAAGGCACTGCAGCTGGACTCGACCAACACGGCGGCCCAGTCGAAACTGGCTCTCATCAAGGAGCTGATCTCGGTCAACGGAGCTCCCTCGAAAAAACCGGGGGCTGCGCCGAGTCCGGGCGCCATGTCGGCCTCTCCCGCCTCGGCAAGCGCATCGCACCCTGCTCCTGCGCCTACTGCTGCGGTATCGACGGCGGCGCCCGCCCCTTCGTCATCAGCATCGCCCCCGGTCAAGCCGAGTCCCCCTCCGCTGGTCGCATCCGCCAATCCACCTGCGGCCGCGCCGCCGGTGAAGGCGCCTGCCACCCCGGCCCCCAACTCAGCACCCGTGGCTGCGGCTGCGAGCCCGGCACCTGTGGTGACCGCTCCCCCCAAGCCAGCAGCGCCTCCGGTGGCAAGCGCAACGGCCGCACCGTCGACCCCACCGGTGCCCACGGCTGTCGAACACTCGACAACGCCGCTGGATTCTCCCGAGAAATCGGAGGTTGCAGCCGCCGTGAATGCCTGGGCGCATGCCTGGGCCAGTAAGGACGTGTCGTCGTACCTGGCTGCCTACGCGGAAGACTTTGCCACACCCGGCGGCGAGAGCCGGCAGCAATGGGAAGAGGACCGCAAGGCGCGCATCATCGGCAAGTCGAGCATCACGATCAAGCTCGACGACGTCGATGTCAATGTCCAAGGCGATCATGCGGTCGTGCGCTTCCGCCAGGATTATCATGCGGATCGTCTTGCCGCCAATAGCCGCAAGACACTCACTCTCGTGCGGACCAACGGCAAGTGGCTGATTCAGCAAGAACGTACCGGCGCGTGAGGCCCACCGGAGGATTCGTCAAGACCGTTTTCGCGTGTACCGCTGCGCTTTACCTGGGGACCTCTGCGTACGCGCAATCCGGCCCGAGTCCTGGTGCCGCCTCGCGTCCGGTTTTACGTTTCATGGGCGAATCCGCGGCGTCCACGGAAGGTGAGCTCGATCAGATCTTTGCCGCTCTCGACCACAGTCGGCTCGATCAGGCGCTCAAGCTCACGGATCGGTTGATCGCCCAGCATCCCAACTTCAAGCTCGCCTATCTGATCCGAGGCGATCTTCTTCTCGCCCACACCAGCCCCATCACCACGATTGGCAATGCGCCCAACGCCTCTGAGGACAGTCTGAAGGATTTGCGCGAGGAAGCCATCGTCAGATTGAGAGCCTATCGGGACCGGCCGGCTTCCAACATGTTTCCGCGGGACCTCTTGCAGTTGCGAGCCGATCAGCACAGCGCGGTCGTGGTCGATACGATGAAATCGCGCCTCTACGTCTACGGCAATGACCACGGCAGACCCCGATTTCTGGCCGACTATTACATCACCCAGGGCAAGCTTGGTGCGGACAAAGAAAAGGAGGGTGACCAGAAGACCCCCGTGGGGGTCTACCGGATCACGAGCCGGCTGCCCAAGCGCAAGTTGGCAGCGATTTATGGTGACGCCGCACTGCCCATCGACTATCCCAACGAGTGGGATCGGCTCAACGGCCGGACCGGGCACGGAATATGGTTGCATGGAACTCCAAGCGATACCTACAGCCGCCCACCCAAGGCGAGCGACGGCTGTGTCGTATTGTCCAACCCCGATCTGCAGGCCCTGATCCACTCGGTCCAGATCGGAGTGACTCCTGTCATCATCAGCGATCACGTCGAATGGCTGAAGATCGACGAGTGGAACGCGCAGCGCTCCTCGTTGCAGCACGCGCTCGAGAACTGGCGCGAGGATTGGGAGAGCCGCGATATCGATCGCTATCTCTCGCACTATTCGAAGCGTTTTTCCAGTGACACGGAAGCGCTGCGCCAGTGGTCGAGCCGCAAGCGGCAGGTCAATGCAGGCAAGGAATGGGTGCAGGTCAGGGTCGGAAATGTGGCGATGCTGCGCTATCCCGGTAATGAGGATATGGTGGTGGTCACGTTCGATCAAAACTACCGCTCCAATAACATGTCCAATTCCGTGCAGAAGACCCAGTACTGGGTGCGGGAGAACAATCGCTGGAAAATTGTCTACGAGGGCGTGAACTGATGGGACCGATGAAGCGGATATGGATGGGATTGGGGCTTCTCGTCATGGCGGCCGGCGCGTTCGGTCAGGTACCGGGCGCGGCGCCGCGGGTGGCGCTGGCGACCAGCGTCGGACGAATCGTCGTCGAACTCGACCCCGAGCATGCGCCCAAGACGGTCGACAACTTTCTCCAGTACGTCAAGGCCCATCAATACGACGGGCTTATTTTTCATCGCGTCATTCCCGGGTTCATGATCCAAGGCGGCGGATTCGATCCGCAGCTCAAAGAGAGATCCATGCGCTCTCCCATTGTCAATGAAGCCAACAATGGTCTTAAGAACCAGGTGGGGACAATCGCGATGGCCCGTACATCCGAGCTCAATTCCGCGACGGACGAATTCTTCATCAACGTCAACGACAACGAATTTCTGGACCATATGGACGTGCCTCCGCAGGGTCTGGACGTGTCTCGTCGCGGTCAGCAGATGCACATCACGCCCGAGGAGGCGGACCGCGTTTTCGGCTATGCCGTCTTCGGGCACGTGGTCGAGGGCATGGATGTGGTAACCCGAATCGCCAGCACGCCCACCACGGCCAAAGGCGAGTTCGCGAATCTCCCCATCGAACCTGTGATCATCAAGTCCGTATCCATTCTTCCCTGAAAGTGAATCTCCATGGTCAAACTCCACACGAATCACGGCGTGATCACCCTTGAACTCGACGAGGCCCATGCGCCCAAGACAGTGGCGAACTTCCTAAGCTATGTGAAGTCCGGACACTACGACGGGACCATCTTTCACCGTGTGATCAACGGTTTCATGCTCCAGGGTGGCGGGTTCACCGCAGGAATGGAGCAAAAGCCGACCAGTGCGCCGGTGGAAAACGAGGCCTCCAACGGCTTAAAGAACGACAAGTACACCGTCGCCATGGCCCGAACCAGCGCTCCCCACTCGGCGACGGCGCAGTTTTTTATCAATGTCGTCGACAATGATTTTCTGAACTTCAGTGCACCCACGGCGCAGGGTTTTGGCTATTGTGTCTTTGGCAAGGTGGTCGACGGGTTTGAAACCGTCGAGAAAATCAAAGGGGTCAAGACCGGGCGCAACGGCCCGCATCAGGATGTGCCTGCGGAAGATGTCGTCATCGAAAAAGCCGAGATCGCATGAGTCATCCGATCCTTGCCTAGGCGCGCATGCCCAGCGGCAGCCCACCTACTTTTGCGCGACGCGCGCTGCTGCTTTCTGACGTCCATCTCTCCGAGAGCAGTCCGCGCACCGCGGAATTGTTCTTCCGATTCATCGACCAGGCCAAACAGGCGGGCATTGACGCGCTCTTTATCCTGGGAGACCTCTTCGAATACTGGGCGGGCGACGATGATCTGATGGATCCGCTGAATCGCCGCGTGGTGAGAATGCTGCGGGATCTCGGCACGCATAACATTGCCCTGTTCCTCGTCACTGGAAACCGCGACCTCTTGCTGGGCGCGGGATTTGCGCACTCGACGGCAGCGGAAATGCTCAACGATCCGGCCGAGATCGAGGTCGAGGGCCATAAATACCTGGTCTCCCATGGCGATGCGCTGTGCACCGACGATCATGCCTACCAGGCTTATCGGCGCAGCGTGCGCTCGAAATCCTGGCAAAAGTCGTTTCTGGCCAGGCCGCTCACCGAACGTAAGGAATTGATCGCAAGCATGCGGGAGGCCAGCGAAGCTGCGAAATCCTCCAAGGCGGAGGCCATCATGGACGTCAATCCCGGTGCCGTCGCCGAGTTGTTCCGCCAAACCGGGGCCACCGTTTTGGTCCACGGGCACACCCATCGTCCGGGTCGCTGCGATGTCGAGGTCGACGGTATCGCTCGACAACGTTGGGTCCTGCCCGATTGGGACGGAGAGGTCGATCCACCGCGGGGCGGAGCCCTGCTCGCGGACGCGCAGGGGCTCCAGTGGATGCCCCTTAACCCTTAAGCCTTCATCACCGCACGAATTCAGTCAACCAGTTCGTTGAGCTTTCTCGAGTCAAACTGGTCGTCGTGGGCGTCCTTATCGAGGCGCACGCCCAGTCTTGCCAAGGCCGCGAGGATGGCTTCCATCTTCTCGTCCTGACCGGCCGCGTGACCGATGAGGCTATGAAGCGCGATGCTTAGCGGGTCGTCGTTGGACTGCGTCACGGCATAGGCTGAAAATCCCATCTTGGCCGCCTGGGCTTCGCGTTTTTGGGCCGAATCCTCCTGGATGATCCGAGCCGGTATCCCAACGGCAGTGGCACCCGCAGGAACGGCACGCACCACCACCGCGTTCGAGCCGATGCGGGCCCCATCGCCCACCGTGAAAGGGCCGAGCACTTGGGCACCGGCTCCGATGACGACATTGCGTCCCAGAGTCGGGTGCCGCTTGCCTTCGTGCAGGCTCGTCCCGCCGAGCGTTACGCCCTGGTAGATCGTGCATTCGTCTCCGACATCGGCGGTCTCGCCGATGACCACGCCCATGCCGTGATCAATGAACACCCGATGGCCGATGGTGGCGCCCGGATGGATTTCGATTCCTGTCAAAAAGCGGCCCCAGTGCGAGATCCAGCGGCCTAGCCAGAGCTGGCGACGCTGCCAGAACCAATGCGCCCAGCGGTGCAGCACCAGCGCGTGCAGTCCAGGGTAGCAGGTCACGACTTCCCAGCGGCTCCGCGCGGCCGGGTCACGCTCAAGTATGCAGTCAATATCTTCGCGCAGGCGATGGAACATGGTGTTGGCGCATCCAGGAAGGCTTTGGAGGCCGGCCGTTTCACGCGACGGGGTCGTTGCCCCGTCAGCCGTTCTGCGGTCGGGTCATATGCTTATTCTAAGGATGATCACAAATTCATGCTGAAGGTACAAAAATCTCGCCTTGCATGAGGCGGCGTGCACTTCGGCTCATGACCGCCTTCTCTACCCGCCATCCGCGACCCTCGTGCTCCAGAATGGCACCGACCGCCAGAACACCGGAGGCGTGCCCGATCCGGGTGGGGACCCCCGGAAGGGTGCGCGCCACCTCGGCGACGACCGTCCCGGGCAGGGCGGCCGCCACGGCCAGGGCGATCGAGCCGGTCCCCGTAAAGGCGTGATGGAGCTTGCCCATCGAGACAATGCGGGCCAAAAGATCGATCTGCTCCTTGGCCACATCCGCCCCGGCGCTCGTCCGATACGCGGCAGGAGGGGCGATGAAGGCGATTTTCGGCGTGGCGGGACGATTGCGGGTGGCATCGTCGGCGGAACGCGCAAGACCCATCGCCACGGCTGCCAGTGAGCGGATGGCCTCCAGGCGCGCGAGCATGCGCGCATCCCTGTTGATCGCGTCCGGGAGTTCGCGGCCGGTGAGCTTTAGGCTATCAGCGCGCACGAAGACGGTCGGATTGCCTGCATTGAGCATGGTCACCCGCAGTTGCCCGCCATCGGGTAAATCGAGCAGGTCCGAAGGATTTCCCGTGGGCAGAAGACCGAGGGGACCGGAATCGGCAGGTTCTAGAAATTCGAGTGTGATCTCCGCAGAGGGGAACGGAACCCCATCCTCCTGGAACGTTCCCTCTTCCACCACCTGTCCTTGGCGCGTCGGCACGAGGGCGACGATCCGTTTTTGAATGTTTTGCTGCCAGATGCGCACCTTCGTGGTGCCCTCAAGCGGCCGCACCCAGCCTTGCGCGATGGCGAAGGGTCCGACCGCGGCAGACAGATTGCCGCAGTTGCCGGACCAGTCGATGAGTGGCGCGGAGATCGCCACCGCCCCGAAGAGGAAATCGACGTCGCAATCCTCGCGCAGCGAAGGCGACAAGATCACCACCTTGCTCGTGCTCGAGGTCGCGCCTCCCATGCCATCCGTGTGCTTCTGGTAGGGATCCGGGCTCCCGATGGCCCGCAGAAGCAGCAGATCGCGTTCGCGCTTGTCCGAGGGAAGGTCTTCGGCCCGGAAGAAGAGCCCCTTACTCGTGCCTCCCCGCATGTAGGTGGCCCGAATGGCACGCTGGGTCATGGTCGGTTCTCGAGAATCGCGGTACACACGCCGCGCAAAATGTTGATTTCGTCCCGTTCCAGGGAGATCTTTCCGAAGAGCCGGCGCAAGCGGTGCATCAGCTTCGTGTGGTGTTCCGGATCCAAAAAACGAAGCGCGAGGAGCGCCCGCTCAAGGTGAGCGAAGAGCAACTCGCGTTCTGCATGGGTGGCGAGGGTGGGACCTGGCGGCATCGCACCCGGTTGGCCCATGACGGCCAAGTGGCACTCATAGGCAATTAGCTGCACGGCCATGGCGAGATTGAGCGACGAATAGGTGGGAGACGTCGGAATCGTACAGTAAGACAGACAGCGGATAACGCTCGCATTGTCGAGCCCATAACGCTCGCTGCCGAAGACGAATGCGGCGTTTTGGCCCTGTGAACTCGCCTGTACGGCGATCTGGGCGGCAGCGCGGGGTGCGAGTTCGGCTGGCGCGAGCTCGCGTGCGCGCGCGGTCAGCGCGGCGCTCCATTCGCAGTCGCCGATGGCCTCGTCAAGCGTCGCGTGCATGCGCGCACTTTCCAGAATGTCGCTCGCCCCGGTGGCCAGCGCAATGGCCTGTGGATGCGTCAGGGCGTCCGCAAAACGGGGCGCGACCAGCCGCAAGTCGACCAGCCCCATGGTCTTCATGGCGCGAGCGACACTTCCGACGTTGCCATAATGGCTGGGGTTCACGAGCACGATGCGCACCGCGCGCAGGAGCGAAGCCGAGGCTTCGGCCGCGTGCAAAGGCTCACTGGGATCAGTCGAGGTCAACAAGCCCGGGTCGTCAGAATGTGTTCAGTTAGAATGGCAGCTTCGCCGCGGAGACAGGACACTCGGCCGGCACATCGTTGTACTCCAACCTCGCCTCGCGTGGGCCCCTTGGGTCCTTCTCGCAGACATTCGAAAGTCGTTCATGCATCCGATGCTCAATACCGCGGTCAAGGCGGCCCGTCGTGCCGGCGCGATAATCAACCGGGCGAGCCTCGATCTGGATCTGGTGCAAGTCACCCGCAAAAGTCACAACGACTTCGTGACCGAGGTTGACAAGGTGGCCGAAGCGGCCGTGATTGAAACGCTCCTGACCGCCTATCCGGACCATTCCATATTAGCAGAGGAAAGCGGCATGACCCGGGGAAAGGGGAAGGGTGCCGCGCCCGGCGATGCGCCGCCGGACTATCTCTGGGTCATCGACCCATTGGATGGCACCACGAATTTCATCCACGGATTTCCGCAATACTGCGTCTCGATCGCGCTGGCTCAGCACGGGCAGATCACCCAAGCCGTGATCTATGATCCAACCCGCAATGATCTGTTCACCGCATCGAAGGGGCGGGGCGCATATTTGAATGACCGGCGCATCCGCGTCTCGAAGCGGGCGAAGCTCGCTGAAGCGCTCATTGGAACGGGATTTCCGTCACGCGAGTTCGATCGTCTGGACGCCTATGTCAGGATGTTTCGGATCATGACCGAGCAGACCGCGGGGTTAAGAAGACCGGGCGCCGCAGCGCTCGATCTGGCGTATCTCGCCGCGGGGCGGCTCGATGGATTTTTCGAGATGGGACTAAAGCCCTGGGACATCGCGGCGGGCAGCCTCCTCGTCACCGAAGCCGGTGGCCTGGTCGGTGATTTTCTGGGCGATGGTCAGTACCTGCAGTCGGGAGATATTTTGGCGGCGACACCCAAAATATTCGCGCATTTGGTGCGCGAACTGGGCCCCCTTTGCCCGACAAAAAGCGTCGTCTAGTGCTGCATTCGCGCGAGCTATCGCTCGCGCATGGGAGGGCCTGCGCGTGCACCACGTCTCTCGCGAGGTGCCCTCTTTTACTCTAGCCCGAGCCCCGTCTAGAGCAGATAACTGTCAAAAAGGAGGGCGCGCTCCCTCGTGCTTGTGGCGTATACGCAGATGGGACGCCCTCGATCTCGCAAACTAGTTTTCAGCCCTTCGGTTCCTTGGTATTAATTGCGCTCAGTAGCGTGAACTTCGTTCGCGAACGCGCGAGTGGCGGTCCCGGAAGGACTGCTTGGGGCAGGATAGAGGCTCGTGGCGGAAAAAAATAGGCTAAGAAGCCGAACACGGAAATCATGACGTATGGGCACCCGGTGATGCAAGAACCGAACGAATCGATGATTTCTGCCGAACAGCGCGCAAGGGTAATCGAGCTGTGGAAGCAGTCGCTGGGTCTGTTAGAGGTCGATCTTGATCGCGGCTTCGCGGACCTGGGTGGAACCTCGCTCGTGGCCAACCAGTTTGTGGCCCGGCTCGCCCAGCACCTGAGCATCGACTTGCCGGTCATTCGCATCTTCGAATTTCCGACGCTACGCCTTTTGCTGCGCTATCTCGCCGACGGGCGTTCGGCCGATGCCCACGCCCAAGACACCGGGGTACAGCGGGAGAGCGCAAGCAACGTCCAAGACGCAGTTCCATACCGCACCAATCACGACGTCGCCATCATTGGGATGGCGTGCCGTTTTCCCGGAGCGAAGAATCTCGAGGAATTCTGGGCGAACCTTCTCGACGGCAAGGATACGATCACGATCCTGCGCGACGAGGATCTGCATCCGGATGTCCCAGATGAACTGCGCAGCGATCCGCGCTATGTCCGGGCGGCGGGCCTGATCGATGAGCCCTATGCCATGGACGCCGAATTCTTCGACATCAATCCCATGGAGGCCAAGCTCACCGACCCCCAACAGCGCATTTTGCTCGAAACGGCGTGGCACGCGCTAGAGCATGCCGGCGAAGGGGTGGGGCGCATGACCGAGCGCGTGGCCGTATTCGCAGGGACCGAGGACAACAGTTACTACCGTGCCGAGGTCATGCCCTTTCCGGAGGCTGAAAAGCGGGTCGGTCGTTTCGCCGTCATGACCGGCAATGAGAAGGACTACGTGGCGATGCGCATCGCCCACAAGCTCAACCTGAAGGGCCCGGCCATTAGCGTGCATACGGCGTGTTCCACCTCGCTCGTGGCGGTGATCATGGCGTGCAAGAGCCTGCGCCAGGCCGAGTGTGACATCGCTCTCGCCGGGGGCGCCTCGGTGCACTTCCCAACTCCCGAGGGCTATTACTTCCAGGAAGGCGGCGTCTTTAGCCCGGATGGTCACTGCCGACCGTTCGACGAGGCGGCGCAGGGTACCAACTTCACCGACGGCTCGGGAGTCGTGGTGCTCAAGCGCCTCGAAGACGCCATTCGCGATCGCAATACGGTCTTTGCTGTCATAAAGGGTGGCGCGATCAACAGTGATGGCGGTGACAAGGTTTCCTTCTCGGCGCCAAGCGTCGCGGGCCAGTCCAGCTGCATTCGCGATGCCTTAGCCGACGCCGGCGTGGACGCGGGCACGATCCAATATCTCGAGGCGCACGGCACAGCCACGCCGGTGGGCGATCCCATTGAGGTCGAGGCACTGCGCCAGGCGTTTGCCTCGCGTGCCGATCGCGCACGGTTGCAGTACTGCGGCCTGGGCTCGGTCAAGAGCAATATCGGCCATACCACGGCGGCGGCCGGCGTGGCGAGCCTGATCAAGATGGCTCTGGCGCTAAGGCACGGCGTGATTCCGGCGACGGTTCACTTCAACAAGCCCAATCCGCATCTCGATCTCGAGAATTCACCCTTTTTCATCGTCGACAGCAAACTCGACTGGCCCAAGGGAGAGCCCGCACGGCGCGCCGGAATCAGTTCCTTCGGCATCGGCGGGACCAACTCGCATCTGGTGGTGGAAGAAGCTCCCGCGCTGGCTGCGGCTGTTGCGCAACAGGAGCGTCCTTTCGAAATCTGGCCGGTGTCGGCCAAAGCCCCCGGACCCAGGGACCGCCTTCTGGAGGCCCTATCCCAGGAGCGCTACTGGCCGCGCGATGTCGCCTACACCTTGCAAAACGGCCGCGCCCTGTTTGCGCATCGCGGCGCGCGCGTTCGGCTCAGTCACCTGCCCGTCGAGGACATCCTGGTGCAGCCGGCAATGCCGGCCTTGGAAGACCCGAGCCTGGTGTTCATGTTTCCGGGCCAAGGATCCCAGTACATCGAGATGGGCCGCTCGCTTGCCGCCCACTTGCCGGAATTCAAGCAGACCTTCTCGCGGTGCTGCTCGATCCTCAGCGCGGAGATGGGGATCGACTTCGAAGCGTTTATCTTCAACCCCGAGAACAGGGAAACACTGGAGAACACCCGCTATACGCAGCCGGCGCTGTTCGCCATTGAGGTCTCACTCGGCCGGATGCTATTGGGTTGGGGAATCGAGCCTGCGTACATGCTGGGCCACAGCGTCGGTGAATTTGCGGCGGCGCACCTGGCCGGTGTCTTCGAGCTCGAAGACGCCCTTCGTCTTATTGCCGCCCGCGGCAGGCTCATGGCAGGACTGCCACGGGGACGGATGCTCTCGGCCCGCGGCGCGCTCGACGCTGTTCTCGCTGCGGCAGGTGAAGCGGTGGACATCGCATCGGTCAATGGCCCCGTTCACTGCGTCCTTGCCGGCCCGGACGACCAGATGGAGCGGGTTCAGCTCCGGCTCGAGGCCGCCGGAATTCCCTGTCGGCCGCTGCATACTTCGCACGCGTTTCACTCCGCCATGATGACCCCGGTCGTGGAACCTTTCCTCGAGGTCGTGCGCTCGGTTCGATTACAGGCGCCCCAGCGTGCCATCATCTCCACGGTCACCGGGGAGCGCATGACCGACGCGCAGGCGACCGATCCCCTCTATTGGGCCAATCATCTGCGCGCGACCGTGCGCTTTAGTCCAGCCCTGTTTCGGAACATTGAAATGGGCGGCAATGTCTTTCTCGAGGTTGGACCGCGCTCGACCTTGTCCAGTCTGGCCGTCCAACATTTCGCCAAGCTCGACAAAGCCCGGGGCCAGTGCGTCGCCATCGCGACCCTGGGCGATGAGGCCAATCTGCAAACGGAGCTAGGTGGGGTGGGTACCGCCCTCGCCAAACTCTGGTGCGCTGGGGTTGTGATTCCCTGGGAGAAGATCTGGGTGGGCGGCACGAAAGTTCCGCTGACCTCGGCTTATCCGTTCGATAGAAAGGTTTATCGCTTCTCAGAAGGACGCAAGACCGAGCGTCCGATGGCGCGGGAGACCGGCCCCACAGCCATCCCGACTGGGAATGCCGCAATTCCGGCGGCGCAATCTGCTCCTTCATTGAGTGCCAGCGAGCGCCTCGGGCAGGAGCTGGGCGCTCTGTTTAGCGATTATTCGGGGCTCGCCGTCGAGCGCCTGGACACGACCTTCGTGGAATGCGGATTCGACTCGCTCGTCCTCATGCAGATCGGCGTCGAACTTGGCAAGCGCTACGGCGTCTCCGTCGCCCTGCGGGATCTGATGGAAAGGCACAATACCCTTTCCCTTCTTTCGACTCATATTGCGGCCACCGCGACTCCCGAGAAGCTGCATCACCTGCGCGCTCCCGCGCCGATACCTCAGGCGGCTGCGAGCCCTCTTCCGCTCGCTGCCCCCCTCGCACTGCCCGAGCTCGCGCAGACGCCTCACAGCCTGGCATCGGCGCTTCCGTCCGATGCGGTCGAGGCGCTGCGCGAGAGGCTTCTCGCAATCCGCGATCTGATCGATGCGCAGCTGCGCCCCCTGGAAGGCCTACGCCATCTCTCGGAGCTGCCGGTTACGGCGCCGGCTGCGGCTGCGCCGGTGGCCCAGCCATCGAAACCGATCGAGACCGAGGCGGCCAAGGGCGAGCCCCTGCTGCGCGCGCGCCATGCTGAGCCGCCGCAGGCTGGCGCGTTTCGCTCCCAAGCGGCAAGCGGTGAGGACGCGTGGTACGTCTTCGACGCCGATCATCGCCGTTACGATCGCATCGAGCACTAGGCAAACCATGGCGCGCATCAATTTCCTCGCAGACACCCGCAACCGGACGCTTCAAACCCGGGCCGCGCCGGCTCCGATCGATCCCGCCCGCCTTTTCGGAACCGAGATTGGCGTGCAAAGCACTGCGGCGCAGCGCGAGATTTTCAGCGCATCGCTGAGCGACCCGATCGCCTCGCGCGGCTACAACCACTCCATCTCGATCTTCTTTGAGGGGCGGCTTGACCGCGATGCCCTCTATTCGGCGCTGCTGAACCTGTTACACCGACACGAGGCGCTGCGCGGTCGTTTCTCGCCCGATGGCAACGAGTTCCTGGTCCGGGAGCGCATCGCTTTCGAGCTGCCCACCGTCAACTTACGCGGCCGAAGCGAACAACAGCGCGAGGCGGAGTACAAGCGGGTGGTCCGTCATGAGCTCAATCACGTGTTCGATCTGCTCGAGGGCCCGTTGTTTAGGGCCTTTCTTGTGTGTCGCGGCGAAGACGATTGGGTGCTCGTGTTCAACTGCCATCACGCGGTGGTGGACGGCTGGTCCCTGAAGATCATCCTGGCCGAGCTTCCCCAGCTCTACTCGGACCTCGTTGGCCAACGGGCGACCACGACGCTCGACCCATCGGCTTCATTTGTCGAATACCTGCGCACCGCCGAAGCGCGGGAGCAAGCCCAGCGCGAGACCGTCCACGCGTACTGGCGCTCCGCGCTCGCCGGGGGCGTTCCAGCCTTGGAGCTTCCTCTTGATCATCCGCGGCCCGCATTGCGGACCTATGAGTCGCTGCGCGAGGACTACAAGGTCGACCAAAGCGTATACGAACGTCTCAAAGCCGTTGGGGCCAAGCGAGGCGCTAGCCAGTTTGTCACGTTACTGTCCGCATTTGCGCTTTTCATCGGCCGGATTTCGGGGCAGCGCGACTTTCTCATCGGAGTCCCAGCGGCCGGACAAATCACCAGCGGCAAAAGTGGGCTTCTAGGGCATGACGCGCGGGTCATGCCGATTCGCTGCGTCCTCGAAGCCGACGATACCTTTGCCAGCTTCGCACGCCGAATCATGGAGCGCTTCCTTGGAGCCTACGAGCACCAATGGATCACCATCCCTGAGCTGCTGCAAATCACTGAATACGAGATCGAAAAGACCCGGGCACCGCTCATTGCGGTGATGTTCAATTTCGATCCCGGCCTGGAATCCGAGGCACTCGATTTCCAGGGATTGCGCGCCCACCACTTCTTTAATCACCGCAATGCCGAGACTTTCGAGGTATCGGTCAATGCCGTGGTGGAGGCCGGTCAACTCGTTCTCGAATGCGCCTACAACCAGAGCCTGTTTGATCGCGAAGAGATGCATGCGCGCCTGCAGCAACTCGAAACGCTCATGGCTTCCGTGGTGGCCGCACCTGACCTGCCGATCGACGCCCTGGGGCTCGTGCCGCCGGATCAGATCCTCGCAATGGACGCAAGCCTGAACGTCACGTCCATGGAATTTGATAGTCATGCGTGCGTGGATGATCTGGTCCAGACGATGGTGCGCGCGCGCCCCGATCATGTCGCGGTCGAGTCCTCCACAGAGCGTCTGACCTACCGCGAGCTCTGGGATCGCTCCGGAGAAATTGCGGCGACCCTTCAGCAGGTGGACCTTGGACCGTTGCCCCTCGTTGGGGTGATGCTCGAGCGCTCGGCCGACATGGTCGCGGTACTACTGGGGGTTTGGAGGGCCGGGGCGGCGTTCGTTCCTTTGGATCCCGCCTATCCCATCGATCGCCTGGAATACATGATCGAGCACTCGGGCATGCGGGTGCTTCTGACGCAGTCCACAATCGCCTATGCGCCAAAAAGCGACCTGCGTCGCTTCGATGTCGACCGCATTGCGCGCGGGGGCGAGCGCGTGGGCGAGCGCCGCGCCAGCCGGCGCGCGACCGATCTCGCCTATGTGATCTACACGTCTGGATCGACGGGCAAGCCCAAGGGCGTCCAGGTCCCGCATCGCACCCTCGTCAATTTTTTGACGACCATGCACACGCAGTCGCCGGGAATGAAAGCAGACGACCGCCTGCTTGCGGTGACCACGCTCTCCTTTGACATCGCCGAACTCGAACTGTGGCTGCCCCTGGTCGCCGGGGCCACCACGGTGATCGCCGAGCGCGCGACGGTCGTCGACGGGGCCGCGTTGCTGCGGACCTTGCGCGAGCAAAGAATCACTTTCCTGCAGGCGACGCCTTCGACCTGGAGATTGCTCCTGATGGCCGGCTGGTCGGGCGATCGGGGGCTGACTGCCATGTGCGGTGGCGAGGCCATGCCGCGCGACCTCGCGCTCGAATTGCTCGCGCGCGTAGGCGCGCTCTGGAACGCCTACGGCCCGACCGAAACGACGGTGTGGTCGACGATCGATCGGGTGAGCGAGGATGCCGTGACCATTGGCAAGCCCATTGGCAACACCCAGACCTACGTCCTGGATTCTCGCCAGGCTTGGGTGCCGCGCGGCTCCATCGGCGAGCTCTGGATCGGCGGCGCGGGGGTGACGGACGGTTATCTCGGTCGGGACGATCTCACGCGTGAACGGTTCGTGTCGAACCCGTTCACCGGGACGGGCAAGATGTATCGCACGGGCGATCTCGTCAAGCTCAGGCGCGATGGGCGCCTCGAATACATCGGGCGCAATGACTTTCAAGTGAAGGTGCGCGGCTATCGGATTGAGCTTGGCGAGGTCCAACTGGCCTTGTCACGGCTCTCGAAGATCCGCCAGTGCGTGGTTGTGGTGCGCGGTAAGGACCCCGCGGATTGCCACCTCGTGGCGTTCTATACCTTAGACGGCAGCGGAAAGGCCAGTGCCCAGGAATTGCGTGCCGGTCTGAAGGCTTCCCTGCCGGATTACATGGTGCCGGGATGGTTCGTCGAACTCGACCAGCTGCCTTTGACGGACAACGGCAAAATCGACGTCAAGGCCTTGCCCGATCCTTTCCGCGTGGCCGCCAAAGTCAGTCCGGAACTGCTTCGGATCGAGGCTTTGCTGCAGGAACATCCCCTGGTCGCCGCCGTGGCCTTGGTGGTACCGTCCCTGGATTCTCCCGACGTTCGACCCATCGCGTTTGTCGTGCCGGCGGGCCAGGAGGAGCCAGGCGCGGTGGCTTTGCGCAAGCATCTGCGCGGGCGCTGCGCCGAACGCCTCATCCCCGAGAAGGTGATGGCGCTCGAGTCGTTGCCGCTGACCCGGAAAAAAGAGATCGACCGGTCACGCCTGGGGGAGTTGGCTCTGGGCACGGAGCTTGGCCGATCGAACCTGCTCGGCGCAAATGCACCCCGTAGCCAGGCCGAGGTCGCGTTGGCGCGCGCTTGGCGTGAGATTCTGCATCTTTCGCACGTCGGCATTCACGACAATTTCTTCGATCTGGGCGGCCATTCGCTTCTGTCCATCCAGATGATCGCGCGTGTCCTAAGCGAAACGGGATTTCGCCTCACGCCACGTCATGTGGTCGTGGACACCCTCGGCCAATTGGCCCGGCGCATGACCGGCGAAACCCTCACTCCTTAAGGGCTTATGAATCCCTGCTTTTTCGGGCCCACCGAGGCGCCCCTGTTTGGTATGTACACTCCACCGCGGGCCTCCGTGGCGCGTTCTGCGGCGGTCTTGATTTGCGCGCCCATTGGCCTTGAGTACATGCGCACGCACTACGCCTTGCGCTTGTTGTCCTTGCAGTTGGCCGATGCTGGATTTCACGTGCTCCGCTTCGACTATCACGGAACGGGAGATTCCGGCGGAGAAGTGGGGCCTGGTCAGTTTGCCGTCTGGGCCGAAGACGTCAATCTGGCTGCGCGCGAGCTCTGCGAGATCTCCGGGGCCGAAACGCTCACGCTCGTGGCCCTGCGCACGGGAGCGATGCTGGCCCTCGAAGCGCTCGCCTTGGCACTGCACGGACCCGAGGTACACGGCCTGGTGCTGTGGGATCCGGTCGTCACCGGGGCGGCACACCTGGAGGCGCTTGAGCGCATGAACGCCCAGATGGCGGCTCGACGCTCGTCTCCTCCGCTCCAGAAAGACGAACTCATGGGGGCGCGCTACCCGTCTGACCTTCGGGCGATGATGCGGGAGATCGACCTTGGTCAGCGCGTCAAGGTGGCCGACGCCCAGGCAGCGGCGCTGGTCGTGTCCGAGGAGCGGCCGGAGTATTCCCATCTGCTAGGCGAGATGCGTGCGCGCTGGCCCGCGACCCAATACCGACTGGTACCGGATACGGCGCAGTGGGACAACCTGAAGGCGGCATTCGATGCGCGTCTGACCGGACCCATTGTTCGAGCCGTGGCCGAAGCGGCCGAGGGGATCGTATGAGGGAACGTGCCCTGCAGGCCGGCCCCGACCTGAATCTTTTCGGGATCCTGACCGAACCGGCCCACGCGCTCGCCCGCGCGGACGATCCGCTCGTGCTGATCCTAAACGCCGGGTTGCTCCATCACGTGGGACCTCACCGCATGTCCGTGGAACTCGCCCGCGGTCTGGCGGCCCATGGGCTTGCCAGTTTCCGGTTGGATATCGGAGGGCGCGGCGAGAGCGAAACCGCAAGCGAGAGCCGCTCCGACGAGGAGCGCGTCCTCGAGGACATCAAGCAGGTGATGGACTATCTCGAGCACAAGCTCCGGCGTTCTCGCTTTGTCCTTTTCGGACTGTGCGCAGGCGCGGACAACGCCCATGCCGTGGCGGTCCGTGATCCGCGAGTCGTCGGTGCGATTCTTCTGGATGGTTATGGTTACCGGACCTTAAGCAGCTACCTGTGGCATTACCTGCCCCGCATCTGGCGCGTGAGCCCCTGGATGCGATATGCCCGGCGCAAGCTCGGACCGCCTCCTGCAGTCCTCGTCGACTTCGGCATCCATGGCGAGCGCCGGCCCTTCGCGCCCAGGATGGAAGTCGAAGGGGAGATCCAAAAGCTGGTCGACCGGGGCGCGGAGTTGCTCTACGTCTACACCGGTGGCGTCGAGTATTATTACAACTATGCCAACCAGTTCCGAGACATGTTCAAAGGATTGAATGGGCGGGGCCGGATCGCGGTCGAGCACTATCCCGCGGCCGATCATACCTATACCTTTTCCGAAGACCGCGAGCGCCTGCTCTCGCGCGTGGTGGAGTGGTGCAGTTCCCGCAGCTGGCATGCTGGCTAAACGGATCCTCCTTCCCGATTGTTTCGAAGGCCATTTCACGATCGACGAGGTCGGAAAATTCGGCGCTGCCGAAGTTGCGGCTGACTCCCTCGGTGTTGTTCTTCTTCCCCGCTTGACCCATGCCGTGCCCACCCGCCGGGCGGAGTTCGTCGCCGGACGCGCGGCGGCCCTCGGAGCTCTTCGGGCGGCGGGATTCAAGGGCGGAGCGGAGCTGAACACGAGACATAGCCGGGCTCCGGTCTGGCCCTCGGGTTTCGTGGGATCGATCGCTCATTCGCATGGGCTGGCCTGGGCTGTGGCGGCACCGTGTACGCGCTTTAGGGCTCTTGGAATCGATCTCGAGAGGATCCTAAGTGACGCCGAAGCAACCGAAGTCGCACCCGCCGTCATGGGGTCCGACGAGTTCCAGGGGGCAGCCGACTCCGGGCTTTCGCTCGGTGCGTTCGTGACCCTGGTGTTCTCCGCCAAGGAATCACTCTACAAATGCCTCAATCCCCTGCTAGGCGTTGAATTCGGGTTCCACGATCTGCGCGCGGCACCCTTGAAGTCCCATGCCGATTGCGTGGCCCTAGAACTTCTGACCCCGCTCGGTGGAGAATTTGTGAAGGGACAAGCCTTTGACGTTCAGTTCACGATCGATGCCGACCTGGTTCGCACCGCCATCGCGCTCAAGGCACCGAAAGAAAACGCTGTTTCATCCCGGTCCAAGGGCGAAGCGCACGCCAACTGAGGGGCAAAGCCCCAGGCAAAAAAGCTGACCGCCCGCATCGGCCCTTGCGCTCGGACGGGGGATAGGGATTTCAAGGTCGTTTGGTATTCGCACTAGGTCATCAGGGGATCGTCTTTTGTCTCTCGTGCCGCGATCGCCGCCATGAGCGTGAGAATCGCAAGTCCTGTGAGGAGTACAGAGACGCCGCGTGACCCGCTCATGAGCCCCAAGAGCATCGTGGCCGCGATGGGGGAGAGCCCGCCACCGATCGCAGCGGCCGCCTGAAAGCCAAACGAGGCCCCGCTATAGCGGACGCTCGCGCCAAAGAGCTCGGGAAAATAGGCCGACTCGGGAGCGAACATCAAGCCATGACCCAGGCTCATGGCGATCGCGATCGTCGCCACCACGGTGAAAGGGTCTCGAGTCTCGATCAGCGTAAAGACAGGAAACGCGATTGCGATGGTGACGAGTGCGCCGATGAGGTACATGGGCCTTCGGCCGATGTGATCCGACAGCCAGCCAAACAAGGGGATCGTTGCGAGTTCGAGAACGGCACCACACAGGATTGCATCGAGGATCAGTTTCTTGGGAAGAGCGAGCCTTGTGGTCGCATAGTACGCGACGAAAACCGTGAGTATGTAGACCCAGGATACCTCCGAGATCTTCAAGCCGATCGCGAGTAGAAAAGCGCGGGGATGCAGGGAGAGTGCCTCCCAAACCGGATTCTTAGAGATCTTTTTCTGGGCTTCCAGGCGCTCGAACACGGGGGATTCCGTGACGCTGGCGCGCATCACCAGCCCCAGCACGACGAGGACAAGACTTAAGAGGAAAGGGATGCGCCAGCCCCACGAAAGCAAATCGGTCTCGGGCATGCGCGAGACGAGGGTAAATGCAAGCGAGGAGAGCACCAATCCCAGGGGAAAGCCAATTTGAACGAGGCTGCCGTAGAGGCCCCGCCGATGGGCAGGCGCATGCTCGATCACCAAGATCGAGGCGCCACCCCATTCGCCGCCCAAGCCCAGTCCTTGAACAAGGCGCAGAACCGTCAGCGAGATCGGCGCCCAGATTCCCGCGGTGGCGTAGGTCGGAAGACATCCGATCAGAAAAGTCCCGGTTCCCATGACGAGAAGGGTCAGCATCAGCATGGACTTTCGGCCGAGGCGATCGCCGAAATGGCCGAAAAGTGCTCCGCCCAAAGGACGGGCGAGAAAGCCCACGGCGTAGCTTCCAAACGCGGCCAGCGTTCCGAGAATGGGGTCCACGCTCGGGAAGAACAGCTTGTTAAAGACGAGCGCTGCGGCGGTGCCATAGATCAGGAAGTCATACCACTCGACGACGGTGCCAATCGAACTCGCAAATACGACCGACCGCATGCTCGGGGCAGCAACGGACCCGATCGCGGTCCCGTCAACAGCACTACTCATTTAGGCTCCTGCATCGAAGGTTCGTCCGATTCCGTCTTGAGGCTACTCCATTTGGGGTCGTCGTCGAACGATGGTCGGGCTTTGCCCAGAGGGCGACACCGATTTGGTGCAAAAGGCGCACTTCTCGACGGGTTACTGCGCCAAAGTGAGGCCGTGCGCGCCGCACTGCCGGCGTTGGCGTGCTCCAGTGCGCAATCCGTGCCAGCATTCGGATCTTGATGAGAATTTTTTTCCCACAGCCATGGCAACGAGTGTGTCGCCCGCGGCACTTCAGCGAGATCAAAGATGAAATTCTGCGTGCTGCTCTACGACGACATGGAACCGATCGACCTGGCGACATTCGGCGTTTTGTCCATGGCCAGGCGAATCGAACCATCGATCGAGGTCACGACCATCGCCGCGCGGGCCGGCGTTATCGTTCTGGCAAACGGACTCAAAGTCGTGGCCGACCATGGCTATGCCGAGGCGCCGCCCTTCGATGTGCTCATCGTTGGGGGCGGCCCCGGCTGGAGCCGCCAGGCGGAATCGAGCGCCACACTGGATTTTGCGAGGCAGGCTAGCGTCGCTGGTAAAACACTGGTATCCGTGTGCACAGGAGCCATGATCCTAGCGGCCGCCGGGCTACTCGACGGCCGGCGTGCCACCACCAAGTACGCGGTCGTGCCGCCGGAGACCTCGCCTTTGGAGCTCATGCGGCAACGCTATCCCCGGATCCGAACGCAGAAGGCGTCCGTGGTCGATGAAGGCACCGTCGTCACGGGTGGGGGCGTGACGCTGTGCATTGACACCATCCTTCACGTGCTGGACGTTCACCTGGGCGAGCAAGTAGCCGCAGAAACGGCGAGAATCATGGAATATTCTCGTGCGAGAAGAGCCAATCAGGAGGCATTGCCTCGCATCACCGGCGCTTCCGGGGGGCAGGGTGTTTGAAACCACGTTCGCATGGAGGCGGCCTGGATTGCGCGTGCGAGACGGGAGTCCTGCATGGCGTGATCCCAACCTCTGAGTGAGGGGTGTCATGAGGTCCGCTGAGTCGCAGTCCCTTCCTCGCATCGCATCCTTCAATGCCCGTGTGGTGCGCGTGCCGATGAACGAGCCGCATCGGACCGCAAGCGGTATCGTTACGGAGTCGCCCTTGGTGCTGACCGACGTCGTGAGCTCGGACGGTGTCGTTGGCCACAGCCTCGTTTTTACCTACACGGCCGCCGCGCTCAAGCCCACTGCGGAGCTCATCAAGAACTTCGCTCCGCTCCTCGTTGGGGACTTCCTGGCTCCGGTCACGATCGAACAGAAGCTTGCGAAGCAGTTTCGTCTTTTGGGCACCCAGGGGTTAATCGGGATGGCTCTTGCGGCAATCGACATGGCCCTTTGGGATGCGACCGCGCGGCTTCAGGGCACTTCTCTGGTGCATCTCACCGGTCACAGTATCAAGCTTGTGCGCGCCTATGGAGCGGTGGGCTACGACGGCGTGGCAGGGGCGGCCAGCGTGGCCGAGTCCTGGGCCCAGCGCGGCTTTCAGGGAGTGAAGGTCAAAATCGGCTACCCACGGTGGAGGAAGATCTGGCTGTGGTGAGGGCCATACGCAAGGCCGCGGGAGATGCCATGGCCATCATGGTCGACTACAACCAAAGCCTCACGCCCGCAGAGGCAGTCCAGCGGATTCGAGTCCTCGACGAGCAGGGCCTAACCTGGATTGAGGAGCCCACGTTGGCACACGACTACGCCGGACATGCACATATTGCCCGCGCTGCGCGCACCCCGATTCAATGCGGCGAGAACTGGTGGGGCACTTTGGACATGCAACATGCCCTCGATGCCGGCGCGTCCGATTTCATGATGCCCGATGTCATGAAGATCGGCGGCGTGACGGGATGGCTGCGCGCCGCAGCGCTCGCGCACTCCCGTGGCATACCCTGTCAAACCATCTCTGGCCGGAGATCAGCGCACAACTGCTCTGCTGCACGCCCACGGCGCACTGGCTTGAATATGCGAACTGGTGGGAGCCGGTCCTGGCTGAGCCGCTGCAGATCGATCACGGCATGGCCGTTTTGGACAATGTCACCGGCACCGGAATCGAGTGGAACGAGAAAGCGGTCGAGCGTTTTGCCGCGTAGGGCAGGAAACGCATGGGTCCTAGGTTACCGGCGCAGGGTTAAAGAGGGTCAGGGCATTGTGTAGTTTCCACTGCTCGGCCCACGTCTTCTTGCGGCCACTGGCCACCTCCAGCATCAGCCGGAAGAGCTCCCAGCCGACGTCTTCGATGGTGGCTGTGCCATCGACGATGGTGCCGGCATTGACGTCCATGAGATCGTGCCAGCGGCGCGCCAAATCCGAGCGCGTCGCGACCTTGATCACCGGCACCGCGGCAAGGCCGTACGGTGTCCCTCGTCCGGTGGTGAAGACATGCAGGTTCATGCCGGCAGCCAGTTGCAAGGTGCCGCAGATGAAGTCGCTTGCCGGAGTCGCCGCGTAGATCAGCCCTTTGGTCTTCAATTTTTCACCGGGCGACAGTACGCCCGAGATTGGCGAGGATCCCGACTTCACGATCGAACCCATCGCCTTCTCGACGATATTGGACAGACCGCCCTTTTTGTTTCCCGGCGTGGTGTTGGCACTCCGGTCGGCGCTGCCGCGCTGAAGGTAAGCGTCATACCAGGCCATTTCCTGAATCATTGCCTGGGCGATCTCGGCTGATGCAGCCCGTGAGGTGAGTTGATCAATCCCGTCTCGCACCTCTGTGACTTCGGAGAACATGACGCTCGCCCCGGCTCTGACGAGCAAATCCGTGCAGAAGCCGACCGCGGGATTGGCCGATACCCCCGAGAAGGCATCACTGCCGCCACACTGTACGCCAACCACGAGCTCGCTCGCGGGGACCGTCTCCCGCCTGCGGGCATTGAGTCGCCGCAGATGACGTTCAGCGGTTCGCACGATCGAGTCAATCATTGTTATAAAGCCGATGTGATGGCTATCCTGTAGGCACACGACGTCTGGACCCTGGCTGGATTGGGCGCTGGAGTCCGGTCCATTGCGCTGATCCACGACGGCAATGCTGCCCGGCGGCATGAGGCGCTCCGGCTGAAGTTTCTCGCATCCGAGGCTGACGATCATTACCTCCCCACCGAAGTTGGGGTTCAGGCTGATGTTGCGCAACGTTCGAATGGGAATCTCCGCCCCCGCCGCATCGATTGCCACGCCACATCCATAGGTGTGCTCGAGCCCCACGACGTCATCCACGTTGGGAAATTGGGGAAGGAGCTCGGACTTGATGCGCTCGACTGCAAAACTCACTACGCCGGCCACACATTGGACCGTGGTTGTGATCGCCAAAATGTTTCTCGTCCCGACGGACCCGTCCGTATTGCGGAATCCCTCGAAGGTGTAACCCTCCAGAGGCGGCATCGGCTTGGGCTTGATCGTGGCGATGGGAAGATCATCCAGTCCACGCGCGCCAGGCATCTCGATTAATCTCTCATGGACCCAGCTGCCGGCCGGGATATCCCGAAGCGCACGCCCAATGGGGATTCCGTAGCGCAGAATCGGGGCGCCTGAAGGGAGCTCGAAGAGGGCCACCTTGTGGCCCTGGGGAATTCGATCTCGAAGGACCAGTCCGCCAGGCAGGACGGCACCTTCCGGCAGGCCCCCGTCGTTTGCGACGATTGCGACATTGTCACGTTCGTGCATGCGGATCGTGACCGGTTCCATGGTGGGTGGTGGCACAGGGACGGTGGATAATGTCATTCTGAAGCTCACACTGAAGTTAAGGGCTCCTCGATCGAGCCGGTGCCACGACTTAAGAGGTCAATAACACGAAGCGTTTGATCTCGCCCACGACAAACAAGTAGCACATGACGGCGACGACGGCGTTTCCAGCGACAAAAACAAGCGCTCCGTCGAACGATCCCGATCCGCCCACGATGTATCCGATCACGATGGGAGTGGTGATCGCAGCAGTATTGCCAAAGGTGTTGAACACGGATCCGCTCAATCCGGCGATCTCCTTGGGCGAGGTATCGGAGACGACGGCCCAGCCCAGGGCGCCCAGGCCTTTTCCAAAAAAGGCGAAGGCCATGATGCCCACCACGATCGCAGAAGATTCGACGTAGTTGCAGGCAATCATGCTGGTCGACAGGAGCATCCCGACCACAATGGGCGCCTTGCGGGAAAACGTCAAAGACATCCCCTTGCGCAGCAGAAGATCAGATATGACACCACCGAGCACCCCGCCCAAAAAGCCGCACACGGCGGGCAGCGCTGCGACGAATCCTGCATTCAGAATCGAAAAACCGCGCTCCTTGACGAGGTAAACCGGAAACCAGGTGAGAAAGAAGTAGGTGAGCGTAGTAATGCAGTATTGCGCGATGTAGATCCCAAGGAGCATTCGATTGCTCAGCAGCTGCAAGATGTAATTCCACTTGGGCTTTTCGGCGGCATTATTGGGATCCGGCAGCGGAACCGTTCCCTCGGCGCGGATACCGAGTTGGGCAGCCGATGACTTCTGCAGTGTGCGTTCGGTCTCCATCAAGAGCCGGGAACGCACTTCGGTCGACTGATCCATGTCTACCAGGGCGCCCCCGCGCCGGATGTAGTCGAACTCCCCGCGGCCGATGCGCGGGTGGCTTACCGGGCTGTAGACGGTCTTCATCCAGGCAACGCTCATGATGATGCCAAGAGTCCCCATGAAATAGAAGACATAGGGCCAGCCATAGCTGTGGACGATCCATCCCATGATGGGCGCAAACAGAACCGTGGCGAAATATTGGGCCGAGTTGAACACGGCCGAAGCGGTTCCGCGTTCATTGGCCGGAAACCAGGCCGCGACGATTCTTCCGTTTGCCGGAAATGAGGGCGCTTCCGCAAGACCTACCAGTAGCCGCAGTGAGAAGAGCACGACGACCGCGCTGGTTGCAACCGAAGTCAGAAAACCGACCCCTCCCTGAAGGATCGTGAAAATCGACCAGAAGAAGATGCTGCCGGCGTAGACCACTTTCGAGCCGTAGCGATCGAGGATCCATCCGCCGGGTAGTTGAGCCAGCACATAGGACCATCCAAATGCCGAGAAGAGGTATCCCATGGTGACCGAATCCAGCCCGAACTCCTTGGACAACGAGGGGCCGGCAATCGAGAGCGTGGCTCGATCGGCGTAGTTGACTGCGGTCACGAGGAAAAGCATTGCGACGATGCCAAAGCGCACCCGGGTGCGTCTGGTCCTCGCCACGAACCTGGAGTCCGAAAAGGTCGTGCTCATTGCTGTCTCCATATGGGAATATCGGCGCGCTGGCGGTCGATGGCCTTCTCTGCGAAAGGCTCTGGGGTGGGGCGCTCAGCCCTGCGAACACGGCATCATTGCGCTTTCATAACGCATCATTGGGCTGAAGGCTCGGCCAAGATCGATCGATCCCATGCCCTTAGCGATCCATGGCGGGCCGCTTGGGATCGAATTTCCAGTTCGGAATCAGGTATTGCATCGCCATGGAGTCGTCGCGCGCTCCAAGGCCCTCTTGAAGGTAGAGCTGATGGGCCTTTTCGACTTCGACCATATCGAGCTCGACGCCCAGTCCTGGTTTCCGGGGAACATGAACGTGACCCGCCTTGATTTCCAGCGGCGCCTTCGTTAAGCGCTGTCCGTCCTGCCAGATCCAATGGGTATCAATGGCGGTCACCCGTCCTGGTGCAGCCGCGCCCACGTGCGTGAACATGGCAAGGGAAACATCGAAATGGTTGTTCGAGTGCGACCCCCAGGTCAGACCCCAATCTTGGCAGGTCTGCGCAACTCGAACGGATCCGGCCATGGTCCAAAAGTGGGGATCGGCCAGGGGAATATCGACCGCCTGGAGAGCGAGTGCGTGGCTTAACTGGCGCCAGTCGGTCGCAACCATGTTCGTCGCCGTGGGCAAGCCCGTGGCGCGACGAAATTCGGCCATGATCTCGCGACCCGAAAATCCGTCCTCGGCGCCGCAAGGGTCTTCGGCGTACGCGACGACGCTTCGCATGTCGCGCATCAATCGGATCGCGTCCTTCAGGAGCCAGCCGCCGTTCGGATCCAGCGTGACACGGGCTTTGGGAAAGCGCTCGTGCAATGCCGTGACCGCCTCGAGCTCCTCGTCGGCTCGCAGCACGCCGCCTTTGAGCTTGAAATCATTAAAGCCGTAGCGGGCGTGGGCGGACTCGGCCAGCTTGACGATCGCCTCGGCATTGAGTGCCTTCTCGTGGCGCAAGCGCAGCCAGGGATCTTCGGCCTCCCGCTCGCCAGCGTAGGGCAGCGGGGTGCGCGTTCTGTCACCCACGAAGAAGAGGTAACCCAGCACTTCCACCGAATCGCGCTGTTGTCCCTCGCCAAGAAGTGCCGCAACGGGGACTTCCAGATGTTGACCCAACAGGTCCAGGAATGCGGATTCGATGGCCGTGACAGCATGAATCGTGGTCCTCAGATCGAACGTCTGGATTCCACGTCCACCCGAATCGCGCTCAGAGAACGTGTTCCGAACGACTTCGAGCACGCGCTGATGGTCGCCGAGGGCCTGCCCCACGACGAGCGTGCGGGCCTCTTCCAGGGTTGCGCGAATTTTCTCGCCGCCGGGTACCTCGCCCACGCCGCTACGACCCCCGCTATCGGTGAGGATCAGAAGATTCCTGGTGAAAAACGGGCCATGGGCACCACTCAGATTCAGCAGCATGCTGTCTCGGCCCGCAACCGGGATGACTTTGAGATCCGTGATCACCGGAGTCGATTGCCTGTCCATCGTTTCTCCTGCTGAAGCGCAGCGCGGCCAGCCTCTTGTCCCCGCTTCGATTTCACTCGATTAGGATCGCCCGGAAGTCGTTCACGTTCGTCAGCGTCGGCCCTGTGATCACCGAATCCCCCAGCCGTAGAAAAAAGCCGTGACCATCGTTGTTGTCGAGCGCCACTCTCGGGTTTACGCCGAGTGCCCAGGCTCGATCCAAGGTGTCCTCCATGAGGAGGGCACCGGCAATCTCCTCTGCGCCGTCGACGCCATCGGTATCGCCGGCGACGGCCGATACACCTGGCAACCGGTCAAGACCAAGGGCCAACGACAAGAGGAATTCCACGTTTCTTCCTCCGCGTCCGGTGCCATGGACGGTCACCGTCGTCTCTCCACCGGAGAGCAACACGCACGGTCGTAAAAAGGGCTGGCCGTGACGGACGATCTGGCGTGCGATTCCGGCCAATGCTTGGCCGATGTCGCGGGCTTCCCCCTCGAGGCTGTCACTCAGGATGTAGGGCGTAAGACCCGCTTCCCGGGCGACGCGCGCGGCCGCTTCGAGCGCCATCTGCGGCGTGGCGATCATGCGGACCTCGCTGTTTGCGAGCCGCACATCTCCGGGCTTTAACGACTCTCCCTGACCGTTTTCAAGGTGGGCGCGCACGTGGGGTGCAAGCTCGATTCCGTAGCGCTTGAGAATTGTTAGTGCGTCCAAGCAGGTGGTCGGGTCTGCAACGGTGGGACCCGAGGCGATATCGATCGGGGAATCGCCAGGTACATCCGATATGAGGAGCGTGACGACTCTCGCGGGATGGCATGCTGCCGCGAGGCGCCCACCTTTCACTGCCGACAGGTGGCGCCGGACACAGTTCATTTCGGAGATCGTGGCGCCACTTTTTAGAAGGGCCGAATTGACGTTTTGCTTGTCTTCGAGGGTGAGGCCTTCGCCCGGAGCGACAAGCAGGGCAGAGCCACCGCCCGAGATGAGCGCGATCACCAGATCCTCGGACGTGAGATTGCGCACGAGCGCGCGGATTCGTTGTGCCGCTTCGATACCGGCCGCATCCGGGACGGGATGCGCCGCCTGGACGACTTCGATCCATTTGCAGGGCACTTCGTAGCCGTAGCGCGTGACCACCAGCCCCTCGACGGGCCCGGGCCAGTGCTCCTCGAAGGCTCGGGCCATGGCCGCGGAAGCCTTGCCTGCACCCACGACGATGGTCCGTCCTTTGGGCGGTGGAGGAAGGTATTGCGGCAAGCACAAAGCCGGCTGGGCAGCGCCGATCGCGGCATCAAAAAGTCGACGCAGCAGGATCCGTCGGTCGAGGTTGGGCATGGGAGCGATTCGGTCCGGTTAGGGGCGCTCAGTAGCCGCCCGGCTTTTCGACGGGATGCTCTGCACGCATCGCCAAGAGGATTTGCTGCGCGCCTGCAGCCAGAAGGCGCGCATCCGAGCCGACCGTCACGAACTGGAAGCCTTTTGCAATTCGTTTGAGGGCGGCTTCGGGCGATCCGTTGTGGATACCCGCAATGACGCCGTGCGCTTTGGCGCGCTCAAGGATGTGATCGATTGCATCGGCGGCCTTCGGGTCGAGATCGTCAAACGTCGGCCTGCAACCCAACGCGAGCGACAAGTCGGATGGACCGATATAGATCGCGTCCAATCCCTCGACCGAAAGTATCGCGTCGAGATTGTCCAGCGCTTTAGCGGTCTCGATCATCGCGAAGGTGACAATGGTCTGGTTGGCGCTTTCAGGATAGTCCGGCCCGCCATACAACAAGGCTCGCACCGGCCCGAAGCTTCTCGTGCCCTGGGGCGCGTAGTGGGTATAGGCGACGAGCTTTTGTGCATCCTCGCGTGAATTGACCATCGGACAGATCACGGCATAAGCGCCCGCGTCGAGGGCTTTCATCAAAATGCCAGGCTCAAGCCAAGGCACCCGGACCACAGGCACGGTAGCGGTGGTGGAGATGGCCTGCAACATCGGGATCATGGCCTGGTAGTCCACAACGCCATGCTGCAGATCGACGGTGAGTGAGTCCCATCCCTGGTGGGCCATCGTTTCAGCCGAGAAGCTACTGGGTATGGCAAGCCAGCCATTGACCACGGCACCCCCGTTGTCCCAGATCTCACGCAAGCGATTGGTTCGCATAGGCCTTTCCTCGTGTCGGTGCCGATGGGCGGTCGTAGCCGGACGTTACACCCTGGACACGGCCTTGCCTTCGAGCGGTGTCGAATCGCTCCTAAGCCAACCGGCAGTAGCGCTACCGCAAGCCAATGGTAGCGCTACCTTCTTCCACCCGCAAGCAGAAAATGGATCGCACACGGAGTCGTTGCCCTAAGTCGTTGCCCTCTGGACGATCGAAAATCCCACGTCGACGATCTTATCGATCACCTCGCGGCCCTCCGAGCGCTCGGTGACAAAGCGTGCGGCTTGGCGGCCTATGGTCTTGCCGTCCACGCGCACCGTGGTAAGGCCAGGATTCAGATCCGCGGCGAAATCAAGATCTCCGAAACCGACAATGGCCAGTTGCTCGGGAATCCTGATTCCTCGGCTCTGCGCCTCGGTCATCACCCCCAATGCGAGCAAATCGGAGCTACAGAAGACGGCATCGAAGGCGGGATACTCGCGAAGCAGTTCCGACAAGGCGCTTCGGCCACTTTTGAGAGTCGTGGGTGCCGCAACGAGAGCGCTTCGGACCGGCTCGGCGCCAAGCTTTTCCGCACGGGAGACAAATGCGCTGGCGCGGCGTGTCGCACGCTCGTCGTCACCGGAAATGAGGGCACAACGTCGACGAGCCTTTGCGAAGAGGAAATCCGCAACTGCGGTGCCAACGTCCACGTGGGAAAAACCGACTAGCATGTCCAACGGCGTTCGCGTGAGGTCCCAGGTCTCGACGATCGGTATACCGCAGCCCAATAATCGCTTTCGACCCTCGACGGAGCGGACGATGCCCGTAAGGACAATACCGTCAGGCCTGCGCCCAATGATCGCTTCGAGCAGGGCGTCCTCGTGCGAGCCTCGATAGCCGCTTTGTCCGAGCATCAGTTGGTACCCTGATTCACCCAGGGCTTCCGTGAGCGACTGGATGGTCTCAAGAAAGACCGGGCCGGAGATGGTGGGCACCAAAGCGGCCACGAGGCGGCTTTTTGTAGAGGCCAATCCTCCCGCGAGTCGGTTGGGGACATAGCCGGTTTTGGCCACCGCGTCCATGACGCGCCGAAGCACTTCTGGCGAGCCCCGCGCGGGGAGGGCCAGCGCTCTTGAGGCCGTAATCGGGGCGACGCCGGCCAGCTTGGCCACGTCATGCAGGGTCACCGCGCCGCTACCGCGGCGCGGCCGCCTGGTCGGGACGCTATCGGATTTCATACGGCGATTATATGACAGCGCTACCATTTGATAATCGAGCGACTTTGGCAGCCGGAAGTCGCGCAATTCATACCGTCGTTCTAACGCCGTGAGAACAGTCAGCCAGCGTCCGCCTTGCATTGAGCTGAGACGCAAATTAGTCGCCGGAACTACGAGCTATTCTGCGGCGAGACCTGGCCACGCGAACGAGGATGGGGTGGGAAGTCGCCATGCCCTTGCTCGCGGGATGGTCAGCGTGATTTAAATGTCTGGCTAGTGCCTGGCGCACGTAGGCCCTCTTGGCGCACGCCGCCCACAGCCGCTCGAAACGACAATCCTTCCCTGAGAACCCCCACACCAATATGCGAACAGTCGAGGTTATAAAGCAGGAGCATGAGCGGCTGCTGCCTGCTAAGATTTTGACATTGCCGAGGTGTCCCGGGCATCAAAACCTGTGACTGGCCGCGCTCTTGAACGCTGGACCTGCCGTCGGTCAGGTCTTTTTAGACGGCGCTCGCGTCCGTGAAAGGGAGCCCAGCCTAGTTCGTCACGCTCGCGGCTGGATTGAGCATATCCGGCCAAGGTCACCTGCTGGTCCAGTGGAACGCCACGGAACTCGTCGATGGATTCGTCTTCGCGTCCTAGTGCGCGTGCCAGCAACCTTTGCAGCGCACCGCGCAACGATATCCATCTCAATTGGCGGCCCGGCATGAGCCTGATGACGCTCGTGACAGAGCCCACCCCGGGCTGATGACGGACCGCTGCCTGGGCTGATTTGCGTTGGAATTCCCAGCGCACCTGGCCACTTAGTGTCACCTTCCCGTACTCGATCGTGGCCTGAACCGTGGACGGAATCCAGAACCGCCGGGCGAGTGCGTGCCCCACCAGACCGGCCAAAATTGCCTCCAACGGACTATGCATCTCGAAGCGGTTGACATCGAGTTCTTCGGCAATGGCTTTGATGCCCCTCACGCCGCGCGCCGCGCTTGCGGCCGCCCATTTTTCCGCGAAACGCGGCACCGAACCGCTCAGCGTCACCACGCCCTCACGGGTCGTGACACTGATGCCGTCTGAGGTCACAGTCGGGTCCCAAAGCAGTACATCGACCACGGCGCGAGTTAATTGTGCATCTGTCTTCATGTCCGCACTTTCTGTCTTGAGCTAACCCAACCTTCGGTGTCGGGCATAGCTGAGCGTCCTACGAGCAAAAGATAGTCAGTTTTTTGGACAACTCTGCAACGGCAAATGAGTGTGTCGGGAAAACGGACGATCGGCCCGTTGTCTTCGCGAACCTCTCCTAGCTGCGTGCTCAATTTCCGGCTGGCCTCAGAAGTAGTTCTGAAATCCGACCGCGACTTTCTTCGGCGCACTGACTTCGATGCCACCCCCCTCGACGGGGCCACGCAGATTGACGTGAGCGGCGGCCATCTGGCGCGGAGGCTGTCCCGGCCCGCGGCCCGGCATAAGGGTCGTGACCGAGCAGTCGAGTCGGGCGTAGCATACAAGCCTCGATTTGCCTTGTTCGATGTGCGAAAGTATCCTAGTCCCACCAGGTGGTCCTGAACTCGGTATTAATGAGGTCGGCCGCCATGTCGGGCTCCACGGCCACCCCGGATCGTCCTTCAGCGGGCAGCTTGCCTGGAAGGTCTCGGGTCGACTTCACGTCCGGTAGGCCAGAACCGTCCGCTACCTCCATCGCAGGGACCGTGCCACAGATGATGTAGTCCTCTGGCCGATTGGTAAGGTCACAAAGCTTGTCATAGGACGTTCCGGATATCAGCCAGGCGTCTACTTCCTTGCCGAGCTCCGCGTGTGCGGCAATACGATATGCGCCATCGAGTGGCATTAGGGTCTCCCCGTAACGGGCCGCTACCACAGGTGGCACGCGGCCACCGCGCTGGATGAAGTCCACCAGACCCTTCAGCTTCTCGGGCTCGAGGTCACTTGATATCGCGAGTACCGGAGCCACCAGCATATGGCGGGCGTGAATCGTGTGGACAATCAACTCCTTCATTGGCACGACACGAACCACGCTGCCTCCCTGGGGATAACCACATCGAATGCCTGGTGGGGCATGGTGGGTCCAGACACCCCACGTTAGATTCGAAAAAAAAAGGACTTAACCTACAAGTAACGTACCCAGTCGAAAACGTCATGACCGTGCGTTAGCGCACATTCCGCCGATGCACCGTCATTACCCAGCCGGCTTATTACCGTGATAGGGTTTGCTCACGGGGCTGGTCTCCTCCCTTAGGGGGGAGAGCGGCGGCTAATGGGGCTCCAACTAAGCCGTTGGCTTCCGTACATCACCGCATGTTCCGTACGGCTCGAAGTCGCGGTCAATCGTTCCGGGCTGCCTCCACTTAAGCGCGGGGCCGCGAGCGCCGTTCTCGCGTCACTGCCGACGAACGTTTGTTCTCGTCAAAGACGCCGGCAAGCCGCTGGTCGGGTCCGCCAATGAGCACGTAGTCCGGCACGCCACGCTGGAGCACCGGTCCGCGCCAGGTCAGCTTGCAGTCCAGAAACCTCTGCAGTCTGTGGCGCACTGACGTCGCGAAATCGTTCGGCGCGCGACTCGCGAGTGCAATGAGGCCCTCCTTTGACAGCAGGAGGGAGGGCTCAGTGACCTTCTCGTCCGGCAGCAGCCGACGAAAGATCAAGAATGGGTCTGAGCGCGGATCCGTATGAGAGACGTTTTCCACGAAGGTCATCGCCTCAGCAATCGTCATCGCCGGTACCAGAACCCGGGTGACGGGACAACCTGAGACGACCAACATCTCCGAGGTTTCAAACTCGAACAGGTGAATCCCTTCCATCTCCCTACGAACGCGCTGTATCAAGGGAGTGACACCTCCCTCTCGAAGCCCGGGATGGGCCCCCAACGCGATGCGCGTTAAGTCGGTCAGTTCCATTCATTCCAATCAAGCGGGCGCTCGCGCGGACCCTTAGAGCATGCGACCCCCTGCGCTCCGGCTGGGGACTTCCCGATGAGGTTTTCGCGGCACGTCGACCAATGCCCTCACGGACTTTTTGAGACTAGTCGCGAGATTAATGTGCGGTCTGTGCGTAAGCGCACGTACCAGGCCTCAGAACGGGTGCTACGCTAAATCTACGGTACGACCTGACCACAAGAGCCTATCTGACCTAGGATTCGCCATGCGCCAGCACCAACTGCAAACTCGATTTGGACCGGTCTTTTTCGAACTCGATGAGAAAGGCCACGTGGCGGTACGCCACGATACGTTTGGAATGCCGGAGGACTTGGTTCTCCTATTGATTCGCGACCACATACGGCGCGGTGGCCTCGAGGAGCAACAGCCTCGTGTCGATGGTCCGTCTTAGTGAGGGGTGAACCCAGGCCCCACGTGCCTCCCCATGTGCTACGGCGTCGCTCGACAGTCAACTCTGCGGCGACATTCGATCCACGCCATCGCATATTCATGGGGCCGTGAATAGGAAAAGAACCCGCTGGTAAGGTGGCTGGCGTTCACGATCTTTGCGTAGTGCCCGATCTCGGGCAGCGCTTGCAACTCATTTACGAGCGATGAACAGTGGGCAACGCATCCGTTTGATGTCTGTCCCCTGATCGTCATGAAGCACACATTCGGCCGAGCACATTCGCCCGATCTGGCGCCCGAATAGCGATCCAGCATCAGAACGTGTCGGGTGTTGTCAGGGGGGCTCCCGGGAGCCACGCTAAGAATTTACTTGGCTCCGGCGGATTGAGCGCCCGATTGCGGGATGCTTCCGGTGCATCGAAGTCGACCGCTGGGTTGTAGGCACTCGGGGTACGTTTGCGCTGGGACGCGTGCGCGTCGGTGGCTCGCAGGTGCGCACGCACCAGTGCGCGATGCGCTTTGCTCCCCGCGTAACAATCGCATCGACGAGCACCTGGATTTCCGATTGGTCCACCGAGGAAGCCCGACACCGACCAAGACGTTGGAAGACATCGGTTTCGAACATGCGCTGGATCTCACGCCCCCTTTCTTTCCCGTCGCGAGATGTTCTTCGACGAACTCGGTGAAGAACTGATGCACCTTAAGCTTTGACGACGATCCAAGGCCAACGGCTCTTCTTGCGCGGCAGTGACCTGCTCGCGCTCGACTCGGGGATCGCCGCTTTCTGGATCGTCCCGGATAGCATTTTGCTTCGCCCACGCGAGGCGCGCTTTTTTGAGTCCAAATGCGTTCGTGTGCGTTCCGAGTTTGATCTGCTTAAGCGGACCCGCGCGGGTCCGCTAGCGGTAGATCCAGGCCCTGTGGACTCCGGTGGTACGTGGTGTCGCGACGATCCTCAGCCCCGGACAGCGCGCATCTGCTAAGGTGCAGACTCTGTGGCGCTCAAGGTCCGGCGCGCGCAGATCATGGGGCATCAGTGTGGTCTCTCTCGGTGAGAACCTACACTAGGAACTATACTGGCAACTCCGATTTATGGAGAATCAAGCTGAACAAAGAAGATCCCCAGACGTGCCACAGAACGATCTATGACGTTGACGGAACTAACTGATTTATATGCACGAATCCTCGGAGACCCCAAGCCGTGGCGCACCTTTTCGTGAGAGCAGCTTGGAGCAGCACACGCCGATGATGCGGCAGTACTTGGGCGTCAAGGCGGAGCATGCGGACAAGCTCCTGTTCTATCGCATGGGTGACTTCTACGAACTGTTCTTCGAGGACGCGATCCGGGCGGCCCGACTCCTCGACATTACACTCACGGCCCGCGGCCAAGCCAATGGCACGCCGATTCCGATGGCGGGGGTCCCGTTTCACGCGGCGGACTCCTACCTCGCCAAGCTCGTGCGATTGGGCGAATCGGTCGCCATTTGCGAGCAAATAGGCGAAGTCGGATTGTCGAAGGGTCCCGTCGAGCGCAAGGTTGTCCGGATTGTCACACCCGGCACCCTCACCGATGCGCAGCTTCTATCTGAGAAGCAGGACAGTCTTTTGCTCGCGCTTGTGCCCGGCGAATCGAAAGCCGGCCTGGCTTGGCTCAATCTGGCCAGTGGCGATCTTCGGCTACTTGA
>JBEKVI010000027.1:0-60397 GCA_049514215.1 Burkholderiaceae bacterium
AGATGGGCGGCTCGCGCGGCGTCGCGAATTTCCTCGCGGCTGGCCTTCTGCTGCCGTCCATAGGCAATGTTGGCACCGATCGAGTCATTAAAAAGGACGACGTCCTGGCTGACCATCGCGATCTGGGCCCGAAGGCTCGCGACGGTCAAGTCTTCGATGGGCACGCCATCAACGAGGATATCGCCGTCGGAGGCATGGTAGAAACGCGCAATCAGATTCGCCAGGGTCGTCTTGCCGCCGCCGGATGGTCCCACGAGGGCCATGGATTCGCCGGCGGCAATCGAAAGATTGATTCCCGCGAGTGCCTGGCGCGTCGAGCCCGGATAGCGCATGACGACATTCTTGAATTCGAGCGAACCGCGAGCGCGTTCGAGCTCGATCGTGCCGCGATCATCCTCGGGCGCCTCGTCGATGAGACCAAATACGCCCTCGGCAGCGGCCAGGCCGCGCTCGAGCGGGCCGTTGATATCGGCCAGCTGCTTTAAAGGCGCCAGCAGTCCGAGCATGGCGGCCATAAATGAGATGAAATCCCCCGGGGTCATCTGATGATGTTGAGCCAGGCGCAGCGCAAAAAAGACGACGAAGGCGAAGGCAATCGCGGTCATGAGCTGGGTGACAGGGACAGTGCCCGAGCTGGTCACGGTGATCCGCATGGCATTGCCGCGCAGACCATCGATGGTTCGTCCGAAACGGCGCTTGGCCTCGGTTTCCCCCCCGTAGACCTTGACGACCTTCTGACAATCGATGGTCTCCTGCACAACGCGCGTGAGCTCTCCAGTCATGTTCATGTTGGCGCGCGACAACTGGCGCATGCGCGTCGAGAATCGGCGCACGATCACGGTCACCGCGGGGACCAGCACGACGGAAAAAAGCGTCAGGCGCCAGCTGATCGAAAACAGATAGAGCAGAAGGAAGAGAACGGTAAAGCCATTGCGAACCACGTTGGTGAACAGGCTCGTTGCCGTCCCCATGACGTTGGAGGCCTCAAAGACGATGCGAGAGACGATCTTGCTTGAGGCATGTTCATCAAAAAAACGCGTGGGCAGCGTCACCATCTTGTGGAACATCTGGCGTCGCAATTCGTTGAGGACCCGATTGCCGACATAGGCCATCGCGTAGGAATTGCAAAACGTGAACACACCCCGCACGACGAACAGCCCCACGATCGCGAGCGGATAGAAAAAGATGTCGTGGCCGGTCTCGCCCGAGAATCCCTGGTCGGTCAGCGGCTTGAGGAGTCTTGCGAACAGGGTGTCGGTGGTCGAGGCGATCAGTGAACACAGTGTCCCGATGACAAATATCCCCCAATACGGACGGACATAGCCCAACAGGCGTCGATAAATGACTCTGCTTGGCAGTGCCTGGGGATTGCCTTCCGAGAAGGCCTGCCCGCCCGGCGGCTGCTTAGACCGGCATCGAGCCGCCGGCCACACCCATGAGCCCCTCATAGAGCGCGAGCAATGACGTGGCGAGGCGCTCGGTCGAATACGCGGCCACACTCGCGCGCGCCGCGCGCGCATGCGCTTCGCGCTTGGCCGCAAGCGCATGATCCGACAGCCACAGGCCGAGCTTAGCGAGCAGATCTTCCCGGTTGCCGCTCTGATGGATCCAGCCGTTGTCCGCCTCCGAGATGACGTCGATCGCGCCGCAGGCATCGCTCGTGATGACGGGCAGCCCACATGCCAAAGCCTCCAGGACGGCATTCGGAAAGGGATCGTAGAGCGTGGGAAGCACCAACGCGTCCGCTGCGCCATAGTAGGGGACTGGGTCGTCGATCGCGCCTAGGAAGTGGGCCCTGCGATCCACCCCGAGCGCACGCGCAAGCCCGGCATAACGCGCGCCGTGTTTGTCGTGGCCTACGATGACGAGGTGCACCTCCCCTGGCATGCGCGCCAGCGCCCAAAGGGCCAAAGCCAGACCCTTGCGCTCGAACCCGGACCCGACGAACACCAGTAATGGCTGGGCTTCGGCGATTTGGAGTGCGAGGCGCACACGCCGACGTTCTTCTCGGCTGGGCTCCGGGGCGAAGCGATCCAGATCGATTCCGTTGGGGATCAAGTGCAGCTTTTGTGGGTCGATCCGAAATCGCGTCCGGATCTCGTTGACAACGAGCGTGGAATTGCAGATGACGGCTCTTAGGTCCGGATGCTCGAACATGCGCCGCTCGGTCCAGACGAGGTAGCGATGGTGGAGACTCAACCAGATGCCCACGCGCTTTCCGAGACCCGAGGCGGCACGCCGACGTTCGAGCCATGCGGCGTGCACACCGTCGCCAGCCCGATAGATGGCCAGGCCTGGAATTCGTTCATGACTCTGGACGAGGTCGAAGCCCAACCGGGCGACGAGCCTGCGCACGGCGTGCGCAAAGCTCCAGTCACGCCAGACGCTACCCACATAGAAGGGGTTGCAGGGCACGATGGTCCAGCCCTCATGGGCCCGCGCGTCACGGTTCCAGCTGCGCGCAATGATACTCACCGCGGTGTTCGTGCCGGCCAGCGCACTAAGGGCCCGCTCTGCGAAACGCTCGGCCCCCCCGGCTAAGTTGTAGCGCGCGCGCACGAGCGCGATTTTCATCGCCCTAACTCGCAAAAAGCAGATCGGATTCCCGCAGCACTTCATCGACCGCCGAGAGCACCTGCGAGACCGGAAGCCGGGTCAAACAGTCGCTGACCTTGCTGCCGCCGCAACCATCCTGTCCGCAGGGACGGCACGAGAACTCGGTACTCGCCACGACCCGGTACTTGAGCTGTCCGTCGCCCCGCCACGGCCCCCAGTTGTACTCCCCCGAGGGTCCAAACAGCGCCACCGTGGGCGTTTGCATGGCAGCAGCGATGTGCATCGGCGCCGAGTCGATGCCGATGAAAAGGCGCGCGCGCCCGATGAGCGCTGCAAGCCGCAAGAGCGTTGAGCCGTCGGTGGCCAGAATCAGGCGCGCCGGGCGTTCACTGAAATTCGCAAGGATGGCCCTCACCATGGCCTGCTCACGCTCATCAGGCGCGCAGCTTAAGAGGACCGTGTGGCCGCGCAGGAGGAGTTGTCGGATCAACTGGGCGTTCTCGCGGGCGGGCCAGCACTTGAACATCCAGCGCGAGGTCGGCTGGATCAGGATATAGGGCCCCGCGACGTGATGGCTTTCCAGAAATTCCTCGGCGGCCCGCTCTCCGGCAGGCCCCGGGACGAGCGTAAGCCTCGGGGAGGGATCGACCCGGATGCCGAGCCTGCGTAATGCATCTAGGTTCTGCTCCACTGTATGGCGGCGTGCGAGCGGTCCCACTCCGACCACCGACGATCCGTTCGGATAAAGATGGGTGAACGATCCCTTCCAGAACCGGCTTGGATTGCGCGGGCGTGCAGCGATCGAATAGCGGGGGCGAAGCCAGCGTGCGAGCCAGGCACCACGCCGGTGATTGCTGAGGTGAATCAGAAGATCGTAGCCCTGCTTCTCTAAGCGATGAAGGAGTCTCCACTCCGAGAGGATCTGGCCGAAGGCGCCTTCCTCCTTCCAGCGGCGGTCAATCGTAAACAGCTTCGCCACGTGCGGGTTGTGCTCGAGCAAGGCGGCGGTCTCTTCGTAGAGCAGGACATCGACCTTGGCGTGGGGCAGTGCATCGTGCAGCGCCGAGAGGACCGGCGAAGTCAGTAGGACATCACCATGGTGCCTGAGCATGACCACGAGCACGCGGTGCACAGCGGACAGCTCGATCGCATCGACGGGTCGATACAGGAGACTTCCGTGTGCATCGATCATTGATAGAGTAACTCGACGCTCGATGGCGCCAGCCAGTCCGAAAGACTGAGTGTGAGCATTTCGTCGGGCAAGACCCTCCAATTCGCCCCCAGCGCGACCTCGCATTGAGCGCCGGCATTGTAGTAGCGGATCGTCACCGGGCATCCCGCAGGGGTCGTGGCCTGCCCTTCGCCTGCGGGTACCACGCGATAGGGATCGAGCAGTTGCCGCAGCTTCACGGCATCCGACTGCCCGTTCATCGACAGGCGCAGCGCGCGCGCGTACTGAAGCCGGGCGCTGCGCAAATCGAGGATGCGATCGGCGATGACTCTTAAGCCGCCGCTGAAGTCGTCGTTGCGCACGGTTCCGTGCACGACGAGCAGTTCGTCCTCGCGCAGGAGAGCGCGATGCTTTTCATAAAGCTCGTTAAAGACCGTGACTTCCACCTGCGCGCTGCCATCGTCAAGGAGCACGATCACCATCTTCCCGCGGCGCGTCATCTGGGTGCGCAAGCCCGCAATGACGCCGCACACGACCTGGATGTCGCGCGCGGCCTGCAGCTGCGCGAGGGGCGTGCGGGCAAAGCGGCGCACTTCCTTTTCGAATCCCGCAAAAAGATGGCCGGACAAGTAAAAGCCCAGAGCCGCCTTCTCTTCGCTGAGTTTTTGCTTTTCCGTCCAGGGCCTGGCCCGCACCAGTTCGTGCCCCGCCACGCCCCGGCCGTTGGGCGGCGCGGTCTCAAACAGGCTCACCTGGTGGGCGTGGGCCTCGGCCTGCTCGGCAGCTTCCATGGCGCGCCCGACCGAGGCCAGCAAACTCGCGCGGTCCGCTTCGATGCCATCGAAGGCGCCGGCTCGGACAAGTCCCTCGATGACGCGCCGGTTCACGAGGCGCTTGTCCACGCGGATACAAAAATCGAACAGATCGCAAAAGGCACCCGCCTGCCTGGCCAAGACGATCGACTCGATCGCCGCGCGGCCGGTCCCCTTGATGGCGCCCATGCCATAGCGCACGGCCAAAGCCCGCTGGCCGGTCTCGATTGCCACCGGGGTGAACCGGTAATCCGAGACGTTCACGTCTGGTGGCAGAATCGTCAGGTGACACACCGTTCGTGCGTCCTCGATGAGGACCTTGACCTTGTCGGTGTCGTCCATCGCCGCCGACAAGTTCGCCGCCATGAATTCCGCCGGAAAGTGCACCTTGAGCCAAGCGGTGTGATAGGCCAACAGCGCGTAGGCGGCCGCATGGGATTTGTTAAAGCCGTAGCCTGCGAACTTCTCCATCAAATCGAACAGTTCGTTCGCCTTTCCCACGGACACGCCGTTGGCTCTGGCACCGGCGGCAAAGATCTCGCGGTGTTTGGCCATTTCCTCGGGCTTTTTCTTTCCCATGGCTCGACGCAACAGGTCAGCGGCACCGAGCGAGTAGCCGCCGATGATCTGGGCCATCTGCATGACCTGCTCCTGATAGACCATAATCCCGTAGGTCTCCTCGAGAATCGGGCGCACGCGCGCATCCGGATACTCGAAGCGTTCTCCCTTCTTGCGTGCGACGAAATCGGGGATCAGATCCATCGGCCCCGGTCGATACAAGGCGTTCAAGGCAATGATGTCCTCGAAGCGATCCGGCTTGGCGTCCTTCAGGAGGCTTTGCATGCCGCGGCTTTCGAGCTGGAACACCGCTACGGTTTCCCCCTTTTGCAAGAGACGAAACGCGGCCTCGTCATCGAGGGCTATGCTATCGAGCGAGAACTCGCGCTGATCGGCATAGAGGCGACGCACACTCTCGCTGGCCCAGTTCAGGATCGTTAAGGTCGTCAGGCCCAGAAAATCGAACTTCACGAGACCGGCCGCCTCGACATCGTCCTTGTCGTATTGGCTCACGATCGAGGTCGAGCCCTGCTGGGTATAGAGCGGACTGAATTCGGTCAATTTGCCCGGCGCGATCAAGACGCCACCCGCGTGCATGCCCACGTTGCGGGTTAAGCCCTCGACCGCCTCGGCCAGTTGCAGGAGTTCACGCACCTCCTCCTCGCGTTGTTCACGCTCGGCCAAAAGAGGTTCTTCCTTGCGCGCGTCGGCAATGGTCACGAGCTTGCCGGGACGAAACGGGATGAGCTTGGCAATTCCGTCGACAAAATTGAAGGGCAAATCGAGGACCCGGCCGATATCGCGGACCGCCGCCTTGGCGGCCATGGTCCCGAAGGTCGCGATCTGGGCCACCGCGTGCGCGCCGTACTTGTGCCTGACGTACTCGATCACGCGATCGCGTCCCTCCTGGCAAAAATCGATGTCGAAGTCCGGCATCGAGACCCGCTCGGGATTCAAGAATCGCTCGAAGAGGAGCTTATAGCTCAGTGGATCCAGATCGGTGATTCCAAGACTGTAGGCTACCAGTGAGCCCGCACCGGAGCCGCGTCCTGGGCCCACGGGCACGCCATTGTGCTTGGCCCAGTTGATGAAATCGGCCACGATCAAGAAGTAGCCTTCAAACCCCATCTTGACGATGGTTTTGGTCTCGAACTCCAGGCGTTCTCGATAGCGCGCTCGCTCGCGTTCGCGCTCATTCTCATCCGGATAGAGCTGGATCAGGCGACGTTGCAAGCCGGCCTGGGCCTCCTTGTCGAGGTATTGTTCGAGGGTGACCCCTTCTGGCGTCGGAAAATCCGGCAGACGCGCGCGACCCAGTTCGAGCGTCAGATTGCACCGCTTCGCGATTTCGACCGTATTGGCAAGGGCACTGGGCAAGTCGGAAAACAGTGCGACCATATCGGCCTGGCTCTTGAAATACTGCTCCGGCGTAAAGCGTCTGGTGCGCCGCGGATTGGCGAGAATTTCGCCCTCGGCGATGCACACGCGCGCCTCGTGAGCCCGAAACTCGATGGGCTCGAGGAATTGAATGGGATGCGTTGCCACCAGGGGCAGTCCCAGCTGCGCGGCAATCCGCGTCGCCTCGGCGATGTAATCCTCGCATCCAGGCTGACCGAAGCGCTGCAGCTCGATATAGAAGCGGTTCGGAAACAGCGCCGACCAGCGACGGGCCGCCTGAAGGGCTGCCTCGGTCTGGCCGTGTGCTAGCGCCAAGCCAATATCGCCCATCTGCGCGCCCGAAAGCGCGATCAGGCCCCCCGTTCCCGCCTCCTCGAACCAGCTTGCCATGAGCTCGGGACGACCCCGCACCTGGTTCTCGAGCCATGCGCGGGACAACAACTCGCACAGCCTTAGATATCCGGCGCTGTTTTGCGCCAACAGCACAAGACGGGTCATGCGCTCGGAGGCGACCCCGCGCTCGGCATGGCCGATCCACACGTCGCAGCCGGCAATCGCCTTGATGCCCTTCTTGCGCGCCGCCTTGTAGAACTTGACCAGCCCGAATAGATTCGACAGATCCGTGAGCGCGAGGGCCCCTTGGCCGTCGGCCTCGGCGCGGTCCATCAGGGAATCGATTCGCACCATGCCATCGGAGATGGAATATTCCGAATGCAGGCGAAGGTGGACGAAATCAGGCACGGGCGGGGCTTGGAAGCGGCAACAAAGCGAGTATTTTACAGCCCGGCCGCATCGCGCGGGCCGATACCACGGCGTTTCGCGCGCGCCGCCCCACAACCGAGAGGAATCAAGACGTTGCGAGCGCAAGCGGGGCACGCGTGTGCCTCGCGCTTATAATTGGGGCGATGCAAATCGTCAACATCGCCGGCTACAAGTTCGTGGCCCTAAGCGACCCCAAGGCCTGGCGCACACCGTTGCGCAGCACGTGTGTGGCGCTCGGCCTTAAAGGGACGGTGCTCTTGGCTCCTGAGGGTATCAATCTATTTCTTGCGGGTGCGCAAGGGAGCATCGACGCCATCCTTGAATACCTGCGCTGCGACCCTCAGTTCGAAGGCGCCTTTGCCGATCTGCGAGTCAAGACGAGTCTGTCGGAGCACCAACCGTTTCGGCGCATGCTCGTTCGCATCAAGAAAGAAATCATCACCCTGCGCGAGCCGGCCGTGGTCCCCGAGAAGGGACGGGCGCCGGCCGTGTCTGCCCAGACGCTACGCAGATGGCTTGATCGCGGCACCGACGAGAACGGACGCCCGATCGTGCTCTTGGACACGCGCAATGCCTTTGAAGTGTCCCTGGGAAGTTTCGATGGGGCCCATCAATTACACATCCGCCACTTTGGCGAGTTTCCCGAAGCCTTTCGGCGCGAGCTCTCCTCGGGATCGCTCGAGATTGAAGGCAAGCACGTCGTCACGTTCTGCACGGGCGGCATTCGCTGCGAGAAGGCGGCCTTGCTCATCGGATCAGACCCAAGCATCTCGGTCTCGCAGCTCGACGGAGGCATTCTTCAATACTTCGAAGACGTGGGCCAAGCCCACTGGCGGGGCGAATGCTTTGTGTTCGACCATCGTGTGGCGCTCGATCCTGCGCTGCGCGAAACCGGGACCGCCCAGTGCTTTGCCTGCCGCAGCGTGGTCAGTGCCACCGAGCAAAACGACGCGCGCTACGTACCTGGCCAATCGTGTCCGCGCTGCGCGGCTGCGCCAAAGGAATTGGTCTAGGGGTCCTGCAGGCGTCCTGACGCCAATGAGCGCGGGTTCGCCACAGCGAAGTGATAGCGTCCGCTGCCGGCGGCTTTGGCGGCATACATCGCCATATCGGCCGATTGCATGAGCTGGCCGATGCCCTCTGCGACGTCCGGAAAGACAGCGATGCCGATGCTCGTACCCACCGAGACGGTGCGCTCGCCAATCTGAACGGGTCTTGCGATTTCGTCGATGAGTCGCTGAGACATCAATTCCACGTCTTGCGGACTGCCCAGGTCGTAGAGCACGACAACGAACTCATCGCCGCCCAGGCGCGCGGCGATGTCATGGGTTCGGACGTTATCGGCCAGCCGGTTGGCGACCTGCTTTAAAACGGCGTCGCCAAAGGCATGGCCGTGGGCGTCGTTGACCGCCTTGAAACCATCCAGATCGAGCATCAAAAGGGCCACCTGCGCCGATTCGCGTCGCGCGCGCGTCAAAAGCTGCTCAAGCTGATCACGCAGGAAACGCCGATTGGCAAGCCCCGTGAGCTCGTCATGATTGGCGCGATGCCAGCTCTGTTCTTCCTGTGCCTTGGCCGCCGAGATATCCGCGAAAACCCAGATGTAGACCGATCCGTGTTGTGCCATCTCGGCGCGGCGCCCCGTCACCGAGCACCAGATCCGCGACCCGTTGCTGTGGGCCAGCTGTTGTTCGACCTTGATGACGTGCCCCAAGCGCACGAGCTGGGCCTCGACTTCCTCCCACTGGTCTGGATCCACGAAGGCCTGCGACAGAGGACGTGCCACGAGCTCACCGATGGTGCCGCCAACGAGATCGGCGAAGGCCTGATTGGTGCGATAGATGCGTTGATTTCGGACCAGAACAATTCCCTCGCCTGCACTATCGAAGATCAGACGCTGCAGGCGGGTTGCGTCCTGAAACGCACGTTCGCGCTTTTTGAGGTAAGTGATGTCGGTGGCAATCCCCATTACCCCCTCGAGAACGCCATTTCCGTCGAACATCGGCACAGCATTGATGCTCACAAAGATTCGCCGCTCGGCGCTGGTCAGATGAACCACTTCGAGATTGCGGATCGGCACCCTTTGGTTTAAGGGGCGCTGCATGGCTAACGCAAGCCGATCCTTCGATTCGGGAGCGACGAAGGCCGCCATCGGACGGCCGATCATCTCGCTGCCGCTATAGCCGTAGAGCTCGCGTGCGCCGCGCTCATTGACAAAGGTCAGCACGCCTTCGACATCGGTACACCAGATCAAGGCGTTGGATGCCTCGATGAGATTGCGGTGGAAGGCCTCGCTGGCTCTGAGACGCTCCTGAATCTCATTGATGGTCGTGGTATCGGTGATCGATCCGGTAAAGCGATACGGTGTGCCATAGCGATCGGCGAGCGCGAGGGCGGTCTCGCGAATCCAGTAAGTCCGATCGCCACGGACCACGCGGTATTGGGCATCGAGCGGCGCGCCTGCGACGAGCATGGCCATGCGGGCATCGGAGACTGCGGCCTGGTCATCGGGATGGATGAAGTCGTGGTGAAAGAAGAGACGGCCCGAGGGGCCATCGAGCGGGGCATCGGCGGGTAGCTCCAGAATGCTGCGAAAACGACGCGAGAAGAAAAACCGCGACTCTTCCAGATCGACGTCCCAGACCCCCGACTGCAGGGCATCGAGCGCCAAGTGCAAGCGCTCCCGACTGAGCCTGAGCTCGCGCTCGGCACGCAGTTTTTCGCTCACATCCTCGTAGACGCTGACGACGCGTGAAGCGGATTCGCCAGCCTCGATCACCCCCACACTGACTTCGACTTCGAGCGTGCTGCCGTCACTGCGCCGCCGCGTGACCTTGCCGGTCACCGGACCCCCGTGCAGGACCACGGCCTGGGCCAGCTCCTCCTCGGTCCGGTCCTCGGGTGAGGCCAACAAAAGGCGACTATCCATGCCCAATAGCTCAGAGGGCGCGTAGCGGAACATCTCCAGGAGCTTGTCGTTGCATTGCTCGACCTTGCCCTTTCGGGTGACGAGAACCCCAACCGGCAGCGTATTGAGCAAAGTGCGCTGTTCGCTTGTAAAAAGAGACTGGGCGCGGGCTTCGAACTCGCGCCGCGCCCTCTTGCGCGCGCCCGGAAGGTAACTCAGCACGGCCAGCAGGATGAGAAGCCCGAATGCCGCAACGCCAGGCATCTCGTGCCCACTATCGCGCAAGCCCAGTGCTAGCGCGACGAAGCAGAAGACCAGCAAGATCGAGCCCGGCGGCACTGACCCTGCCGCCATCGATGTCCCCAGGCGCACCCCGTAGACCGCCAAAGCCAAAATCGCCAGAGCGTCCAACGCCTTGGATTGGGGGACAAACCAGATGACGGCGATCCACCCCACGCCCTCGAGAAGATCGAGCAGGTCAAAGGAGCGCTTGGTTCGCCACGACCGGTCCGCGAGCCTCGAATGCAGTCCATGCGCCGAGGCCGACAGATACCGACGCACCCCGAATATGCAAAGGTTCAGCCCAAGCCATGCCGCTCCCCAGACTGGGGGGAGGACTTCGCGCAATAGGCCTAGAGCGAAGATCGGCGAGATCAGGGACAATACTTCGACCTGCCAGTTCATTGCGTAAGACTCCCAGTGCGGCTGCGATGCGCGGCTCGGCCAGTAGCGAAGCGTCAGCGATCGGCCTCGTCGGCGCGGCATTCGGACGCTAGTCGCGAACCGGTCGCGCGAGGCGAATCAAGTTGAAGGCCCCCTCGCGCTGCCGATGTCCGGGACTTTCGCAGCGTAGCTCTTCTTCTTTTCGGCGCATGTGCTGTTAAATTATAAGCAGAACCCGGTCGGACACCAATGAAGCCCTGCCCTAAGCGTTGTGAATAAGACGATCGAAGACCCGCCCCTGCCAAAGCGCTATGTCGGACGCTTCGCCCCCTCACCCTCGGGTCCGATGCACAAAGGCTCTCTGGTTGCGGCCATGGCGAGCCTGTTGGATGCGCGTGCCCACGAGGGTCTGTGGCGTCTGCGTATCGAAGACGCAGACAGCCAAAGAAGCGTGCCCGGAGCCGAGCGCGCGATTCTTTTGGCGCTGGAAGCCTACGGGCTGGCGTGGGATGGCGCGATCCTGCGCCAGAAAGAACGCACGACGGCGTATCTGGACGCGCTGCGCGTGCTGCGAGAGCGCGATCTCATCTATGCCTGTACCTGTTCCCGACGCGAAGTTGCAGACTCGGGCATCCTGGCTCGAGATGGATCGTATGTCTATCCGGGGACCTGCCGTGAAGGCCCGCCCAAAAGCGCAAAACCGGCCGGATGGCGCGTGAAGGTGCCCGACCTGGTTTTGGAGTTTCGCGATCGCGGCCAAGGCCGGCAATCTCAGAACGTCGGCAAGGAAGTCGGGGACTTTGTGCTCCAGCGGGCCGACGGCGTGTGGGCCTACCAGCTCGCGGTGGTCGTTGACGATGCCGAGCAGGAGATCACCGACGTGGTGCGGGGTGCCGATCTTCTGGCGTCCACCGCGCGCCAGATGTACTTGCAGCGCATTCTGGGCCTGCCTACGCCGCGTTATTTCCACGTCCCCCTGGTCGTGAATGCCGCCGGGGAGAAATTGAGCAAGCAAACGGGCGCTTGCGCCCTCGCGCAGAGCGACATTCTGGCCACGCTCGAATGGGCTGGCCGACACCTGGGTCTGGGAGAGATCGGCGCGGCCTCGGCCCTGCGCTTCTGGGAGCTTGCCATCCCTTTGTGGAAAAAGCGCTATGGCATGCAAAGTGACGGCCGGCTCTCGCCTCCCGTGTCGGGAAAGCGCACGGCCCGTCTCGAGCAGGACTTCCCAAACGCTGATCGCGCCGCCGAGCAAGGAAACCATGAGCGACTTCGATAAGGTCCGCCGTATTCTGGACGCCACGCATACGATCGCCATCGTGGGAGCTTCGGATCGCTCCGAGCGCGACAGCTACCGTGTCATGCAGTACCTTCTTAAGCACGGGTTTCACGTGCTTCCCGTCAATCCCAACGCGCGCCAGATACTCGGTCAACGGAGCTTTGGAAGCATCGATGAGATCGGAGAACCGATCGATACGGTCGTCTGCTTTCGGCGCAGTGAATATCTGGAACCCATCGCCCGCTCGGCCGTGGCAGCGCACGCCAAGCATCTTTGGATGCAATTTGGAGTCATCAACGAGCGCGCTGCCGAAGTGGCCGAGAAGGCCGGACTAGTGGTGGTGATGGACCGCTGCATCATGGTCGATCATCGTCGCATCGAGGGCGAAAAGGCCCTCGATGAGCCCCAGAGGGCCCCTTAGCCCGATTTCTTGCCGCCTCCCAAGAGGGCGGCCACGGGCCTGCGGCCGGCGCCCTCCACGGCTTGCGCCGTCTCAGCCTCTGCCTTTTGCGTCGCCGTGGTTTCGAGTGCGGCGCCCAGACCAGGCTCGTAGGGCTTTGAGAACCAGTCGTCGACCGGCGCGCGCGGCGGTGGGCTAGAAGACGCGGCCGCAAACTCTCGGTGGGATTCGCGCGGGCGACGTGTTCCCACATCGCGCGGCGTCTCGCGCGGGGCGTGGCGGGGCCTCTCGTGCGGCAGGAATCCTTCGAGCGTGGCGCGCTCGACCTTTTGCTTCGTCAGCTTTTCAATGTCCTGCAGATAGCGTTCCTCTTCGGGCGCCATGAGGGAGATCGCATCGCCCGAGGCGCCGGCACGTCCGGTTCGTCCGATGCGGTGGACATAATCCTCCGGCGAATGCGGCAGGTCGTAGTTGATCACGCACGGCAATTCGACAATATCGAGCCCGCGTGCGGCGACGTCGGTCGCCACCAGCACTTCGACCGCCCCCGACTTGAATGCATCCAAAGCGATCATCCGATCCTTCTGGGTCTTGTCGCCGTGAATCGCATCGGCCTTGATGCCTTCGCGCTGCAATTCGCGTGCGAGCCGCGAGGTACCGATCTTCGTGTTGGAGAACACCAGCACCTGCTTTAGGCCACGCTGCCGAATGAGGTAGGCGACCGCGGCACGCTTGTACTCGCTGGGCACCTGGTAGACCGTCTGGGTCACGTTATCGGCCGTGGCGTTTCGGCGCGCGACCTCGATCAGAATAGGCTCGCGCATGAAGCTTTGGGCGAGTTTCTTGATCTCATTGGAGAAGGTCGCCGAAAAGAGCAGATTCTGGCGCTGCTTGGGCAGAAGATTGATGATGCGCTGCAGATCCGGCAGGAAACCCATGTCCAGCATGCGATCGGCCTCATCGAGCACGAGGATCTGGGTCTGAGAGAGATTCAGCGTCTTTTGCTGCACATGATCCAAAAGCCGTCCGGGCGTTGCGATCAGAATTTCGACTCCGGCGCGCAGCGCCTGGGTTTGCGGCGCCATGTCGATACCGCCAAAAACCACCGTCGAGCGCAATGCCGTGTACTGCGCGTAGCGCGCCACGTTTTCGGCCACTTGGTCGGCCAACTCGCGGGTAGGGGTCAGAATCAAGGCACGCACCGGGTGGCGTGCAGGCGAGGTGCTGGTACTGGCCAAAGGCAAGAGCTTCTGGATAATAGGCAGCGCAAAACCGGCGGTCTTGCCGGTTCCGGTCTGGGCCGCCCCCATGACATCCCTACCGGCTAAGACCACCGGAATCGCCTGCGCCTGGATCGGCGTCGGGATGGTGTAGTCCTGCTCGGTGAGGGCCCGCAGAATATCGGGATGGAGGCCAAAAGCCTCGAAGGTACTTGCTCGTTCGTCGCTGGGGTTCACGGGGAAAGGAAATCCTGCTCGTGCAAAAGCGCTGGATACGGCTATAGCCGCACCCAAGCGGCGAGAACACGGGTTGCGCGGATGCGCCAGAAGGTCCCGCCGGCTTTAACTGCAAGACCCTAATTATCGCAGGTTACCGCCTCCGACGCCAACTCCGTGCCAAACCCGGGCTAAGGCGCTAGGTCAGGGTCTTTAACACCCCGCGCAGCGTCTCGAAGAGCTGGTCGATGTGCTCGCGCTGGATCACAAGCGGAGGCGACATGGCGATCGTATCCCCCGTGACGCGGATCATGATGCCGGCTTCGAAGGCCTTCTTGAAAGCCTCCAACGCGCGCGCTCCGGGCGCATCCGGGCGAGACTCGAGCTCAATGCCGGCGATGAGACCCAGATTGCGCAAATCGATGACGTGCGGCAGGTCGCGCAGCGAGTGCACCGCATCCTCCCAATAGCTCGAAATCGATGCGGCATTCTCAATGATCGCCTGGTCCCGGTACACGCCCAAAGTGGCCATGCCCGCAGCGCAAGCCAGCGGGTGACCCGAGTACGTGTACCCGTGGAAAAGCTCGATTCCCGCAGCTGGCGCGCCCTTGGACTCCATAAAGGCGTTGTAGATGTGCGGCTTGACAAAAACGGCACCCATCGGCACCGACCCATTGGTCAAGCCCTTGGCCGTGGTGATGAGATCGGGTTCGACATCGAAGAAGTCGGCCGCAAACGGGGTGCCAAGGCGCCCGAATCCGGTAATGACCTCGTCGAAGATGAGCAGGATGCCGTGTCGGTCGCAGATCGCGCGCAAGCGCTCCAGGTAACCCTTGGGTGGCAGGAGCACCCCGGTCGAGCCGGCGACCGGCTCGACGATCACCGCAGCGATAGTTGAGGCATCATGCAGGGCCACCAGGCGTTCCAAGTCATCAGCCAGATGCGCACCCCATGCCGGCTGGCCGCGCGAGAAGGCGTTATGTTCCAGATCGTGCGTGTGGCGGATATGATCGACGCCCGACAGGAGCGGTCCGAAGAATTTGCGGTTGCTCACGATCCCGCCGACTGAAATACCTCCGAAACCCACGCCGTGATAGCCGCGCTCGCGTCCTATCAGGCGCGTGCGGCTCGCCTCGCCGCGCACACGATGGTAGGCGAGCGCCATCTTCAATGCCGTGTCGACTGATTCCGAGCCCGAGTTGGTGTAGAAGACGTGGGAGAAGCGTTGGCGGCTGAACTCGACCAGGCGTTGGGCGAACTCGAACGCATACGGATGGCCCATCTGAAAGGAGGGTGCGAAGTCCAGTTCAGCTGCCATCGACTGGATCGCAGCAACGATGGGCGGCTGTGCGTGACCGGCGTTCACGCACCAAAGACCGGCGGTTCCGTCGAGCACCTTGCGACCGTGGACGTCCTCGTAGAACATGCCCTTGGCCGAGCGTAAAAGGCGCGGAGCGGCCTTGAAGTCGCGATTCGCGGTGAAGGGCATCCAGTATGCGGATAGATCAAGCTGAGGATCGTTGCGGTCCATCGGTTCCACCTCTGTAGGTCAATCACGTAGTGTGGCGTGAAGCCCGCGCGCTGGCAAGTCAAAGGCGAGCCGATGCGGGCCCGGATCTCACTGAGGCGGGACGTTATGCCTGCCAGACGCCGAAGCCTTCCTCGCGCAGACCAATGGCGAGCTCCACTTCCATCGCACATGCACCGTCGTAGGGCATGGGGTTGTAGCGTTCGTAGAGCGACGGCACGAGGTGCAATCCGTAGCGCTCCACGAAGCGGTTCGACTGGATACCCGCCTTGTGCTTGTCAAACCGCACATCCGGCGAGAGGCCGGTCATGCCGACGTAGACGCAGGGCTGACCGAAAACGTAGTCAGGATTCGCTTTGCGAAAAGCCGGCTCGCCCAGAACATCGGAAGAAAGCTCCACGACGTAGACATTGTGGTGATAGCGTGGTTTGCGCTTTTTCACGATGTGAAGGCTGGCATGGGGACTAGCGCATGGGGCAAGCGTAGGGAGTCGACGCCCACGCCCGGCTTGGACTACCATCGCTCGCAAAAGCCGCACTAAGCGGACGTCCGATTAGCGAGGAGACACGCGCATGAATCCAGTAGAAAGGCCTCCGTTTCGGGCCGAGCACGTCGGCAGCTTCCTGCGTCCGGCGGCCCTCATTGCCGCGCGCACCGAACACGCCAGAGGAAGCCTCTCGGCATCCGGGTTGCGGGCCATCGAGGACGAGTCGATTCGGGACATCGTCGCGTTCCAGGAGGATCTGGGCCTGAAGGGAATCACCGATGGCGAATTTCGCAGAACGTATTTCCATATCGATTTTCTCGAGAACTTAGAGGGGGTCGAGACCCGTGGCGGAATTGCCATCAGTTTCCAGAAGGCCGATGGCAAAATCGATTTTGCACCTCCGGTCATGCACATCACAAAGCCGGTGCGCCACGTGCGGCCCATCCAGGTCGCCGATTTCGCCTTCCTCAAGACGGCGACATCGCGTACTCCCAAGGTCACAATCCCTTCACCCACCATGCTGCATTTTCGCGGCGGTCGCAACGCGATCAGCCAGGAAGCCTACCCGGACCTTGAGGATTTCTTCTCGGACGTGGCCGCCGCCTATCGCGCCGAGGTCCGAGCCCTGGGCGAGGCTGGATGCACCTATTTGCAGCTCGACGACACCAACCTCGCCTATTTGTGCGACGAACGCATGCGCGCTCAGGCCAAAAGCCGGGGCGACGACCCCGACGAACTCCCCAGGCGTTATGCGCAACTCATCAACGCCGCCCTCTCGGAAAAACCCCCGACCATGACGACCGCGATCCATTTGTGTCGTGGCAACTTCAAATCCGCGTGGGCCGCAGAAGGCGGATATGAACCCGTGGCCGAGGTCCTCTTTAACGAATTGGCCGTCGATGCCTACTTTTTGGAGTATGACGACGAGCGTTCGGGCAACTTCGCGCCTCTGCGTTTTGTCCCTCCGGGCAAGGCCGTGATTCTGGGCCTGGTGACCACGAAAGTCGGAGTGCTCGAGTCCAAAGATGTTCTAAAGCGCCGAATCGATGAGGCAGCGCGATATGTGCCCTTGGAACAACTTTGCCTGTCTCCGCAATGCGGCTTCTCAAGCACTGTCCACGGCAACGATTTGGCGGTGGCCAACGAGCGCGACAAGCTCGCGCTCATCGTCCAGACCGCAAGAGAAATCTGGGGTGATTGAGATAAGCTACCCCATCTGAGACTTCCCACCCCCATGTCCGATTCCTGGATCACGCTCGAGAGCGCCTTGTTTCTGGACTTTGACGGCACGCTCGCCGATCTCGCGGATTCGCCCGGGGCGGTGGTCGTCGAGCCCGATTTGCCGCTCGTGCTCGAGGCACTTAGCAGCCGTCTATCGGGCGCACTGGCGATCGTGTCAGGTCGGCCGATCGCCGAGATCGATCATTTTCTCTCACCCTTGAGGGTGCCCGTAGCGGGGGTACATGGGTTGGAGCGGCGCAGCGCCTCGGGCGAAATGCACTATGCTCCGGTTGAGAACCTCCTTCCGGTACAGCAAGCCATGGCAAAGCTCGTGGAGCGCTACCCGCTCCTACTCATGGAACAAAAGCGCGGGGCCTTAGCGCTCCACTATCGCGCCCTGCCCGAGGTCGGCCCGGAATGCCATGCGGTGATCGCTCAAGCCGCAAGCGCTTGCCCCGGCACCGTTGTCCTGCAAGGCAAGATGGTCGTTGAGGTCAAATCGGCCTTCGCAAGCAAGGCGACGGCGATTCGAGCCTACCTAAGTGAAGCGCCTTTTTGCGGCCGCAGGCCCGTCTTTGCCGGGGACGACGTGACCGACGAGGCTGGTTTTAGCTTCGCCCAGGAAGTCCAAGGCCTGGGGATTAAAATAGGTCCGGGAGCCACGGCCGCGTCCCGTCGGGTTCCAAGCGCCGCCGAGTTTCGCGAAATCTTGCGATCGACGGCACGTAGCTTGCTGGACGCTTCCTAATGACGCATCGCCCACGGGTGGGTATTTGGACCGATTTCAGCCTTCTTCGCTTTTTTCGAGGTTCGTGCCGGTATATGCTTTCTGCGCTGGCGTCCCAGCGCTGGTTATCCGCCTCCGGCGCTAACCCACTCGATGGAAGGAACTTGTGCCACGCCTAGTTGCGGTTTCCAATCGAATCGCGGACCCGCGCAAACCTGCAGCCGGCGGATTGGCTGTGGCGTTGGGGGAGATCCTCCAGGAACATGGCGGTATCTGGTTTGGTTGGAGTGGCAAGACCATCGAGAAGGGGGAGCGCCAAAGCGCTGACGACCCCGAACTGAAAACCCGGCGGATCGGCAAGATTACGCTAGCCACGATTGATCTCTCCACCGAGGACTACGACTCCTACTATCTTGGGTATGCGAACGGGGTCTTGTGGCCGGTCTTTCACTACCGGTTGGACCTGGCCGATTTCAACCCGAACTATCTTGCGGCCTATCGCCGCGTCAACCAGCTCTTCGCGCGCAAGCTACTACCATTGTTGGAGCCGGATGATCTCATCTGGATCCACGATTACCACCTGATTCCGCTCGCCTCGGAGTTGCGCGCGCTCGGTTGTCGGCAACGCATCGGATTTTTCCTTCATATTCCGATGCCCGCACCACTCATCATGGCCGCCATTCCCCAGCAAGAGTGGCTCATGCGCTCCATGTTCGCGCACGACCTCGTGGGCTTTCAAAGCCAGTCCGATGTCCGTCACTTCACCCAGTACGTCCAGGCTGAGGCGCGTGTGGAAAGTCTGGGAGAGAATCGGTTTCGCGCCTTCGACCGCGTGGTGCAGGCAGGCGCTTTTCCGATTGGCATCGATGTCGACGAATTCGTGCGTCTGGCCGAGGGCAAGGAGGGGCGCGAGATGTACGAGAACATGCGCGCCGAATATTCGCGACGCAAGCTTTTGCTCGGCGTAGACAGGCTCGACTACTCCAAGGGGCTGCCCCAGCGGCTGTATGCGTTTCGGGACCTTCTTGAGCGGTATCCCGAAAATCGCAACAGCGCAACCCTCATCCAGATTGCGTCCCCGAGCCGGGAAGACGTCGAGGCCTATTCGGAGATCCGCCGGGAGCTCGAGTCGCTGTGCGGCGCAATCAATGGAGACTTCGGCGAACTCGACTGGATGCCCATCCGCTATATCCATCGCACCGTCGCGCGCAAGCGCCTACCCGGTCTTTATCGCGCCTGCCGTGTGGCGCTCGTGACACCGCTCAGGGATGGGATGAACCTGGTCGCAAAGGAATACATCGCCTCACAGGACCCGAAAGATCCGGGAGTTTTGGTGTTGTCGCGCTTTGCAGGTGCGGCCGAGCAGTTGCGCGAAGCTCTTCTGGTCAATCCTTACGATGTTCAACGCACAGCCGATGCCATCCAGCAGGCGCTCCAGATGCCGCTCGCAGAACGGCGTGAGCGACACAAAGCGCTCTTGCGACGGATTCGTGAGCAGGACGTCTTCTGGTGGGGCCGTCAATTCCTTGAGACGCTGCAGCATCGTCTCGGCGGGTACAGCGCCTCCGCGGAGGAGCTCGAGCTGCTCTACTCCGGTATCTCCGAGGCCAACGCGACCCCCATCGAGCGTTGAGGTGCGGCAAGGCCTAAATGCTTGCCTGTTAAGCGGTTCTCAGAAATCGCTTTCGACAGATCCAGTTGTCCATTGAACTCAGCTTCGACCATGCAAAGGGCATCATGGCGCCACGCACGCTCTTCCTCTGCAGGCTTTTGGGGCTTTTTTGCCTGCTCGCCGGCCTGACCATGTTGATTCGCGGGCGCGAGGTGGGAGAGCTCGTCATCGCCGCCCTGCTTCACAATGCGCCCCTCATGTTCATCGTCGGATTGCTCATGCTGCTTGGGGGACTTGCCCTCGTCCTTTTGCACAATGTCTGGACCGGCGGCGTTCTGCCGGTCGTCGTCACGCTCATTGGCTGGCTGACGCTGGCCAAAGGGTTACTGCTGATCTCTCTGTCCCCCGAGGGCGCCGCGCAGTTCTACCTTGGAGATCTCCGCTATGCGCAGCTTTATTATGTCTACGCAGCGTTTTCCTTGCTCATCGGTGCCGGCCTGACCTATGGGGGATTCCGTAGCCGGTTGAACGCGTGAGTCTTCCTTGCCCTGGTTAAGCCTCGATCCGGTCAGCTGCTGGAAAATGGCGCCGATATGCAGCGGACAGGGGTCGACACACAAACTCCATGACCTGTTGCACGTCCGGCTCGCTCGCATGACCCAGAACCTTTTTTTTGAGCGCCTGAAATGACCCGGGTAGTCCCCGGATCAGGCGCCCTCGACGCATGGAGACCGCTTTCAGAGCTCGACTGGACAAGAGCCGCATCGGCCTTTAATGCTTGCTATAGCGGCTATGTGATTCCAGTTCATGTCAGCGCCCAAGACCTCTGCCGGCGCGCTCAATCAGAGTCGGTCGACCGCAAACAGAGCTACGTGGTCTTTGAAAGCGAATCGCCGGTGGGCATCGTCTTGATCGCGCGCCGTGGCATGACCTCGCGAATTGCCGCGCTCGGCGTCGCGCCTGAGCGCCGTCACAGCGGACTTGGCCGCGCGATGCTTGCGCGGGTGTTGGCCGAAGCAACCGAACGAGAGGATCTCACGATGGAGTTAGAGGTCTTCGAATCGAACATAGCCGCGCTCAAACTCTACGAAGCCACCGGATTTCGTACAGTCGATCGCTTGCTCGGATTCGAACTGGTGGGCAGGCAGGCCCCCACTTCCTTCCTGCTGCGCCAAGACGGGTTCGATCGGATCGCCGCCTTGCTCGCCGCAGACAGCTCGAACTCCCTGCCCTGGCAGCTGGCGCTGGAGACCCTGACTAAGCTCGCGCCGCCCTGGACGGTCGTCTCACAAGATGACGGCGCCTTTGCCGTCGTTGATCTCTCTCGGGAGGACGCGGTACTGCTTCGGTTGCTGCACACCGCGCCCAAGCGCCGGTTGCAGGGCTTGGCACGACGCCTGATAGAGGCACTGATGACGCAAGCCGGTGGGCGGCCCATTCGGGTCCCGCAGCTCATCCCGGCAAGGCACGAAGGATTCGCGCATCGTCTGGGCTTCACGACATCGACGTTACGCCAACGCAGAATGATGCTCGAACCGGTCGAGCCAAGCCGATAGCGTCTTTACGCGTCATTGACCGTAAGCTCGCAATCGGCTGAAATGCGCCGCATGAACTACCTTCGTGGTCTGATTGATCGGATCTTGCTGGCGTGCATGGTGGTCGCTGGGGGCACGGTGCCGGGGTTTCTGTCGCAATATCGCCAGAGACTCGGTGGGCGGCTGGATCAGGCCCGCATCGATCTTGAGCCCTGGCAGAAGATCGCCGACCAGTTCTACCACGGCAGCCTCGCCCAACTGATCGCGGACCATCGCGCCAGTGCTGATCCTGCCATCCGGAGCGAGGGCGGCGTAATTGAGGGACTCATGGCGAGCATCGCACACCTGCAAACGGAGTTCACCGGCCTGCAGGGTGACCTGTTTCACCAGATCGCCTACCTGAGTACGAATTTGGACGCCGACGTGGCACGGGCGACGCTGCACGATTGGTCGCCGACCTTTGGTTTCTCCAGTGATGCCCTGCTCTTTGCTGCGCTGTTTGCACTGGCGATCTGGCTCCTGTTCCAGCTCTTGTGGTGGCTGGTGGAAACAGCGTGCACCCGGACCATTCGGCGCCCCGCTCGACGCATGGCATAGTGCCGTCAGTGCGATGGAATGAACGGACGTTCGCGGATGAGCGTCTCGCCATCCTCAGGTAGAGTAGTCGCCAGGAAGAGGACTTGGGTGAGCGAAAGGATCGACTGCGGGCCACGCCGGAGGATCAGATGAGAGATCAAGACACACGCGCGGCACTGGAGCGGCATTGGACCGCATCCGATGCCAACGACTTTGAAACCGAGCACGACATCTACCGTGAGGATGCAGTGCTGGAGTACCCTCAGTCGGGCGAGCGGATTCGGGGTCGGCGCAACATCCAGATCACGCGCACCAAGCAGCCAAGCGAAAAGCGCTTCACCGTGCGGCGCATTCTCGGTAGCGGTGATCTTTGGATCACGGAGTATATTTTGACCTACGACGGCAAGCCGTCTTACACCGTGAGCATCATGCAATTTGTGGGCGACAAGGTGGCCTTGGAGACGCAGTACTTTTCTGATCCGTTTCCGGCCAGCGCCTGGCGCGCCCAGTGGGTCGAACCGCTGGGGGAAGGGGGCCCCCGAACAGCTGGAAACTGACTCGGCTTTCCTATTGGACACAGCAATCCGGCCGGAGCCTTCGCTTGGGATTTGCCCCAGACCGGCTCTTGAACGTTGCATCCATGGCCTCATTCCCCTGGCACCATTGGGTCTGGTTCCCGGGCAAGGTTTCGCAGCCGATGATACCGGTGAAGTTCCAGCGAAAGCCTCTTCCGCATTTGATGGGTACTGGAAGCTCGTCTACTCGTGCAGCAAAGCGACGGGAAACTGACGAAGATGAGAATGACGACCTGGGATCCGTTATCGGCGAAGGGCTTGGGCGTTCTGCGGACGTCGAAGTGCGTAGTTTAGGAGGGGGCGTGGGGAGAGCACGCTTGCGCATCGTCGATGGCAAATTGGAGCGGACTCTGCTTGAGCGAGGCCAACTACCCTGGTGGTTTCCGAACAGCGCAACGCTTCTTCGTCAGCCGCCGGATCCTCGTACTTTATCCCGAGGGTGTTTGCAAAAGTGACTTCACCTCGTCTAGCGAATAATGTTCCGTTTAGCGAGGTAAAGAGCCGGTTGGTGCCTTGCCGGTGAATACCGCCCGTTGAGCTTCGAATGCTCGCTGGTAGGCAGGCCGTGCTTCGCCGCGGGCGACGTAGGCGGAAAGATTTGGATATTCGTCCAGTAAACGCGAGGCTCGCAATCTGAGCAGCACCGCCACCATGAGAAGGTCGCCCGCGCTGAACACCCCATCGAGCCAGTCCGCATCGCCAAGTCGACGCGCAAGTTCGCCCAGCCGCACACGGACGCGGTCCTTTAGGATCGGCAGGCGCTGGTCATACCAGGTCTTGTCGGATTCCAGGATTACGGCCATCGAGAGATCAAGGATCGGTGGTTCCACCGTATTGAGCGCGGCAAAAATCCATGTGATCGCGCGCGCTCGGCCGCTCGCATCGCCTGGCAGCAGCCCCGTGTGGCTCTGGGCGATATGGAGCACGATCGACCCCGACTCAAAAAGAGCGAGATCGCCTTCTTCATAGGTCGGAATCTGTCCGAAAGGATGAAGCGCAAGATGCGCAGGCGCCTTCATCTCGGTGAAGGACACAAGGCGAACCTCGTAGGGCTGACCCACTTCCTCAAGTGCCCAGCGAACGCGCATATCACGCGCGAGCCCCTTGCCGCCATCGGGCGAATGTTCAAAGACGCTAATGGTGGGGATCATCGGAGGGGAAACGGTGAGTTCTCTTGGCAGGACGTCTCGTTGAAGCCCAATACGCAATGGTGCAAGGGCGCACAGCGAGTCAAGGTCGCTTGCCTCTCGGATCCGGGCGCAGAACAGACACTTTATACCGGAGGCCGGCGTTCACGATAGTGGTTGAGTTTCCGACGCCTTAGGCCCTTCGGTCACGCTTTGGCGCCCGAAAACGAACGTGCTCTTTTTCTTGTGCGGACGGCGAAAGTGACGGCACGGGGGCCCGGAAGACGCCGTTCCTTTTCTTTCTCCTGTAGCGCGTATCAGCGAACGTTCAGTGGTCTCCCCCTCGCCCGTTGCGGGCGGGCTGCACGCTCCCCCTGGTGTTGTCAGCGAGGCTTTGGGCTTTATTTCCGCTCCTGCGGCTCAGATGATGATTCATGCGCTGCCTCTGTCCTAGCTCAAACATCGCGCCTCTGGCGGTCAAGCAAATCTCAATCGGGCGGGCGCGTAAACTGTGTGTTGACAGGCTTGGCATTCACGCATGGGGGGGTCAGCCGCGCCTCTCAGTCGAGAGCTGAACGCGAGCGAGTTCGCCAAGACGCCGAACCCCCGTGTTGATTCGCTCGCTCCAGCTGCTGCCAGCACTTAGGCGCAGACAGTTCCGGAATCGACGACTCGCGGAGAAGACGTCCCCTGGCGCAAAGCAGATGCCATGATCAAGTGCATCGTCAAACAGAGCTCGGGAGTCGAACCCTCTGGGCAGTTCTATCCACAGCGCGAATCCGCCAGTGGGCCGGCTAACGCGCGTCTGGGCCGGGAAACTCGCCTCGACGGCGCGGGTCAGGCGCAGCAGGTTCTCTTCAAGTAGGCGACGGAGTCGGCGCATGTGCGCATCGTAGGCGCCACTGGCCAGGAAGTCCGCGAGCGCGACCTGAGGAAGAACCGGACTGCAAAGGCTAAATGCAAGCTTACGATCCATCACTTGTTGCGCAAACACGCCCGGCACGATCCAGCCACTGCGGTATCCGGGTGCGAGGCTTTTCGAGAACGAACTGCAGTAAATGGTGTTGGCGCCCCCGTCGAGCGCGATGAAGGGTTTGGGTCGTTCTCGTGTGAAGTGGATTTCGCCGTAGACGTCGTCCTCAATGAGCGGCACGGCATGTCGCGTGAGCAGGGCAAGTACGTCGCGCTTTTGCGCTTCAGGCATCAGGGAGCCCAACGGGTTGCTAAAGCTTGACGACAGCATGCAGGCTGCCACTCGTTCCGTGTCCAGCAGCCGGGAGAGTGCATCGACATTGACACCGTGGGTGGGATCCGTGGGAAGCTCGAAGGCCTTCAGGCCGAGCACCTCAAGCGTGTGGAGAAGGCCGAAGTAGGTCGGCGACTCGACCGCGATCGTGTCGCCAGGCCTGGCGACGGAGGTGAGCGCCAGGGTCACGGCTTCGGTGCAACCGCTGGTGAGAATCACGTCATCCGGCGACAGCGCATGTCCGATGCGCATCGCCCGCCTGGAGATTTCGCTGCGCAGCCGCAGCTCGCCGCGGGGCGCGCCGTAGACGTTGTAGCGCGCCCCATTCCGGCGTGCCGCACGCGCCAGCGCGAGGTCGAGCCGATGGGACTGCAGCAGCGCCGCGTCCGGCACGGCGCAGCCGAGCGGCACGAGAGCCGAGTTGGAGGCGTGCTCCAGCAAGGTCGCGACGGCGCCGCCGATGGACACGGTCGAGGCCTTCGAACGCATGCGCGACTTCGACGGCAGTGCCAACGTTCTACCCTGTGTGGCCGCGACGTAGAAGCCCGACTGCGGGCGCGCGACCAGTACGCCGCGGTCTTCGAGCCAGCGGTAGGCCTGCAGTACCGTGGACACGCTAATGCCGTGCTCGCGACTGATGGTGCGCACGGACGGCAGGCGCATGCCGGATGCGAGCGTGCCGTTGTCGATCCTACCGACGATGAGGCTTGCCAGCTGTTCGTAGCGATGGGACGCAGGCCCCTCCGCGGCGTTGCCGGTTATTGATTTGCTGGGCGCACGCGGCGCACTGACATAGAAGCCCGCCCTCGGCCGCGAGATGAGAATGCCACGATCCAGGAGCAGACGGTATGCCTGTAGCGCCGTCGACGTGCTGATGCTGTGCTGCTCGCTGACCTTCCGCACGGTGGGCATGCGCGCGCCCGGAACAAGCGCGCCTTTCTCGATCTTCCTGATGAAGATTTCGGCCAACTGTTCGTAACGATGAGTAGTGACTTTTTTCATGGTGAGTTCGCGGCGGGACCACGCTTGATTATCGGCAAAGCGCGGTTCGAAAGCAAACAAATTGTGCTGGTTAAATAAGTACAAAAGTGTGTCTGTTGTGGTTGTTTGGTGGTCACTAAAATCCAATCAGTTCCTTACGCCTTGACGCGCATAGAGCAGATGGCGCGCGACCCACACACAAGTGAAAGGTGGGACTAATGACAGTGCTTGAAAAGAAGTTCGTCTCGGCAGCGCAGTCCAGCCCCACCGAATCGACTCAGTCGCAGTGGGGAGGGCGGTTTCCCTACAACGACATCATCTCCCTGCTCGATGTGAATCGACCATTTAACCTGGCCGAGAGCACATCGCAGGACCTAACGGTCGGAGACGTGCTGGACCTGGCCGGACTCGAGACCGTGCGTGGATTGAAGCTTGGCTACGGGCGGTCTGCCGGAGCGATCGGCCTGCGCGAGGCGATCGCCAAGGCATGCAAAGTGCCTGCAGAGCAGGTCATCACGACCCAAGGCACGGCCCTGGGACTGTTCCTTCTCGGCTTCGAACTCTGCCGACCTGGCGACGAGGCTGTCCTTGTGACACCGTGCTTTCCGCCGAGCCGCGACTGCCTTCTTGGCGCAGGGGTTACCGTCCGCGAAATCAGGCTGACTTTCGAAAACAACTACCAGTTGGATGTAGACCAAGTTGCGGCCAGCCTTTCACCGAAGACCAAACTGGTCAGTCTCGCCTCCCCGCAGAACCCCAGCGGGGTCCGGACATCTCGAGCCATTATCGAAAAGCTTCTCGCGCTGCTCGAGAGTTGGGCTCCGCAGGCTATTCTCTTCATCGACGAGACCTATCGCGAGGCCACCTACGGAAATGAAGCTGTGCCCGACAGTTTCGCCGGGTTACACCCCCGCATCGTCACGGGGGCCTCTGTCTCCAAGGCGCTTGGCGCGCCTGGATTGCGCACGGGCTGGCTCACCATCGCCGATGTGGATCTCAGATCGCGTCTGGTCGTGGCCAAGATGAACACCGTGATCTCCGGATCGGTGCTCGACGAGACGCTGGCCGCCGCACTGCTGCGCCATCGCGACAGCGTGCTTGCGTCACGCCGTCGACTACTCGCAAAAGGGCTCGCCCTACTGGCAGCGTGGTGCGAGGCCGAACGCACACGCGTCGAATGGATCCGCCCCGAGGCTGGTGCCCTGTGCTGTCTGCGACTTCGGGCTGACAGATTCAACCCCTGCGCTGTCTCGCGCTTCTGGGAGCTCTTGCCCCGTCACGAACTGCAACTGGCATCAGGAAGCTGGTTCGGCGAGAGCGACCACGTCTTCCGGCTGGGCTTCGGGTACCTGGCGCCCGCGCGCCTCGAGCACGCGCTGACGGCTCTTTCGACTGTTCTGGACGCCGCTGCCGCTTAATGCCCAGCCTAACTCCAGCCACAGACATGATGACTTAGTCCCTTCGCCCTGAAACCTTTCGAGTGCACCCATGAACATACGCATCGCCTACATTGAAGAGCCCCCTTACTACTGGACTGCCGAAGACGGCTCCGTCGTGGGCGCCGACATCGAGCTCGCCGATGCAGTGCTTCGCGCCATTGGAGTCACTGCGATAGAACACATGCCGGTGTCGTTCGGGGAGCTCCTGCCCGGGGTGCAGGAAGGGCGCTGGGACATGAATGTTCCTATCTTCGTGACCGCCGAGCGGGCCAAGCAGGTTGCATTCAGCATTCCGGTCTGGACCCTGGGCGACGGATTCTTGGTGCACCTCGGTAACCCGAAAGCGCTGATGAGTTACAAGGCATTGGCCGCGCGTGGCGATGCGCGGCTGGGAGTCATTGCAGGACAAGTACAGCTCGATTCGGCCAAGTCGGCGGGCGTGGAAGACGGGCAGATCGTGGTGTTCAGGAATCAGCCCGAAGCTCTCGCCGCACTGGTTGCGGGGAAGATCGACGCATTCGCGGGTACAGCCGTGGGCAACCGGGCTGTGGTCCAGGGCAACCCGGCACTGGAGGCGGTCGCGCACGCGGTGGACAAGGACACGAAGACTCCTGTCGGAGCCTTCTCATTCGATCGCGCGAATCATGGACTCCTGCGCGCCGTGAATGAGCAACTGCGCAGGTATCTCGGTTCAGCAGAGCACCGCGCCCGCGTGGCGAAGTACGGCATCACGCACACAGAAATCGACGGTGTGCTTCTCCCCGAGAGCGCCGCGAATTGAAAAATAGGGCTCTTTTCGTGAACGTATCAGACCGAGACCGGTTCCTGAGAAAGCCTCACCTTGAAGGTCTCGAAGTCTGCGGGCGAGGACGAATGTTCATGCACGATTCGCCAGATGCCGTTCTGGCGCGTTAAGACCCAGGATATTCGGTTTTCCATCGATCTGAATTCCACGTCGTCAGGTCCGAGGCCCGCGTAGCGAACAATTGCGCACCACATTGCCCAATCGCCTTCGAGCTTGCATAGAATGGACGAAAACTTGATACCGACCCGTTCAGATCCGAGCGAGTTGAACCAGCTACGCACACTTCCGGCCCAAGCATCCCGTCCAGAGTAGCGCCATTGATCCCACATATCAAAAACCATGACGTTTTCGTCATACAGCGAGAGAAATTCCTTCTCGTTCTTCGCATAAGCGGCAGCGGCATATTTTGCCGCGATTACTTCAATCTCGTTCATCGCAGATCTCCCATTGAATTCTCGTCGCGGTTTTGATTCGAAGGCCAGCTCCGGCGACGTCATGTGGAACCGGGTTCGCGAGGCATCACTCCCGGAGAAATTATTTTGTCACGCCGCGTCGCTCCTTTCCGATCCTCGTGTCGGGCACACTCAAGCCATCGCGAGTGTGCATACGCTCAGCCCCACCGAAACCAGGACGAATGCACAGACGGCATGCGATTGGTAGGCCGCTCCATGGTTAGATCAGTTCAGTGGCTAGGACTGCGGTCTCGCGCGGTCACGATGTCACTGCGCCGACTCCGGCCGGATCACCCCGCAGCCCGGTCTGCGAACACGCGGGTGCTCTCGTGTCGCAGCACCTCCCGGTCTGGAAACCAAAGCGCTTCCTGGTACGGTCGATTGAGCATGATGACAGAAAGCTCGGGATTGAACACGCTCGCCCATCCGGAAAGAAAGGATGCGGTCCGGATCAGCGCCCGACAGCGCGCAAGGAGCAGGCAGTTGACGAGCGCTTCGCGGGCCTTAATGCGATTTACAGGGTCGAATCGATCGGTGACATGCACGGGAAGGCCGCTACTACTACGGTACGCGTCGTCGTGAACCACGATGGGAACGCCGAGAGCAGCACGCTGCGCAGCCTCGACGAAGCGCGACTCGTCGCTTGAGACGAAGACGGCCTGGGTATCGGAATTTTCTTCCAGGTAGCTGACGACGGCCTGCAGCGCATGCTCGACGCTGACAGGAGTTGCCTCAGCGCTCTTGTCGGTACCCCGGTAATGGACACCGAGAACGTTATCACCTGGAAAGTTCTCGGCCGCGAAACTCGCCACGTAGTCGGCGAGTTCGGGTTTGAGGACGAGGTATCGCTGCACCAGGGCGTGAGCCCGGTCGAGCGTCATGTTCGGACTGTATTTGGTCGCAAGGCCAATCTCGCGAATGTGGTGCACGCGGATGATGCCGGGGCCGGGCTGCGCTCGAATGGTCTGCGAGCCCGGCATCGGTTCGAAGAAATAGTCGAGCCAGTTCTCGCCTTGTTTTGCGCAGTAGTTCGAACCAGTAAGACTGATGTGGGGACGGCGTCCGAGCCGTGCACAATGCGCAAACACGTAAAGGCACCAGTTCAGCTGGGCAAAAAGACCGTTCCCCGCACAGATTTCCACGGCCACGACCCCAGGATTTCGCTTCTGGAAATAGTCGAATCGAGACGCATTGAACTCGGCCTCAAGCCGTCTGAGGAGAGGCTTGAACGGTTTTACTGCCCGGTGGACGACGGCGGGGCTGCGCATTTGCATAGATCCAGGATTTGGCCTTTGGCGAATCGGACAGTAGCGCACCGGGGGCCGGTGGCTTGCTTCGTTCCTACTCGCGCCCCGTCGGCCCGTGCCACGCCCCATTTTGGGCCCCCTGCAATCCGAAATCAATTCGCACATCCGCTCCAGGGTACCCGATGCCCTTTTGTTTCGTAATTGGATAGGGCAATTCCAGACACGACACGTGCCCGGGCAGCAAGAAGATCAATCTGAGCAAGGTGTTCGCCGGACAGAAGGTCGGCGTGAAGGAAGAAGAAGACGGCATCTGGAGCGTTAGCTTCATGCACTACGAGCTGGGCTACTTCGATCTCGATACACGTCGTGTCGAGCCTGTGGATAACCCGTTCGGAGCAAAAGTGTTAAGTATGTCTCCGGTATAAAGTGCTAACAGTGTGTCCGGTATATACCGCATGGTTAGGGTGGGCCGTGCTGGGCTTGAACCAGCGACCAATGGATTATGAGTCCACTGCTCTAACCAACTGAGCTAACGGCCCGATTCGAATCCACTCGCTAGGGCCGCGCCAGAAGCGAGTTCCGGGCCACGACATGATCGCGGCCCGGCTTGGGGGTTAACTGCCCTCGAGGAAGGACTTGAGCTTGTCGGAACGGCTCGGGTGACGCAGCTTGCGCAGTGCCTTCGCCTCGATCTGGCGGATGCGCTCGCGAGTGACATCAAACTGCTTGCCGACTTCTTCGAGTGTATGGTCGGTGCTCATCTCGATGCCAAAACGCATGCGCAACACTTTGGCTTCGCGCGGCGTTAGGGAATCGAGGACATCCTTGGTTACGTCCCGAAGGGAAGCATAGAGGGCCGCGTCGGCCGGTGCAAGTGTCGTTTGATCCTCGATGAAGTCACCCAGATGAGAGTCATCGTCGTCACCGATGGGGGTTTCCATCGAGATCGGTTCCTTCGAGATCTTCATGATCTTGCGGATCTTGTCCTCGGGCATCTCCATCTTCAAGGCGAGCGTGGCCGGGTCGGGTTCCTGTCCCGTTTCTTGCAGGATCTGCCGTGAGATGCGATTCATCTTGTTGATGGTCTCGATCATGTGGACCGGAATCCGGATGGTCCGCGCCTGATCGGCGATCGAACGGGTGATCGCCTGACGGATCCACCACGTGGCGTAGGTCGAGAACTTGTAGCCGCGCCGATATTCGAACTTGTCGACCGCCTTCATCAACCCGATGTTGCCCTCCTGAATCAGGTCCAGAAACTGGAGGCCGCGATTGGTGTATTTCTTGGCGATGGAAATCACAAGCCGCAGGTTCGCCTCGGTCATTTCCCGTTTGGCCTTGCGCGCCTTCGCCTCGCCCGTGGCCATCTGCTTGTTGATGTCACGCAGATCCCGCAAAGGCAGTACGACGCGCGTTTGCAGGTCGATCAGTTTTTGCTGGAGTTCCTGGATGGCCGGGACATTGCGCGCCAAGGTGACGCTATAGGAGTGCCCGCCATCGGCCTCCTCGACCGCCCACTTCAGATCCGTTTCGCGGCTGGGAAAGCCCTTGATGAAGTGGCTGCGCGGCATTCCCGCCTTGTTGACGGCAATATCCAGGATCTGCCTTTCGAGCTGACGCACCTCGTCGACCTGGGCACGCAGCGTGTCGCACAGGCGCTCGACCATCTTGGCCGTAAAGCGAATTGACATGAGCTCGTTGGAAATCGCTTCCTGGGCCTTGGTGTAACCCTTGGAGCGATAGCCTTCCCGCTCAAACGAGCGCCTCATCTTGTCGAACTGCTGCGAGATGTGATCGAACTTCTCGAGCCCCTTTTGCTTGAGTTCCTCGAGCGCCTTGGCATTGACAGCGGCACCACCGTCGTCTTCGCCTTCCTCCTCTTCGGAGGGCTCGTCTTCGAACTCCTCTTCGACCGCGGCAGCGGCCGTGGCGAACTTGGCCTCTTCTTCGGCATTGGGATCGATCAGGCCGTCGACGACCTCGTCGATACGCATTTCTTCGCGCTTGATGCGTTCGGACATCCCGATGATCTCGGCAATCGTCGTCGGGCAGGCAGAAATCGCTTGGATCATGTGCTTAAGACCATCCTCGATCCGCTTGGCGATCTCGATTTCGCCTTCCCTCGTCAGGAGCTCGACAGACCCCATCTCGCGCATGTACATGCGCACCGGATCCGTGGTGCGGCCAAACTCGGAATCGACCGTCGATAAGGCCGCCTCGGCTTCTTCCTCCGCGTCATCGTCGCTCGATGCGACCGGCGCGTTGTCGTTCATGAGCAGCGTTTCGGCGTCGGGCGCCTGGTCATAGACGGCGATGCCCATGTCATTGAAGGTGCTGATGATGCCTTCAATGGCTTCGGCATCGACCACGTCGTCAGGCAGATGGTCGTTGATCTCGGCATAGGTCAGGAATCCGCGTTCCTTGCCCAGCTTGATCATGTTCTTTAGCTTGGTGCGGCGCGCCTCTAGCTCCTCTTCGGTGCCGGGCTGCTGCGTGGCAAGCGCGTCTTTCAGGAAAGCCTTTTCCTTGGCTTTGCGTTCCTTGGCTTTGGCCTTCTCGCTTAGCGGTGCAGCGGCCTTGGCCGGCCGCCCGTTCTTGGTGGTGACCACGTCGGCAGGAGCCGTCCCTTGCGGGATCGTGCTTGCAATCACGGCCTCTTCTGGGCCCGCTTCCACGCCTGCATGCGTGCCGGCTTTAGCCGCAACTTGCGGCTTCGCTGCCGTGGGAGCCTTTTTCGCTTCGGGCTTATGCCGCGGATGCGTCAATGCCGCCTTGGCGGCAGCGGCCTTGGAATCCGGATGCTTTGCCTGGACGGCCTTAGGGGCGGCGCGCACCGCGCTCGGTTTGGCCGGGGTCGGCTTGGAGGCTGGCCGCGCGGTCGCCTTGACCGCAGGTTTCTGGCTCTTGGAAGCCGTCTTGGTGACGGGTCTGGCCAGTGGTTTTGCGGACTTGCCCGCGCGGGTTGGTCCCTTCGCCGGCGAAACCTTGGCCTTGGCCGTCGTCTGGGTCGTGCGTTTGGCCGACTTGGTAGCGGCGGCGCGAACGGGAGATTTCTTGGCTGCGGTGTGCGTTTTTGTGGGGGCGGATTTGGCTTTTTTGGGACTGGACGACTGCACCATAATGGGTCCTTGCAGGAGACGATCAGTAGACGGTGGCGGTGGCAAAACGAGCATTTAAGGATTGCACGAGTCGCCGATGGAGACCAGAAATCAATCGACGCATGCTCAATTTGCCGGCAATCACCGGGCCAAAGCCGTCCGTTCCTGCGCGCCCGTTAAAGTGATGTGAGGCCCAAATTGGCCAAAAACTGGGGCGACATGCAACCAAATGGCTTAAGCGGCAAACCGTAAATAATAGCACGCGCGACTTATAAAATCCAGTCCGCCTGTGAAAATCAAATGGGTACGAAGCCTTGCGAATCAAGCGCTTTCGGAACAACGTTGCTCCAGAAGCTTAGTTTTGGCGCGGCGCTTCAGGCTGCAACGAGCGCTGTTCTCCGGTCAGCTCTTCGGTGAGCTCCTGATAGCGCGTCCTCGCGAACGGATCCGACGAGGCTTGCGCTGCGAGTTCGTCCATCTCGGCCCGGATCTGCTGGATGCGCAACTTCACGACGGCCGCCTTGAGGTCGTCTAGGGCCGTCTGCCGATCCGACTCGGGGCCTTCTAGGGCCTGCCGCACCAGTTCGGCGAAGAGCTCCCCCTCGGGGCCCCGTAGCAACACCTCGCTAAGCGAGGCCAATGTAGCCCCGGGCGGACTTGCCCAGCAGGCGGCAACCAGTACGGCCATGGCCGGCAAGGGATGGCGCGCCAAGACCGCCCGAGCGGCGTCTCCGAGTTCGAAGACGTGCCTTGGGTGATTCAGCAAAAGTCGCATGATCTGGCTGTCGATGGGCGATGGTGGCGCGCGCCGCGATCGGGGTGGCGCCCGGTGTTGCACGATGGGCGCAAGTTCGGCGATCGCGTGGACTTCATCGGTACTGCAATGGGCCAGGCGGGCCATCTCGCGCACGATCTGTAAGCGCAATGCCCCGGCGGGCAGCGCGCGCAAAAGCGGCTTCGCGTCGAAAAGCATGCGCGCCCGCCCTTCGGCGGTCTGCAGATCCTTATCCAGTGCCACTTCGCGCAGCAGGAACTCCGAAAGCGGTAAGGCCGACTGGATTTCCTTGGCGAACGCCTCCTGGCCGAATTCACGAACATAGGAGTCGGGATCATGCTCGGGCGGCAGGAACAAGAACGTGAAGCTCTTGTTGTCCTGCGCGTGCGGCAAGCTTGCCTCGAGGGCGCGCCACGCCGCCTTTCGACCGGCGGCATCGCCATCGAAGCTAAAAACGACGCGATCGGTCTGACGGATCAGCTTTTGCACGTGGGCGGGCGTACAGGCCGTGCCCAGGGTGGCGACGGCGTTGCCAAAATCAAGCTGATGCAGAGCCACCACGTCCATGTAGCCCTCCACGACAATGGCGTAACCCTCCTCCCGAATGCCGCTGCGGGCTTCGAAAAGCCCGTACAACTCGAGCCCTTTCTGAAAGACCGGGGTCTCGGGTGAATTGAGGTATTTGGGCTCGCCCGTGTCCAGGATGCGCCCGCCAAAGCCGATCACCTGTCCGCGCGCGTTGCGGATCGGAAACATGATGCGGTCGCGAAATCGATCGTAGCGTTTGTGCGCGCCCCCCTCGTCTTGCCGGTCAACGACAAGCCCGGCTTCGTTCCAGATCGGGTCCTCGTAGTCCGCAAAGGCCAAGGCCAGGTTTTGCCAGCCGTTCGGGGCGTATCCCAGACCAAAGCGCGCCGCGATCACGCCAGTGAGTCCACGGCCTTTCAGGTAGTCGATGGCCCGCTCGGACAGCTTGAGCTGGGCGCGGTAATACGCCATCGCCTCGGCCAGGCGTTCGTGAATGGAGATGCTTTGGGTGTGCTGCCGGACCTTTTGCTCGGGAGTAAGCCGGTCATCCTCGTCGGGCACGACCATGCCCTGGGACTGGGCCAAATCGTGCACCGCTTCCGGAAAACTGAGTCCGGAGTACTCCATGAGAAATCCGATTGCCGTACCGTGGGCGCCGCAGCCGAAGCAGTGATAGAACTGCTTGGTCGGGCTGACCGTAAATGAAGGCGATTTTTCGTTGTGAAAGGGACACAGTCCCGAAAAATTCGCGCCCGCCTTTTTCAGCTTGACGTAACGCCCGACGACATCGACGACATCGACGCGATTAAGGAGCTCCTGGATGAAGGACTGGGGAATCAAGTCGCAACCCGCGCTTTTTTGAACAATCGTCCCGCGTGAGGCGGGAAACGGACGGCAAGACTAGAGGATACGCAATCCTTGTTCGCTGCGGAGCGCGAACTGCGAAGCGCGCAGCGCCCTAGAGCGCAAGCTTGGATTTGAGCGTGGCCGAGACCTTGGACATGTCTGCGCGACCCGCCAGCCGGGTCTTTAAGGTTCCCATCAGTTTGCCCATCGCCTGTGGACCGCTTAAGCCCGACTCTTTGATGACCGCATCGATTTCGGCTTCCACCTCTGCTGCACTGAGCTGGCTTGGCATATAGCCTGTCAGAAGCGCAATCTCAGCGTTTTCCTTGTCTGAGAGGTCTTTCCGGCCGGCCGCTTCGAACTGGGCCGCCGCATCCCTGCGCTGCTTGATGAGTTTCTCCACGATCGCAAGCACATCCGCGTCGCTCAGTTCAACCCGCTCGTCGACTTCCTTTTGTTTCATCGCCGCGGTAAGCATGCGAATCGTGGACAGTTTAAAGGCGTCCTTGGCGCGCATCGCGGCCTTCATGTCTTCGGTAATGCGCTGCGCCAGAGGCGAGTTCGATGCCATAGAGACTCTCCCGATCAATCAACGAACATTTTACGCGCGCAGGGAAATGACGTTTTCCGGTCCTGCCAGTTATTCGAAGGCGCAATTGGGCGGGCCGGCTTGCTCCGGGCTTAAGCCACCCACGGCAGAACGAGGCTGCGCCTGAGCCGGCCCAAAAAAGGAGACCTGGCTGAAAAGGGTCGACTTGGAAACTCGAGCCAAAAGCCGCGTTCGCGCGACGGGAACGGGCTTGGGGTCTTGGATCTCGAAAACGGGTGCCGCGTGCGCCAGCCGAACGGGCCCCAAGGGGGCCTATGACACGGACCGCTTAGTACAGCTTTTTGGGCAGCATTTGGCTGCGCAGACGCTTGTAGTGACGCTTGACGGCTGCAGCAAGCTTGCGCTTTCTTTCTGCCGTGGGCTTCTCGTAGAATTCGCGAGCGCGCAACTCGGTCAGTAAGCCAGTCTTTTCCATGGTGCGCTTAAAGCGGCGCAGGGCCACCTCAAACGGTTCATTTTCCTTTACACGAACGGTAGGCATCGGGGTCGGCTGATTTGGGAGTCGGGAAAAGCCAAAGAGTATAACCGGTTTTGGCCTTTTGTGTGGCTTGCCCGGGGGCGCGGCGTCAGACGGCGCGCCCCGCGGCCACTGCGGAGGCCCAGGCCCATTGAAAATTGTAACCGCCCAGCCAGCCGGTCACGTCGACCACCTCCCCCACGAAGTAGAGGCCTGGCTGATCGCGCACCTCCATGGTGGTGGGCGAAAGAAAGCGCGTATCCACCCCGCCCCGGGTCACTTCGGCCTTGCGAAATCCCTCCGTGCCGCTGGGCACAAGCCGCCAGCCTTTGAGCAAGCGTGCTAATTCCTCGAGCGACTTGTTCGGGATTTCGGCCATCCGGCGCTTCAAAAGAGCACCCCCTTCGGGAATCTGTGTCGTGGTCCAGTTTTCAACGAGTCTTTTGGGAAGCCATTGCGTGAGCACCGGACCCAGATCCCGGCGCGACGTGGCCTTCTCCTCGATGAGCGCTTTGCCCAGCGCGACCCCGGCAGAAAGATCGATCACGAGCGCATCGCCAGGATTCCAATAGCTCGAGATCTGCAGGATGGCTGGCCCCGAAAGCCCGCGGTGGGTAAAAAGCAAGTCTTCGTCAAACGCCACCGACCGCCCGTGATCGGGAGTCTCGGACACCGATTCGATCCGAACCGGCAGGGCCACGCCCGCCAGGGCCGCATACGGTGCCCAAGGCGCAGGCGGGAAAGTCAGGGGCACAAGCGCCGCACGCGGCTCGATCACGGAGAGCCCGAACTGGCGCGCGATTCGATAACCGAAATCGGTCGCGCCGATCTTGGGTATCGACAGGCCGCCTGTGGCGATCACCACGCTGCGCGCGGCAAACGAGCCCTTCTCGGTCGTCAGACGGTAACCGGGACTGGTGGCCGAGACCTCCGTGACTGCTTCGGGCACGCGCCAGAGGACTGCCGCCCGCGCGCACTCGGTCTTGAGCATCGTGATGATGGCCTCGCTCGTGTCATCGCAGAACAACTGGCCGCGATGCTTCTCGTGGTAGCCGATGCGGTGGCGCTTGACGAGCGCAATGAAGTCCGAAGGCCCATAGGCTGCCAGCGCGGGCCGGCAGAATTCAGGGTCGCTACTGATGAAGTGTTCCGCAGCCGTGAGCACATTGGTGAAGTTGCACCGTCCTCCACCGGAGATGCGCACTTTCTCGGCAGGACGGGCCCAGTGATCCACGAGGACGACCGAGCGCCCGCGCTGGGCGGCCACGGCGGCACACATCATGCCGGCCGCACCGGCCCCGATCACGGCGACGTCGAACGAGGCGCGGCTCATCGTGGGCTAGGTGCCCGACGCACCCCTCCCCGGGGACTCCTTGGATGGCGCACCCGATTCCTTACTCGGTCCGAACCGCAGCGCGGCAAGCCCCCAAACCTAGTTCTCGCCCAAGGCAGCCGCCTCTTTGTGAATGGCGTCGATCAAATCCTTGCCCACCCGTGACTCCATCTCGGTTTGCACCGGTAACAGCGCGCGGCGCCAGGCCGCCTTCTCAGTCGGCGTGAGCTCGATGAACTCGATCTTCTTGGTCGCCTTCATCTTGGCCAGTGCGTCATCGTTGTCCTGCTGGGATACGGCATTGGCATAGCGCGTTGCATCGGCCATGGCGCCCTCGAGCGTGGTGCGAATGTCCGGGGGCAATTTGGCCCAGAAATCACGATTGACGATCACCGCATAGCCGATATAGCCGTGGTTCGACAAGGTCAGATACTTTTGCACCTCATGCATTTTCTGGGTGTAGACGTTCGACGGGGTGTTCTCGGTGCCGTCGACGACACCGGTTTGTAATCCCTGGTAGACGTCCGAGAAGGCCATCACCTGAGGATTGGCCCCCAAGGCACGGAACTGGGCATCGAGGACCTTGGAAGCCTGGATGCGCATCTTCAATCCCCGAAAATCGGCCGGCAGATGCAAGGGCCGGTTCGCGGTCATGACCTTAAACCCGTTGTCCCAGTACGCCAGGCCGTGGATGCCTTTGGACTCGAGCTTTTGGAACAGTTGCGCTCCGATCGGCCCTTCGGTCACCCGGTGCAATACGTCCTTGTTCGGAAAGATGTAAGGCAGATCAAAGGCCTCGTACTCTTTCACGCCCAGGGGTCCGAATTTCGAAACCGAGGGCGCGAGCATCTGCACGGCGCCCAGTTGAAGCGCTTCGAGCTCTTCTTTGTCCTTGTAGAGTGAACTGTTGGGGTAGACCTCCACGCGCACGCGTCCTTGGGTGCGCTGTTCGGCCAGCTCCTTAAAGCGTTCCGCACCCCGTCCTTTGGGTGTGTCCACCGTGACGACGTGACTGAACTTGATCACGATCGGATTTTGCGCGGTGGGTGCCTGCTGTGCCTGAGTCGTGGCGCTCAGAACGGTCATCGCCGCCACGGATACTGCGCTCCAAAGTGCTTTCATCGTCTCCTCATTTCTAGTTAGGCCCGGCTTCCCGTTATTCCATCTTATCCGGCGCGCGCCATGATGCGCTCAGCCAGAAGGACCACCGGGCGATCGACCATCTGCCCATCGACTTGCACTGCAGCCCCGCCGGCACTTTGGGCAGCCTGCACCACGCGCGTGGCCCAGGCCAGTTCGGCAGCCGTGGGCAAGAAGGCGTGCTGCACGCTTTCGACCTGGCGAGGATGGATGCAAAGTTTGCCCCCAAAGCCGAGTCTGCGCGCCCGCTGGGCTGCTTTGCCGACCGCCTCCAGATCCGTCGTAGCCAAGGTGACCCCGTCGATCGGTGCGGCCAGGTCGGCCGCTCGTGATGCTGCGACGATCGAGAGCCGAACTGGCAGCAACTCGGCCTCCTCCGGTCCCGCCTGCAGATCCAGATCAGCCTGAAAGTCGAGACTACCGAAGACCAGTCGCACCACCGAAGGCACCTGGGCGATGGCCGCGATCGACTGCCAGCCCTTGGCACTTTCGATCAAGGGCAGCAAGGCACAGTCCGCAAAGAGGCTTCCCAATGCCGCAAGATCCTCCTCGCTTTCGACCTTGGGTACGATGATCCCCGAGGGCCTGAGCTTGCCGCACAGCGCCACGTCGGCGCGGTGCTCATCGGATTCCACTCCATTGATGCGGATCAGGCACCGAGACTGATCCGAAAGCCCGGGCCACGCCGCAAGAAGCGCCGCACGGGCCTGAGGCTTCTCCTGCGCGGCAACCGCGTCTTCGAGATCGACGATGACGAATTCGGCCCCGCTGGCCAGCGCCTTTTCGAAACGTTCGGGGCGCGTCGCCGGCACGAACAGCAGCGCCCGCGCAGCTTCGATGGCGCTCCATTGGCGGCTTAAGTCCATACGGTCCTGTGATGGGTCATAGACTCGTTCTCACTTGTGCCGGCGCAAGCGCACCCTGGCCGAAGCCTTCATCGTGAGCGCGCCTTGCGCGTTGCATGACCAAAGATCCAGCTCGGTGTCTTCGCTTCGGAGTCGGCCACAGACTTCGAAGGGTTCGGTGTCGAAAAGCGGTCGCAGCGCCTTGAATTCAAAATGGTGGAATTCGATTTCGCCCAGGTGTCGCCTCGCTGCGTCGACCAAAAGGGTCGCGATCAGGGGGCCGTGCACGACGAGGCCGGGATAGCCCTCGACCTCGGTGACGTAGCGCCGGTCATAATGGATGCGATGCCCGTTGAAAGTGAGTGCCGAATAGCGAAACAAGAGCACATCGGTGGGCTCGATCATGCGCCTCCAGGCCGCTTGTGCCTCGGTTGCCGCGGGAGCGGCTTGGACATGACCCGACACGGCCTCGCGGTAGACGATGTCGTGCTCCTCGGTCAACACCGGTCCCCGCTGGGTCGCGATGACGTGTTTGACGACGACGAAAACGAGATCCCCGGACTGGCCGCGCTTGTGGGTCACGGATTGCACTTGCGAGGTACGCGTGGCCTCATCGCCCACACAGAGCGGCTGGTGCCACCAGATGCGCCCCCCGGCCCACATCCGTCTGGGCAGTCGCACGGGAGGCAGAAAGCCTCCCCGGGCGGGATGCCCATCCTCGCCCAGGAGCGACTGGCGAGCGCGGGGCAGAAAATAGAGCCAATGGGAAAGCGCGGGCAGCGCATCGCCTTCTTGGGGCGGCGCGTCTTCCCGGTCGAGCGTGGCCGACCACGCCTCCAGGGGCTGGGCGGCAATCCTTTCGGTCAGGGTCGCGCTCTGGCCGACCCATTGGGCATAGCGCTCGATCTCGGCGCGATCCAGGATGGTCGATCCCGGATCAGGCATGGCCGTAAGAGACGATTTTCTGGGTTTGCTGACCTAGGCCGGCGATCCCCAGCGTGACCACATCGCCCACCTTGAGAAACCGAGGCGGCTTAAATCCCATGCCCACGCCCGGTGGCGTTCCGGTCGTGATCACATCCCCGGGCAGCAGCGTCATATAGTGACTGCAGTAGCTCACCAGATGCGCACAATCGAAGATCATGGTCGCCGTAGTCCCTCTTTGCATCCGCTCACCATTCACATCGAGCCACATGTCGAGCTTTTGCGGATCGGGAACCTCGTCTTTGGTGACAAGCCAAGGACCGATGGGCGCGAAGGTGTCACAGCCCTTGCCTTTGTCCCATTGCGGGCCGCGCTCGAGCTGGAACTGGCGCTCGGAGACATCGTTGACGACCACATAGCCCGCCACGTGCTCGAGCGCGTGCTCGTGTGTGACATAGCGCGCGGTCGATCCGATCACGATCCCAAGCTCGACTTCCCAATCCAATTTGGTCGAATGGGGGGGTTGGATGACGTCGTCATCGGGACCAGTGATCGAGGTGGTGGCCTTCATGAAAATAATCGGTTCCTTCGGAATCGGCAGATTGGTCTCGGCGGCGTGGTCCGAATAATTCAGACCGATGGCGATGATTTTGCTGATACCGACAAAAGGCACGCCCAGGCGCGCACTGCCGGTGACCAGGGGCAAGGTGGCCGGCTCGATCTTGGCCAGACGCGACTGCCCTTTGACGGAAAAGGCCGCGCTGTCGATGTTGGGGACGATCGAGGAAAGATCGCGAATCCGCCCCTGGGAATCGAGTATGCCGGGCTTTTCGAATCCGTCTTTTCCGTAGCGTACGAGTTTCACAGCGTCTCCTTCAGACTTTGAGGAAATCTTCCCGCCCGCCAAGCCAGCGCTCGAGATGGCGGTTTGCGCAATCCGAATAGTCGCGCAAAAGCCACGTTGATGCATCCCGTGCCCGCTCGAGGAGCCATTGGTCCAAGTTAAGGTCAACAAAGCGCAACATCGCCGCGCCCGACTGCCGCTGCCCGAGAAACTCGCCGGGTCCGCGTAGCTCGAGATCACGCCTGGCGATCTCGAAGCCGTCATTGGTCGTGCGCAGGATCGAAAGGCGCTCTTTGGCCGTGCCTGACAGGGGGTCCTGATAGAGCAGGATGCACGCCGATTCGTGCGTGCCGCGACCGATTCTGCCCCGCAGCTGGTGCAGTTGGGCCAACCCAAAGCGCTCGGCGTGCTCGATGACCATGAGCGCGGCATTGGGCACATCGACGCCCACCTCGATGACGGTGGTCGCGACCAAAAGCTGCAAGCGCCCCTCTGCGAAGGCCTGCATGATGTGCGCCTTCTCGGAAGGCGCGAGCCGTCCATGGATGAGCCCCACCTCGACATCGGGAAGCGCCGCGCACAGCGCCGCATGGGTATCGACGGCCGTTTGCAGCTCGATGCTTTCGCTTTCCTCGATGATCGGGCACACCCAGTAGGCCTGCTGACCGGCGCGAAGCGCAGCGTGCACACGAGAGACCACCTCCTCGCGCCGGTGGTCACTGAAGACCTTGGTGAGCACCGGCAGGCGGCCCGGTGGCAATTCGTCGATGGTCGAGACCTCGAGGTCGGCGTAATAGCTCATGGCGAGCGTGCGCGGGATGGGTGTGGCCGACATCATGAGCTGATGGGGTTGTCCAAGGGGCGATTTGGCCCTTAGAGCCAGTCGCTGCTCGACGCCGAAACGATGCTGCTCATCGACGATGACAAGCCCCAGGCGCTCGAACTCGACCTGCTCCTGAATGAGGGCATGAGTGCCAATCACCAGACGCGCCGATCCGTCCAGGATCCGGTTCAGCGATGCCGTCTTGTCCTTCTTTTTCAAAGAACCCGTAAGCCACGCCACGGGGACCTCCAAGGCCTCGAGCCAATGCGCGAGTTTTCTGAAGTGCTGCTCGGCCAAGATCTCCGTCGGTGCCATGAGCACGGCCTGAAATCCGCTATCGATCGCCTGGCAGGCGGCCAATGCCGCAACCACGGTTTTCCCGCTTCCCACGTCGCCTTGAAGAAGCCGCTGCATCGGATGCGTCTGCGCGAGATCTTCGGTGATCTCGCGCCACACCCGCTCTTGTGCCGGGGTGAGGGTAAAGGGCAGCCGAGCGTACAGCTCCTGGACGAGACGTCCCGTGCGCTCAAGCGCCGGAGCCGTCTTTTGGCGCCGCGCACGCTGCGCGCGTTTGAGTGAAAGCTGCTGGGCCAGAAGCTCGTCAAACTTGATGCGCGTCCAGGCCGGATGCGTGCGCTCGGACAATTCGGACAGGGCAACATCGGGCGGGGGGTTATGCAACAGCCGGACCGCGCGCTCAAAGGGCACAAGTTCGTAACGCTCAAGAACGCTCTCAGGTAGCGTGTCGCTGAGGTCGACGCGCCCCAGCGCGCGACGGATCGCCGCGCGCAAGAGCGATTGACTGATGCCTTCACCTGCGGGATAGACGGGAGTAAGGCGATCGGGCAAGGGGGTGTCCCCGAGGAGGACCTGATAGTGGGGATGAATCATCTCGTAGCCGGCATGTCCTTCGCGCACGTCGCCCCGCGCGCGAATGCGCGCGCCGGCGCCGAAGTGCTTGAGCTGGCTCCCGTAGAAATTGATGAACCGCAGGGTCATCAAGGCGCTGCCATCGCGCACGAATACCAAGAGCTGTCGACGCGGCCGGTACTGGATCTGGGTCTCGATGACCGTGGCCTCGATCTGCACGTGTGCTCCGGGACTCGCGTCGGCCAGGGCGACGACGCGCGTCTCGTCTTCGTATCGCAAGGGCAGATGCAAGACGAGCTCGATGTCGCTCGATAGTCCAAGCTTCTCTAAGCGCGAGCCGACCGGCGTTTTCGCGATCGCCTTAGCGACTTTGGCGAGAGCGCGCGGGGCAGCCACGGCAACTACAGCGCAGACCGACTCATATCACGAGCACGGCCTCGACCTCGAAGAGGGCACCCTTCGGAAGACTCGCCACCCCAATGGTCGAGCGCGCCGGAAAAGGTTCGGGCACGAGTTCGGCCATGATTGCGTTGACCTCGGCAAAATGCGCGAGATCGGTCAGAAACAGGGTGAGCTTGACGGCGTGATTCAGGGATGCGCCCGCGGCCGCGGCAACCGCGGCCAGATTGGCAAATGCCTGGCGCGCCTGACTCTGGACATCGGGGCCGACCAGTTCGCCCGTGGCTGGATTTAAGCCAATCTGGCCGGAGGCATAGACCACCTGACCGGTCTTGACAGCCTGCGAATAGGGTCCGATGGCCTTGGGGGCCTGCGTGGTGGAGACGATGGTCTTGTCCATGAATGCCCTTCAAAAAAGAATGGCCCGAGTGTAGCCGAGGCATGTGGGCGCAAACAAACCAGGCACGAAACGCGCGCAATCTGACCGCGGCCAGAACCAGGCAGCACCGAGGCGTGAGCGACGCGATCTTGAAACATTTGTTCAAGAGCGTATCATCGCGTCCCAATGCTGCGACGCAGCATTGCGCTTGCTGGAGGGCGCGCATCATCAAGAAAATTCGGTCAGCGAGACAATGGGCACTTCACGAGTCAAAGAGCTTCTGCTTGGGCGGGCGCTCGATCCACTGAAGGTCGAGACACGGCATTCCATCGCGCTTATCGCCTTTCTGGCCTGGGTGGGGTTGGGAGCCGATGGGCTGTCCTCGTCGGCCTACGGGCCCGAGGAAGCCTTCAAGGCGTTGGGAGTGCACACTCACTTCGGGCTCTATCTCGCGCTCGCGACGGCGGTGACGGTCTTTATCATCTCGCTGGGCTACAACCAGATCATCGAGCTGTTTCCGACCGGCGGGGGCGGCTACCGCGTTGCGACCTCGCTCATCGGACCCTATGCGGGCCTCACCGCAGGCGCCGCACTCATCGTGGACTACGTGCTCACGATCGCCATTTCCGTCGCAAGCGGGGTCGATGCGCTCTTTAGCCTTTTGCCGGTCGGGGCTCAGGCCTACAAACTCGGACTCGAACTGGCAGTCACCATCCTTCTGATTTTCATGAATCTGAGGGGTGCGAAGGAATCGATCAAGATCCTGCTGCCCATCTTCATTGGGTTTGTGGTCACTCACTTTCTACTCATCGTCTACGGGGTCTCGGTGCATGCCGCAGGCCTTCCGGCGCTCGTGCCCGATACCCTCTCTGAGACGAGCCGCCTTGCGCACGACACCAGCTGGGTGTTTGCCGCGGCCCTGTTTCTGAAGGCCTACTCCCTAGGCGGGGGTACCTACACCGGGATCGAAGCGGTCTCGAACAACGTCCAGTCGCTCGTTGAGCCGCGCGTGCGCACGGGCAAGCTCACCATGCTGTACATGGCCGCGAGCCTGGCCTTCACGGCCGGAGGAATCATCCTGCTCTATCTTCTCTGGCACGCAGCGCCGGTCGAAGGCAAGACCCTCAATGCCGTGGTCTTTGGCCAGATCATCTCCGAATGCGGCTTGAGCGGGAACCTTAGCGCGATCGCCCTGACTGCGACGCTCGCCTTCGAGGCAGGACTGCTTCTTGTCGCGGCCAATACCGGTCTGCTGGGAGGCCCATCGGTGTTGGCGAACATGGCTCACGACTCGTGGGTCCCGCACAAGTTTCGCTACCTCTCGACCCGGCTTGTGACCCAAAACGGGATCATGCTCATGGGGATTGCTGCGCTCGCCATTCTCCTGTGGAGCCGAGGCCAGGTCGATTTGCTGGTGGTGCTCTACTCCATCAATGTGTTCTTGACCTTTAGTCTCTCGCTGGCGGGACTTTGTATCTACTGGGTCCGACACCGCCACTCAGACCGCCGCTGGCTGTCGCGCCTGGCTCTGTCGGGGATCGGGCTCGTGGTCACGGTCAGCATTTTGTGCGTGACCATCGTGGCCAAGTTCGATGAGGGCGGCTGGATCACGGTCCTAATCACGAGCATGGTGGTGTTCCTGTGCATTCTGGTTCGCAACCACTATCGCGCAACCAAGGAGAAGATTCGCGGCGTTGATGCCGTCTTCGCGAACCAGCCGCCGGGAACCGAAACGCACTTCCCCACCCCTGACGCAGCGCTGCCGACCGCGGTCTTTTTGGTCGGTTCGAGCCGCGGAGGCGGGCTGCACGCCCTACTGTGGGTCCAGCGCATGTTTCCTGACCACTTCAAGAATTTTCTCTTCGCCAACGCCCGCGCGGTCGACTCGCACGTCTATGGTGGCAACGAGTCGATCGAGACGCTACGCTCTGAAGCCACCCAGTCCTTGAATTTCTTTGTCGATTTCTGTCACAGCCACGGCCTTGCCTCGACGTCCTACCTCGTCTTTGGAACCGACGCGATCGAGCAGCTCACCCTGCTTTGCGAGAAGATCCGCGACGAATTTCCGAATGCCATCTTCTTTACGAGCAAGCTCGTCTCGGAGCACGAGAATGCCTTCACGCGCGTGCTCCACAACCAGGGCGCCCTCTCCTTGCAACGCCGCCTGCATTTAAACGGCATGCAGATGGTGATTTTGCCGATGAAGATTTAGCTCGGGCGAGCCTGCGGGGCTCCGCCTTCTGCGCCCGCGATCCCGGTCTTACTCCGAGCGATGGTCGGCTGGGGAATCGCAGGGAAAGGCCCTCACCAACGCACCCAAAAGAATCAGCTCGGCAGGATAGTCCGACTTCACGTTGACTTGGCCGATCTCTTCATCCAAGAGCCGGGGCACGTCGAGGTCGGTCGTCACCGGGGGAGGCTGGCAGAACAGCAGGGGCGCCTTGTTGCCGGCGTTAGTCGAGTTGGCCCAGATGTAGCCGGCCACGACCCCGGTCAGATAGATGCGGGTGAGCCTGAAGGCCTGGGTGTTCTCCGAATCGCGCTGCTTCTCGTAGTCGCCGATCGACAGTGCAGCTGCGGAATGCACGACGCACAGAAGTCCTGCAGCAAGGAGCCATTTTTTCATCCGACCTCCGCGAAATGGCATGATGGTGCCACGCGCGGCGACCGGCCTCAAGCCGGGTTCGGTGGGGGGCCTGGCTCGCCGAGCGCAGGAGCGCGCCCGAGAGGGCACGCGCAGACGGGCCGACCGTCGAGCACGTTGGACGGGCGTAAACGAGGAGGTACGGCCCCGCTAGAAACCGATCCGGGATTTCTTGCCCGAGCGCTCGAGATCGAGGTCCTCGACCGTGACTTCATCGCGGCGGCTCAGACGGGCGTTGCCAAAGGCGTTCAGAATGATGCGACGCATTTCGCGCGGCGACAGCCGCGCCAAGCGGTCGAGCGGCTCCAGGCCCAGGGCGACCGGGAAACGCTTGCCCCAGGCATGCGAATCACGAATATCGGTATAAATCGCCTGGACGATACGGCACGCGCCTTCGTAATCGGGTGTCTGGATTTCGTAGACATTCATCCGATTGAGGATCGGCTCGGGAATATATTGAAGATTATTGGCCGTCGCGATCCAGACCACATCACCCGCGTCGATCGGCACCTCTGCAAACTCGTCGATAAACTCGCGTGCGGTGTCGGTCTCGAGCAGCGAATACAAGGCACCTAACGGATCATACTGCCCATCGCCGCCCGCCTTGTCGATCTCGTCGATGACCATGACCGGATTGGCATAGTCGCCATGCACCAGGGTCTCAAAGACCTTGCCCGGCTTGGCATTCTTCCATTGGGAAGACGCGCCGGAGAGCACCCAGCCGGCCGTGAGCGAACTCATTCCCACAAAACCGTAGCCGGTGCCCAAGAGCTTGGCGAGCCTGCGAGCGAAATGGGTTTTGCCGATCCCCGGGTCGCCCAAGAGCAGGATGGGCGCAAGCTCCAAACGGTCCTCGGTCTCGGTACACAGGGCGAGCTGCTTGCGGATATCGTCGAGGGGTTCGGAGAAGTTGGGCAGCTCTTCGTAGAGCGTATCCATCTCGGGGAGCGCAGACGGCTTGACCGAGAACCGCAGTCCTCCGGCCTTGAGCATCTTTTCGTAGGTGGAGCGAAGCGCCTCGCTGGCTCCTTCGGACAAATCGCCCAGGGCGCTTTGGACATCGCGCGTTGCGTACACCTGCTTGAATGCGGCCACCGAAATGGGCGATCCATGGGATCCGGAAGCCTCGCGCTCGACATCCATGACATTCCTCCCTAGCGGAGATGAACTCACCAAGTAAAGAAGCAATCAACGTGCCACTGTCCTGGATCCTACCGGGGCCAAGAATCGGCCTTACTCCATTTCGAGTCCAGTTAGAACTTACTTCGGATCATTTTGACCGAGCTTAAGCTCGGGCGTGTGGTCGAGCTGAGTAGTATCCCATCCCCCACCCAGAGCCTTGATGAGCGATACCGTATAGCCGACCCGCTGGCTGAGCAGATTGACTTCGGTTTCCTGGTTGGTCAAAAGCGTGGTCTGCGCGGTGATGACGTCGGCATAGGACACGGTTCCGGCCTTGTAGCGGTTCAGTTCCAGATCCAGACTGCGCTGGGCGAGCTTGACCGCGTCCTGCTGGAGCTTGTCCTCCTGTTCGAGAATGCGCAGCGCCGAAAGCGCATCTTCGACATTCTGAAAGGCGGTCAGCACCGTCGCGCGATACGATGCGACGTCCTGGTCGTAGACCGCTCGTGCGGCATCTACCTGGGCCGAGCGTGCTCCCCCGTCAAATATCGTCTCCGCCAGATCGGGACCGATCGACCAGATGCGGTTAGGAATCGTCAAAAGGTGACCAAAACTGGGACCCTCGAACCCGCCTGTGGCCGCCAGGGTCAGCGTGGGAAAGTAGGCGGCGGTCGCGACGCCGATCTGGGCATTGGCTGCGGCCACCTTGCGCTCGGCCGCAGAGATATCGGGCCGCCTCTCCAGAAGGGCCGAGGGAACGCCCGCGGGTGCGGGAGGAACCAGGCTGTCGGTCGTTAGGGGATTCGCCGCGATCGTCAGCTCCGAGGGCGGCTTGCCGGCGAGAACGGCCACCGCGTGCTCAAGCTGGGTACGCTGCACGCCCACATTCACGAGTTGGGCCTGGGTACTGACCAGTTGCGTTTGCGCGAGGACGACGTCGGAGAGCTGGGCCACACCCACCGCGTATTGATTCTGCGTGAGCTTGAGAGCCTTCTGGTAGGCATCGACCGTCTCGGTCAAGAGCTTGGTGGTCGTATCTAAGCCACGCAACTGGAAGTAGTCGATGGCCAATTCCGACTGCAGACTCAGTCGCGTATCAGCGAGCGTGGCCAGGCTCGAGACCGCGTTGGCCTCGCTGGACTCGACGTTGCGCCGAACCAGTCCCCAAAGGTCGGGTTCCCAGCTCGCATCCAGTCCCACATTGTCCAACGTCGAGATGAGCGGCCCCCCCGATCGGCTCACCGGAACCCCGGGTGCCGCGGGGGCGTTTCCGGAACGCGTTTGCGAGGCGGAGACGCCCACCGTCGGGAAAAACGCCGCGCGCGCCTGGGCCACCAAGGCCCGCTCCTGACGATAGGTCGCCTCGGCCTGTGCGAGCGTGGGATTGGCTTTCTCGACCTCGTCCATGAGGCCATTGAGCGTGGAATCGGAATAGATCTCCCACCACCGCCCCCGGATCTGACCGTCGGAGGGCTCGGCCACTTTCCAGCCCTCGAGCTCCTTAAAGCGGGTCGCGACCGGGGCTTGGGGTTTGACGTAGTCCGGCCCGACGGAGCAGCCGGCCAGAACCGAGAACGTGAGCAGTGCGATTGTCCAGGAGGAATGCGTACGAGTCATCGGAGAAAGCCTTGTTAAACAGCGGGAACGGCAGTACCCGCACCGGGCCGCCGGCCCCGTCGCATCGCGCGCCGGCGCGCGACCCAGATGCGCGCGCGATCCAGATACAGGTAAATGACCGGGGTAGTGTACAGCGTGAGCAACTGACTCATGATGAGCCCGCCGACGATCGAGATGCCCAGGGGCTTGCGCAATTCCGCCCCGTCTCCGGCCCCCAACGCGAGGGGAATGGCGCCGAACAAGGCGGCCATCGTCGTCATCATGATCGGCCTAAAACGCAAAATGCACGCGCGGTAGATCGCCTTCGACGGCGGCAGGCCGGCATTGCGTTCGGCGGCCAGTGCGAAGTCGATCATCATGATCGCGTTCTTCTTCACGATCCCGATGAGAAGGATGACGCCGATCAAGGCAATGAGGCTAAATTCGGTTCCGGTGACCAAGAGCGCGAGCAACGCCCCCACTCCGGCCGAAGGCAGAGTCGAGAGAATCGTGATCGGATGCACGTAGCTCTCGTAGAGAATTCCCAAAACGATGTAGACCGTCAGCAAAGCGGTCAGAATCAGGATCGGCTGGGTGCTGAGCGACGCCTGGAACACCTTGGCGGTTCCCTGGAAGCTGCCATGGACCGAGGTGGGCACCCCAAGGCGCGCCAGCGCGGCCTGAATCGCATCCGAGGCCTGTCCGATCGACACACCCGGAGGCAGGTTAAACGAGATGGTCGAGGCGACGAACTGCTCCTGGTGGTTCACGGCGAGCGCCGTATTGGTCGGAAAATAGGTCGCAACGCCGCTCAGGGGCACGCTCGTTGGGATGGCGGAGGGATTGCCGCTTTGCGTCGCGCCCGAGGCGCTGGCGCTGCTGGGCAAGACGAAGGTGGAGGCGGGATTTAATCCGCTCGTCGAGGTCGAGGTGGAACTGCTTCCGAACGTCGGGACGGCCTGCGCCAGATTGGTCGCGTAGGGAACACTGATATACGTGTTCTCGAGAATGGCCGGCCGTTGCCAGTATTGCGGCGCGGCCTCCATGACGACGTAGTACTGGTTGATCGCCTCGTAAATCGTCGAGACTTCGCGCTGGCCGTAGAGGTCGTTCAAGGTCGCATCGATGAGGCTTGGATTGAGCAGCAGCCGCGAGGCCTGGTCGCGGTTGATGAGAAGGCTGGTCTGCAGGCCCTTGTCCTGCTGGTCGGTATTGACGTCTACCAGTTCGGGCAAGGCGGTCAACGCCTGGCGCACCTTGGGTTCCCACAGGGCCAGCTCGTCGAGGTCATCCGCCTGCAGGGTGAACTGGTACTGGGCGTTGCTCTGCCGGCCCCCCACCCGCAGGTCCTGAACCGATTGCAGATAGAGCGTCGCACCCGGTTCCTTGGCGAGCTTGCCGCGCAAGCGGCCGATGACCTGGTCCGAACTCATATGGTCGCGCGCGGCCAGGGGCTTTAGCGAGATGAACATCTGCCCGGTATTCCTTTGACCCCCGCCGGTAAATCCGATCACGCTATCGACCAGGGGATCCTGGCCCACGATGCGCATGAAGTCGCCCAGTTTGGTCACCATGAACTGGAACGAAATGCTCTGGTCGGCCTGGATGAATCCGATGATGCGGCCCGTGTCCTGCTGGGGGAAGAAACCCTTCGGTACAATGATGTAGAGATAGACGTTCAGGCAGACGGTCACGACCGTGAGGACGGCCATGAACGGCGCGTGGCGCAGCGCCCAGGCAAGCGAGCGGCGGTAGCCGCGCAGCATCCCATCAAACACCGCCTCGCTCGCCACAAAAAGGCGGTTTGGACGATGCGTTCGGTCGCGCTCCCGCAAGAGCCGGGCACACATCATCGGGGTGGTCGTCAACGACACGACCAAAGAGACCAGAATCGCCACGGACAGGGTGACGGCGAATTCCCGAAACAGCCGCCCCACCAGTCCCCCCATGAGAAGGATCGGGATGAAGACCGCAATCAGGGAAAGGCTCATCGAGAGGACCGTGAATCCAACCTCCGAGACACCGCGCACCGCGGCATCGAAGGGCTTCATCCCGTATTCGATATAGCGCGACACGTTCTCGAGGACCACGATCGCGTCGTCGACGACAAAGCCCGTCGCAATGGTGAGCGCCATGAGCGAGAGGTTGTCCAGGCTATAGCCCAGCAGGTACATGATGGCAAACGTGCCGATGAGCGAGATCGGTACAGCCACACTGGGAATGAGCGTGGCGCGGCCGCTGCGCAAGAACAGAAACACCACGAGAATGACGAGGCCCACCGAGGTCGCGAGCGTGCGCTCGACATCGCGCAGCGACGCCCGAATCGTCGGCGTGCGATCGAGTACGATGTCCAGGTTAATTGCAGCCGGAATCGAGGCACGGATCTGCGGCAAAAGCGCAGTAACCCGATCGACCGTCTCGATGATGTTGGCTCCGGGCGAGCGGTTCAGGATCACCAGCACCGATTTGCGGCCATTGGCGAACCCGGCATTGCGCAAGTCGGCTACCGAGTCGACGACGCTGGCGATATCCCTCAGACGAACCGGTGCGCCGTTGTTGTAGTCGATGATGAGCGGTTCGTATTCCTTGGCCGTGTTGGCCTGGTCGTTGGCATAGATCTGCCAGTAGCGGTCGCCCTGCTCGACCTGGCCTTTGGGACGGTTCGCGTTGGTTGCGGCAATCACATTGCGCACCGACTCCGTTCCGATCCCGTACTTGTTAAGGGCATCCGGGTTCAGTTCCACCCGTACCGAGGGCTTCGAGCTGCCTCCGACCGTCACCTGTCCCACGCCTTGGACCTGGGACAGTTCCTGAGCCACCACGGAGTCGGCCGCATCGTAGAGTTGCCCCTGGCTCATGGTGTCCGACGTCAACGCCAAGATCATGATGGGCGCATCCGCCGGATTGACCTTGCGATAGGTGGGATTGCTGGGCAGCCCGGTTGGCAACAGCGCGCGCGCCGCGTTGATCGCCGCCTGGGTGTCGCGTGCGGCGCCGTCGATGTCGCGGCTCAGATCGAACTGGATCGTGATCCGGGTCGAACCCAGCGAGCTGCTCGACGTCATCTCGGTGATCCCGGCAATCCGACCGAGCGCGCGCTCAAGCGGCGTGGCCACGGTCGCAGCCATGGTCTCGGGGCTGGCTCCCGGTAACGTGGCCTGCACCGAGATGGTCGGAAAGTCGACCTGGGGCAAAGGCGAGACCGGCAAGAGCCTGAATCCGACCATACCGGCCAACGCCACGCCCACCGTCAAAAGCGTCGTCGCCACCGGACGCGTGATGAAGACCTTGGAGATGTTCACGGCTCTACCGGAAGCTCCCCGGATTCGCCCGCATCGGAGCGGGCGAAACGCGGGCGCAGACGTTCGGCCACACGGTCAAAGGTGACGTAGATGACCGGGGTCGTAAAGAGCGTGAGCACCTGACTCACCAGGAGGCCTCCGACCATCGTGATGCCCAGGGGCCTGCGCAATTCGGCACCATAGCCGGTGCCGACCATCAAGGGCAGCGCCCCCAAAAGCGCGGCCATGGTGGTCATGAGTATGGGGCGAAGGCGCAGCAGGCACGCCTGGTGGATCGCGTCCCGCGCGCTCTTGCCTTCGTTGCGCTCGGCGTCGAGGGCAAAGTCGATCATCATGATGGCGTTTTTCTTGACGATGCCAATGAGCAGGATGATGCCGATGATGGCGATGATGCCCAGATCGTTGCCGGTCAGCATCAAGGCGAGCAGCGCGCCGATTCCGGCCGAAGGTAGCGTCGAGAGAATCGTAATCGGATGGATGTAGCTCTCGTAGAGCACGCCCAAGACGATATACATCGTGATGATGGCCGCAAGAATAAGCACCAAGGTATTGGTAAGCGACGCCTGGAAGGCCTGGGCGGCCCCTTGAAAACTGGTCTGTACCGAAGCCGGCAGTTGCACGTCCTGTTCGGCTTTGCGGATCGCCTCGACCGCCGCACCCAGCGAGGAATTGCGGGCCAGATTAAACGACACGGTCGTAGCGGGGAACTGACCGAGGTGATTAATGACCAGGGTCCCGGCCCGCTCTGTCACGGTTGCGATCGAGGACAGCGGTACTTGACCGTCGCTTGGGGTCTGCACATAGATTCCGCGAAGCGACGTGGGACCCTGCTGCAGATCGGGCTTGGCCTCCATCACCACGCGATACTGGCTCGATTGGGTGAAGATCGTCGATGCGAGGCGTTGTCCAAACGAATCGTAGAGCGCGTTGTCGACGGCAGCCGTCGTGATGCCCAGGCGCGCGGCGGTGTCGCGATCGATCTCCACGTAGGCCTGAAGGCCCTCGTTTTGCGCATCGCTTGCGACATCGGCCAGTTCAGGCAGCTGCTGCAGGCGCGCCAATAGTTTCGGCAGCTGGGCGGCCAGCTCAACCGGGTCCGAATCCTCGAGCGTGAACTGATACTGGGTTCGTGAGACCCGATCTTCGATGGTCAGGTCCTGCACGGGCTGCATGAACAGCGAAATGCCTTCGACCTGGTCGATTTTGGGCTGCAGCCGCCGGATCACATCGGAGGCGCTCAGATCGCGCTCGGACAAGGGTTTGAGATTGATTAGCATGCGGCCGCTGTTGAGCGTCGTATTGGTCCCATCCACGCCGATGAAGGAGGACAGGCTCGCCACTGCGGGATCCTTCAGTACGACATCGGCGAGCGTCTGCTGACGCTTGGCCATGGCGGTAAAGGAGATGGTCTGGGGAGCCTGCGAGATGCCCTGGATGACGCCCGTGTCCTGGACCGGAAAAAAGCCCTTGGGAATGAGGATGTAGAGGACCACCGTCAAGACCACCGTCCCCGAAGCCACCAGGAGCGTTAGAAACTGACGATCCAGCACCCAGGTCAAAAGGATCCCGTAGCGGGCAATGACGGCATCGAACATCGCACCGGTCTTGCGGAAGAACCGGCCTTGCTGCTCCTCGGGAACGTGATGCAACAGGCGTGCGCACATCATGGGTGTGAGCGTGAGCGAGACAAAAGCCGAGATCAGGATCGAGACGGCAAGCGTGATCGCAAATTCCCGAAACAGCCGTCCGACGACATCGCCCATGAACAGAAGCGGGATCAGCACAGCGATGAGGGAGAAGGTTAGCGAGATGATGGTAAAGCCGATCTGCTCGGCCCCCTTTAAGGCCGCAACCAGCGGTCTTTCTCCCATCTCGATATAGCGCGAGATGTTCTCGATCATCACGATGGCATCATCGACCACGAATCCGGTAGCAATCGTCAACGCCATGAGAGTCAGGTTGTTGATCGAAAAACCGGCCAGATACATGATCCCGAAGGTGCCCACCAGACTCAAAGGCACGGCAGCGGCGGGAATGAAGGTCGCAGGCACGTTGCGCAGGAACACGAAGATCACCATCACCACGAGCGCGACGGCCAAAAGGAGCTCGAATTCCACATCCCGCACCGAGGCCCGGATCGTCACGGTCCGATCGGTGAGTACGGTCACATCCAGCGCGCCTGGCAGATTCGAGGTGAGCGAGGGCAGGAGTTTCTTGACGCGGTCGACCACTTCGATGACGTTGGCCCCGGGCTGGCGCTGAACATTGACGATCACGGCCGGCTCACGATTGGCCCAGGCGGCCAGGCGAATGTTTTCCGCATCGTCGACGACGTCGGCGATATCGGACATGCGCACGGGCGAGCCGTTTCGATAGGCGATGATCACGCCCTGATACTCGGCTGCACTTTTGAGTTGATCGTTCGCATCGATGGTTGACGCGCGCGTGGGGCCGTCGAAGCTGCCCTTGGCCTGATTGGTGTTGGCGTTGGTGATCGCGGTGCGCACGTCTTCTAACCCGATGCCCAGCGCCGCCAAGGCCTTGGGATTGACCTGAATCCGGACCGCCGGTCGCTGACCACCGCTGATCGAGACCAGCCCCACACCCGGTAGCTGGGAGATCTTTTGGGCAAGCCGCGTATCGACGAGGTCCTCGACCTTGGGCAGCGGGATGGTGGTCGAACTCACCGAGAGCGCGAGAATGGGCGTATCGGCGGGGTTGACCTTGTTATAGATGGGCGGATTCGGAAGATCCGAGGGCAGAAGGTTGCCGGCCGCATTGATCGCAGCCTGAACCTCCTGCTCGGCCACATCCAGGGAAAGCTCCAGACTGAACTGCAAGGTGATGACCGAAGCGCCTCCCGAACTGGAGGAGGACATCTGGTTTAAGCCCGGCATCTGCCCGAATTGGCGCTCGAGGGGCGCGGTCACCGACGACGTCATGACCTCCGGGCTCGCCCCCGGGTAGAGCGTGACAACCTGAATGGTGGGATAGTCGACCTCAGGCAGGGCCGACAGGGGCAAAAGCCGATAGGCTACGATGCCCGCAAGCAGGATCGCGACCATCAGTAGCGAAGTCGCTACCGGACGAAGAATAAACTGGCGCGACGGGTTCATGACGCCTTAGCTGGAACTCTTGGAATCGGTTTTCGCGTCGTCCTTGGCTGGCGGGTTGGGTTTGTCACCGGACGGCTGGTCCCGATGCCGATGATGTTGGACCCCCGGATTGGTCTCGGATGCGCCCGGGGCGGCAGGAGCCGCACCGACCGGCTGCTTGGAGCGGTCGACCGCTTCAACCTTGGCGCCTTCACGCAACTTGTCCGAGCCGTCGGTCACGACCACGTCGCCGGCCTTTAGGCCCGACAGGATCGAGACCCGGTCGCCTTCGGATGGGCCCATTTTGACCGGCGAGACCGTGACCGTCGAATCCGGCTTGACGATGTAGGAATAGGTCCCCTGACTGCCGCGCTGGACCGCCGCCACCGGCACGACCAAGGCCGATTTCATGACATCGACCAGCATGCGGACATTGACGAACTGATTCGGAAAAAGCGCCAGGTCCTGGTTTTCGAAGGTAGCCTTCAGCTTCACCGTCCCGGTGGTGACATCGATCTGATTGTCGATCGTCAAGAGCTTGCCGCTGTCGAGTTTGATCTTCTGATCACGGTCGAACGTATCCACGAGGACGGCCTGACCCGACTTCATCGGCTTGACTACACGCGGGATGTCGTCCTGAGGCACCGTAAAGACGACATCAATGGGCTGCAACTGGGTAATGACGACGATGCCGTTGCTATCGGTGGGCTGGATGATGTTGCCGGCATCGACCTGGCGCAAGCCCACGCGGCCGCCGACTGGGGCGGTAATCTTGGTATAGATGAGATTCACATGTGCCGTATCGACGACTCCCTGGTCCGATTTGACGCTGCCCACGTATTGCTCGACCAGCGCTTCTTGGGTATCGAGGGTCTGCTTGGCAATGGAGTCCTGTTCAAAGAGGGTCTTATAGCGTTGCAAATCGAGGCGGGCGTCGGCCAGAAGGGCCTGGTCGTGCTTGAGCTGACCCTCGGCCTGCTCCAGGGCGGCCTCGTAGGGCCTTGGATCAACCTCGGCCAACAGATCGCCTTGCTTGACCATCTGTCCCTCGGTAAAGGCCACCCGCATGAGTTGCCCGGCCACGCGCGTGTGCACCGTGACCGTGGCCCGTGGTGTGACGGCACCCAAGCCATCCAGATAGACATTGACATCGGCCTGGCGAACAGTCGCCACGCCTACCGGCATGACCGCAGGGGCCGCTCCGCGGCGCCCACCCGAAGCACCCCCTGGGGTCGTGCCACCCGGCGGCTGGGTTTGCGCCCTGAAAATGAGCCATCCGATGAGGACCGCGAGAAGCACGAACCCCAAAATGATCGTTGCCGTCGTGGCCCCACCGTAGCGACGCGAGGCTTTGGCCGTCACGATCGGATAGCCCTCTGGAGTGATGCGATTCTTTGTTTCAGGTGCGTTCATGTCGATGTTCTTTTAGGGTCCGGCCTTCGGTCTAGCAGGTCCGAACAGCGGACAGGAAATCGGCTTCCTGTTCCGGAATCGACGCGTATTGAATCACGATTGGTTCTGGGCGGGTGCGCCCGTTCTCGCCTATTGTAAGAAACTATTGCGCTGCACACGAGCTTGTCAAAGCGAAGGTTCGGGATTTGGAGTCAGAGACTCGATCCCGCCATCGTGCACACTCGGGCGTCGCGCTCGGATGCGGGGTAACGGTGCGCTCCGGCAGCAATGTGACGATTCGCGCCGCGGGTGACTATTTGTGACAGCTCGATCCGTGGCGTCTCGAAGAAAGCGGCCTGCGCCCGGATTCCCGATGCCCCAAATACGCCCTGAACCGGCCGATGCGCCTAACGACCCTCAAAGCGCGCGACGCGCTTGGCCAGGAATGCGGCCACGCCCTCCTCGAAGTCGTGCGTTTTGCCCGCTTCGGCCTGGAGCTCGCGCTCCAGCTGCAGTTGCGCCTTGAGCGTCTTTTCGCGCGCGGCATAGATCGCCCGCTTGGTGAGTCCCAATCCGAGCGTGGGTCCGTGCCGCAGGCGCAGGGCCAGTTCATCGACCGTGGAAGCCAAGGCGTCGTCATCGACGCATTTCCAGATGAGGCCCATCTGTTCAGCCTCGACGGCCGCGAGCTTTTCGCCCAGTAGGGCGAGGGCCATGGCCCGGGCGGTCCCCATGCGCTCCGAAAGGAAATAGGTCGCACCCGCGTCCGGGATCAGTCCGATGCGCGCGAAAGCGAGGATGAAGCTTGCGGACTTGGCAGCGATGGTGATGTCGGCCGCAAGCGCGAGGCTCACTCCGGCGCCGGCGGCGACGCCGTTGACGGCGCTGATCACCGGCAGCGGCAATGAACGCAGGCGTTCGATGAATGGATTGTAGGCACGCTCGAGCACGACGCCGATGTCGCGCTCACTGGCGGGGCCGGTGCCCAGGGGATGCTCGAGGTCGGCGCCGGCGCAAAATCCGCGTCCTGCGCCCGATAAGACGAGTACCCGCGCCTTTTCCTTCAAGACCTGCTCGAGCGCATCGTCGAGCTCGGGAAACATCGCCTCGCACAGGGCATTGAGGCGCTCGGGCCGATGAAGCGTAATGCGCGCCACACCATCGCCGTGCTCAAAACGAATCGTCTCGTAGTGCATGATCTTCTCGCCCCCCAGATCAGTTGACCCCACCCTGCCGGCACCAACGGCACCGGCCTTCGCTATCTAGCAGCGATCCAGCGAGCTTAAAGGACTCATGATGCCGAACTGCTCCATGAGAAGCTGGCGCGCCTCGTCTTCATCGTCGACCGGACGCCGGACCTCGGTTCCATCGAGCTGCGACTCGATCCACTCATCGCCGGCCAAGGTGATGCGCCCATCCGGTCGGGCAAGTGAACAAATGCGCCTCTGCGTGAAAGGCGATTTCGGTGAACTCTGGTGGAACTGACACATCTCGGCAAACTCCGAAATGTCGCGCGACTGCAGGTTAAACCGATAGCGCTCGATCCATTTGCCGTCGAGTCTGCGCATCAAAAGGGTGAACAATTCGCCGTCCTGGTCGATCCGAAAGGCCCGGGGACCTTCGACCTGCTCGAAACCCACGCGCAGCATGAGGGGGTTTAGGAAGCCGTCGCCAAAACCGACGTCGGCGATCCAGGTGTCTTGCAGGGTCACTTTCAAGAGCAGATGGCTAAACTCCGGTCCATATCCAGGAGCGGGGTTAAGCGCCGACCAGACCGAGGCCGCGAGCAGCTTCACCCGATAGCCCATGCTGCGTAGCGCCCAGGCAAACAAAGCGTTTTGCTCGTAGCAAAAGCCGCCTCGCCGGCTCTCGACGATCTTCCAATAGTGTGCAACCTCGTCGAGAACGATCGGTTCACCCCAGTGAATGCTGAGATTTTCGAAGGGAACCGAAAACAAATGCGCCCGGTGCAATTGACGCAGGGCCTGCTGGCCCGGCTCACGCGGGCCCGCATATCCGATGCGCATCAGGTAGCGGTCTAAGTCCATCGCTGCAGGCCATGCCATCCGCGACTGGCGGCTGGCCACGCCGATCCTAAAAGAAGAACATGCTCGTTCGGGGCTCTTGCGAATCACCCCGTCATTATCGAGAGCGTACCTCAATTGCCGTCCTGCTCGCAGGCTCGAGCCCAATTTGGTCACGGCCCAATCGTGGGCACGGACCGTCCAGGCACCTGCGCGGCAAAGTCGCACCAGTACAATGCCGATTGCGGCATCTCTTTTAATTGCTGGGTCTTTCTTGGATTGTCTTCATGACCGAATCTTCTCGCCCTCATCCATTCGATCAAGCGCTCGTCCTGGATTCGAGGGGAGCCGATTCCCTCAGCATCAAAACCGATGAGACCTATTGGAACATGGCGGGCCCGTTCGGCGGATGGCTTTTGGCTCTCGGCGTCAAAGGGATCCTGACCCACCCGGCTGCGCGCGGCACGCCCGTGGAAGCGCATGCACGCTTTTTTGCCGCACCCCGGGCGGGCGAAATGGCGGTGCGCGTCGAGCTCCTCTCTCAGGGGCGCTCCGTGGGCCACTGGCGCGCCGGTCTTTGGCAAACCCAGGAGAAGGGTCCGCGTCTTTGTGCCGAGATCTCGATGATCCTGGGTGACGAGCGGCCTACGCTCGACGTCCAGGGCACAAGCATGCCGGAGGTCCCCCCGCCGGAGGCGCTGGCCAGACAGGATACGAGTCTGGCCCGGGTCCGCTGGCTGCGGCGTTTCGATTTCCGCTATGTGCGGGGCATCCCCTTTCAGCCGGGGACACCGCAGGAGCCAGCCGAGATTGAAAGCGTGCTTTGGATAAGCCATGCCCAGCCCCGTCGACTGGACTGGGTCGGGCTTGCCGCGTTCGCAGACGTCCCCGCGCCGCGGCCGTTTCTCTTGACGCAGCAGCCCGGTCCCGTCGCGACCGTCTCGCTATCCCTCTACTTTCATGCCAATGCAGCCGAACTCGAGGCGAGCGGTCCTTGGCTTTTGCTGCGCATCAACGGCCATGCCATGCGCAGGGGATTTTTTGATCATCGGGTCGAGTTGTGGCGGTCCGATGGAAGGCTTTTGGCGACCAGCACGCAGCTGGCCTGGTTCGCGTAGGTCTTTGTGGCGTGACCCCTAGGGTGAAACGGGCTGGACGTCGAGCAGCGTCGTGACCGGGGTCCAGCGACCGTTGACGATCTCAGAGATCCGCACCTTGCGGCTTCCCAGGCGGTCCGTGGCCGTGACGTGAAACTCAGGACTCCCGAAGATGTCGCGCGGAAATGTCGTGGCCTCGAGCACGTTCTCAAAGCTGTCTAGAGTCAGGATCGGGCCTGCCTTGGCGGCCGCCTTTCCGAACAGGTCCATGATGTAGTAGCCATAGACCGCCATGATGGCCGGATCCTCCTTAAATTCGCTGGCATAGGCGGCTGCCCAGTCCCGCACCAGCTTCGAGGCGTCGTCCCGATACGGCTGCGAAACCGTGTGAACGGCATACAGCCCATCACCGGCGCGCGCGGCCGCGCTCTGGTCATAGGCTCCGTAAAGCGCGGAGGTGCCAACGAAATCGGGGGCGAAGCCGACCCGGTGGGCCTCAGCCACGAGATTGAGGGAATCTCGGATGCTGATGCCCAGGGCCACAAGGTCACAGCCGGAGGATCGGATCTTCTCCAGAACACCGACCGAATCGGTAGCCCCGCGCCGGACCATCACCTTCTCCGCGGGAGGAAGATTGAGGGTTTGCAAGGCGCTCAGCGTGCCGTCGAGTACTTCGCCGCCGAAGTCGTCATCTTGGACAATAAGGCAGGGCTTGCGCACCTTCTTGCGCTGCGCAAGATACAGAATCCCTGT
>JBEKVI010000028.1:0-58861 GCA_049514215.1 Burkholderiaceae bacterium
GGTCCCATTGGCCGCGCCAATCGTGACATCCCCCGGGTCGATGAACCACAGGCCCGCTTTCCCAGGCGCGCGATTGCCAGCGTTAGGAACGTCCGAAACGAAAAGATCTCTGTGCGCAGATGTCTCGACATAGCCCCCATTGCCGCCTTGCGTGCCGCCGCGCGCGTTTAGGGTGCCTTGAACATTGGCCGCATCATTGGCGAAAACGACGACCGTTCCGCCATTGCCCTTTTGGGTCGCGTCGGCCGACACCACGGCGCCCCGCGCAACGCTCGTGTTGGTGGCATCCTGTATCGCGGTATTCGCGCCGCGTCTTCCGCCGCCCACGTACACGGCCCCGCCCCCCGTGCTGCCCGATGCATCCAGAACTGCGCCCCCCTGGACTGCGACTGTCTGCCCCAACGCCTCGATCACGCCGCCCTGCGCACTACCGGGGGCGCCTTGGACCGCTGTGCCCGAGGCCAAGAGCTCTCCGAAGATCAGGTCCGTTCCCTGGGACGCCTGGAGGATGATGCTGCCACCGGTTTGGCCTGACGCCGAGACGACGGCCGCCGGCGCCACTTGCACGTTGCCGGTCTGTGACTGGATTTGAACCGCACCCCCGCTTGCAACGCCATCGGCCCGGGTCGTGCTGCCTGACGAAAGATTGATGTCACCTAATGCCGACAGAACGACCTGACCGCCATTCATAGCAATGCCGGTCGCATTCACGGTGCCCGCCTGCTGGATCGAGCCTGCGAAAAAGCCCACCGCGTCGCCCTGGAGCTGGCCCAGATTGATCGCCTGATTACCCCGGTTTTGGACCTCGAAACGGATGTTATCCAGTCCCGGTCCCAGGATGTCGACGGTCTGTCCTGCAGCGAGGATCACGTTGCCGTTAGGAGCGCTGATCGAGCCTGCGTTTTGCACATTCGGTGCAATGAGATAAATGTCGCCGCTGCTGGAGCGAATCACTCCGGAGATTTCGAGATTACCCGAGGCCGAGTTACCCACGAAGCGCAGGTTGCCCGCCTGAAAATCCGCGTCCGAGAGGTTCAGGGTCGAGACCACCAAACCCGCAGCGTTGACCACTGAACCTTGGCCGAAGACGACGCCGTTCGGATTGATCAGGAAGACTTTGCCGTTCGAGGTCAGATTGCCCAGGATCGACGACGGTGCCACGCCCGTAACGCGATTGAGCACCGTTGAAGAGATCGACTGCTGGATGAAATTTGTCGTCTGGCCGGGCGCGATCGAAAAGCTCAGCCAGTTGATGATCGCCCCGGGCGAATTTTTCACCTCCAGTGTCGCGCCTTGCTGAGAGAAAGACGCGGCCCCGGAAGAGACCTGCGGCCCCACTGGATTGGCGAGCGCCGTGCCGTGCTGGCTCGAGCCGAACGCCGTAGCCATAAGGAGGGTCAGGCGAAGCGGGCGCAGGGGCGGCCTCGCACCAACCGCGCCGGGAATCGTTCGCCTTTTTGCGACCGTATTTTTCACGTCCGCCCCCTGGATCGTCTGCGTGACGACCACCGCCCGATCTATTACGGCCCTGTGTGGGCCCCCTTTGTTCTGGGCTCTAGGACTCCGGCCTAGGTCAATCTTAGCGGGATCTTTTTATAAAAAGCGAGGAAAAAGTCGCGTCTTAAGGGGCGCTGTGGCGCTTTTTCGGCAGAAATCCCCAAAAACCTCGCTACTTTTGAGAAAATGACGAGATTGCCCTTCGGGCAATCCGACTGGAGGCGAGTCGTTTTGAATTCACGTCGGTGGCGCGCGATCGTGGTCCTAGGAGTGCTCGCCGTACTGGGCGGGGCTCTAGGCTTCATCGAGGGCCCAGGCATCGGGGCCGCCTTTGTCGCCGGGGCTGTGCTTTTGCTTTGGCTGCGCGATCAGCGCTATCTCTCCAAGCTTGAGGCATGGATCGAGGTCGATCGCAAATCGGCGCTGCCTCCGGCCAGTGGCGCCTGGGACGATCTGTTCGCAAAGCTCTATCGCCAGGCACGCGAGAGCGAGCGCCAGAACGAGGCGCTCACCGAGGCGCTCGTCAGTTTCCGCCGGGCGGCTCAGGCCCTGCCCGATGGCGTCGTGATGCTGAGCGACCTAAACCAGATTCTCTGGTGCAACGGACAGGCCGAGCAGCATTTCAATCTCAAACTCGAAATCGACGGCGGCCAGTCGGTCACCAATCTCCTGCGCGCGCCCGACTTCCAGAGCTATCTGGAGGGCCGTGATTGGGAGCAGCCGGTCCAGCTTCGCATGCGCTCGGATTCCCAGACCAATGTACGCACGCTTTCCGTCCAGCTGGTCGAATACGGTAATGCTCAGCGGCTCCTGCTCTCGCGCGACATCACCAAGATCGAGCGTCTTGAGACGATGCGTCGCGATTTCGTGGCGAATGTCTCTCATGAACTGAAGACTCCATTAACGGTGCTGGCCGGTTTCTTGGAGACGATCAGAGAGGTCAAACTGCCCGCACGTCAACAAGAACACTATCTCGCCCTCATGAGCGAGCAGGCCGAACGAATGCAGCGACTCGTGGCCGATCTGCTCACCCTATCGGCTCTCGAGGCCGATCGTGCACCGAGCAACGACACGATCGACATGACGGCGCTTTTGGCGCGCATTGAGGCCGCGGCGACCGAACTGTCGAAAGGCCGGCACACTCTTTCGTTCGAGGTGGACCCGGCTTTGCATCTGCTCGGCTCGGAAACGGAAATCGCAAGTGCTCTGACCAACCTCGTGACGAACGCGATCCGTTATACACCGGAGGGGGGCCAGATCAGCGTGACCTGGTCCAAGATCGAAGCGGCCGATGGTTCCCATGCCCAATTCGTGGTATCGGACACGGGTATCGGCATCGAATCCCACCATCTGCCGCGGCTGACCGAGCGCTTCTACCGGGTCGATCGCGGACGATCCAGGGGCTCGGGAGGAACGGGCTTGGGCCTTGCGATTGTCAAGCACGTTCTCACGCGCCATCAGGGGCGTCTGGAAATTACCAGCAGTGTGGGCGCGGGCAGCCGATTTGTCGCGCTCTTCCCGAAGCCGAGGATGCTGGCTGCGGTAGCACTGGGGCTGCGCGAATCGGAGCGTCGGGACGCCGCCTAGCTCTGTAGTTCCAGGCCGCCTCAGTTAGCAGCCGGCGGGCATTACTGTTACCGGTCTTGGTAATTGAACCGCGTCTTACGGTATTACCGCTTGAATGTTCGGACGGCACCAGCCCCAGATAGCTCATCAGATGTCTTGGGTGGGCAAAGCGCTGGATGTCGCCGATTTCTGCAACTAGCCCTATCGCAGAGACGGTGTCGATCCCGCGCAGGGTGCGCAATGCGGCGACCACGGCCTCGAAGCGCCAGCCCTCTGTCATTTGGATCAGACCAGCGTCAAGTCGCTCGACCCGCTTTGCTGCTGCCTCAACTGCCAGCACATACTCGGCCAGAGCCAGTTGATCACTGACGTACTCGAATTTCTGTTCTGCGATCCAGTGCGCGTGACCACGAGTCCACGAGGTCTTGCCTGTGTAAATCCGGCCCTGCCGCAACACAAAGGCCTTCAGTTGCTGCCGCGATTTGAGCCGCATCTGAACTGCATCCTCCCTGGCACGCCAGAGGTTGCGCACAGCTTCATGCTCGGTATCGGCAATCCAGATCGGTGTAAGTTCGCCAGCGCGCAACAGTTCTGCAAGGCGTGCGCTATCGTGACCATCCGTCTTGACTCGGTCTCCCTTGCGCTGCGGCATCAGCGACGGCGCGATGACCTGGCAGCTAAATCCTTCCTGGGCCAACCGTCGCTGCAAACCGTACCCCGTCGGCCCCGCCTCATACGCAATTCGCATTGAAGCCGAATCTCCCAGCTTACGCAGCGTCTTTAAGACCACCGCTACGTCGTGCCGAATCTGACCGATGAACCGACTTGCCTCCCGACCGGCTTCGCACACCGAAACCGACACTGTGTCTTTATGAACATCCAAACCGACGTAAAACTTGATAAGCTGATCCATGGCTCGTCTCCAGAAGGTCCTGCAGCTGGCCCATCCAGCTGCATGTGGAAAGGCACGCTCCGGCGTGTAACCCACGTTGCCGGAGACGAGCCTCCTACCTAACGGCCATTCTGTCTAGACCAGCCGGAATTTGACGTGGTCGTAGTCCAGACCGCGATTGACGAGTTCGTCTAGGCGAATCACGGTGGCCAGCCCTTCGGCCACGATCCGCATCGTTCGGGCCGGCCGGAATGTCGCCGCGGGAAGGACCAGGGAGTACTGCGTCGGCGCCGCTCGAACACGGTCCCAGATGGGGACATCGTCGGAGAGCGCCGCGTTGGGAACCAGAAGGTAAGACGGCTCGACTTCGACCTGATCGTGCGCGGCGATAATGGCCTGCGGCAAGCCGGGTATGAGGCGGATGCGGACCAAGTGGGTCGATGCGGGCCGTGCCATGCCCTGGCTGTTGTCGTTGACGCCCTGCTGCAAGGCTTGCACCGCCCCCAGCAGAAAAGGGATCGGCCCGGCCTTGCCACCCAGCTTCAGACCCACGAGCTGACCCAGATTTAGCCGGGGCCTCACATGTCGGCGCATGCACAAGATGCTGTCGGGCAACTCGCCCACGACCGACCAAGTCTCGGCCTCTTCGAGCATGCGATCGATGCGCTCACGCTCCAACTCCCCCTTGGTGCGCGTCAGTGAGTCGTCGGGCATGCGCGTGTAGTCGTACGTGACCGAGGCGCTCGTTGAGGTGATGATGCTGCGCCGTTGCGTGTCGGGCGCTTGCGCCGCGGCGATCGCGGCCAGCGCGAATTCCGACAGCGATGGCCGCCAGAACTGCTCCGGGAAATCGATGGACTCCGGCATGACCTTGCCCCAGCGCCGCAAAAGCCCGTTTAAGAGCGTGCGGCTTGCCGAGACACTGATGGAATCGCCTAGCCCGAGGCTCGCCGGCGAATTGCCCTCGTTGAGCAGGATGATGCGCCGCTCGATGCTCTGCAGCACCTTCTGGGTGTCGAGTCTGACCTGATGCTCGTTGCTGGCCAGCTGGACCACCGGCCCGGGGTTTCCAGTGGGCCTGACCGGCGGGCTTCCGAGCTCGGCTGCACTGTCGATCCGAAAGCCCACCTTCGAGGACCAGCGCAGCGAACAAAACTGGGCGGCGTGGAATTCAGCCGGCGAGAGCATGGTCGGGTCGGCCAGCGCAAGCAGGATCGGCAGGTTGAACGCCTCGCGGCAGGTTTCGGTCAGGCTTGCATGGAGCGGGTCGGTCACCTGCTCATTGGGAACCCCGAGTTGGCGGGAAAGCTGACCCATGCGGCAATGCTGATCCCAGAGACGATCCGGCACGGCGACCCTAAGCCGCATGTAGAGGACGAGGACGAGCGCATTGGTGTCGAGCGCCCGATGCAATGCCATGAGCTTGGTGGCGACCGGCACGGTGCGCTCCTCGCGCCCCTGGTTGCCCGACACCGTCTCAAACGGCTGATCCCCGAGCCGCGCGATCAGGACTTCGTAGGCCTCACGCAGATCTTCGGCCGTGTCAATGAGCGCCCAGACCGGCTCGGCCTCATTGGTCATGAGCGGGACGGCGCGATACTCCGTGTCGCGAATACGCTCCGAGACCTGGCTATGCAGGACGACGCGGATCCGGTCGATCACCTCGTATTTGCGCGCGGGCGCGAGGGGACCCTCCATCACCTCGCCGATGCATTCAGCGATCCGCTTGAGATTGTCGATCGAGTCCGGTGGTGTCAGGGTGGCCAGCCAGGTCTTGCAGGCGGTAGCATCCTGAAGCGCAAGAAACTCGCTGCGGGCATGGCTGTCAGAGGAGCGTCGAAACCGGAGCATTACCATGGAAACGATGACTGGAGGAGTGGCCTTAGGAACTCTGCCAGGGCGGCTGAGCCGCTCTGGCGCTCGGACCAGTCCTCGTTCGCCTCGCGCTCCGGCGAATCTGCGGGCGCAACGCGGCGCGCCGCGGCCCAGATCGGATCGGGAAAGTGCTGATCATCGCGCCATCGAGGTATGACATGCCAATGCAAGTGCGGTACCTGGTTGCCTAAGCTCGCAAGGTTCATCTTGTCGGGTTTTAGCATAGCACGCACCGCGCGCTCCACAACATCTAATACCGCCCAGACGAGCGCTCTGTCGTTTGCCGACAAATCGCTCATCTCCCTGACGTGCTCTTGCCAGACGATTCGGCAGTATCCAGGGTAAGGACTCTCATCCACCTGGATGACCCTAAGCTTTTCTCCCTGCCAGATGAGGGCGCCGCCCGGTTCAATGCACAGCGGACAATCAGACGAGGTCGTCACTCACGCTCCCAGGCGATCGACCCCGTGGCGCGCACCTTGTGGGGTCATACGATCCACCGATCTTAAACCAGGACGCGTTCAATGCCGCCGGCGTTGGCGCGAGTCACATACTCCTTGAGCCAGTCTGCACCAAGCAGATGGCGGGCTATCTCAACGACGATGTAATCGGCCTCGGTCGAGGAATCGTCATCGTAGCGCGATAGTCCTTGCAGGCAGGACGGACACGAGGTCAGGATTTTCACCGGGCCCGCAAACCCGTCAGCGCGCACGGCCTGGCTGCCGCGCTTCATCTCTTCCTCCTTGCGAAATCGCACCTGCGTTGCGATATCCGGACGGCTCACCGCCAGCGTGCCCGACTCCCCGCAGCAGCGATCGTTGGTTTCGATGGCGCCGTTGAGTTCGGCGTTCATGAGCGTGTTGACCACCTTCAGGGGACTATGCGTCTTCATGGGTGAATGGCACGGATCGTGGTACATGTAGCGCGTACCGGTCACGCCGTCGAGACGAATGCCCTTCTCCATGAGGTACTCGTGGATGTCCATGATCCTGCAACCCGGGAAGATCTGGTCGAACTGGTAGCCCTGAAGCTGATCGAAGCAGGTCCCGCAACTGACGATCACGGTCTTGATGTCGAGGTAGTTCAGAGTGTTGGCAACGCGATGAAAGAGCACCCGGTTGTCGGTGATGATTTTCTCGGCCTTGGCGAATTCACCCGTGCCACGCTGAGGATAGCCGCAACATAGATAACCCGGCGGAAGCACCGTTTGCACCCCGACTTGCCAGAGCATTGCCTGGGTAGCCAGCCCGACCTGGGAAAAAAGGCGCTCCGAGCCACAGCCCGGAAAGTAGAAGATGGCTTCGGCATCCGCGCTCGAGGCGGGATTGCGAATGATCGGGACAAACTTGGCGTCTTCGATATCCAAAAGGGCGCGCGCCGTGCGCTTGGGCAGGTTGCCGGGCATCTTCTTGTTGACGAAGTGGATCACCTGCGCGCGCATCGGCGTGCGGCCGACGCTCGCCGGTGGCGCATCCGTCTGCTTCTTCGCGGCCAGATGCAAGACGCGATTGGCGAGCCGCTGGAGGCGGTAGCCCCAGCCAATCATCACTTGGCGTGTCGCCCCGATGGTCGCCGGGTCGGTGGCGTTCAGAAAGAACATGGCAGCGCGGGTCCCCGGGTTAAAGCGCTTGCGTCCCATCTTGCGCAGTAGGTTGCGCATATTCATGGAAACTTCGCCAAAGTCGATGTCCACGGGGCAAGGCGAGAGGCACTTGTGGCACACCGTGCAATGCTCACCCACGTCAGCGAATTCATCCCAGTGCTTGATCGAAACGCCGCGCCGCGTCTGCTCTTCGTAGAGAAAAGCCTCGATGAGCAACGAGGTCGCCAGAATCTTGTTGCGAGGTGAATACAGCAGGTTCGCCCGCGGGACATGGGTCGCGCACACCGGCTTGCATTTGCCACATCGCAAGCAGTCCTTGATCTGGTTGGAGATGGCGCCAATGTCGCTTTGTTGCATGATGAGCGACTCGGCACCTAATAGACCAAAGCTGGGCGTATAGGCATTGCGCAGATTCGAAGGGTAGTCGGCAAGCTCCAGTAGCTTTCCGCGATTGAAGTGCCCGTGCGGATCCACACGTTCCTTGTAGTCCCGGAAAGAGGCCATCTCCTCGCGCGTGAGGTATTCGAGCTTGGTGATACCGATACCGTGCTCACCGGAAATGACGCCATCGAGCTCGCGCGCGATTCGCATGATCCGTGCAACCGCTGCGTTCGCCTCGTTGAGCATGACGTAGTCGTCTGAATTGACCGGGATATTGGTGTGCACGTTGCCGTCACCTGCGTGCATGTGCAAGGCGACGAAAAGACGCCCCCTGAGAATCTTGGTGTGCAGCTGATCGCAGCGCGCAAGGATGGGCGCGTAGGCCGCTCCCGGAAAAAGCTTCTCGAGAGGAGCACGCACTTCCTGCTTCCACGAAACCCGGATGGAGCGGTCTTGCAGCACCTCGAAGACACGGGTCGGCGAGGGACGCTCACGCAAGGCGAACAGAACACTTCCCAGCCCCAGTTGCTCCAAGACCGGTAGCGTATCGGCCAGCGGCGCATCCATGTGCGTCAGAAGAAACTGCCAGCGCGCACGCGTCAGCTTCAGGAGTTCGCGCGCCTGGTCGGGTCGATCGGCCAAGAGCTCCTGCGGCGCCAGTCGGTCGGTCTCTCCGTCCCCTGTCTTGCCTGTCGGAAGTTCGCCTTCGAACAATGCGATAAGCGCGTCGATGAGACGGATCTTGTTGCCAATCGAGAATTCGATGTTGATCCGCTCAATAGCATCGGTGTAATCGCCCAGCCGCCCTAGGGGAATCACCACGTCCTCGTTGATCTTGAAGGCGTTGGTATGCTTGGCAATGGCCGCGGTACGTGCACGATCGAGCCAGAAGGTCTTGCGCGCCTCGGCGCTCACGGCGACGAATCCCTCACCCTGTCGGGCATTGGCCAGCCGCACCACCTCGGACGCCGCCCGGGCCACTTCCGCTTCGTCACTGCCGACGATGTCGCCCACAAGGACCATCTTCGGAAATGCGCCCTGCTTGGACTTGGTGCTATAGCCCACCGCGCGCAAATAGCGTTCATCTAGATGCTCGAGGCCTGCGAGCACCGCCCCGCCGGCGAGCGTACGGGTATCCAGGTAGTCCTTGATTTCGACGATGGCCGGTACGGCGTGCCTGGCTTGACCGAAGAATTCGAGACAGACCGTGCGAGTGAACTCCGGCATCTTGTGCAAAATCCAGCGCGCCGAAGTGATCAATCCGTCGCAGCCTTCCTTCTGGATGCCCGGCAGCCCAGCCAGGAATTTGTCGGTGACATCCTTGCCCAAGCCGTCCTTGCGAAACACCCGGCCTTCGATCTCGAGGATTTCCGAGTGCGACAGGGTCACTTTATCCCGGCAGTAGTGGCGTATCTCGAAGCGGGCCACCGGCACCTCGTGTATTTTCCCGAGGTTATGATCGAGCCGGATGACTTCCATCGAGCGGCCGTCCGCGTCGACCATGCGCCAGCTCGCGAGGTTATCAAGAGCCGTACCCCAGAGCACGGCCTTCTTGCCCCCCGCATTCATCGCGATATTGCCTCCGATGCAGGAAGCATCGGCCGACGTCGGGTCGACCGCGAACACCCAGCCGCTTTTCTCGGCGGCATCGGCCACGCGTCGCGTGACGACCCCAGCACCGCTGGTGATGGTCGCCACGGGGGTATCGAGCCCGGGAAGCATGACCATCTCCACCGCCCCGAGGTCTTCCAGCTTTTCGGTATTGATCACAGCCGAAAGTGCCGTTAGCGGAATTGCACCCCCCGTGTAACCGGTTCCCCCGCCGCGCGGGATGATCGTCAGTCCAAGCTCGATGCAAGCCTGGACGAGTCCTGCGACCTCTTCCTCGGTGTCCGGGGTAAGCACGAGAAAGGGATACTCGACGCGCCAGTCGGTCGCATCGGTTACGTGCGAGACCCGCGAGAGGGCGTCAAACTTGATGTTGTCGCGCTTGGTTTCCCGGGAAAAGCGGCGCGTCGCGTCACGCCTCAGCCGCGCCGTGGTCGCAAATTCCGACTCGAAGTCCGCCACGGCACGATGAGCCGATTCCAGAAGGAGCTGGACCTTCTGATCCCTCTCCAAATCGTCGGTATCGCGGCGGCGCTCGATTTCGCGCACGCGGTGATGCATCGCTTCGATGAGCGCGCGCCGGCGCTTGGGGTTCTCGAGCAAGTCATCCTGCAAATACGGATTGCGACGGACCACCCAGATATCGCCGAGCACTTCATAGAGCATGCGTGCCGAGCGTCCCGTCCGCCGTTCCTCGCGCAGCTCGTCTAGGACCCGCCAGACATCTTCGCCCAGGAGACGGATCACGATCTCCCGGTCGGAAAACGAGGTGTAGTTGTACGGAATCTCGCGCAGCCGCACGGATGGTGGGCTTTCGGTGGCCGAAACGACAAAGCCGGGTGGCGCGGGCGCGTTCATGAGGATGGAGGAGTCAAGTAGGCCAGTAAAACCGAACCGGCATGAGTGCGTTCATTCTAGCCCAGGGCAGTTTTCGCCGTTCAGCTCATCCGACCGCGATCCCAGATTTGACCCTCGCGCCGGGCGCGCTGGCACAAGACGGGGACTCGAGGGTGGCCTGTCGCAGGTCCGCCTTTGCTATGCTGTGGGCCGATCATGAAACATCCCGACTATCTGAAGCGCATTCTCACCGCGCGCGTCTACGACGTCGCCCGCGAAACCGAGCTGCATCTGGCCCCCACCTTGTCCAAACGGCTGGGCAACGCCGTATGGCTCAAGCGGGAAGACAACCAGGAGATCTTCAGCTTCAAGCTGCGCGGCGCCTATAACAAGATGGCGCTTTTGCCCAGCGAGGCTCGGGCCCGGGGTGTCATCGCGGCCTCAGCCGGAAATCACGCCCAGGGAGTCGCGCTGGCGGCCCGGCGCCTGGAGTGCCATGCGGTCATCGTCATGCCGCAGACCACACCGCAAGTCAAAATCGACGCTGTGCGAGCCCACGGCGCTGCTGCCGTCGAGGTGGTCCTACATGGGGACTCCTATAGCGACGCCTACGAACATGCGTTGACCCTACAGGCAAAGCGCAATCTGGAGTTTGTGCATCCCTTCGACGACCCGGACGTGATTGCCGGACAAGGGACCATCGGCGTGGAAATCGTTCGTCAGCACCCGGGGCCCATTGATGCGATTTTTGTCGCCATCGGAGGAGGCGGTCTCATCTCTGGAATCAGTGCCTACATCAAACAGATCCGGCCCGAAATTAGGATCGTGGGCGTCCAGACTGTCGATTCGGACGCCATGCGGCGTTCACTAGAGGCCCGGCGACGCGTCACGCTCGATAGCGTGGGCCTGTTCTCCGACGGCACGGCCGTCAAGACCGTTGGTGAGGAAACGTTTCGACTGTGCCGCCAATACGTGGACGAGATCATTCTCGTGGACACCGACGCGCTCTGCGCAGCAATCAAGGATGTCTTTCAGGACACGCGCAGCATCTTGGAGCCTGCAGGCGCCCTCTCGATTGCCGGTGTCAAGGCTTACGTCGAGCGCGAGCGGATCAAACGACAGACGCTCGTAGCCGTGGCCGGAGGCGCCAACATGAATTTTGACCGCATGCGCTTCGTGGCCGAGCGGGCCGAGGTCGGCGAGGAGCGAGAAGCGGTTTTCGCGGTCACGATCCCCGAAGAAAGGGGTAGCTTCAAGCGCTTTTGCACCCTCGTTGGCAGCCGAAACGTCACCGAATTCAACTACCGGATCGCCGATGCCATTGCCGCCCACATTTTGGTGGGTGTCCAGATCCGCAATCGGGCCGAAGGCAGCGCCATCGCCCGCCACTTCGAAAAACACGGATTCAAGACGGTCGATCTAAGCGGCGATGAACTATCCAAGCAGCACGTACGCTATATGGTCGGCGGCCGCTCGACGCTCGCCGAGGATGAATTGCTCTACCGCTTCGAATTTCCGGAGCGGCCGGGCGCGTTGATGCGCTTTCTGACTTCGATGAGTCCCAACTGGAACATCAGCCTGTTTCATTATCGCAACCAGGGCGCTGATTACAGCAGCATTCTGGTCGGCCTACAGGTGCCCCCACATGACAAGAAGGCGTTCCAGCGCTTTCTGCAGACCCTGGGCTACGCCTACGCAGACGAGTCCGAAAATCCCGCCTACCGCCTTTTCCTGAATTAGGGTGCGAGCAGACAACCTCGGGCGCCTTGGCCCGATCGCTTGGGCTAGGCCAAGCGCGTTCGGCCAAGCTTAGGCATACTGCCAGACGCGGCATGATCCAAGTTCAAGGAGATCGAAGATGCAGTCAGCGGTGGATCCGAGAGCGCGACATTACAAGTACTACGATTTCGTCATGGCGGCCTTCGTCGTCGTTCTGTTGTGCTCCAACTTTATCGGCGCGGCCAAGCAGGCGGTGGTTACGCTGCCCTTCGTTGGAAGCGTCACTTTTGGCGCGGGCATCCTTTTCTTTCCGATCTCCTACTTCTTTGGCGATATCCTGACCGAGGTATATGGCTACGCGCGCGACCGCCGCTGCGTCTGGGCCGGATTCGCCGCGCTCTTGTTTGCCTCCATCATGGCTTGGGTCGTGGTTTCGCTGCCGGCCGCAAGCACCGACTTCATGCGCCAGTACCAAGGCGCACTCGAGGCTGTCTTCGGCAACGCCTGGCGCATTGCCGCGGCCTCTATGCTCGCGTTCTGGTGCGGCAGCTTCGCCAACAGCTTTGTGCTCGCCAAGTTGAAGATCTTCACCCAGGGGCAGTTGCTTTGGACGCGCACCATCGGATCGACGGCCATCGGTGAAGCGGTCGACTCGTCGCTGTTCTACTTTATCGCCTTCTACGGTATCTGGGCGACCGAAGACATCGCCAAAGTCGCCGTGGTCCAGTACATCTTGAAAACGTCTTGGGAGATCATCGCAACCCCTCTGACTTACCTCGTGGTGGGGTTTCTCAAGCGCAAGGAAAACGAGGACTACTACGACCGCGACACGAACTTCAGTCCCTTCCGTCTAAGCGCCTAGGTCTGCAGCCGATCGGCCAGTTCGACGAAGCTTAGAACGTTCAGATCGAAGGCTGGATCCGGGCCCGGGTCCGGATGCCGGTTGCGACCGTATTCTAGGGGCCGTTGCACGAGCGCCGTAGCCAGGCCGCAGGCCTTGGCGGCCCGCAGATCCGACTTATGGGCAGCGACCATCATGAGTTGTGCAGGCTCGACCCCGATGAGTTCGGCTGCGCCCAAGTAAGTCTCCGGGTCCGGTTTGTAGTGGCGGAAAAGCTCTGCCGAGAGGACCAGGTCCCAGGGCAATCCGGCGTTCTTGGCCATATCGTTGAGCAGGCTCACATTGCCATTGGACAGCGTGGCAATGGTGTGAGTGCGCTTGAGCCGCTTTAGACCGCGCACCGAGTCCGTCCAAGGACGCAGTCGGTGCCACGCCAAATTCAGATCGACGCGTTCGACCTCCGAGAGACTGTCCAGTCCGAAGCGGGGAATCAGTTCCTCGAGGATGGATCGGTGCAACGTGTCGATATGCTGCCATCCGAGTTCCCCGGATCGCACGCGGTTCATCGCAGGCGCATAGCCGGCCCGCCAGGCGTCGGCAAAGGCGGGGGCATCCAAGCGCAGCCCTTTGGCACGCGCCAGCGCGCGTACTTCGATAATGAGGCTGCCACGCCAGTCGACGACGGTGCCAAACACGTCAAAGCACAGCGCCTTGATGGTCTTCAAATCGCGAGGGACACCGCTGCTCACGCTGCGTCCCATACCGGTTCTGTCCTCGATCCAGAACACCGCATCCTAATCCTGGAGGAGGGGAAAATCATCGGACTTCTCACGCGGCTTGTGACGCCGGATGAAATGTAGCCGCTCGTGCGCCGTGCTTTCGAGATCAAAGGCAGCACCGCGCGCGGGGTCCGGATCGAAGAGGCGGTCCTGGCTTTGCAGGCTCGTGCTTGTCGAGAGATTGTGAAAATCGAACAGGTCCAGATCGGCCAGATGGGATGGAATGACATGTTGCATGGCGCGAAAAATGTTGGCGGTCCGTCCTGGCGACTCCTTCTCCCAGGCCGCAAGCATTTCCTTGACCTTGCGGCGCTGTAGGTGTTCCTGCGAGCCGCATAGTTCACACGGAATAATGGGAAACCGCATGCCGCGGGAATAGGCCGCGATATCGCGCTCCGACGAGTAGGCGAGTGGCCGAATGACCACGTGCCGTCCGTCGTCGGTGACGAGCTTCGGTGCCATTGCTTTGAGCGTTCCGCCAAAGAACATGTTCAAGAAAAGAGTCTCTATCAGATCGTCACGATGATGACCAAGCGCAATCTTGGTTGCGCCCAGCTCGGTCGCGGTCCGATAGATGATGCCGCGCCGAAGGCGCGAACAGAGCGAACACATCGTCTTGCCCTTCGGAATCTTGTCGCGCACGATTGAGTAGGTGTCCGCCTCGACGATGCGAAAGTCCACCCCAAGCTCGCTCAGATAGGCCGGTAAGACATGCTCGGGAAACCCCGGCTGCTTCTGGTCGAGATTCATGGCGAGAAGACGAAACTCGATGGGAGCGCGCTTTTGGAGTTCGAGAAGAATTGAGAGCAGGGTGTGCGAATCCTTGCCGCCGCTGAGACAGACCAGCACCACGTCGTCGGGCTCGATCATCCGATAATCGACGATCGCCGAGCCGACCTGCTTGATGAGGTGCGACTGAAGGTGCAACAGTTTCGAAGATGCCTGCATGGGGATCACCCGATCAAAGCGCGAGACTGGATTCTATCGGATCAGCCTTGTCCTGAGGTTAGGCGCTGGGATCTGTTTCGGAAAGACGGCTTCGCAGCATCGTGATGTGCGCGCGTAACTGATACTGGTCACTGCCGTACTGCAGCGGCAGGTGTAACGCGCGTACGCGCTTTTCGACTTCGTCGAGTGCCACACGATAGGGCGTCGCTTGGCCCGACGCCTGCGGGCTGGGAAATCGCTCCTCGATCTCGCGCAACTGTCCGTAGAGTCGGTTGATGCGGGCTTTCTTGCGCCACTTCAAAAGCGCAGGACCGATGCGCACCGCGGGAATGAGCAGGACCAGAAAGGGAATGAGGATCACGAGCGCCGGCACCACGCGGTAGGCGACCCAAAACGGCAGGTAGCGCTGGAAAAAGGGCTTGCCCGAGACAAAATAACGCTTTGATTCCTCGCTTGCGACAAAGCCGGGACTGCCGGGGGCGGGAAATTCGCCTGGTCGCTGAAAAAGCCCTGGCCCGTTGTGAACCTCGCTTGCCTTGGCCAGAAGGAGATAGGTCAATGCCGGGTTTAGATCCGAGCGGACCAAGAGGTTGGCCGTGGGCGAAATGAGCCTGATGTCCGTCGTCGGATAGTCGGTGCCGAAATTCACTGCTCCCCGCGGCAAGACAACCTTCGAGAGCCAGGGATAGCGGCGCACGTAAGCATCGGCCTGCTCGAAGTCCACCAGGGACAGTTGCGCCCGAAAGGCCTGCTGGACGACATCCGAGTCCGCGGCTGCCACCAAGAACACCGCGTCGGCGTGACCCTGTTGAACCGCGCTAACGCCGTCTTCGGCCGACATCGACAAAAAGGTCGTGTTGTCCCGGTTCAGTCCGTTGGCTCCAAACAACTCCGTTGCCGTGGCGAACATGCCGCTCCCGGGATCCCCCACGGCGATGCGCTTGCCACGCAACTGCGAAAGCCGGGTGATGGTCCCGGGCAGCTTGTGAAAGACGAGGACGGGCTCGTAATAGATGCTTGCGGCGCTGCGCACGATAGGATCATCGGGATCGTCATCGGTTCGGGTCCCGCTTTGGACCAGGGCGATGTTCACGCCCGACTGAGGATCCTTGAGCCGCGCCAGGTTTTCAATCGAGCCTGAGGATTCGCGCACGTCCAGGGTGATTCCCTCTTTGGCCAGCAGCTGTCGGTAGCGCTGAGCGGCAGCCCAGTAGCCACCTCCCGGGCGTCCGGCGCTGATCGTCAGCGCGCGAGGCGGTGGCGGATCCAGTAAGCCAAAGCCGATCCAAAAAAGCGCCACCAGGCCCACCAGGAACACCAGAAAGACCAAGACCAGCTCGAGATCCGTCAAGGCATCGAGGTCGAACTTGCGCAGCCGCCGCAAGAGGTCAGACATGAGGGTGCGGGACTAAGCGAAAAAAGGCACGATGCGCACGCCCACGACTAGTCCTCGCGCATCCGGAAGATCTCGACTCCGACCGCGTCGCAATCCGGGTACACGTCCGGCTTTGCCGTGGAGACCCGAACGGCCAAAACGTGGGGATGCGCGAGCAGCGAGCTCGCGATGTCATCGCACAAGGTTTCCTGGAGGTTGATATGCCCACGGTCGGTGCGCTGCGTGATGGTCTTTCGGATCAGATCATAGTCGACGACCTCGTGGATCTTGTCCGCCTTTGGTGTCGAATGGATCAGCGGAACAAAGAGGTCGACATTGATGATGAGGCGCTGCGCGCCGCTCTTTTCGAAGTCGTGTATGCCGATATTCACGCCCAAAACGAAGTTGCGAAGGAAAAGGCGCCGACATTGCCGCAAACGCGAGTCCAGCCAGACGGTGTCCATGGATCGCTAGGGTGCGGTGAACATGACATCCCGTTCAGAGGCGACCAAGTGCTGTCCGCCATCGACGAGAAGAGTGGTTCCCGTGACGGCGGCGGCACTGGCGAGGTAACACACGGCCCGGGCGATATCAAGGGGGGTACTGGAATGGAGGAGCGGCGTGGCCCGATGCGCGGCCGCGAAGTTATCAGGACTTTGACCCGTGGCGGGAAGGGTGATGCCGGGTGCGAGTCCAACGACGCGCACGTGGGGCGCGAGTGCCTGGGCGAGCATTGTGGTTGCCGCCATGAGGGCCGATTTCGAGATCGTGTACGAAAAGAAATCGGGATTGGGGTTAAACAGTTTCTGGTCCAGCAGATTGATGACGGCGGCGTCTCCCGAGGCGGAGCCCAATGCGCGCCGCCGCTCGAAAAGTCCACGGGCCAGGAGCACGGGTGCCACAAGGTTCGAGCGCATATGGGCCTCGAGACGGCTCGCACTGAATTCGGCGATCGAATCGTACTCGAAGCGCGATGCATTGTTGACCACACAGCGTACTTCTCCCAAGCCCTCTACGCAGCGCGGCAGCAGCCCCTCGATCTCGGAGTCGGCATCAAGGTCCGCCGCGAGCGCGATGGCACGACGCCCGAGTCGATGAATCTCGTCCACGACTTCCTGTGCCGCCTCGGCCGAGGCGCGGTAATGGATCACCAGATCCCATCCATCCTGCGCCAGCGCCAAGGCAATACTGCGCCCCAGCCGACGTGCGGCGCCGGTCACGAGTGCGACCTTGGGCTGTACTTGTTGGTCTTGTTCCATGGTGGAGAGTCCTTCGCAACTAGTTTAAGGCATCAGGCCCCAAGCCCCTACAATAACGCGATGAATGCAGTTCTCCCGACGCCCTCGGCCGATGCCCTCGAGGCCAGCACAATGTTGTCCGTACGGATCGGCTCGCGAATCCGAGAGCGCGGAGGCTGGATTCCCTTTTCCGAATTCATGCAGCATTGCCTCTATGAACCGGGATTGGGCTATTACGCGGGCGGCTCTACCAAGTTGGGAGCGGAGGGAGATTTCGTCACGGCGCCGGAGATTTCCGAGCTCTTCGGTCGCACCCTCGCGCAACAAGTGAGCGAAGTGCTTCGCCAGTCGGCTTTCACGGTGACCGAATTCGGGGCCGGCAGCGGCCGCCTCGCCGGGCAGCTGCTGGCGGAATTGAACCGGCTCGATTTGCCTGCCGTGCGCTATCGGATCGTCGAGGTTTCTGCAAACTTGCGGGCCCGCCAGGAAATCCATTTGCGGCAGGCCGCACCCGACTGGTTTGAGCAGATCGAGTGGCTCGATCGCCTGCCCGACGACCTCTCCGGCGTGCTCATCGCCAACGAGGTTCTCGATGCCATGCCGGTGGAACTTGTCACCAAATCCGAGGAGGGCTGGAGGGTGCGGGGCGTAAGTCAGGACGCGATGGGGCAATTTGCCTTCGCGGACCGGCCGCCCTCCGCGCAGCTCGCGTCCTCGATCGAGGCCTATATTCCACAGCCCTCTCTGCTAAGTCCTGGATACACGACCGAACTGGGTTTGATCGCACAAGGCTTCGTTGCCACGGTTTGCGAGCGTATCCGAGCGGGCGCATTCTTCCTCGTCGACTACGGATTTCCTCGACACGAGTTCTACCATCCTCAACGACACGAGGGAACACTCATGTCCCACTATCGGCACTTCGCACACTCTCAAGTCCTGGAGCGTGTCGGTCTTCAGGATGTGACAGCACACGTCGATTTCAGCGCGATCGCCGCGGCGGGCACGGGCACGGGCGCCCTGCTGCTCGGTTATACGAGCCAGGCCAACTTCCTCATGAACTGTGGCATTGCCGATCTGATCCTTGGGCAACCGGAAAATGCCGGCGACTGGCTACGCCAGACCAACGCAGTACAGCGGCTGGTTTCGGAAGCGGAGATGGGCGAGCTTTTCAAGGTACTGGCCTTGGGCCGCGGAATTGAGATGCCCCTCATGGGCTTCGTACGGGGCGATCGGAGCTCATCGCTCTAGAGCAGGGCCTTGGTTAGCGCATCGAGGCGAGCGGCGCGCACGGCACTTCCAATGTCTTTCGGACCGGTTCTTGCGATCGCTCCCGCGTCGACTTCGCGCACCCGTTGCAAGGCTCGCTGCAGTCGCGCGCGGGGGGACACACCCGGTGAGGATTCCAGCTCCTCGAATGCTTCGAGCAGGAGCTCGAAGCGTTCCCCTCGCCGTAGCGCGTCGCAGCGCTCGAGGAGGCCGAGGAGCTCCACAGGCGACGAGCGCTGCGCCTCCTTAAGCGCTCCTCGCTCCCGCACAACCATTGCGGCCAGGTCCGAACACTCCGATGGTACACGCAAGCGCAGACAGAGGGACTGCACCTTCGCCGCGTCGATTTCGGTCTCACCCAGCCAGACCGCACAACGAACGGAAAGGCTGCGGCCGTGCGCTGCGCTGGAGTCTAACGCGACCCACTTCATGCCTTGGGTTGGGGCCAGTTCGGGTGCAATTCGCGCCAGGGCTCCGCACGCCTGGAGGACCTCGAACATGCGCGAGGGCCGGGCCTCCATAAGGCCGCGTGCGAGCTCTTGCCAGATGCGCTCCGGAACGAGGGCGTCGACTTCGCCCGCGTCCACCATCTTGGCCATGAGCGCAGCGGTCTCAGGCGCGAGACTGAACTCGAAAAAGCGCGCGGCAAATCGAGCCACTCTGAGGATGCGCACCGGATCCTCGACGAAGGCGGGACCCACGTGACGCAACAGACGGGCCTTCAGATCGCCCTGTCCACCGAAGGGATCAATAATCCGGCCCGAGTCATCGGCGGCCATGGCGTTAATGGTCAGGTCGCGTCGAGCCAGATCCTCTTCCAGCGTGACAGTCGGTGCGGCATGAAAAGCGAAGCCGGTGTAGCCTGGCCCAGTTTTTCGCTCGGTGCGCGCGAGCGCATACTCCTCATGCGTTACCGGATGAAGGAAGACGGGAAAATCGCGCCCCACGGGCGTGAAACCCAGGGCTTGCATCTCCTGCGGGGTTGAGCCCACCACAACAAAATCGCGGTCCTTGACCGGAAGTTGCAAGAGTCCATCGCGGACCGCCCCGCCGACGCTGTAGATCTGCATGGGGGCGGCGTTTGCCCTACGATCCTTCAGGAAGGCGATAGGGCTCGTCGTCGGCGAGATAGGCGGTCTCTTGGTGGGCCGCGGCAATCCAGGACCGCATTCCCTCGCAGCCGAGAATCGCATCGCGATAGGTGGCGATGTCGGGCGGAAGTTCTGCCCCGTAGGTCACAAATCGCGCCATGACCGGTGCGAAGAACGCGTCGACCGCTCCGAACGGACCGAACAAGAAGGGACCCGGGTGGTCCTTGAGCGCCGAGCGCCACATTTGAACCAGCCGGTCGAGGTCTTTCTGGACGGCCACGTTCCAGCCTTTGCCCACCAGATTCGCGGAGATGTTCATGGGCCATTGACTGCGTAGCGCGGCAAAGCCGGAATGCATTTCTGCGCACATCGAGCGAGCCCGGGCGCGATCGGCGCGCTCCGCCGGCCAGACATGCTTATGCGGAAAGTTCTCGGCGAGGTATTCCGCGATCGCAAGCGTATCCCACACGGCAAGCTCTCCATCGAGGAGGACCGGCACCCGCCCCGCGGCAGAATAGCGCGGAATCTGCGCATGAAAGGACGGGGTACCGAGTTCAAGCGGGATCTCCTCGAACTCGATTTTCGCCTCTTTGAGCAGCAGCCATGCCCGAAGCGACCACGAGGAATAGTTCTTGTTGCCAATGACGAGTCTAAGCATAGGTCGTTTCCCTCTCGTTCAGCAAAAGGCACCCTAAGAGGAGGCGGCCGGGCACAGTCAGCGATGTGCGCGGGCCCTTAGCAAATTGAAGTGCGTCCTCGCATCACCAATGCCCAGATGCTCGACGGCCACTTGCTCGACAGGGGTGATGAGCCAGCCGGTGGGCCCCTGCAACTCGGGAGAGTCCAGGCCCGGGAGTAACCCCGTGGCAATATTGTCGGCGGCCATCGAATCCAGATTATCGCGCGATAACAGGGTCGGTCCCGGCAGCAGTTCCATGACGAAAGCCTGTAACCGGCCAAGCGCCGGTGGAAGCGGAAGGATCAGGCGGGGATGGCCCACGGCAAGGCCCGCGATGCGCACCAGTTCGCGCAAGGTATAGATGCGCGGGCCGGCCAGTTCGTAGATACGCCCATCGGTTTGCAGTGTGTCTAGTGCTTCCACCATCGCGTGGGCAACGTCGCCGACGTAGACGGGCTGAAAGCGGGCTTCGCTGCAGGCCAGGGGAACGACCGGGAAGAGCTTTTGCAACCTCGCAAAGAGATTCAGAAAGTGGTCCTGCTCGCCGAAGACCACCGAGGGACGAAACACGGTGACGTCCAGACCGCTGGCCTCTCTGACGACCCGTTCACCGTCGGCCTTTGAGCGCAGATACATGGACTGTGCGTCGCTGGCTGCTCCAAGCGCGCTCATATGCAAAAAGCGCGTCACTCCCGTTTGCCGGCAGGCCTTCACCAGGGCCTGCGGAAGTGCGACGTGGGCTTGGGCGAACGCTCGACCGTAAGGCTCGCCGCGATCGGAATGGAGGGCACCAACGAGATTGACCACCGCATCCTTGCCCGTGAGCACGCGCTCGAGCGCCACAGGGTCATAGGGGTCCGCCTCAACCACGTCCACGGTAGGCAACAAGATGAGCGAGTGGGCCCGGTTTTGACGACGCGTGACCACCGTCACCCGCCGGCCCCGGGATACGAGTTGGGCGATCACGTGCGCCCCGATATATCCCGATCCGCCGAAGACGACGATATTCTGGTGCCTCATGCTCTGTGCTCTTTAAGAAGGGGACCGACGAGAATCATTGGAAAAATGGCACGGCCTGATTTTAAGCCAATTGCGTGGCGACCGCCTTTTTCCGCACCCCACTGCGAAATGAGCGCTAGGGCAAATCGGAGGACTGAACATCCTGTTCCGGCGAAATGGTACCGAGTCTGCGTTTGAGAGATTGCGGCTTGGCCGGATCGAAGAGCAAGCCGTAGTAGACCGCGTTACTCATCACCTTCTTGACGTAGTCGCGCGTCTCAGACAGCGGAATAGTCTCAGCGAAGATGGCACCCTCGAGCGGTCGCGTTTGAAGGGATCGCCAGCTCTTCGGACGACCAGGACCGGCATTGTAGGCGGCGGTCGCAAGCAGTTCGACGTCGTCTAGCTGGTCTAACACCATGCGCAGATAATTGGTGCCCAAAAGCAGGTTGGTGTCCATGTCGGCGACCTGGTCGGGCCGGTAGTCGGTCATTCCGATTTTTCTGGCGACATAGCGCGCGGTCCCCGGCATGAGCTGCATGAGGCCTGAGGCCCCCGCGCTTGAATGCGCGCCCATCACGAAGCGCGACTCCTGTCGGATGAGCCCGTAGACCCAGTCTAGATCGAGATCCAGCGCGCGCGCCTTGGCTTGCATGGCGTCGTAGAACGGTGCGAGGAAGCGGACGGCGAAGTCGTGTTCGGTATGGGTGCGGTCCGCAGTGTTGACCGCGCGGTCATAGACCTGGTTACGACGGGCGAATTCGGCGGCCGCAAGCAGCTGACGGTCACTCATGCCGCGCAGGGTGTAGTTCCACTCCAGATTACCCTGGGGCCGCAGATTGAGCTGATAGAATTTCATGGCCCGCGCAAACCCCGGTAAGGATTGGACTTCAGCCAGTTCCAATGCCGTCGTGGGCTGGGCCTGCGCCGGCAACACCAGCGGTTGACCGAGTTCTTCGCTGGCGAGCTGGCCGTAAAAGTTGAACTGGCCGACGATCGTGGAATAGAGAATGTTCGCCTCGCCCTGGTTTCCCTCCGCCTTTCGGGCACGCGCCATCCAATAGGTCCAAGTCCCCTCGTAGGCTTGCGGCCGGCGCATGTCCGCAGGCATCTTGTCGATGAAAAGAGCGACCAGCGGCCAGTTCTGCTCGCGCAAAGCGGCCCTTGCACGCCATGCGAGGAGATCCTCCGAAAGATCGGTTGCGTCCTCGGAGCGCCGCGCCCATTCGAGTGCCTGGGGCATGAGCCGCTTTGCGGCAGCGGCGGCTAGCTCAGCCCAAACCTGCGCACGGGCGTCGGCAGAAAGGCGGTTGGACCAACTTCTTTCAAATTGCGCCGCCGTCTCGTCGGGGGCGCTACGCGCCATGCGCGAGAGCGCAAGCACGATCAGATCCTGTTGACCGCGAACCGATTCCCCGGATCGCCGGGCCAGCCAGAGCGCCGGCTTGTCATAGATCGCATCGATCGCTTCGGGCTTGGGGGACTCTTCGACGGGTAAAAGCGCCAGATAGCGCTTGAGTGCGATCTGCAGATTGTTATCGGATGCAAGCCGGGCGCCCTTCCAGATCTCCGCCGAACTCAGATGTCCGTCGCCGGCCAGAAGGGAGGCAAGGCCGGCACAGCCGTCGCCCTGGATATCCTTGGGCACGAGCACCGCGCCGCGGGATTGCGAGAGCACGAGCTCGGTGACCGATTCTGGAGTGCGCGCGAGCCTGAGATAGTGTGCGGCTAAGGCATAGCAGTTCACCTGTGGGTCGTCGCCCAAGACAAATTTGGGCAGCTCGGAGTCAAACGTGACGAAATCGCCGCGGCGGCCCAGTGCCAAGAGCCAGTCGCGACGCGCGAGGTCGGCAACCAGCGAATCGGGGTTGCGCGCGATGAAGGAACGGACCTCGTCATCCGATGCGGGATCGGTCAAGGATTTCAGGCGCTGGCTGAGCGCGTAATACTCGATATAGGCGGCCAGCGGATAAGCCGGTTCGAGGCTGAGAACGCGCTGGCCGTAAAGGGCGGCCCCGTCGAGGTCGCCATTGCGCACCGCCTCACGCAGAGCCAGAAACGCATCGTCGGCCGTCAGGGAAGCCACCGGCTGAAGGGCTTGGGCCGCCGGCGCTCGGGCCAAGGCGGCAGAAGCCAGGAAGGAGAACGCTAAGGTGAAGATTGCAGCGCCCGCGCAACCGAGGAGCACGGGCCGGGGCGGGTCTGGGTTCTGGCGACGCCCGGCTGGGATCAATTGGATCTTCAGCGAGAGGCTGCGAATTTTCACTGCGCATAGGATAGCATTACCGGATGAGTTCGATGGGCACCCCACGCTCGCAGTTGCGACAAAGCTTGCTTGCACAACGTGATCGGATGGATGCGACCGAACGGGGCCGTGCCGATGAGACGTTGCGTTCATCGCTTCTGCAATACCTCCTTGGCCATATCGGGTACCCGCTCGAGCAGGCCGTCATCGCCTGCTATTGGCCGATCCGGGGCGAACCCGACTTGCGGCCTCTTTGGCCCGGCTGGGGCGTGGTCGCCCTTCCGGTGATTGTGGGTCGCCAATCTCCCTTGCGCTTTGCCCAGTGGCACGTGGACGAGCCCACGCGAATGGGTGAATTCGGGATTCCCGTGCCCCTGACACCGCGCTGGATCGAGCCCCAGATCATCGTGGCGCCGTGCCTGGGTTTTTACCTCGACTCGCAGGGCAGGCGCTTTCGGATCGGATATGGAGGCGGCTACTATGACCGAACCCTGGCAATTTTGAACTGTTCCGCGATTGGCGTTTCGTACTCCTATGGACGGCTTGATGATTTCGTCCCGGAACGGCACGATATCGCGCTCGATGCCATCATTACCGAGACCCAGTCTTACTAGCGATCACGATGCCCACTGGTGCAGCGCGCGCTGCCGCGCGGAGCCAGCGCGGCCGCTCCACGGCGTACACAAACCCCTAGGAATTCCACTGTGGCACTGATGCAACGCGTGTCGGACCTGGCGCTGCGCGATCGCCTGAATTGGCGGGCCAATCGCTACGGCCTCGTGGCCCTTGGATTGGGCTCACTCGCCCTGATCGGCTTTGTGACCCGAACCCATGTTCCCTTCGGGTTATTGCCCGCCGCGCAGTTTCGGGTGGTTCTGAGCACCGCGATGTGCCTTGCGCTCTCCGGCGGCGCGCTCGCGCTCGAGGCGTCTACGCCACGCTTTCGCGCGCTTGCACCTGCTCTGATCCTGGTACAGACGCTCATCGCGGTCTTAGGCTTAGCCGAGCACGTCTTCAATGTCTCCTTGGGAATCGACCTGGCGGCGTTGCACGTCTGGTCAGGCGACGCCGCACAACACCCGGGAAGGATGGGCCTGGACACGGCCATCGGCTTTCTGGCGTTTGGGGTCGCCTGGCTGCTCTCACAGAACACGCCCACCCTCACGCAGGCGCGCTGCGCTCGGGCGCTGATCGCACTGGTCATCGTCCTGGCGGTACTGGGACTGTTGGAGAACATCATTCCGCTTGACTTCGTCCTGACCTGGCCAGGCCTATCGCGCATTGCGGTACCGGCCGGGCTCGGGCTCTTGGCGCTGGGAACGGGTCTCTACCAGTCGCGACGCGATCGCGAGTGGTATCGAGCCATGGTGGTCAGGCCGCTGTCGGCGCAACAGAGTCTTGGAACAGAGCTGGTCCTGATCGCCATCGCGGCGGCGGCAGGTCTGCTTGCCTTTAGCTTCATGCAGATGCAATTGGATCGCCTCGTCAGTGATCAGATGCGCGAGCAACTCGATAATCGCGCGAACTACTTTGCCTCGACGCTCACCCAGTCTCTGGATCGCACTGCCTTGGTCGCCTCCCGGCCGGGTGTCATCGGCGCCTACGAGCGCTTAAGTCCGGATGCGACAGACGAGGCGGCCCGGAACACCTTGGAAGCGATCGCGCGCAGCTTTCTTCCCTATGGCTTTACCGCCGTTGACTTTTTGGACCTCCAAGACGGGCCGCTCGCGACCATCGGGTCCTATCGTCGCAACGCCGCATTGCGCGTGACTCTCTCAGGACCGGGATCACCGCAGCTTTTGTGGGACCGGGGCTTCTATCTGCAGTCATCCCAGCCGATTTTTTCCAACGGGGTCAAGGTCGGCTCCGTGAAGACCGAACAGCCCATGACGGGACTGACGCGCTTAAGCGCAACGGCAGTTGAGTGGGGAGAAACCGGTGAGGTCACGCTCTGCGCTGCCGCAAGCGAAAAGATGGCCTGCTTTCCGACACGCTTTCGAAGCACTGCGGAGACGATGGCGCGTTCGGTGGGGAACCAACCGGTTCCCATGAGCCATGCCTTAGATGGGGAGGCCGGCGTCGTCAAGGTCCGCGATCGCGGGGGTCAAAGAGTCCTCGCCGCTTATCGACCCGTGGGCTCGACAGGACTTGGAATCGTCATGACGCTTCAGCTCGCCGAGGTTTACGCCCCGCTGCGCAGCGGATTCGCGGCCATTCTCCCATTGCTTGTGCTCCTCGTGATCCTAAGCAGCGTGCTGACCCGCTGGCGCATGCGCCCCGTGCTCGCCCAGATGGCGGCCAGCGAGCGGGCCGTCGCGGAGAGCGAGAACCGTTTCCGGATTGCCTGCGAGTCTGGAATTGACGCCTTCCTCATTCTGGAGAGTGTGCGTTCCGGTCAGGGAACGATTGTCGACTTCCTTGTAAGCTACGTGAACCGAAATGCCGAAAAGCTCCTTGGGCGCCCACGCAGCCAGCTCCTGAATCAGTCCCTGGGCAGTGCGCTGCCGATGCTGCTTAACAGCGGCTGGTTCGACCGCTACAAAAAGGTCGTCGACAGCGGACGACCGAGCGACGCCGAGCAGACTGTGGACGTACCCAATGTCGCGGCCAACTGGGTGCATCAGCATATTGTTCCCCTGGGAGACGGGGTCGCCGTGACGCTCACCGATATTAGCGAGCGCAAGCGTTTGGAGCAGGACCTGCGCCGGATGGCGCAATCGGATGCGTTGACGGAACTGCCGAACCGCGCTCTTTTCCTCGACCGCTTGGAACGCGCCATGATCCGCGCCCGCGGCGCCAACGATTTACTTGCCGTCCTGTCCATCGACGTCGATCATTTTCAGGCCTTCAACAAGGAGCATGGTCACTCCGAAGGCGACATCGTGCTCAAGACGTTCGCCACGCGACTGACCGACGGCGTCCGCGTGGAGGACACCGTCGCCCGTGTTGGAGGCGACGAGTTCGGGATCATCCTGGAAGGCCTGGCCGCACGCAGTCAGGCCTTTAGTGCCGCCGAAGCCATCCTTGCTACCCTTCGCAAGGAAATCGGCTTGACCGACAAAACCGTGAGCGTCACGGGATCGATGGGAATCGCCTTGTATTCGGGTGAAAACACCACGGCTACGAAGCTGTTAGAAAGAGCCGACTTGGCCTTGGAAGAGGTCAAGCGTCGCGGACAAGACGCCTATTACGCGGCGGAGGCCACATTCCCGCGGCCACCGCACCGGGCTTAGCTCGTCACCTAGAGCCGCAATCTATTCCAGATCTCCTGCACGCTTTCAGCCTGATTCATGGTGTAGAAATGCAGTCCGGGCGCGCCGCCGGCCAGAAGTCGCTCGCACAGCGCTGTGACGACATCGAGTCCGAATGCCCGAATCGCTTTCCGATCGTCGCCGAATTCGCGCAAACGCTCGTCGATCCAGCGCGGCATCTCGATGGCCGACTTCTCGGCGAAGCCTCGCAACTGGCTGTAGTTGGTAATAGGCATGATGCCCGGGACAATCGGGACGGACACACCGAGCTTGGCCACGTCGTCGACGAAGCGGAAGTAGGCGTCCGGATTGAAAAAGAACTGGGTGATGGCGGAATTGGCGCCCGCCTGGATCTTGCGCGCAAACGCCGCCAGGTCATCCCGTGGGGAACGCGCCTGAGGGTGAAACTCGGGATAGGCAGCAACCTCAATGTGAAAGGCACTGCCGGTCTCGGCGCGGACGAAAGCCACCAGATCACTGGCATGCCGGAAGTCGTCTGCACCGGATAACCCGGCACCCGACGGGGCATCCCCACGGAGCACGACGAGTCGGTCGATCTCGAGTTCGCGGTACTGCTGCAATAGTTCAAGCACCTCCGTACGCCGGGCGCCCACACAGGAAAGATGAGGGGCCGCGGTGTGGCCGCCGGCCCGCAGCGAGCGCACGGTGGTCAGCGTTCCCTCCCGGGTCGAGCCGCCGGCACCGAAGGTGACCGAGAAAAATCGAGGGCGCAAGAGAGCCAGCGTCTCCCAGACGCTGCGCAGCTTGGCCGCCCCATCCGTAGTTTTGGGCGGGAAGAATTCGAAGCTGTTGGCGCGTTCGGTCATTGAACTCTCAGCTAGCTGCGGGAGCGACTAAAGAGGATCGCCGAAAGCAGCCAGGAGACCACGCTATAGACGATGGCTCCGAACACTCCGGCCCAAAATCCCGCCACATGGAAGCCCGAGATAAACGAGCCCACGAACCAGAAGAGCAACCCGTTGATGACGAAAATAAACAGCCCGAGCGTCAAAAGCGTGACCGGAAGGGTCAGGATGACGAGGATCGGGCGGATCACCGCGTTCACCAGACCGAGGAGGAGCGCAGCCACGAGCGCGGTCGCAAAGTCGTCCACGGAAACGGAATGCAGGAAATAAGGTACGGCCAGAAGCGCTACGGCATTGATCAGCCAGACGAGCAACAGGCGCATCGGAGCTCCTTCCCCAAAAAACGCTGCGCGGCGCTCGATTAGGCCGCGCAGCGCCACACCTTAGTATCGGTACGAGTCCTTCTTGAACGGCCCGGCGACATCCACGCCGATATAGGCCGCCTGCTCGCTTGTGAGCTCGGTGAGCATTGCGCCAAGCTTGCTTAGCTGCAGGCGTGCCACCTTCTCGTCCAAGTGCTTGGGAAGGGTGTAGACCCCCACCGGATACTGGGCGTTCCTCGCCCACAGTTCGATCTGGGCCAAGGTCTGGTTTGCAAACGAGGACGACATCACATAGCTTGGATGACCCGTCCCGCATCCGAGATTGACCAGCCGGCCCTTGGCGAGCAGGATGATGCGCTTGCCGTCGGGAAAAATGATGTGATCGACTTGCGGCTTGATCTCATCCCATTCGTATTTCTCTAGGGAAGCGACGTCGATCTCGTTGTCGAAGTGACCAATATTGCACACGATCGCCTGATCCTTCATTCGCACGAGATGGTCATGCGTGATCACACGATAATTTCCCGTGGCGCTGACAAAAATGTCCGCTTTATCGGCCGCATAGTCCATCGTGACGACACGGTAGCCTTCCATCGCCGCTTGCAGCGCGCAAATAGGATCGATTTCTGTGATCCAGACCTGGGCCGAGAGCGCCCGCAGCGCCTGCGCCGACCCCTTGCCGACGTCTCCATAACCAGCGACCACGGCGACCTTGCCTGCGATCATCACGTCGGTGGCGCGCTTGATGCCATCGACCAAGGATTCGCGGCAGCCGTAGAGATTGTCAAATTTCGATTTGGTCACCGAATCATTGACGTTGATCGCAGGAAAGGCGAGTCGCCCTTCGGCGTGCATTTGATAGAGGCGATGCACCCCCGTGGTGGTCTCTTCGGTGACCCCTCTGATCTGCGCTAAGCGGGTTGAATACCACTTTGGATCTTCCGCCAACTTGGCCTTGATGGCCGCAAAGAGGGCACCTTCCTCCTCCGACTGCGGGCGGCTCACGAGCGACAGGTCGGATTCGGAACGCGCGCCTAGGTGCAGCAGTAATGTCGCGTCCCCGCCATCATCGAGAATCATGTTCGAATAGCCACCGTCGGGCCATTCAAAAATCTGATGTGTGAACTTCCAATACTCGACGAGCGATTCGCCCTTGAACGCGAACACTGGCGTTCCCGTCGCAGCGATCGCCGCGGCCGCGTGATCCTGGGTCGAGAAGATGTTGCACGAGGCCCAGCGGACTTGGGCACCGAGCGCTTGGAGCGTCTCGATGAGGACCGCCGTCTGAATCGTCATGTGCAACGAGCCGGTTATGCGGGCGCCTTGAAGCGGACGGCTCTTGGCGTATTCCTTTCGGATCGCCATAAGACCGGGCATCTCGGTCTCTGCGATCCGGATCTCTTTGCGGCCCCAGTCGGCAAGCGACAGGTCGGCGACATTGAAATCGCCCTGGGCAACGGACTTCTTGGAATTCTGGGAATCAATGACTGCGGCGTTCATCACGCCCTCCTTTCTTTCGAAAAAAGTTCGTGAGCGCCGTTGCGGAAGAACACGCCAAGCCTGGCAAGATTGATCAATCTTGTCGCAACGCTCCTTGGCAGCAGCCCGTATTCTAGACCATTGGCGTCTCTCGCGTCAGTGGGCGTGCCGCGTCGACATCCTCCCAGCGAACCGGCGATGGATCGAGCTAAAGTCCAGCCGCGGAGCGCAATTTTTCGACCCGATCGATCGCTTCCCAGGTGAACTCGGGTTCGTCCCGCCCAAAGTGCCCGTAGGCCGCGGTCTTTTCATAGATCGGACGAAGCAAGTTGAGCATCTCGATGATGCCCTTCGGCCTCAAGTCAAAATGCTCCTGGACCAGACGCGAGATTTCCTCGTCGGAAATCTTGCCCGTTTGCTCGGTGTAGACCGTTACGTTGATCGGTTTGGCCACACCAATGGCATAGCTCACCTGGACCTGGCATTGCCTCGCGATTCCCGCCGCAACAACGTTTTTCGCCACATAGCGCGCGGCATACGCGGCCGAACGATCGACCTTGGAAGGATCCTTGCCGGAAAACGCGCCGCCGCCGTGCGGCGAAGCGCCACCGTAGGTATCCACGATGATCTTGCGCCCCGTGAGCCCGCAGTCGCCATGCGGCCCCCCGATCACAAACCGGCCCGTCGGATTCACGAGATAGCGCACTTGACCCGCGATCAGTTCCTTGGGAAGGACAGGCTTGATGATCTCCTCGATCACTGCCTCGCGGATCGTTTCCTGCGATACGTCCGGGGCGTGCTGCGTAGAGAGGACGACCGTGTGAATGCTTGTGGGTCTTCCGTTGACGTAACGAAACGTGATCTGGGATTTCGCGTCGGGTCGAAGCCATGGCAGACGGCCATCGCGCCGCAGATCCGCTTGCCGCTCGACCAGTCGGTGCGCGTAAAAGATGGGGGCCGGCATCAACTCGGGCGTTTCATCGCAGGCGTATCCAAACATGAGCCCCTGATCGCCCGCGCCCTGGTTCAGGTAGTCGTCCGATGCTCTGTCTACCCCCTGGGCGATGTCGTTGCTTTGTTTGTCGTAGGCAACTAAGACCGCACATCCCTTGTAGTCGATGCCGTACTCGGTGTTGTCATAGCCGATGCGCTTGATCGTATCGCGCGCAACCTGGATGTAATCCACGTTCGCCTTCGTCGTGATCTCGCCCGCAAGGACCACTAATCCGGTGTTGCAAAGGGTCTCGGCCGCAACCCGAGAATAGGGGTCCTGCGCAAGGATCGCATCGAGTATCGCATCGGAAATCTGGTCAGCGACTTTGTCCGGATGACCCTCGGAGACTGACTCGGAAGTAAAGAGAAAATCAGATTGCATTCTGGCTCCTGTGACCATGATTCAAGAATTCACACTGAGCCGCTTGCGGAACCGCCACGAGACCTTTGGGGGGGCGGCGACGCTTTAGCGGCGATCAAGCACGGCGCCGTGATGACGCATACCCGGACTCGCCCCGCAAGTTGTCAATTAACCTGGCAAGCCCGCCAATGATCGAGGGTATGATACCGCGACTTTGTGGTCGATGCAGCAGTTCGCCAGTGCCAAGGCGCCTCTCAACAAGCCCTGCAATCGTGCTCCTTTTCCTGTTCCGCCTCTTTTCCCGGCTGCCCCTATGGAGCCTGCATTGCATGGGGGCCTTTTTTGGACGTATTGTCGGGGCACTTGCCCCGGCCTATCGCGCCATGGTTCGAGCCAATCTCGCGCAGGCCCGGATCGAAGCGCCCGGCCTTCAGGGCCGGATTGCGGCCGAGACCGGCAAGGGCATCTTCGAGCTTCCTTTTGTGTGGCTGCGGTCTCCTTCCGACCTCCTGGCTTGCACCACGACGACCGGATGGAGCTGGGTGGACGCCGCGCGCGAGCGCGGACGAGGCATCATCTTTCTGACTCCGCACCTGGGATGCTTCGAAGTCACAGCCCAATTCTTCGCGCTCAACACGCCCGATCGAGCCCCCATGACCGTGCTCTATCGCCCACCTCGAAAGACCGCTTTGCGACCGATTATCGAGTTGGGACGCTCGCGCACCAATCTGCGACCCGCTCCGGCCGATCTTTCAGGCGTACGGCAGCTCTTGCGCGCCCTCAAGCGCAATGAAGCCATCGGCCTGCTGCCCGATCAGGTCCCAAGTCAAGGCGAGGGCGTATGGGCTCCCTATTTCGGCCGCGCTGCCTACACCATGACGCTGCCGGCGAAGCTTGCGCAGTTGACAGGCGCCACCATTCTCCTCGCCTATGGGGACAGGCTGGCGCGCGGGGCGGGCTGGGTCGTGCGCATCTTTCCCTTTGATGAGGAGCTCACTGGCTCTCCCGAGGAACAGGCGCACCAGATCAATCTCGCCATGGAGCGAATCATTCGCATGGCTCCGGAGCAGTACTTCTGGGGCTATAACCGATACAAGAAACCCAAGGGCGTGGCACCGCCGCCCGCATAGCTCATGACCCGCCTGAGTCTTTGGTTGTTGCGGCTGCTCGGTGGCTTGCCTTTGGGCCTGGTCCGCCTGCTCGGCGGGGCATTGGGGGGAGCCTTCTATTTCATCAGCAAAGAACGCCGCTCGGTCGCACTTACGAATGTGGGTTTGTGCTTTCCTGACCTCGACGCAGCGGAACGCCGCAAGCTCGCGCGGGCGCACTTCGGCGTTTTTGCACAGGCGCTTCTCGATCGCGGCTTCCTTTGGTGGGGTTCACCTGCAGTCGTTCGCAAGCGCGTTCACTGGGCGGGCTTTGAGCATTTCGAGGCGGCGCGCGCGCGCAAGGCCGTCATACTCTTGGCTCCCCACTTCGTCGGACTGGACGCCGGCGGGATTCTCGCGACTTTGACCTGGCGAATCGTCTCAATCTATTCGAATCAGAAAAATCCCCTCTTTAACGAAGCAGTTCTTGCCGGACGGCGGCGCTTTAACGATCCCGTGCTCCTGTCACGACAGGACGGCGTTCGTGGGGCGCTGAAGGCCTTGCGCCAGGGACTGCCGTTTTATTACCTGCCCGACATGGATTTTGGCGCCCGGGACGCCATCTTCATCCCATTTTTCGGCGTACCTGCGGCCACGGTCACCGCCGTCCCCCGACTGGCGGCCTTGGCCGATGCGCTCGTCGTCCCGTGTGTGACCAGGATGACCCCGGAAGGCTACGAGGTCAGGCTCTATCCGGCGTGGGAAGACTTTCCCGGGGACAGTCTGATCTCGGCCACGGAACGGATGAACGCATTCATCGAAGCGCGGGTGCGGGAAATGCCCGACCAGTATCTGTGGACGCACAAGCGCTTTAAGACCCGCCCTGCGGGAGAACGCAGCTTCTACGATGCCAAGGCAACCGGATGAGTCGGCCTGTCGCCCTAGGTCGGAGTGATCTCCTCCGGTACACTTTGAGTGTGAATCTGAGTCCCCCTAGCGCCTGTGCGCTGCTTATATGGCCTTTGGCCGGCCTCGCCCGCAGCTGGAATGCGCAGCCCCCGGGGCCGTTAGGGATCCCCGCGGCCGACCCGACGTGAAGCTTCCCTTTACCAAGATGCATGGCGCCGGCAACGATTTCATCGTTCTCGATGCGACGCGCACGCCCATCGCATTAAGCCCCGGGCAGATCCGCTCGATGGCGGATCGTCGGCTGGGCATCGGCGCAGACCAGATCCTCATCGTAGGCTTGCCCGACAAAGAATCCAGATCGAGCGCGATTGACTTTTCCTACCGCATCTTCAACGCGGACGGGGGAGAGGTCGAACAATGCGGAAATGGCGCGCGCGCCTTCGTGCGCTTTGTGCGCGAGAAGGGCCTCACCGATAAGAACCGTATCCGTGTCGAGACGGTGTCGGGTGTCATCGAGCCCTTTCTCGAGGCAGACGGTTCCGTCACGGTCGACATGGGCGAGCCCGAATGCGATCCCGATCGCGTCCCGTTCGATGCGGCAGGCTTAGAGCCGCGCGCACAGAACAGGCTGGTCTTGTGGCCCTTGCAGATCGCATCGTGCGCGCGCGAGATCGCGGTCGTCTCGATGGGAAATCCCCACGCAGTCCAGTTCGTGGGCGATGTCGAGGCGGCGCCGGTGTCCAAGGAAGGCCCCTTGATAGAATGTCATCCGCGTTTTCCCAAGCGAGTCAACGCCGGCTTCCTGCAGATCGACAACCCAAGCGAAGTCCACCTTCGAGTGTGGGAGCGAGGCGCGGGGGAAACGCTGGCGTGCGGCACGGGGGCGTGCGCGGCCACGGTGGCCGGGATCCTTGCAGATCGGCTCCACTCTCCCGTTTTGGTCCACACGCACGGCGGCGATCTGCGCGTGTCCTGGCAGGGGGCCGGACAGTCGGTCTTCATGACGGGGCCGGCCGTGTCGGTGTTCGACGGCGAGATCGATCTCGGCCAGCTAGAGGCGCTCTCGGGGCTGCCAAGGCACATGCGAAAATAGGAATGACATTAATGAATCCCACCGAAATCGCCTCGTACTTGAAATCCCACCCGGAGTTTTTCGAGGAGTTCGCAGACGTTTTGAGCAGCGTGCAACTGCCCCATCCTCATGGGGGCCGCGCCATTTCGCTTAGCGAGCGTCAGATGCTGACTCTGCGCGAAAAGAATAAGGCACTGGAATTGCGGATCGCCGAGCTCCTTCGTTTCGGCCAGGAGAACGACGCCATCTTGGACCGCCTGCAACGCTGGACGCGGGGGCTCCTACTTCAGCGCAACGCCCGCGCTCTGCCCGACGCGATGATGGCTTCCCTCTCCGAAATCTTCTTGGTTCCCGATGTCGCGTTGCGGGTGTGGGAGACCGCCGACGAGTACGCGGACCTGCCGATGAGCCAGGCCGTGGCTCCCGAGGTGGTCAGGCTGGCCAACGAGTTGAGCCGAGCCTACGTGGGCACGCCCGGTGCCCCGCACCAGCCGATGCTCGCACTGCTTGCCCATTCCTCGGCGCAGTCGGTTGCGATCTTGCCCCTGCACCGCGGCGCATCTGCGAAGGCGTTCGGCGTCATTGTATTAGCTTCGCCGGATCCCCGCCGCTTCCACGGTGGGCTCGGTACCGAGGTGCTCGGGCGCATCGCCGAAACGGCGAGTGCGGCCCTCACGCGCCTTCTGGCCTGATGACATGACGCCCGCTCCTCAGCTGGACGCGCAGATCGAGGACTATCTGCGATCGGTCGCGGTCGAACGCAAGCTCGCTCACAATACGCTCGTGGCGTATCGTCGCGATTTGGAGCTGCTCATACGTTGCTGCGCCGGCGAAGGACGCACGACCGAGGCCCTCAGTCTCGAAGAGCACGATGTCCGGCGCATCGCCGCCCGGCTTCATGCTCGGGGGCTCTCGGCTCGGGCCATCGCCCGTTCGCTGTCGGCCTGGCGGACTTTTTTCCACTGGCTCATCGAGCACGGGTTGGCCGATCGCAATCCCGTCTCCAACGTTCACGCCCCCAAAGCCGGCAAGCGCCTGCCGAAAGCGCTCATCCCGGAGCAAGCCGTCCTTCTCGTTGCCGGCCCGCAAGCCGCAGGGATGGCGGGCCTGAGGGATCGTGCCGTCTTCGAACTCTTCTACTCCTCCGGTCTTAGGCTCTCGGAACTGGTCGACCTCGATGTCGCCTATCATCAGGAGCGGCAGTACCGTTCTGCCGGATGGCTCGACGTCCCCGACGCCCAGGTCACAGTGACGGGCAAGGGCAACAAACAGCGCACCGTGCCGGTGGGCAAGCCCGCGCTTGTCGCCCTCACCGCCTGGCTTCAGGCACGACCCGCGTGGGTGCGTGACGATCCGCATCCCCTGTTCCTGTCGGCCCAAGGCCGCCGCCTTTCGGGACGGACCATCGAGGACCGCCTAAAGAAGCACGCTCAAAGACTGGGGATTCCCGCGAACGTCCATCCCCACGTGCTGCGCCACTCGTTTGCCACGCACCTGTTGCAATCGAGCGGTGACTTGCGGGCGGTTCAGGAGCTTCTCGGACATTCCAGCATCGCGGCGACCCAGATCTATACCAGCCTGGACTTTCAGCGCTTGGCCAAGGTCTATGATGCAGCCCACCCACGCGCGCGCAAGAGCTCCAACTCGCGATAGCAGCATCGGTCTCGCGCAAGGGAAGGACAAGCGGTGTCGTTATAATCCATCCTTTTGGCTGCGGCGCGCCGAGTTCGTCGGCAAACCCGGCTGCGCGAACGAATTCAACTATGGTTTTGGAACAACAGCAAATCATTGACTCGATCATCGCCGCCGTGGCGGCACTGGGTCCGCAGGCGAGCGCTGACGTGCAGGTCGTCCTGGAACGACCCAAAGTCGCCGAACATGGGGACCTCGCCTGCAACATCGCGATGCAACTCGCACGCCCGCTCAAGCGCAAGCCAAGGGAACTCGCAGAAGCCATCGTCACCCACCTCAAGGCGGACGCGCGACTCGTAGACCTGCTCGAGGGCGCCGAGGTTGCAGGACCCGGATTCATCAATCTCCGACTGCGTCCGGCCGCCAGACAACACGCCATCCGCCTGATTCTTGCTCAGGGCGACGCCTATGGGCGAAGCGACCGTGGTCACGGAGAAAAGACGCTTGTCGAATTCGTATCGGCCAATCCAACCGGACCCTTGCATCTGGGTCATGCGCGTCAAGCGGCACTGGGCGACGCCTTGTCGTCACTTCTGGAAAACCAAGGCTTTAAGGTCACGCGCGAGTTCTACTATAACGACGCGGGCGAGCAGATCGCGAACCTGACCGCCTCGGTCGCTGCGCGATTGAAGGGGGTTGCGCCGGGAGACCCCGAGTGGCCCGAGGCCGCCTATAACGGCGAATACGTCGCCGATATTGCGCAGGCCTACCGCGAAGGTCAAAGCGTTGAGGCGGACGATCGCAGCTTCAAAGCATCGGGGGATCTTGAGGACCTCGCGGCGATTCGCGAGTTCTCGGTGGCGTACATGCGTCACGAGCAGGACATCGATCTGCGCGCCTTCGGCGTCCATTTTGATCACTACTTTCTGGAATCATCGCTCTATCGGGACGGCAAGGTCGATGCAGTCGTAGCCGCGCTGGTCGCCTCAGGTGTGACCTATGAGCACGAAGGCGCACTGTGGCTGCGCACCACGGCATTCGGAGACGACAAGGATCGCGTCATGCGCAAATCCAACGGCTCCTACACCTACTTTGTGCCCGACGTGGCGTATCACGTCGACAAGTGGCAGCGCGGATTTCACAAGGTCATCAACATCCAGGGCTCGGATCATCAGAGCACCGTCTATCGGGTGCGCGCGGGGCTGCAGGGCACCGGCTGGGGTATCCCCCCGGGCTACCCGGACTACGTGCTGCACAAGATGGTGCGCGTGGTGCGAGGGGGCGAAGAGGTCAAACTATCCAAGCGCGCGGGAAGCTATGTAACCGTGCGCGACTTGATCGACTGGGTGGGGCGCGATGCGGTCCGCTTCTTTCTCGTCAGCCGCAAGGCCGATACGGAATTCACATTTGACATCGATCTCGCCTTGTCGCAATCCGAAGAGAATCCGGTCTACTACGTTCAATACGCGCATGCTCGGGTGTGCTCGGTGCTTGCACAGTGGAAGGAGCGCGACGAGGGGGATCTCGACCGGCTGGCCGTGGCGGATCTGTCGCCCTTGGTCTCGCCTCGAGAGGCTGCGCTCCTGCAACGACTGAGCGAATATCCCCAAGTACTTGCGCAAGCGACCGATGAGATGGCACCCCATCAGCTTGCCTTCTACCTGAAGGACTGCGCGGCCGATTTCCACAGCTATTACAATGCGGAACGGGTTTTGGTGGACGACACCGCCACCAAATTGGCGCGGCTCGCGCTCCTGCTTGCGACTCGGCAGGTTTTGCGCAACGGACTCGCGCTGTTGGGTGTGTCTGCGCCCGATAAGATGTAGTAAGGAGGTTCGGGATGATGGCAAGTGCGGCAAATCAGCGAGGCAACACCCTCGTCGGATTCATTATCGGCCTGGTCGTTGGACTCGGGATTGCCGTGGGCGTGGCCTTGGTGGTGACCAAGGCCCCAATTCCTTTCATCAACAAGGTTGCCCACGCCCCGGATGCGCCGATGGTGGAGCCCAGCAAGCTTCCCGACCCGAACAAATCGCTCTACGCGAAGGACGTGCAGGTACCGGCCGACCCCGGCCCCGCGCCGACGAATACGGCCGCATCGAATTCCCCCACGCCCAGTGCTGTCGCCGGTATCGCGTCAGCCAATACAACCAACGCGGGTGACAAGGTCGCAGTCGTCGACAAATCGCGGCCGGATGTGCCCGAAGGCAAGCCCGCTTTTTTGCAAGCAGGCGCCTATCGCGCGCAAGATGACGCGGAGAATATGCGAGCCAAGCTGGCCCTCCTCGGCTTCGAGGCCGCCATCTCCTCGGCAGAACGCGACGGTGGTTCGGTGTACCGGGTCCGGCTCGGGCCTTACACCCGGATCGATGATTTGAATCGTGTTCGGCAAAGACTGGCTGAAAACGGTATCGACGTGAACGTCGTGCCTCCACCGAAGACGACTCCCTAGCCAACCTCCCAGTTGGGGCGCGCAAAGCGCATCCCGGCTCTCCTTTTATCCTTCGACAATCTTGACCCCACTATGATGAATCTGACCGCCCGGCGCGACTCGCAATCGCTACTCCGCCACCTCGTGCGCACCCTGCTGGCCCTGGTGCTCATCGGGCTCTCGCTGCACTCGATGGCGCAGGGAACCTTCGTCGAAGGAAAGGACTATGTCCCCGTCGACCCGCCCCAACCTGTCGAAAATCCCGGCAAGGTAGAGGTCATCTTCTTCTTTGGTTATTGGTGTCCCCACTGCAACGAGTTCGATCCCGGCTTTACGAGCTGGTCGAAGAAACAGGGGGCGGACGTCGTGATCCGGCACATCCCCATTGCCTTCATGGACTCCGAGGTCCCGCTGCAACGGCTGTTCTACACTCTCGATGCTCTGGGCAAGGAAGGCGAACTGCATTCGAAGGTCTTCGCCGCAATCCACCAGGAGCAAAATCCGTTGAACACCCTGGATCTGCAGATGCAGTTCGCCCAGAAGAACGGCATCGATCCGCAGAAGTTCAAGGACCTCTATAACTCCTTTTCCGTCCAATCGCGCGTGCGGCGTGCCTCCCAGGTTGCCCAGAGTTACGGGGTCGACAGCGTTCCGTTTGTGACGGTTGACGGAAAGTATCAGGTCCCCAATCAGCGCAATACGTTTGACATCCTCGACTTCCTCGTGGCCGCCGAACGAAAGAAAATGGGCCCAGGCAAGTCCTGATCCCGTCCACGGGCCAGACCGCTCGCAGCGCGCGATGCGCGTCTTCATCACCGGGGCTTCGAGCGGCATCGGGGCGGCGCTGGCGCGTTGCTATGCCGAGCGCGGAGCTGTCGTAGGCTTGGTCGCCCGACGCGGAGAGGTGCTCGAGGAGATCCGCTTGAGCCTTGGAACCTGCGCACAAGGGGAACACCGAGTCTATGCCCTCGATGTGACCGAGCGCGAAGCGGTTGAAGCTGCGGCCCGCGACTTCATAGCCCGCGAGGGCACCCCTGAAGTGGTGATCGCGGGCGCCGGCGTCTCGCGCGGTACATTGCGCGAATCCCTCTCGGATCTGGCCGCGTTTGAGAAGATCGTCATGACGAACCTGTTGGCGACGGCTTATACGTTCGAACCTTTTCTTGCGGCCCTGCGTGCCTTACCAAAGGCGCGCTTGGTCGGCATATCGAGCGTCGCGGGTGTCCGCGGGCTGCCCGGTTCGGCGGCCTATGGTGCCTCGAAGGCGGCCGTCACCCACTATTGCGAGAGTCTGCGACTGGAGTTGCGCACGAGCTCAATTAAAGTCGTGACCCTCGCTCCGGGTTATATCGACACGCCCATGACAGCACGCAATACACACGCCATGCCTTATCTCATGCCGGTTGACCGGTTTGCGGCGCGGGCGGTTGGCATCATCGAGCGCGGCACACGCTATGCCGTACTTCCTTGGCAGATGGCGTGGCTAGCGCGGCTCATGCGCATCGCACCCGATGGAATCTACGACGCGCTCGGATCGCGTGCATTTGCGACGGAGCGCCGTCGTGCCAAGCCATGATTAGGACACCCACAGCGCTCGATCTTGACCCGGACCCGGACCTATGGCGGAAGGACGCGCTGGGCGTCGAGCACGCGCGTGAGCCCGATGCCCGGATCGTCTGCCTGGTTCCTTCGATCACCGAGCTCCTCTGCGACCTGGGTCTAGGCGATCGACTGGTGGGCAGAACCGGCTTTTGCATCCATCCCAAGGAGGCGCTGGAACGCGTTTCGAAGGTTGGAGGAACGAAGAGCGTCAACATCGAAAAGATTCGACAGCTTGCGCCAAGCCATGTGATCGTCAACGTCGATGAGAACGAAAAGCCGACCGCAGACGTGCTTGCGCAATTCGTCCCCAATGTCGTCGTGACCCATCCGCAACATCCCTTAGACAACCTTAAGCTGTATCGGCTTTTCGGACATGTGTTTGGCGCAGAGGCCCGTGCAGCGCAGTTGTGCGACCGCTTTAAGGCCGCTTATACCCGCCTCAGCGGGGCCTCTTTTACGCCCCGTTCGGTGCTCTACCTGGTGTGGAAGGATCCCTGGATGACGGTGTCACCCGCAACCTATATCGGCAGTAGCCTGGGGCTTGTCAGATGGCATCAGATCGCCACAGAAGGTGAAAAGCGTTACCCGACCATTGACCTTCAAAGGGTCGCACCCCAGGTCGAGCTTATTCTTTTATCGAGCGAGCCGTATCGCTTTGGAAGCCAGGATCAAGTCGAACTCGCGCAAGCGTTTCCCCGTCAACGCGTCTTGCTCGTCGACGGCGAGATGCTCTCCTGGTATGGAAGCCGCGCGATCGCCGGCTTGGATTACCTCAGGCGGCTGGCCAGCGGCGACTTCGATTAGAGAACGTAGCGGGCGAGGTCCTCGCTTTCCGAGAGCTCCGCCAGTCGCTCATTGACGAAGGCCGCATCGATCGTAACAGTTCTTCCACTTAAGGTCGTGGCTTCGAACGAGAGATCCTCAAGCAGGCGCTCCATGACGGTGTAGAGTCGGCGGGCTCCGATGTTTTCCGTCTTCTCGTTGACCGCAAACGCGATTTCGGCCAGGCGTCGAATTCCTTCCGGGGAGAAATTGAGCGTGACCTTCTCGGTCTCCAGCAAGGCCAGGTATTGCTTGGTCAGGGCCGCGTCCGTGTTCGTGAGAATCTGCTCGAAGTCCGCGACCGACAGCGAGTCCAGTTCGACCCGAATCGGAAAGCGCCCCTGTAGTTCAGGAATCAGGTCGCTCGGCTTGGACAAATGAAAGGCCCCGGAGGCGATGAACAGTACGTGATCGGTCCGGACCATCCCGTACTTGGTGGAGACGGTTGTGCCCTCGACCAGAGGCAAGAGGTCCCTTTGCACCCCTTGGCGGGAGACATCGGCCCCACCATATTCCTGGCGCGAGGCAATCTTGTCGATCTCGTCTAAAAAGACGATCCCGTTTTCCTCGACGCTGCGCACGGCGCGCAGTTTGAGCTCTTCATCATTGACGAGTTTGGCAGCCTCCTCATCGGTCAAAAGCTTCTGCGCTTCCTTGACCTTGAGCTTACGGGCCTTCTTGCGCCCGGCGCCGCCGACGCTTTGAAACATATTACGGATCTGTTCTGTCATTTCCTCCATGCCGGGAGGAGCCATGATTTCCATCTGCGCGGGCGGCGAGGCGAGCTCGATTTCGATTTCCTTGTCGTCCAGTTCACCTTCGCGCAGCTTCTTTCTGAATTTCTGACGCGTCGTGTTGCCTTCCTCCTGCTCGTGGCTTGAGGAGGTAAAGCCGAAGTCACGCGGCGGTGGCAAAAGCGCATCGAGCAGCCGTTCCTCGGCAGCGTCCGCGGCGCGAGTCCTCACTTTCTTGGTTTCGACTTCCCTCATCTCCTTGACGGCCGTCTCGACCAGGTCGCGAATAATGGTATCCACATCGCGTCCCACATAACCGACTTCGGTAAATTTGGTGGCCTCGATCTTGATGAAAGGCGCATCGGCGAGTTTGGCCAGACGGCGCGCGATCTCGGTCTTCCCAACGCCCGTGGGACCGATCATGAGAATATTTTTGGGAGTGATTTCGTGGCGCAGGGGCTCGGCAACCTGCTGACGGCGCCAGCGGTTGCGCAAGGCGACGGCCACCGCCCGCTTGGCGTTGGTCTGCCCGACGATGTGCTTATCCAGTTCGACAACGATTTCCGAAGGTGTAAGGTTCATTTTGGTTGTTCCTGCCCAGCTCGCGTGGGCGCGCGTGAGTCGAAGTTCCGGGGGCGGTCCGCCACTGGGGCCAAGTCGCTAATCCAAGGTCTCGATGATGTGCGACTGGTTCGTGTAAATGCACAGGTCTCCCGCAATCGTCAGGGCTTTCTTGACGACATCGCCGGGCACAAGTTCGGTATTTTCGATGAGCGCGCGCGCAGCTGCCTGGGCAAATGAGCCGCCTGAGCCGATGGCCCCTATACCCTGCTCGGGCTCCAAGACGTCTCCGTTACCCGTGATGATGAGAGTGGACTCCCGATCCGCCACGAGGAGCATCGCTTCGAGCCTGCGCAAGACGCGGTCGCTGCGCCAGTCTTTCGCGAGTTCAACCGCCGAGCGCAAAAGATTGCCCTGGTGTTTATCGAGCTTGGCCTCGAAACGGTCAAAGAGCGTAAATGCATCGGCGGTGCCGCCGGCGAACCCGGCCAGGATCTTGTTCTGATACAGGCGCCGCACCTTGCGCGCCGTTCCTTTGACAACCACATTTCCCAGGGTCACCTGGCCGTCGCCACCGATGGCCACGGAAGTCCCGCGCCTTGCGGAGACGATGGTCGTACCGTGAAATTGCTCCATGCTCGACTTTTCCTAAAGTGGGGATGCTGCGTTCCCTCCGAATCGCGCGATGCGTCGCGCTGGCTACACCAAGATCCGCGGGGAAACGCCGGGCAGGTCCAATGCCGCAGGTTGGGGAAGGGCGGCGGACCCGGCTGCCGCCGGTTATGCCGGCCTTGTTGACGTAAATGGGGCTCGGAAGGGCGTTCTCAAGGGTCGTACCGACTAGCCGATCGGGCAGCGCACTTCGACTCAGAAGACGCGATTGCGCGGCCCGTTTTGCGATTCCGGGTGCAGCCTAGAGTTTGCGGCGCTCAATTTGTGCCACGTCGTGCACACCCATCACGACCAGCAACGCCGCAACGAGATTGCTCACGTCGCGAAATTCAATGGACTTGTTGGCGCCTTGCGCCCCGACCGCCCAGTTGAGCAAAACGCCCGCGGCCGTGAAATCGACCCGCCGCAGTTTCGAGCAATCCACGACGATGCGACGGTGCTCGGCCGCAAAATTGTTCAGCCGCAAGAGTTCGGCTTCTGCCTTGCCCAAAAGGTCGCCACTGAGACCCATGGTGTCGACCGGCATATCCTGTATCTCAGGCAAGGGGCTTTGCAGGACATCCTCGGCCGGACCAGCAAACACGGAATCACCGAGCTTGAACTTACTCGAAGGCGCCTCCCAGGACGGGGGAGAGACTTCGTAGGTGACGCAGTAATCAATGCTCGTCTCCTCGAAGGCCGCTTGACGTCCCAGTACCCGGTACATCTCGAGCAGCAGCATCCAGGCCGCGTTTGAGCTGTCCCGGCGTCCCACCTCGATACTGGCGAGCAGGCGCTCGGCCAGATTGGCGGCGCCCTCCATCACCACTTCGTGATTGGATTTTTGGAAGGCCGCGAAGACCCGCAATATCAGGTCCGCTCCGACAGCGTCAGCCGCGCTCACCTGCGAGAAATCCAGATGGAGGACCGGACTTTTTTGCGCGAGCCGCTTGAGCTGATCGAGCTGCGGCACGATGTTATCGCTCAAGGTTCCTTTGAACGTGACCGTGGCCCGATTGGCGTGATTGACGGGCTGCTTCGGGGGAGCGGGGGCCGACGCGCTCTCCGACCAGGCCGGAGCGGACGTCTCGAAGCGCACTGCATAGTCGATTGCGAGATTTTCGAACTCGGCGCGCTTGCCGATCACTTGATAGAGTTCAAAGAGCATCGACCAGGCTTGGCTGTTGGCCTGACTGAAGCTCTCGCTCTGGATGGCATCGGTCAACACCGCCACAGCAGGCAGCGGCTGGCCGTTCGCGTAAAGAATTGCGGCCTCCTCGATGGCCGGACTGGACGCGGAGTCAGTCAACTCCATCGCGTTGGCCAGAATGGAATCGCCCAGCAGGATATCGGTCGTCTGTCCGAGAGAAGGCAAGGTCGTGATGCCGTCTGCCCGTTTGGCACGCTTGCGTGCGACGACGGTCTCTGAGCCCGTGCCCGTATTCCCGCCCAGGGGCTGTCCAAATTGACTGGTCGTTTGCGCAACCGGCGCTGGACTGGGGCTCGTCGCACTGACCCGGCTTGGCGAGGTGCGGCTCGAGCTTGAACTGCGGCCCGTGTAGTCGAGCGTCATTTCGGACTCGATCTTGTCGATCTTTTCCGCAGTCGCCCTGGCGATCTCGCGAGCCGATGGAGGAATGGTCGTCGTTGGCCCACCCGGAGATGTCGTCGGTGATTCTGTGGAGGGGCCGGAGGAAACGGCAGCGCTTCTGGATCCTGCCGAGCGAGAGGCGGACGAACTCACCGAGGACGGCTGCGACTTCGCGGGCCGCTCAGGTTCCTTGTCCTTTTTCTTTCCAAATAGCGTCGAAAAAACCACGCCGTCCTCTTCGATCGTTTCAAAAAATCCGCGCACAGTCCTAATCGCTAAGGCTTAGGACAGACTGAGCGACACTCTAGTCTAGCACGCACGGAAACAGTGCCAACGACCGGCGCGCGGGTCGTTTGGCACAAAACGTCTCAAAATGGGAAACGACAGCGCGACCGCAAGGAAGGTACAACAGGTGGATGCAATATCGCACCAAAGGGCTTGCGCCGCCAGAGAAGGCAGATGCGCTACGTTCGAACGTGGGCATCCACGCTCAGCAAGTTTAGAACAGTGTCAGTCTACTGCGCTCAAGGCAACGATCGGGTCCTGCGCCGCAGAAGATCGCTCGACCAGGTCTCGAGTTACCCGGTGCCAGCCGGTTACTCTCCGTACATCTTCTGCTTCATTTCGCGACGCTCTTGGGCCTCAAGTGAAAGCGTCGCGGTCGGACGCGCCAAAAGTCGCGGAATGCCAATTGGATCGCCCGTCTCTTCACAATAACCGTAGTCTCCGGAATCAATGCGCGCGATGGACTGCTGAATTTTCTTCAGGAGCTTGCGCTCACGATCGCGCGTGCGCAGTTCCAGCGCGTGCTCTTCTTCGATGGTCGCCCGGTCGGCCGGGTCGGGAACGATGATGGTTTCGCGCAGATGCTCGGTGGTCTCGCCCGCATTTCGTAGGATGTCCTGTTCCATCGCCTGCAGCCGGTGCCGAAAAAAATCCAGTTGCGCGGGATTCATGTAGTCCTTTTCGGGGGCGCGCAGAATCTCTTCCTCGCTCAGCGGCTTTCCGGTATGGGCCTGTGGCTTGGTCACCGGCGGAGTGGGGGGAGAGTCGTCCAGGGTCGCGCTCATAGTGGTGGCATCGCTGGTCTCCTTGCCGGGCGCCTTTGCGGCGCCTTTTTTGGCAGCAGGGACAGTAGTGGATTTAGCTCCCATTTTTTCCTCGTGAATTCATCGGACCAGGCAATTGTGCAGGCCCTTCTCAATCGTATCGTGCGGCAAATTACGCCCAATGAACACCATTTTACTCGAACGAACTTCCTCGGGCCCCCATGGACGCCCAAGATCGCTGCCCATGAGCATGTGCACACCCTGGAACACAACGCGACGCTCGCTGCCCTCGATCCAGAGGATGCCCTTATAGCGCAGAAGATCAGCACCATACACCTGGACGATCGCTGAGAGAAACTCCTCCAATTGGAGCGCATCAAACGGGCGGTCTGCCTTAAAAACGAAGGCTTTTATGGCATCGTCATGGACGTGACGATGAGCGTGCGCGTGTTCCTTGTCGTCCCCCGCGTGGCTCTCATCATCGGCAGCCTCGTGATCGTGGTCGTGATCGTGACCATCGTCGTGCTCGTGCTCGCCCGAGTGCTCGGCGGCGGCATCGGGATGCTCCACCTCGAGGAATCGGGGATCGATATCCAATATGGCGCTGAGGTTAAATCCCCGGATATCCAGGACTTCCTCGATATCGACCTCTCCGAAGTGGACCGGCTTAATCGGCGCACGCGGATTCATTCTGAGGAGGCGCTCTCGCAAGGCATCCTGTTCCGCGGCTGAGACGAGATCGACCTTCGAGAGCAAAATGCGGTCGGCGAAGCCGACCTGGTTTTGCGCTTCCGGCTGCTCAGTGAGCGTATCGTGCGCATGTTTCGCATCGACGACCGTGATCACGCCGTCGAGCAAAAAGCGCTCGGCGACTTCGTCGTCCATAAAAAACGTCTGGGTCACAGGTCCCGGGTTGGCCATGCCGGTGGTCTCGATAATCACCCTCTCGAAATCGATCGAACCCTCGGCCTTGCGCCCCGCCAGTTCCTTCAAGATGCGCGCCAGATCGCCTCGCACCGTACAGCAGATACATCCGTTGTTCATCTCGACGATCTGTTCGGTAGCCTCGCGCACCAACAGTTCGTTGTCGATTCCCTCCGGTCCGAACTCGTTTTCGATCACGGCAATCCGGTGCCCATGCTGCTCATTTAGGATGCGATTGAGCAATGTCGTCTTGCCCGCGCCAAGAAAGCCGGTCAAAACGGTCACGGGGATCAGATTAGGCGCCATCGAAGGCCTCAAATAAAGTACTTCTCACGGGTGTCGAACGGGTGCGATTCCAGCGGCCGGCCGCTTCCTGAACTGCGGCAATCGCGCTTCGTTAGGGGCGGGATTAAAGCACACTGGGGCCAACGCTGCAATGACGATCCATCCAGTGGGAGCCATTTCGGGCGGCGGGCACCATCTCCGGCCGTGTATCCACGCAAACCGAGAACCCACCGCGTCCTCCCAGGCTGCTGTGGGGCGGCTCGGCTAGAATCAGTCGCTTCCCCCCGACACCGAACTCGCTCGCGCGTTTTGCGCGCCGGGCCCCGATCATTTTCATGCCCCTTGTTGCGCTTGGCTTGGTCATCATTGCCGCGGTGACGCACGCCAGCTGGAACATTCTGGCGAAAAAGGCCGCGAATGCCAGGCATTTCAACTGGTTTTACTCGGCAGGCTCTACGCTGCTGTTTTTCCCGGCAGCGTCTTATGTCCTCGTAAACCGGGGCTTCGGCTTTAGCTGGGAGCAAGGAGCATGCCTCGCCGCGTCGGCGTTTTTGCATCTGCTCTACAGCACGAGCCTGCAGCGCGGTTATCGCGTTGCCGATCTGTCCGTCGTCTATCCGGTTGCACGAGGTACGGGACCACTCCTGTCTTTTTGCGGGGCGATTTTCCTGCTGAAGGAACGTCCCAGCATCGCGTCGGTCCTGGGCGCATTGGCGGTCGTCGTCGGCGTATTCGTCATTGCCCGGGGCGCCCGTCTTTTGAGACCCGGCGAGCATCGAAAGGGACTGGGCTGGGGTGTCCTTACCGGATCGCTCATCGCCTCCTACACGCTCACCGATGGCTACGCGGTCAAAGAGCTCGCGCTCTCACCTATCCTCGTCGACTATGCGGGCAATCTGGTAAGAACCATCGTTCTTTGGCCGGGCGTCTGGCGCGAGCGCGCGCGGGCGCGCGCCGAATACCGTCACCATTGGAAGTCCGCCTTGGGCGTTTCCGTGCTCGGGCCTCTCGGATACATTCTCATTCTTTTCGCGATGCGTCTGGCGCCGGTCAGCCATGTCGCGCCGGCGCGGGAACTCTCGATGATGATCGGGGCATTTTTCGGCGCCAAGGTCTTAGGGGAGGGACACGTGAAAAGCCGCATCGCCGCATGCGCCCTGATCGTCGCTGGAGTCGCCGCACTAGCCCTTGGGTACTAACACCTAGAAAGGCCAAGCGCGTACCATTGCTACAACAGTGTTCCGTCAGAATCGCGACTGAATTGTCATTCGTGGCCCAACAAGGCGTTAAATCCGGTGCAGCCCTGTCATGCGAATTGAAACCCACGCGCTGTTAAGCCCGAGCCTTGCGACCCGTCGGGAAGTCGTCAGCTTTCATTTCGGTCCGACCGACTCGGGGAGCAAGGCCTATCTACAAGCCAGCCTGCATGCCGATGAGTTGCCCGGGATGCTCGTGATCCATCAATTGCGGGGCCTGCTTGAGCAGGCCGAGCGCGAAGGCCGGGTGCGAGGCGAGATCGTGCTCGTGCCGGTAGCCAATCCGATTGGACTGTCCCAGTGGCTTCTCTATCAGAACATGGGCCGCTTCGAGCTTGCGACAGCGCAGAACTTCAATCGTGGATTTCCTGACTTTCTGGGCCTGCTCGGGGAACAATTCGAGCGGGAACTCGGCGCTGACCCTGCACTGAATCGAAAGCTCATCCGCAATCGCATCAAGGGCGAGCTCGATCGGCACAAGCCTCCTTCCGAACTGGACTCACTGCGCTTCGTCCTGGCGCGGCTCGCTTGCGACGCCGACGTCGTCTTGGATCTTCACTGCGACGAAGAGTCGATCCTGCATCTCTATACCGAGGAGCCCTACTGGGAGCAGGCTGAGCCGCTTGCGCGCTATCTGGGTGCGGAGGTCATACTTCTTGCGCGTGGACAAGGCGCGCGTTCGTTCGACGAGGCCATGAGCGGGGTATGGTGGCAGCTCCCCGAGAGGCTCGGATCAGAGCGCGCGATGCGCCATCCCATACCGCTTGCGTGCTTCTCGGCGACCATCGAATACCGCGGGCAGGCCGATGTGAATCCGCAACTGGCTCTTGAGGACGCCGAACGGCTCCTGGCTTTTCTGCAGCACCGCGGCCTGGTTGCCGGCAAGCCGCCTCTCATGCCGCAGTTGCGGCGCGAGCCCACGCCGCTTGCAGGCTCCGAGGACGTGCGTGCGCCCCACGCTGGAGTGATTTGTTTCTGCAAGGAGCCCGGCGATTGGGTCGAAGCCGGCCAGATGGTCGCCGAAGTCATCGACCCGCTTGCCAATCTCTCGACTCCGGTGATCGCCACCGTCGCGGGCGTTCTCTACGGCCGCGCGCGCGAGCGCTACGCTACCCCCCATCGCGTCGTCTGTCGCATCGCAGGCGCTCGCGAGTTTAGAACAGGCATGCTGCTTTCGCCCTGACGGCGGCGCGCGAGCCCGCTGCGCATTGCCCTCAGGAGAGTTTGCGCAGTACCAGGCCCTTGAGATACTCCCCTTCGGGGAACGACAACAAGACCGGATGGTCGCTGGGCGCAAAGAGCCTGTGTTCGAGGCACACCGTTGCCTGGGCATCGGCAGCGGCGCCGGCGAGAATCTTTTGAAACAGGTCGGGACTCACTCCACCGGAACACGAAAAGGTGAGCAGCATCCCGCCCGGTCTTAGCAGCTTCAAAGCCAACAAATTGATGTCCTTGTAGGCGCGCGCGGCCCGCTCGACGTGTCCCGCGGTCGGTGCAAACTTCGGAGGATCCAAGATAACGACATCGAAAGATTGCCGTCGATCCCGCAGGCCGCGTAGCGTCGAAAAAACATCTTCGCAAATCCAGCTTGCGCGCTGCGCTTCAAAACCGTTGCGGATCAGATTGCGCTGCGCCAAAGCGATCGCCTCCCGCGATGAATCGACCGATGTGACGGCCTTGGCCCCTGCCTTCAAAGCCGCGAGGGTAAAGCCGCCGGTGTAGCAAAAGCAGTTCAATACCTCTCCGAAGGCGAGCTCGCTCAGACACTCGCGGCTGTCGCGTTGGTCGATATAAAATCCCGTCTTCTGTCCGTGGACCACATCCACGGCGTAGACGAGGCCGTGCTCGACGACCTCCAGCGCCGAGTCAGGCGGATCTCCCGCTATCGCGCCGGTCACGCTGGCCAATCCCTCTAGGGCGCGCACGTCAGCATCGGAGCGCTCATAGATGCGGGTCAGTCCTGTCGCGTCGCGCAAGGCGTCGATCAGGCTTTGTCGATGGCGCTCGGCGCCGACGGTCAGAAACTGGACGACCAGCAGGTCCGCGTAGCGGTCCACAATCAGACCCGGCAGGCCATCGGCTTCGGCATGCACAAGACGCGTGGGCAGATGCTGCCTTAGCAAGTCTGCGCGCGCCGCCAACGCCCGATGCACGCGTCGATGGAAGAAAGCCTCGTCGACGCTTTCCTCGTGCTCGAAAGTCCACACGCGCGCGCGAATCTGGGACCGCGGGCTAAAGGCCGCCTGCGCCAGGAATTGACCATCATGGGAGGCCACCTCGACGGTGTCCCCCACAACGCATTCGCCTTCGAACGCAGCCACTGCACCCGAAAAGATCCATGGATGGCGTCGCAGCAGGGATTTCTCCTTGCCGGGCTTTAAGATGAGTCTGGGCGGAGGCATCACGTCGGTCCAATCCGGACCGGGGCGAGCACTCGACTTTGACCCGTGCGCTCGGGGGGCGGTCTTCCCATCGAAAATCCCTGTTTCGGGCCTATCAAAGGCGATGAGCATAACCAAAGTAAGAACGCGGCGTAGGGCGTAAATTGGCACGAGTCGTGCTTCCGGTTCGGCCGGTGCCTCGAGGGCAGGCAGGCTCCCTACAGGGCTCGAATCGAGCCGGGGGTCCACTCCGCATCTTTCGGGGTTTCTCGTGGTTGGTTATCTTTTAGGGGAAATAATTCATGTCCTCCAACTCCAGCGGCATCGTCACGCGCGCCATCCCGGGAGCGGATCCCAAGCTCTATAACCATGACCTCGCACCCACGGCTCCGGAAGGTCGAACGTGGGGCGCCTATGACGTCTTTTCGATGTGGATGTCCGACGTGCACTCGGTGGGCGGGTATACGTTCGCTGCGAGCCTGTTTTTTCTCGGGCTTACCGGCTGGGAGGTGTTGATCTCGATGCTCGTTGGAATCTGCATCGTCTATGTCCTCATCAATCTGATCGGCAAGCCATCGCAGAAATACGGAATTCCCTATCCAGTGATGTCGCGGGTGTCCTTCGGGGTGAAAGGAGCCAACCTTGCGGCCGTGGTGCGCGGCGTTGTGGGGATCGTGTGGTACGGCGTTCAGACCTACTTTGCCTCGAAGGCCGTCCAGGTACTCATCATTGCTTTGCTTCCCGATGCTGTCCAGTGGACGACCAACAGCATCGCCGGCCTCTCGAGCCTTGGCTGGTTGAGCTTTCTTTTCATGTGGTTTTTCCAGCTGGTGATCTTTCGCAGCGGCATGGAGGCGATTCGCAAGTTCATCGATTTTTGCGGACCGGCCGTCTACGCTGTCATGTTTCTGCTCGCAATATGGATCGTCTCTAAGACCGGTCTTTCGAGTCTTTCCTTGCAGTTGGGAGAGAAGACACTTTCGGGCTCGGAGACGCTCACGCAGATGGCCAAGGCAGCCATGCTAATCGTCGCCTATTTTGCCGCGCTCCTTTTAAACTTCGGCGATTTCTCCCGCTTTGCCAAAAGCGAGCGGAGCATGAAAGTCGGAAACATCCTCGGACTACCGGTGAACTTCTGTGTGTTCGCCATCATCACGGTGATCGTGACCGCAGGGACAATCCCCGTCTTTGGCAAGGCGATCATGGACCCGGTGGCGATCGTCGAGCAGATCGGCAATCCGATCATTGCCATCCTCGGGAGCATCACCTTCATCGTTGCCACGATGGGCATCAATATCGTGGCCAATTTCGTCTCGCCGGCCTACGACATCGCCAATCTGTATCCCGAGAAAATCGACTTTCGCATGGGCGGACTGATCGCATCGATCCTGGCCGTGCTCGTTTGCCCGTGGTTGTTCGTGAGCAGCGCTCAGGCGATCACGATTTTTGTGGGCATCTTCGGATCGGTTCTTGGACCGATGTACGGCATCATGGTCGCAGACTACTACATCATCAAACGCCAGACGGTCATCCTTGAGGATCTCTACACGCTCTCGCCGCGCGGCAGCTTGTACTTCGATTCCGGTTGGAATCCCAAGGCGGTCCTGGCTCTGGGGCTTTCCGGGGTGGTCTCGATTGGCCTAAGTCTTCTGGGCGCTTTTGGCGTGATTTATAACGTGGGAGACTGGGGTTGGCTCATCGGATCCACTCTGGGTGCGATTCTTTACGTCGCCTTCGCCCGCAGCAAGGGGCCCGTCGGTTCCATCGCCTCGACCTCAGCCTAGCGTCGCCCGCACGGTGTCCCGATTCACAGCCGGGACACCGCGAGCGCACGGATTCGGTCGTGGAGCGTTCCCGCCTTTAAGGCAGCACGGCAATCCTAGCCGTGGTGCTCGAGTCAAGCAGTCTTCGCGTATAGGGATGTTGCGGATTCCGATAAATCTGCTCGGCATCGGCGAGTTCCACGGCCTCACCCTGGTTCATGACCATGACCTCATCGGCCATGTAGCGCACGACGGCCAGATCGTGCGAGATGAAGATATAGGCCATGTGATACTCGTCTTGTAGATCGAGCAGCAGATTAAGGATGGTGGCTTGCACGGAAACGTCCAGGGCGGACACCGATTCATCGCAGATCATGACGTCAGGTTTCATCGTCAGGCACCGAGCGATGGCAATGCGTTGGCGCTGGCCCCCGGAGAATTCGTGGGGATATCGTCTTAAGGCGTCGCGCGCGAGCCCCACGCGATCGAGTAACTGCAGGGCCAGCCGATGGCGTGCCGCCCCGTCCTCTCCGATCGCGTGAATCTTCATCGGTTCGGTCAGGATGTGGCCCACCGTAAAGCGTGGATTAAGCGAGGCGTAAGGGTTCTGGAAGACGATCTGGATGCGCTTGCGAAACGGCAACATGCCCGCTTCGTCGAGCGCAAGCAGATCGTGCCCCTGGCCATCGGCATGCAGTACGGCACGGCCGGCGTCGGCGCGATGCAATCCGATGAGCGTTAGCCCCACGGTCGTCTTGCCCGACCCCGATTCCCCGACGACACCCAAAGTTCTTCCCTTCGCCAGCCCGAAGGAGACGTCCCGGGCGGCGAAGACATGGCGCGAACGAAAGGGCCCATCCCGCAGCCGGAACTGTTTCGTGAGCCCAGTCACCTCTAAGACAAGATCGCCCTGAGGGCGGGCCGGACGCTCGGCCAACGAAGGCGGCGGCGGCACGGCCGAAAGGAAATCGGCCACGACCGGCAGCCTCAGGGGTCGGGCGTCCAGACTGGGTCGGCAAGCGAGCAGGGCTCGAGTGTACGGATCGCGGGGCGACGCGAAGATCTGGCTTACCGCGCCGCATTCGCGGACCTCGCCGTTTTGCATCACCACGACATCGTCGGCAATCTCCGCAACGAGCCCCAGGTCATGGGTGATGAATAAAACACTGAGCTGGTGACTTTTTCGAAGCCGGGCCAGGAGTTCAAGTATCTGCCTTTGAATCGTCACATCCAGCGCGGTCGTGGGTTCGTCGGCGATCAGCAGCCGGGGGTTGCACGCGAGCGCCATGGCGATCATCGCTCTCTGCTGCTGTCCTCCCGAGAGTTCATGCGGATAGCTGTTGGCTCGCTGCGCCGCATCGGGAATCCCGACCTCTTCGAGCAATTCGAGCGTGCGAAGCCGGGCGCCTTTGCGGCTTTGCGCGCCATGCGCGCGCAAGACCTCACTGATCTGCTCTCCGATGGAGTAGACCGGATTGAGCGAAGACATGGGTTCTTGAAAGACGATCGAAATCGCACTGCCCCTTAGCTCCCGCATCTGCGCTCCCGAGAGCGAGAGAAGGTCGCGGCCTTCGTAGAAAATGGCTCCGGTGACGTCCGCATTGGCCGGCAGGAGCCTTAAGATTGAGAGCGCAGAAACACTTTTTCCGCTGCCCGACTCCCCGACAAGGGCGACAACCCTATTTGCGGGAACCTCGAAACTGACGTTGCGTACGGCCAGACGAGGCGCCTGTTTGCCAATCTGGAAGGTGACATTCAGATTGCAGACCCGCAGAAGCACTTCCGAAGACGAGGGTGGATTCATCGCATGCGGGGATCCAACGCGTCCCTGAGCGTGTCCGTCAAGATCGAAAACGCCGTCACGAACGTGGCCATGAGGACGGTGGCTGCAACCAGCTGCCACCACTTTCCAAGGATCAGTTCCGTTTGCGCCTCGTTGAGCATCGTTCCCCAGGAGACCGAGTCTACCGGGACACCCAGACCGAGAAACGAGAGGATCACTTCGGCTTTAATGAAGGCCACTACGTTCAGGGAGAGCTGCACGAGAATCACGTGAAACACGTTGGGCAGGATATGCACGAACATCCTCGCCAGACGCGACGCGCCGATCGCCTGGGCCGCGCGCACATAGTCGCGGCTGGCATGCTTGATGTACTCCGCACGCAGGAGTCGGTACATGCCAGTCCAACCGGTCAACCCCAGAATGAAGATGACACTCTCGACCCCCCTGCCCATGACGGCGGCGAACGCAAAGATCAACAGAATCGAAGGAACCGAGGTGAAGACGTTGTAAAGCCATTCCAGGAAATCTCCGACGCGTCCTCCGTAGAATCCGGCAAAGGCACCGAGCACGCTGCCGATCAAGGTCGCCATGAGCGCCGATGCCAATCCAACGGCGATCGAGACTTCCGAGCCCTTGATCGCTTTTTTCAACACGTCCCGGCCATAGCGGTCACCTCCGAACGGCAATGTCTGGACACGGGGCTGGACCACCGTTTTGAGCAGGGTCTCGCGCCGATCGATGTCTCCATAGTGCGGTGCGAGGGGATCGACCGGCGAGAGGTCCAACAGAGGACCGCCCGGTGGCTCGACCGCCTCCAGTTCGTCGGGCGCGGGTCCGATAAAACTGGGATTGGCGTAGTGGGCCCCGCGCTCGGTGGCCCAATCACTGGCGATGAGTCCTAAGGCCACGAGGCCGACCATGAGCAGATAGGCCGCAACCACGATAAGCGCGGCCATCCCGAGCTTTTCGGCAGCAAGGCGCGTCCAGGCCTCCCGCCAGATGCCGGTCACGGCACTGTCTTCGGGCGACTCATAGAGGGTGTTTGTCAGGGTCATTTCAGAGACACACGCGGGTCCGCCCATTTGTAGAGCACATCGGTGAGCAGATTCACCGTCATGGTCACGACCGCGAGATAGATCGTTGTCGCTTCGATCACCGGATAGTCACTGCGATTCACCGCCAGAAGCACTTCGCGGCCCAGCCCGGGAATCGAGAAGAAGACCTCGATAAGGAACGACCCGAGAAACAGTCCAGGAATCTGTAGAGAGATGTCCGTAAGAATCGGGATAAGGGCGTTACGCAGAACGTGTTTGAACACGACGACGCGCTCAGTCAAGCCTTTCGCGCGCGCGGTGCGCACATAGTCCTGACCGATCTCATCGAGGAAGAAGCTGCGATAAAGCCGGACCTGAGGCGCAAGGCTGACGAGCACGGCAAGTGCAACCGGCAAGGGTACATATTGCCTCAGATTGGTCAAGGTGCTGGTGCTCCAGCCCTGAACGGGAAACCAGCCGAGCTTAAATCCAAACAGCCATTGGCCCACGATGATGTAGACCAGAAACGAGATCGACAGCGCAATCGTCGTGGCCATCATCGTAAGCCGGTCCGTGAGCGACCCTCTGACATAGGCCACCCCCATGCCGATTGGGACTGCGATCACGACGGTCAGAAGAAAGAGCGGAATCATGACCGTGAGCGTGGCCGGCAGGCGCGTCGCAAAAAGGTGGGTGACCGACTCGTTGGTCGCCCAGGAACGGCCCCAGTCGAGGCTGACGACCTTTCCCACAAAAATTCCCAGCTGGATCCACCACGGGCGGTCCAGACCCAGCTGCTGACGCACGATCTCGACACGCTCCTGGCTCGCCCCCTGGCCGGCGATGATTTCCGCCGGGTCGCCACCAAAAAACGTAAACAGGCAAAAGACGAGAAGGATCACGCCTGCCAAAGTCGGCAGAACTTGCAGGAGTCTTCTAAGAAGGTAGGCGGTCAAATGAGGGGCGGCGTGGTGAAGTCGGATTCCCAAGGATTTGCATCGGATTTCCTTGGAGAACATGCGAAGGTCGGTCTGTACGACCCCTTCAAGTCGCTTATTATGTACAGGTTACGGTCGGCTGTTTGAAAATTCCTCGGCGGTGTACCTCTTTTTCTCCAGCGGCAACCGGTCCGCCAGAAAGACTTCGGCTCTCGTGGAAAAGCCAATGCTTCGCTTATTGATCAACTTGGTCTTGGGAAGCTTCATTGCCGGGGCTTCGGCCACCATGGCGGCCACGCCGGTGAAGACCTTGCGCTATGCATTCGAGGTGGCCGAGACGGGCTTTGATCCGGCACAGATCTCTGATCTCTATTCCCGCTATCTCACCGCCGAGATTTTCGATGCGCCTTTGCGGTACGCCTATCTGGCGGCACCGGGAACCATGGAGCCCTCGACCGCCGAGGGCATGCCCGAGGTGTCCGAGGACTATAAGACCTTCACCGTCCACCTGAAAAAGGGCGTTTATTTCGACGACGATCCGGCCTTTAACGGTAAGAAACGAGAATTGACTGCGGAGGACTACGTCTATTCCTATAAGCGCATCTTCGATCCCCGCTGGAGCAGCCCCTCAGTGGGTGAGCTTGAACTGTTGCACATCCCCGGCATGAATGAACTGCGTGCGGAAGCGGTGAAAAATAAGCACTTTGACTACGATCGTCCGGTGGAAGGACTTCGGGCACTGGATCGGTATACCTTTCAGATTCGCCTGGGTGTTCCCGAGCCGCGTTTTCTTAAAAATCTAGCCGATCCCAGCACCATGGGCGCAGTCGCGCGCGAAGTTGTCGAGAGATACGGGGATTCGATTATGGAGCATCCAGTCGGAACGGGCCCGTTTCGCCTGGCCAGTTGGGTACGCTCCTCCCATCTGGTGTTTGAACGCAATCCCAACTACCGAAAGGACATCTTCCATGTCACCCCCGATCCGACCGATGCGGATGCGCAAAAGATCGCGGCCGAACTCGATGGCAAGCAGCTACCCCTCATCGACCGAGTCGAGATTTCGATCATCGAGGAAAGCCAGCCCCGCTGGCTCTCGTTTTTGAATGCCGATCAAGACTACCTGGAGTCCATGCCGCGTGACCTCGCCGATCTCGCGCTGCCGAACAATCACCTCGCCCCGAATCTCGCGAAAAAGCAGATCCAATTGGAGCGCGTCCCGGGAGTCGACGTCACTCTTTTTCTATTCAATATGGATGATCCGGTCATCGGGGGATACTCACCGGAGAAGGTCGCGCTTCGCCGGGCCATCGGGCTTGGCTTCGACACACCCGAATTCATCCGCAGCTACTTTAAGTTTCAGGCGTTTCCTGCGCAATCACCAATCGAGCCCGGTGTGTATGGGTACGACCCTAACCTACGCACCGAAAATGGGATGACAGACATTCCTCGCGCCCGCGCCATGCTCGATTCCTATGGCTACGTGCCGCACCACGGAGGCCGCTGGCGCGACCGGCCCGATGGCTCGCCGCTGGTAATCGAGTTCACCACTCAGCCCGATCAGCGTAGCCGGATACTCGACGAGATCTGCAAGAAATCGATGGACCTGCTCGACATTCGCAGCACGTTCAAACCCCGAAAGTGGCCCGAGAATCTGAAGGCGGCCAAGGCGGGTAGCTACATGGTTTGGGCACTCGGATTTAGCGCCGCCAGTCCCGATCCGTCCGGTGCGCTGCTGGCAGGCTACGGACCCTCAACGGGTGCTGAAAACTACTCGCGGTTTCGACTTTCGGAGTACGACAAGCTCTTTACGACCCAGGACGCCATCCCTGACGGTCCCGAGCGCCTCGCCCTGATCCGCCAAATGCAGAAGATCCTCGTGGCCTACATGCCGATGAAGTTCTCAACGCATCGTTACGTCATCGATATGGCCTACCCCTGGGTCCATTACTATCGGCACTGGCCTTTCGCGCACCGGGACTTTTGGCGTTACATCGACGTTGATCCTGCCGAAGAGGCCCGCTACGCTCGACGCTAGAGGCCTTCGCGCATAGCGCACAGCAGCCAAGCGTGAATCGACCGTGGGCGCTGGGCGAAACGAGAACGCACGCCGCGTGCGCTATTTAAGATCGCCTGCCAACGCCTGGTGCGCCGCACCACCTTATTCGTGCTTGATTTCGAACCACGCCCGGAACGTTAGTTTGGGATTATCATCCCCCGATCGTCGAGCCCCCGCGCGCGTCGGAGCGCGCACGGGAGACGCCGTCTGAAAAACACTCAAACATAACCCGAGGAGACCGTAGGCGATGATTTCGAATCGATGGAAGCTCTACCTGGTACTGCTGGCCCTCGGCTGCAGTTCGTTTGGCAAGGTGGGGGCGCTCGAGCCGCCCCCAGGGCGGGTGGAGCTCAAACGTGCCGATCTCTCGGGGGCACCCGGCATGGAAGTCATCAGCTCCATTACCGAGTTCAAGCCCGGGGAGGAAGTCGCTCTTCACCTCCACCACGGAATCGAGACCGGATACGTGGTCCAGGGGACGATGATTCAGATGCCTGGCAAGGATCCCGTGATGATGGAAACCGGCGCGTCCTTCATCAACTTGCGCGATGTCCGCCACGGAGGCTACAAGGTCGTGGGAGATCGTCCGTTGAAGATTTTTGCCGTGCATGTCGTCGATAAGGGCAAGCCGCTCTACGACACCCAACCATAGCGACCAACACGCCGGCACGAGAGGCTAAAGCAAGGTTCTGGATCATGTCACTTTCGATTGAGCCCTCCGGGCAGACTTGTGGCGCGCGGGTCCGCGGGGTCGATCTGTGCCGGGAACTGAGTTCGGAGCAGGTGAGACAAATCCGCGAGGCGTGGCTCGCACACCAGGTCATCGCGTTTCCCGACCAGAACCTGGCGCTAGAGGACATTGAACGCTTCGCTTCCTATATGGGACCGGAGGGTAAGGACCCCTATATCACCGCCATTGCCGGGCATCCGCGTGTCATCGCCGTGCGACGCGAAGCCAACGAGAAGAGTCCGCTGTTCGCGGAGAACTGGCACTCGGATTGGAGTTTTCTGAATCCGCCCCCGGCCGGCACCGTACTTTATGGCAGCGAAATCCCGCCCTCCGGAGGCGACACACTTTTCGCGAATCAATATGCGGCATATGAGGCGTTGCCAAGTAAAACGCAACGCGTCATCGCCGGACGTTACGCCATCCACTCCGCGCGCCGCGGCTACGCGCCGGATGGACTGTACGGAGCCCAGGATCAGGGGCGATCCATGACGATCGTCTATTCCAGAGACGCCACGCGCACTCAGCGACATCCGATCGTGCGCGCGCATCCCGAGACCGGCCGTCGGGCTCTTTTTGTCAGTCCGGGCTATACGATTGGAGTCGAAGGGATGAACGATGCTTCCGCGTCGGAATTACTGACCGAGTTGTTCGAGTATCAGAGCCGACCCGAGTTCATCTATCGCCACCGTTGGAGCGCGGGGTTGCTGACCATCTGGGACAACCGGTGCCTCAACCATCGCGCCACGGGAGGATATGAGGGCCATCGTCGACTGCTGTACCGGATCACGGTCGCAGAACGCGCGCGCGGAACTGTTGGTTAACCAAGGCTCGTAGGCCTGGAGAGCTGGCTCGCCTTA
>JBEKVI010000029.1:0-55362 GCA_049514215.1 Burkholderiaceae bacterium
TCGGGCGCTCCTGTCGCAACCGAGGTAGGTTCGCCTTCAGACCGGCAGGGTACGACGAATGCTCCGTCCTCGGCTGCCGCCGGCCAGGACCCCTCCTTACACTCCCATCTCAGGCACGATTCGGTCGGGGAACTCCTCCGTACAACGGGCACGAGGCTGGTTGACCGTCTGGATGACACAATTTTGGCCTTTCTGTCCCAAGGGCGACATCGGCCACCAATCCGCTAACCGGGATGAAGTCCTTTCACGGCAAAATTGATCTGGCACCCGCGACCTAAGCGGGCTTTGCCGAGAATCTGCTACGTTATGGGATGATCTTGATTCGCAGACCATCTCGACAAGCGTGAGTTCCAGGCCCCCACAGCCGTCGCTTTTGGCGTCGAACGACCTCGGCAACCGGATATTGATTGGTGGCGCTGTCTTGGCACTGCTCTACTTTGGTCGAGCGGTTTTGGTTCCGATCGTCCTCGCCGTCTTCCTTAACTTCGTAATCACACCCATCGTGCGCGCGCTGCGCCGCGCCGGCCTTTCCCAGGTTCCGGCGACGTTGATTGCAGCACTCGGGTCGCTGATTTTCCTCGTGGCAATGGGAACCATCATCGGTTTTCAGGTTGCCCACATCGCTTCGAGCCTTCCCGAGTACGAAGAGACCCTTCGCTCCAAGTTCGTTACGCTACGCGAACTGACTTTGGGTCCCGTCGACCGAGCCCGCGGCGAGGCCAGCAAGGTCTTGGGTCGGCTCAATGAACGGGCATCGGTTCTGGCGAGCCCCAAACCGGGTCCCGCGGATACGGCGGTGCTCCCGGCCACTCCCGTGCCTGTCATCATCCAGGAACGACCGGCCACATCGCTCGAGTTCGCGGCCAACGTACTGACCTCTGCCTGGGTTCCCCTACAAACCGCCGGCATTGTATTGGTCGTGCTGATCTTTCTGATGCTGGAACACGAGGCGTTTAGAGATCGTTTCATTCGCCTGGTGGGTGGGCGTGATCTGCGCGCGACGACGGTCGCCATCAATGACGCCGAGGAACGGTTGTCACGCTATTTCACGTCCCAGTTTGCCGTTAACTTCGGGCTTGGCGCTGTCCTGGGTCTCTCACTTGGGGCGATCGGACTACCTCACGCATTTCTGTGGGGGGTGCTAACCGCAGTGCTGCGCTTCGTGCCCTACATCGGCGTTCTCCTTTCGGCGCTTGCTGCGGGACTACTGGCTGCCGCGGTGGACCAAGGTTGGTCTCTCGTGCTCGAGACGATCGCAATCTTTGGGGCGGTCGAGACCATCACGACTCAATGGGTCGAACCGCAGCTGTACGGACATACAACGGGTCTCTCGCCTCTGTCCGTGGTCATCGCCGCGATCTTTTGGAGCTGGCTGTGGGGACCCGTGGGGTTGGTGATATCGACCCCGCTCACGCTATGCCTTGTGGTCGCAGGTCGTTATGTCAAGGGACTCGGATTTCTGGATATCCTTTTGGGCGATGCGCCGGCGCTGACTCTGCCACAGCGGTTTTACCATCGCGCGTTATCCGGTGATTCGGACGAAATCATTGCCGCCGCCCGGCTGTTTCTGAAGCGCAAGTCGTTCGCCGCCTATTGCGACGCGGTGCTGATTCGGGCACTCCAACTCGTCCGGCTCGATCTCGCCGAGGGAACGATCAGCGAAGCGCAGCAGCAGAAGGTCAGAACCGCGGTCGTCACGGTCATCGAGGCTCTCGACACGGAATCGGGCAGACACACGCGTCACCGTCGGGCGACCACGGTTCTTGAGGATCCCAACGTTGGACGCCACCTGCGTCGGCAGCGCGAGAAAAGCAGTGGTCAATGGCAGGGGCCGCTGACAGTGCCGCTGGGGTCGATCGTCTTGGCCGTCGGCTTGGGCTCGGTTGCGGACGATGTCGCCACGGAAATACTGGTTCGGGTCCTACGGGATCTTCATATCGACGCCCGCCATCTGTCCCTCAGTGACCTCGATGCAATGCCGCCGCCTGGAGCCAAACACGGTAGTGTCTCCATGGTCTGCATCGTGTGCGTGTCGCCGGAAAAGGATCGAGATCGCGCGATCTCGGTCGCGGCTCAGAGTCGGCGGCAGTTCTTTCCCGCCATGGTCACCTTACTGCTATTGCCCTGGTCGCTCACGGATACCACCGAGATCTCTCCCGGCAGCGACATTGATGTCGTGACCAACTCTTTCGAGGAGACCGCCAAACAAGCCGTTTTGCGCATTCAGGCCAATCGCGACGGAACGCCGTAGGCAGGATCCGGTCAATCCAGAAGAGATATGGGGTGCTGATTTCGCAGCAGACGGGAACGTCGGATATCGCCTTCAGGCTCTCCTATGCATACCCGGCCGTTCGCTGTGCTCATCTGGCCGGCTGTGTCCGGAATCTCTCTTGGGAAGACACGAGCGGCGGCTCATCGATCAGCTCCTGGGAAGTCTTGCTCGCCAACAGCTGTCGCAAAGTCTCCATCGCGCGGGTCACGTCTTCTATGAACTTCGGTGCGATCTGGTTGAGGAATGCCGCGTCCTTCGTTTTTGGCTTGGCAATTCGCATTTCCAGGCGCGTGAAGCCGTTCGGCCGGTCCTGCAAGGCGCGAGTCATGACCACCTTCGGCACGCCTGGCATGGGAAGAAGGGCGCTTAGGGTAAAGTAGTCGAATGGGCGCCAGTCGAGAAACTCCTCGATGATCGCGTCCTTGCCATGCATGCAGTGATTTTTGGTGCCCACACCTCTGCGTCGGTTAGCCGAGTACTCGATGATCCCATCGGTGGGCCACCATTTTTGCCATTGGCCCGGTACCGTTAGGTATTCCCACACGGCCTGGCGCGGTGCCTCGATATCAAACTCAAGAATCTCGTAGGCATCGTCCCGCGTGACTTCGACGCGTGTTTTCTCGTTCTCGTGCTGCCATGCCTGTTCAAGGTCGCGCAACCAGAGTTTGACATCGCCAATGATGTCAATGGTTTCGTGATGGGCTACGAATCCTTGTGCCGCGGGATCGATATCGATCGCCTGAATGGAGGCGTCGCTATAAAGCGCGTAGGCGTGGCCCCCGAGGCTCTCACTTACGGTGTTCTTCAGCAGCTTGTGGACGAGGATCACGTCCCGTCCCGCGAGTTCTTCGCGCCCGCCCATCTTCTGCTTGACCATCTCACCCTGGTGTACAACGAACTTGAAATCGAGCTCGCCCATGCCAGCGCAGGCTTTGCACTCGCATGCCGAGGCCTGCTTGATGTCACGAAGGCGACGGCGGAATGTGAAATAGGCCGATTCAATCGTGTCCTGCAGCATCGAACCATCGACCTTGGCGGTCATGGCGTAGACGAAAGCGGCATCACCCTCGAACTTCGCGAGGCGAAAGGGCGGTTTAAGGGCCTTGACCACGGTGTCCATGAGATCGGCGATGATGTCCTGGGCATGATCGAGTTCAACACCAGCGAGAAAGCTCGTATAGCCGGAGATGTCGGCGATGGCGAAATAGGCCGGTTCGGGCTTCGGAAGCACTAGTCACCCCCATGAAAACAAGCGGATCGGGCCGCGCTTCATAAGCTTACGCCAGGAGAGTCTTCAGCGTCAGAATGAACGGAAGATCATCGAGCCGTGCGCTTTGCTGGCTGTGTTTGCGAATTCCGCTGAAGTCCCAGCGTCTCATCCGCGTCCGCGGCCCGCGCTCATGAAAAAGCCCGGAACCCTGACGTCGAGAAGACGCGATCAGTGAAGAGGTGTTCGGCTTGGCTCATCGGTCGCAACCCATCGAGTCGAACAGTCCAGCGAAATCGGGTGAGCCGATTTCTGCCGGGCGTGATCTTGGGGCGACAAGAAACCCTCGTTGTGCTTCGGCAGAAGTGGGTACTGCCACGGCCGAATGGCGAGGTCACTCGCCCCGATGACCCCACATCGGGAAGATTTCGCCAGACCGAATTGGTCCCATCCGATAAATGGGCGCGCCTGGCTATTCCGTCTTGACGGTACCGAAAGGCGCTGTACCCGGCAGTATTTGACAGGAGCTCTTCGGCCGCATCGATACGGCAGAAATAAACCGAGGGCGCGTCTTGCTCCTGAAGGCACCGAGCCGTCGTGGTGTTCAAGCGGGCCGGCGTCCCGATGGATCAGGAGGTCCGGAACCATCTAATAGGGCAGGAAGCTCAATTCGGCACACGAGCTCCTTCTCCCCCTTGCGTCGATGTCCGGGGAGCCAAAGTCGGCATCAGCCTGGCCCGCCGCGACCGTGAGGCCACCCGCATCGACAAAGGCGAGGCGCGGCGTCAGATACCGCTGGATACGGGTGAGCAGGCGGGATTGGATCGCAATGACGTCGCCAAAATCCCTGCTCACCCCGTTGGTTCTGCCCGATCCTGACTTTCCGTCCGCCGATGCCTCACCCGAAAGTCGGGCCCGGCTTTGCTCTAACTCGCTAATTGAGCGCTGATAGAAGCGTTGGCAGTAAGCTGCCTTCACGTCCGTCTCGGTTGGCGGCATCGCCGCCCTGACAAAGGAATGACCAGAGGCGAGTAGAAGTCCTGCCAGTACCAACGCCGGGAAGGGTCCATTCGTCCTTCTGGTCCCAATGGGATCCCGCCAGCGCCGTTTGCGCACACTCAAGGTAGCTTCTCCATTCAGCGTTCGTTTCTTGACGGACTGTCGCTACGTCATCATAGCCGAAGCTCATTTCCAAGAGGATTATCGGCGCGGCGCTTGAACACACCACGCGGGCGAAAGGCGATCGGGGTCGAAAAAGACGCGAAATTGCCGCTACTTCATGAAAAACGGCGTAATTTGCGTTAAGAAAGGCACAAATACAGGGACGAACAGCCCTGCGTTCGTCCCTGAATCAACAGTCAGTCGGGTTATAAAGAGACAGTGAGCCGCTGGTCTTGGCGGACTTCGGTCAGTCTCAAGCGCAGTCCCGGGCGGACCCGGGACATGACTTCAGATTTGGCTGCGGCGCCGGGAGACCACCAAAGCGAGAAGGGCAAGCCCGCTCACCATGATGGGCACCGTTCCTGGCTCAGGCACAGCCGAGACCGGGTTGCAGGACGGTCCATGCGGATCGTGATCGTGAAAGTCGCCCCAGCCCTTAAATGACCGGGATTCGGAGACGACGGACTCACTGAGCAAGGACCGAGAAAAAGGGCGGTCGAAGGCATCGAAATCATGATGCTCGACGAGGCCGAAGCCCCTGGCCGAAGACGCGTCCGCAAAACTCTCATGCGTTGACATGGAGAAAGCCGATGTACACAGACAGGTCGCTGCCGCGAAAACAACGCCTCGAATACCGATTTTCATGTCATATCCCAAGATTGAAACTACTTTTTTCTCCCATAGCACGCATTTTTGGTGTAGAGCGAATCGGCGTCAATAGTCCAATTGAACTAAATTTTTGCCGCGCTTCGCTTCGACCGCGCTTTCGGATCTCCAGCTTGCCGCTCGCATGCCGTACGGAACGTGCCGGCCCAGGTGCGCAATCGACTCCATTTTACGACTTCGCATCCCGAAGCCGATGTAAGCCGGACTACTTTAATTTATGGGCCGTTCCAAAGTCCCCTTCCTTGGGATACAGCACAGTCGTGCTGGTTGGCCCTTCGCCGATGATCTGGACGATCACCTCTTCGTCCTTCGCCCCGTCGAAGTGGACTGCGCCGGCGGGGTGTTTCATGTAACTGCCCGCAGGCAATCCGACCGTCGTGGCCGGATCCCAGTTTTCATCGGTTCCGGTATACCAGGTGCCCTTGAGTACGACCGCGTGGCGGTCCTCGCGGTGATAATGCGGCGAGCTCATGACACCCGGTGGAAACTTCACGCGGATCACATAAATTCCGGGTTTGGTCGGGTCGCCCGAGATCACCGCCATTTGTACGCCGCGCCCGTTGGGGACGTCCTTCCACTCGACCTGGCCTGGAAGCTCCCGAATGAATCCTTTGGAGTCGGCCTCGACCGCGCGTGAGACGGCGGGAAGGAGCAGGGTTGCGAGAAGACAAAGACACAAGAAGGGGCGGGCGGATGGCATCGTGGTCTCCTAAATTGATCTTACGCGCCGCAAAGTCAGCACGTGGGCCCAAGCCTTTGGCGGCCCAAAGCGTAACTCCGGCTGCCGACGATGTCCAGAAGCCTTCCTACCGGTCAGTTTGCCCCTAGGATGTGCGTTTTAAGTCGGCTCCGCCTCGGCCCCCAGTAACCAGTCGAGAGCCTCTTTTTCGTTGTGACGTACGGTAAACGACGCCCCCCGATTGACGGCAACGGTCTCGCCGAAGCCGTCGATGAATCCAACCCGGTATACCAATACCACCTTCAGGGTGCTGCCAAAGACATCGGCCAGCCGTTCACCGATCGAGTAAATGTCCGAGGGCGCAAGGCGATTCGAAACGTCTCGAGCGTCCACCAGCACTCGCGTGCTCCCCGCCCGCCGGGCTTCCTCGAATATCGTCGTGATGACTCCAAAGGCCTCCTCGCGCGACTGCTGGCCGGTAACGGTCACCTTCATATACTTGTCTAATCTTTCTGTCGCAACAGTGAGTTTCACGGTCGGCGATTCCTGGGAGGAAATGCGAAATTCTAGAGAGTTTTCGCGTGTGCTGTCAGCGGCGGTCACCAGGCATTGACCGGTTGCAAGTCTTTCTCCCCGGCCGTCTGTTGACCAACACAACAACGCTCGTTGGATTGTGGTTCACTCTCGAATGTCCTATCCTACGGCGATCGCCGCGTGCGAGGGTTGGGCCTCCGCGGCGAGGCGGGATTTGAGCGCACGCCGAAGTCGAAATTCACGCCCGAAGGCACGTCTGGCAATTCGCGCCGTCCTAAGAGTCCGCACTCCCGAAGATCACGCGCAGCGCATGGGGTGAGTCCCCGTAGGTCTTCTTTTGTTTCCGATAAGCTAGGAATCTCCTCGGATCTATATTGTGACCCGCTCCTTTGAGAAGGCATCCATGAATCCCGACTCGCTTAAGCCGGACTGCAAGGCGATTGTCATCTTTGGTGCGACCGGGGATCTGGCGCGTCGCATGCTCTGGCCCTCCCTATACGCTCTGGATCGAGACGGGCTTTTGCCACCGGGGTTCGAACTCATCGGGGCGGCCAGTTCGTCATTTTCAGATGCGGATTTCAAGGAGCGGGTGCGCGCTGCCATCGTGGATTCGGCCAATGCCAAGCTCTTCGAGCAGGCCGCATTCGAAGCCTTTGCCGCCCGCATCCGCTACGTCTCGGTGAACGCTAAAACGCCAGGGGGTCTTGCGCCTCTCCAAGATGCGCTAGCGCATGGTCCTACCGGTGGGATCATCTACTACTTGTCGACGGCTCCCCAGCTGTTTGGTCCCATCTGCCGGGCCCTTGCCGAGAGCGGTCTGGCCAGCAAGGACTGCCGCGTCGTCGTAGAAAAACCCATCGGCTCAGACATCGTCACGGCGCGCGAGACCAACGAAGCGATTGCCTTGGCTTTCGATGAGAGCCGGGTGTTCCGGATTGATCACTATCTGGGAAAAGAGGCGGTCCAGAACTTACTTGCATTGCGCTTTGCCAATGCAATCTTCGAGCCGCTTTGGAACTCCAACACCATCGAACAGGTTCAAATCACGATCGCTGAAACCGTGGGGATCGAAGGCCGCTGGGCCTACTACGATAATTCGGGGGCCCTGCGCGACATGGTCCAGAGCCATCTTCTGCAGCTCCTTTGCCTTGTGGCGATGGAACCACCTGCCGGCTTCGCGCCCTCGGCGGTGCGCAACGAGAAAGTCAAGGTGCTGTGGTCGTTGCGTCCGATATTGGCGGCCGATGTCGGCCAATATACTGTCACCGGGCAGTACAGCGCGGGGTTCTCCGAGGGACGCGCCGTGCCCGGCTATAAGGAAGAGGTCGGTGCAAACACGACCAGCGACACGGAAACCTTTGTCGCCATGCGCGTGGCCATTGATAACTGGCGCTGGGCGGGCGTTCCCTTCTATCTGCGCACGGGCAAGCGCCTGCAGCGGCGCAGCAGTGAAATCATGATCCAGTTCAAGTCACCGCCGTTTAACATCTTCTCGGGAATCGGGGCCGCGCTAGCACCCAACATGCTGCTCATCAAGCTGCAGCCCGAGGAGATGATCACGCTCACCCTGATGAACAAGCAACCGGGCGTCCACGCAATGCGCCTGGGCGAGGTGGGGCTCAATCTTTCATTAGGCGATGCGTTCTCACAGGTTCGCCGTCGCATCGCCTATGAACGGATGTTGCTTGACGTGCTGCGGGGCAACTCGGCCTTATTCGTGCGACGCGACGAAGTCGAAGCCGCATGGCACTGGATCGATGGCATTGTGCAGGGATGGCGAGCCACCGATCAGAAGCCAAAACCTTATGGAGCCGGAAGTTGGGGGCCGAGTGCAGCCATCGGGTTGCCCGAACGCTACGGGCATTCCTGGCACGAGTAGGTCAGCCGCGACGTTTACCCCGTGGGCGAGCTCGAAGTTGACAGTCAGAACGGCCCAAAACTACAATTCACCGAATAGTGAATTAGCGCCCTCGTTCGTTGGTTGCCCACGCCGCCCATAGGTCGCGATGTGAGCGCGGAAGACCGTCGTTGCTTGTACAGCGACCGGGGGCCAGTCCAATTCGGCGGGGACGCCCGCTCTTTCAAAAGGTCAAATGCGCTTTAATCCGCTGCAATTTGGCGTCGTTCGCGCCGGGGTCACGCTGGTTGTGCTTCTGGTGATCTGGGATCTTGCCATCCGCATCTTCGGCATCCCGCCCTATCTCATTCCCGCTCCGCGGCAAGTGCTGGCCCAGCTCATTTCGCAGTTTCCCATGCTGGCGCGTCAATGCGTTCCGACCCTCTACGCGACCTTAGGAGGGTTTGCGCTTTCGATCGTGTTCGGTATTTCGGTGTCGATACTGATCGCCTACTCGCGAACACTCGAGAGCTATGTCTACCCCCTCCTGGTCTTTTCACAGAGCATTCCGAAAGTGGCCATCGCGCCGCTGTTCGTGGTCTGGTTCGGATTTGGTCTCCTGCCCAAAGTGATCGCCGCATTCATGATCGGATTCTTCCCGGTCGTCGTCTCCGCGGTCATGGGGTTAAAGTCGGTGGAGCCCGACCTGGTCGACCTGGCGCGTTCGATGGGAGCAGGCCGATGGAAGACCTTCATTAAAATCAATCTTCCCTGTGCCCTTCCGGCCATTTTTGGCGGTTTGAAAGTGTGCATTACGCTCACGGTCGTGGGAGCGATCGTGGGCGAATTCGTCGGATCGAATTCGGGAATCGGCTACGTGTTGCAAAAGGCCAATGGCGATTTCGATCTTCCCCTCATGTTCGCCGCGCTCGTGCTCCTGTCGCTGATCGGCATGGTCCTGTTTGCTGCCATTGATGTCATTGAGCGGCTTGTCATTCCATGGCATGTCTCGCAGCGTACGGGTCTTGATGCGACCGCGTAGCGAGAACAAATCCCAATAAGAATGCGAGGAGACAAAATGCGTTTCGAGGCCCGAGCGATCCTGACCGCGTGTGCATTCCTGGTGAGCAGCTTCCTCGCCCAGCCGGCGTGGCCGCAGACGAAAGACAAGGTCACCCTGATGCTCAATTGGTATGTCTACAGCGAGCATGCGCCGTTTTTCCTGGGCAAGGAGAAGGGCTATTTCGCCGAACAGGGTATCGACCTGGAGATTCAAGAGGGAAGAGGCTCGGGACCGACGGTCCAGGCGGTTGCGGCCAAGTCGGTCGATTTTGGATATGCCGACCTCCCGACGATGATCAAGATCGTGGCCAAGGGGGCGCCTGTGATCGCGACGGGGGTTCTGCTCCAAGTCAGCCCAATGGCAGTGATCAGCTTTTCTCAAGCCAACATTCGTCAACCCAGGGATCTCATCGGCAAGACGGTCGCATTGACGCCGGGCGATTCGCCTTCCCAGATCTGGCCTCTTTTTCTGAAAAAGACCGGCCTGGATGAATCTCAATTCAAGACGGTCTCCGGTGATGCGCAAACCAAGCTCAATGCGGTGATCACGGGACGCGCCGACGCACTTCCGGGCTACGTCATGGATCAAGGGATCAAGCTCCAGGAGGCGACCGGCAAGCCTGTCAACGCGATCCATTTTGCCGATTATGGAATCGACCTGGTGAGTTCGGGAATCGTCGCCAATCGCGAGTTGGTCTCGAGAAACCCGGGACTCGTCAAGCGCTTCATGGCCGCGGCCACACGTTCAGCCGAGGAAGCCGAAAAAAATCCCGAGGCTGCGGTTGCGGCATTGCTCAAAGCCTATCCGAAATCGGGAAGCCATGATCTGCTTCTGAGCGGGATCCAGCAGACGGTAGCGCTCTATCACAATCCAGCAGACCCACCAGGCCGTGTGTTCCGCGTAAATCTGAAGCACGTCGAACAGTCGCTCGATGTTCTCGTGGAATATGGCGGCCTTGATCCTGCAACGCGTGGCAAGGCCGGTGACTATGTCACGCTCGATTACCTCCCTTAGTTTCAGCTCTGGCATGGCACTGGATCAGAGCGTCCTTCTCGCCCCCACATCGGGGTCGAAGGCCGTCCTCATTTCGGTGCGAGGGCTAACCAAGTCGTTCGGTCCGCCGCGTCGTCGTCTTGAGGCGCTTCGTCCGCTGGATCTGGAGATCACCGAAGGCGAGTTCGTCTCGATCGTGGGTCCGTCGGGCTGTGGCAAGAGCACCTTGCTCAAGCTGGTTGCGGGTCTCATCCCGATGACAAGCGGCGAGATCCGTATTGGCGATCGTTCCGTGTTGGGCCCGCAGACGGGAGTCGGAATCGTGTTCCAGAGCCCGGTGCTGCTGCCCTGGCGTCGTGTGCTGGGCAATATCCTTTTGCAGTCTGAAATGCGCCGGCTCCCACGGGACTTCGCCCGGGCAAGGGCAGGTGAACTCATCTCCATGGCAGGTCTGGATGGATTTGAGAACGCCTACCCCTGGCAACTCTCGGGCGGGATGCAGCAGCGCGTCTCCATTTGCCGCGCGCTGCTCCACGATCCCCAAGTGTTACTCATGGATGAACCCTTCGGGGCGCTGGACGCCATGACGCGCGAGAAGATGAACCTGGAGCTACAGCGGTTTTGGATGCGCGATCGAAAGACCGTGCTGCTTATCACGCATAGCATTCCTGAAGCCATCTTTCTTGGCGATCGCGTGCTCGTCATGAGTGAGCGCCCGGGCGCGATCATCGCTGACTATCCGATTCATCTGCCGCGCGCGCGCACCCTCGACATGATGGGATCGCCCGAATTCGCCCACTATGCCAAAGCCGTGCGCGCCCACTTTTATTCGCAAGGATCGCTTGATCACTAGTTCATGCGCGCGGGAAGGGAACACCGCGCGCAAGAAGCAGGTCCCATGCCGACCCAACACGTTCCCGCCTAACAAGGACGGATGCCATGAAACACCATCGACTTGGGATCATCATGCACGGCGTGACCGGTCGCATGGGAACCAACCAACATCTGATCCGTTCCATCGTCGCGTTACGCAATGAAGGCGGCGTCACGCTGACCAACGGCGAGAAGGTCATCCCCGACCCGATCCTCATCGGGCGCAATGCCGAAAAGGTCAGAGCCCTCGCGCAGGCGCACGGGATCGAGCGCTACGGAACCGACCTGGCCGCTGCTTTGGCCAACCGCGACGATCCCGTTTTCTTCGATGCGGGAACCACGCAGATGCGACCGGCGCTGCTTGCGCAGGCGCTCGATGCGGGAAAGCACATCTTTTGCGAAAAGCCGGTCGCAACCAACCTGGCCGACGCGCTGCGCATATTGGAGCACGCAAGGCGCGTCGGGGCGAAACACGGTGTGGTACAGGACAAGCTCTTCCTGCCGGGTCTGCAGAAGCTCGCCATGCTCCGGCGTTCCGGTTTTTTTGGACAAATGCTCTCCGTGCGCGGTGAATTCGGTTATTGGGTGTTCGAAGGCGACCTGCAGCCGGCTCAAAGGCCCTCCTGGAATTATCGCGCCGAAGACGGCGGGGGGATCATTCTCGATATGGTCTGTCACTGGCGCTATGTCCTGGATAACTGCTTTGGCGCGGTCAAGGGTTTGTTCTGCCTGGGCGCGAATCACATTGCAGAGCGCATCGACGAGCAAGGCAGGCCCTATCGAGCCACCGCCGATGATGCGTGTTACCTCGTCGCTGAACTCGAAGGCGGTGTCATCGCACAGATCAACAGCTCCTGGTGCACGCGCGTTCGCCGCGACGACTTGTTGACCTTTCACGTCGACGGCACCCTAGGGTCCGCGGTCGTTGGTCTGACCGAGGTCAGGACACAGTCGCGCGTGAACACACCAAAGCCGGTCTGGAATCCCGACGTCAAGCAGCCGATCAACTTCTTTGAACAGTGGCAGCCGGTTCCTGACTACACGATCTTCGAGAACGGCTTTAAGGCGCAGTGGGCGCTTTTCATCAAGCACGTGCTCGAGGATAGCCCCTTCCCGTGGGACCTTCGGGAAGCCGCGAAGGGGGTGCAACTTGTGGAGATCGCCCTCGAGTCTTGGAAGGAGCGTCGCTGGGTCGCCGTACCCGAACTTCCGCGATAGGAGATTTCTCGATGCCTGGCTTGTACCTGCCTTGCGCAGACCGAACGCTCGAATTCTATCGACCCGGCGATCCCCGGGTCTGGCCCGCGCGCACCAACGAGCCCCCGGTTCGGATCGCCTATGCCGCCGCCCACGTGGTCGCGGATCCCTTAGCCGATGGCGATCCGTGGATTGACTGCGCGATCGACTGGGATGCCACGCTGGGCTTTCGGCTCGAACTCTGGAAACTCGGCCTGGGCGTCGCCGAGGCGATGGATACAGCCCAAAGGGGCATGGGGCTTGACTGGACGAAATCGCTTGAGTTGATCGCACGCTCCATCGAGGCGGCTCGTGACGTTCCGGGGGCCACGCTCGCGTGCGGTTGCGGAACCGACCAGATCGCACCGGAAAACGCGCGCAGCCTCGACGACGTGATCCGCGCCTACGAAGAACAGATGTCGGCCATCGAGTCCCTGGGGGGACGATTGATCTTGATGGCCAGTCGTGCCCTGGCACGTGTGGCGCGGGATGCTGCGGATTATGAACATGTCTACCAACGCTTACTGTCTCAGGCTCGCGAGCCCGTCATCTTGCATTGGCTCGGGGATATGTTCGACCCGGCCCTGCGTGGCTACTGGGGCAGTACGGACTTGGACCGTGCGATGGAGACGGCACTGGGCGTGATCACACAAAACGCTGGCAAGATCGACGGGATCAAGATCTCGCTTCTGGATCAAGAGCGCGAGATCGCGATGCGCAGGCGCCTGCCCGTGGGCGTGCGCATGTACACGGGGGACGATTTCAATTTTCCGCAGCTGATTGCCGCAGACGGGTTCGCACAAGGCAGCCGCGGCCAAAGCGATGCGCTCTTGGGGATCTTCGATGCCATCGCACCGGCTGCCAGCGCCGCGCTCGACCAGCTTGCGGCGGGCCACACCGCGGTTTTTCACGAAATCCTCGAGCCGTGTCTTGCACTATCGCGTCATATCTTCGCCGCGCCCACGCGCTTTTATAAAACGGGGATCGTACTGATGGCCTATCTGAACGATTTCCAGGATCACTTTACGATGATCGCAGGCCAGCAGAGCGCGCGTTCGGTGTTGCACTGTGCACAACTGTTCCGGCTTGCCGACCGTGCCGGCTTGCTGCGGGATCCTGAACTGGCCACGCGGCGCATGCAGACGGTGCTCGCGATGGCGGCTGGGACCGCCTAAATGCGCGATTTCTCCTCTGATCACCGCTGGCTCTCCGTGAATACGGCGACCGTGCGCAAGCAATGGAAGCTCGACGCCATCATCGAGGAATGTACACGTCGCGGCATTGGCGCGATTGCACCGTGGCGCGATCAGGTGTCTGAAATTGGACTGGATCGCGCCGTCCGATTGGTACGCGATCACGCCCTCGCGCTGTCCGGCTATTGCCGCGGCGGCATGTTTCCCGCCGCGTCCAACTCCGAGCGCCATCTTGCCCTGGAAGACAACCGTCGCGCCGTCGACGAGGCCCTGTCTCTTGGAGCACCGTGCCTGATTCTAGTGGTGGGCGGCCTTCCGAATGCACTTTCAGGACAGGTGGCCTACCGCGACCTCGCACGTGCTCGCGCGGAAGTCCACGATGGTATTGCGGCGACCCTGGAGTATGCAACCACGGTCGGGCTCGCACTCGCGATTGAACCGCTACATCCGATGTACGCGGCCGATCGCGCCTGCGTCAACACGCTCGAGCAAGCACTTGACCTGTGCGATGCGATCGATCCAGACGGATCGAAGCGCTTGGGCGTCGCTGTGGATGTTTATCACGTCTGGTGGGACCCGAAACTGGAGGCCCAGATTCAACGCGCAGGTCGGCGCCGCCTCTTGGCTTTCCACGTTTCCGATTGGCTAGTCCCCACCCGCGACCTGCTCTTAGACCGCGGCATGATGGGAGACGGCGTGATCGAGATTCGAAAGATCCGGTCTTGGGTCGAAGCGGCCGGATTCGATGGCTACTCGGAAGTCGAGATCTTTTCGGAACGGGACTGGTGGCAGCGCCCGGGTGGTGAGGTGCTCGATACCGTCATTGCACGCCATCGCGCGGTCGTCTAGGTTCAACAGCCAAGGATGCGATCGGACATGCTCAAGAGATGCGCATAGCGGATCCCGGCACAGGCGGCGCGCCGCGCGCGCGCGACGCCGACCGCACGCGGCACCAGATCCTGCTGGCGGCGACGGACGAATTCGCCGAGTTTGGGCTCGGCGGCGGCCGCGTCGACCGGATCGCAGAGCGCGCGCGCGTGGACAAGCGACTGATCTACTACTACTTCAAGAACAAGGACGACTTGTTCCTAGCGGTGCTGGAGCTGGCCTACGCACAGATCCGAACGGCAGAGACGGCATTAAAGCTAGACCAGCTCACGCCACCCGAGGCCGTGCGCAGCCTCGTGGAGTTCACATGGGAGTACTACCTTGCCCACCCCGAATTCCTGTTCCTTCTCAATAGCGAGAATCTTCACCGTGCCGCCCATCTGAAGCGCTCGGCGCAAATTCTCGAGATGCATTCTCCGCTCGTGCAAAGGCTCAAGGCGCTGCTTGAGCGCGGGGCCGAGGAGGGCTGCTTCCGTCGGGGCGTCGATCCCGTGCAGCTCTATATCTCGATCGCAAGCGAGGCCTACTTCTATCTTTCGAATAGCTATACGCTGTCGGTGATTTTTGGGCGCGATTTGCGCGCGCCAGCGGAGCGGGCGAACCGACTGACCCACATCAGTTCAGTGATCTTGGGCTATCTGAGGCCCGAGCCCCAAGTCCCTTGCGAGGCGAGCGCCGAGGAATCGAGAAAGCGGATCACCGACCCTTGAGCAGCACCGTATCGGGTGATTTGTCCGTGGCTGCGGCGCACAGCACCGAGTTGCGGAGCGCAATACTCAAATTTCGTTACATTTTTGGGGCATTGATGCGACATATTGGGCCGAACCGCAGGCGTGTTGCTGCTTTGGGCGCGTTTTTCGCATGGAAAGCTAGGTAAAATGGCGCTCGGCATGCATCGCGCCACCTAATGCGATCTGCGATCGTTTTCGCCTCGAATTCGAGCAGCGAGGTGGTTGCCCGACCACCCCTTGCCACGTGATGGAACCCTTTCCGCCTGCCTCTGTTCTCGATAATCCGCCGCACGACCAGTGGATGGGGTGGTCGCGCGAGGACGTTTTCATCGAACTGCGCGTGCGTCGCAGCCTCGCTCTGGCGATCCTGGTTTCCATCCTGCTCCACCTCGGAGCTCTGTTTTTTGTCATCAAGCACATTCTCGATGTCAGCTCTGGAGCCAGCGCCAACCAGCGACCTGGCATTGCAGTGCGTCTTGCCACCCAAAAACCGGCTCCGGCGCCCCCGCCGCCGCCGAGCGTTGCCGAACCTCAAGAAGAGCCCAAGCCGGCGGTCCAGCAGTCACGACCGCTGACACGACCGAGGACGGTGATCACGGTGCAGCGTAATTCCCCGCAATCGGTCGCGCCGGTCGCACCGGCTCCGACCCCGCCCCAGACCACTCAGCCACAGACCCCTCCTGTGGATATGATGGCGATGGTCAGTGCGGCTCGTCAGCGTCGTCAAGAGCAAGACCAAAGCGCGGCCGCAGAAAATGCGGCCGCTGAGGCCGCAAACGCTCAGCCGAGCGCCGATCAGGTGGCCCAGGCTAACCTGCAGCGAAATCTCGAGAAGCTGGCCCGCGCCGGCAAAGGCGAAAGCGGCATTTTCCAGATCCGGAGCATGGGAGTACGCACCGCGCAGTTTTCCTTTCGTGGCTGGACCACCGACGAGACCAACAGTACCTTGCAGATCATCGACGTCGACGCGGGACCGGGGGGCAATGTCCAGCTTGCTGTCGTGAATCGAATGATTCAGTTGATCCGCACGCACTACCAGGGCGACTTCAACTTTGATTCGCATCGCTTGGGGCGCGTCGTGGTGCAATCGGCGCGGCTCGAGGATACGGCGAAACTGCAATCGTTTCTCATGCTCGAGTTTTTTGGAGGCTAGTCAAAGTCCGGCAGCCTTAGAGGCTGCTGCCGATCGACCGCAGCCGGATCATCCGCAGGGACGATAGCCGCACGCGCTGCGTGCACAGGCGCACTTGCTGCGGCCTAAAGAGCGTTTGTTGCGACGCAGCGAGCACAAAAAATTTTCCGCCTTTCGGGAATTCTTCCTACGATCGTCTTGCGCGCCCTGCACACATGTGAAATCATCGGCGCCGTTGGCGGGAGTGAATACAAACAATAATTCAGCGTCGTTTGGAGGAGGTAACGTTTATGTCGAATCGTCTTTTGAGGGCTCGCTGCGGTCGCGGTGTTCTCGTGGCCTGTGCGATTGTCGCGGGCATGGCCCTGATCCCTGGAGGTACTGCGTTCGCCCAGGATCTGAAACACTACGACTCAACCAACAAGGAATTCTGGAGTCATCCGCCCCCCGACTGGTTTCTCGGCGACGAGACGCAACAGCAAAAAGGGTTGAACGTGCCAACGGGTCCCGCGACGGGAATGTCGGCAGAGGAGATCGATACCGCCATAAAGAAGATCAAGCTGCCTCCCGGTTTCAAGATCACGGTCTATGCATCGGGCGTAAACAGCGCGCGCCAGATGGCGTGGGGTGACAAGGGCACGCTCTTCGTCGGATCGTTTGGCGTGGGCACGGTTTACGCCATTCGGGACCACGACGGCAAAAAAGAGGTCAAGCCCATTCTCACGGGACTCAAAATGCCCACGGGAATCGCGTTTCGGGATGGGGCCCTATACGTTGCCGACATCGACCGAATCCTGAAATACGAGAACGCCGAGTCGCAGCTGGACAAGATGCCAGAGCCCAAAGTCGTCTACGACGACATGCCCCCCTACGTGCCGCACGGCTGGAAGTATCTGACGTTTGACAAGGATGGCTGGCTCTACGTCGCTTTTGGGCCGCCTTGCAACGAGTGCCTTCCGCCCACGAGCACGTCCCAGATTCGGCGCGTGAATCCGAAAACCGCGGAAGCTGAAATCGTGGCCTTGGGCGTTCGCAATAGTGTTGGTGGCGCAGTCGATCCCCGTTCCGGCGAGTACTGGTTTACCGAGAATGCGCGCGATTGGATCAGTGACGATCTGCCCAGCGACAAGCTCAACCGCATCGCAAAGATTGGGGAGAACTTCGGCTATCCCTACTGCCATCAGGGCGATCTGCCGGATCCCAAGTATGCAATGGGACACAAGTGCTCGGAGTTTTCGCCGCCAGTGCTCAAGCTTGGCGCCCACGTCGCACCGTTGGGAATGAAGTTTTACACGGGCAGTCAATTTCCCGCCGAGTACAAGGACAACATCTTCATCGCTGAGCATGGATCCTGGAACCGCCATAAGTACCAGGGTGCCCGGATCATGCGCGTGATCGCGGACAAGGATGGCAAGACCGTGAAGCAGGAAGTGTTTGCATCGGGGTGGATCGAGGGAGATCGAGGCTACGCGGGTCGTCCCGACGACGTCCTGCTCGCCTCCGACGGCTCGCTCATGATCGCCGACGACTGGGCCGGTGCGATCTACCAGATCAGCTATAGCAAATAGCGCGCAGTTCTTAGGCACCATGCCCTCCGCTTCGGCGGCGGGCATTTTTTTTGCTCTTTTTTCGTTTCTTGGGATAAAACGCCGATGAGGCTCAAATCAATGCGTCTCGGACTTGCATGGCTCTTCGCGCTCGGGCTGTTTACGCACGCGCATGCCGCCGACGTCGCCGCGGGTCAACAGAAGGCCGCGGTCTGTGCGGCCTGCCATGGACCTGCGGGCGTCTCCGAGCAGCCTGGAACGCCTTCGCTGGCCGGACAGCCCGATGGTTTTGTCCAATGGCAACTGGTCTATTTCCGTAGTGGCGTGCGCAAGAATCCCGTGATGGCCTCACTGGTCGCGGCGCTTACCGACACCGACGTGCGCAATCTGGGCGCCTACTATGCGTCTTTACCACCGGCTTCGGCCGCCGCGCAGCCCTTGGATCCCGCCACCAAGGAAGCTGGTGCGAAGCTCGCGCAGGCCAATCGCTGCGCGAATTGTCACGGTGAACACTACACCGGAGTGCAGGCGGCTCCCCGTTTGGCTTTCCAACGGGAAGACTACCTCCTTAAGGCGCTACGCGACTTCAAGTCCGGGGCACGCACGGGCGGCGGCGTGGCAGCAATGCCAGATGCCGTGTATCCCTTAACCGATGATGATTTCAAGCTGCTTGCACGTTATCTCGCTGCGGGGGCCGACTCCGGTCCTCACTAGGCACGCATCCCCTGAATTGACGGGCTGCTCGGGCTCATGCAAAGTCCGAATTCAAAACAGCTCGAGCCGAGGCCTTGCGAGCTTTCGGATCGGGCCGAAAAAAAAGGAGTTCTAGTGGAGCCATCCGCCCTAAATGCCGAACCGGTTTTGCTCGAGACGCGAAGGCACGGCGTGGCGACCCTAACCCTGAACCGACCCAGCCACTTTAACGCGCTCTCGGCTGCCCTCATCGATGCGCTTCAGGCAGCGCTCGATCGTATCGCCCATGACCGATCCGTGAAGGTCGTCATTCTTTCAGCCAAGGGAAGGGGCTATTGCGCGGGCCATGATCTTCGGGAAATCAGGGCCATGGACAGGGTTGATGCGGTGGAGGATCTTTTTCTGAAGTGCAGCCGCATGATGATGACCCTCGCACGGATTCCCCAACCCGTCATCGCCGAGGTTCACGGGATCGCGACAGCGGCGGGCTGCCAGCTGGTCGCCGCTTGTGACCTTGCCGTGGCATCCGCGCAAGCGCGTTTCGGCACCCCCGGTGTCGATATCGGGGCATTTTGCTCGACGCCAAGCGTTGCCTTGGGCCGCGCAGTATCACGTAAGCATGCGATGGAAATGCTGCTGACCGGGGAGATGATCAGTGCCGAGCGCGCGCTGCAGATAGGCCTCATCAATTCTGTCGTTCCAGCGCCGATGCTCAACGAGGAGGTGATGCGCCTGGCTGATCTGTTGTGTTCCAAATCAGCCTCCGCGCTGGCCACGGGCAAGCGGATCTTCTATGAGCAGCTACAAATGACGATCGAGGACGCCTACGCGCTTGCGAGCAGGGCGATCGCCGAAAACCTCGTAAGCCCCGACGGTCAGGAGGGCATCGACGCATTCCTGGAAAAGCGCGCGCCCGACTGGTCGAGCTAGACCTAAAACGGACGCGAATAAACCTAGAAGCAGCTCGTATAAAAGCGCCAAGCGGGCTTGCGGCGTGCGATATCGACATTCCTTTTTTGGGGAGCAGCGCGACGAACTCGAATCAATCCCAGCCGGTCATCGTCGTGGTCGGAGGCGGGGCGGGCGGTTTGGAACTGGTCACGCGTCTGGGGGACAAGCTTGCCCGCCACAAGCGAGCACGCGTGATCCTGATCGATCAATCCCCCATTCACATTTGGAAGCCGCACCTGCATGAGGTCGCCGCAGGCAGCCTCGACATTGGCTTGCATCGTCTTGAATACGCGGCCCAGGCAATGTGGCATCACTTCGAGTTTCAACTGGGGCGTTTCATTGGACTCGACCGCGCCGATCAGACGCTCACGGTCGCGGCCATGCCCGACATGGACGGCCAGCCGATGCTGCCCCGCAGAACGATCCGCTATGACTTTCTCGTCATCGCGGTCGGAAGCACCATCAACACATTCGGCATTGCGGGCGCGCTGGAGCACGCGATTGCGCTCGATTCGCCCAACGAGGCGGAGCGCTTCCGCCAGAAGTTGGTCGCTGCCTGCTTACGTGCTAACGCGCGCGCTGAACAGGGACAAGCGGCGCGCGTTTCGATTGCCATCATCGGCGCCGGGGCAACCGGCGTCGAATTGTCGGCCGAGTTGCGCAATGCCGCACAGGTGCTCTTCGCCTACGGCATTCATGGCCTAGACCCCAGGCGCGACATTCGAATCACGCTGGTGGAGGGCGCCGATCGCATTCTGCCTGGGCTGTCCGAGAGAATCTCCCGATCCGTGACCCGCCTCATTGAGAAGCTCGACATTGATATCATGACCGGTGAACGCGTCACCAATGTCAGTGCTGGAGGGATCGATACGGCCAGTGGAAAACATGTTCCGGCCGATCTCGTGGTCTGGGCAGCGGGGATCAAGGCGCCAGATCTGCTGAAGAATCTCGATGGACTCGAATCCAACCGAATTAATCAGCTCGTCGTGACGGATCATTTGCAAACGACCTTGGATTCCCGCATCTATGCGCTTGGCGATTGTGCGCAATGTGCGTGGGGGACCAAGAATACATCTGTTCCCCCACGAGCGCAGGCAGCCCACCAGCAGGCTTCCTATCTGTTTCGGATTTTGCGCGACAGGCTTCACGGACGCGAGTCCCGGCCTTTTCGCTACCGCGACTTCGGTTCCTTGGTTTCGATCGGTACCGAGCAAGCGGTGGGGAGTCTCATGGGTGGATTGATCGGCGGCAGCATGTTCATCGAGGGACTGATTGCGCGCCTCATGTACCGCTCCCTCTATCAGATGCATATGCTCGCCTTGCATGGCTGGATCAAAACGGCATTGGACGCGCTCTCCCACAGCTTAAGGCGGGCGACGGAGCCCCAAGTCAAACTACACTAAGGCTGGGCCGGTGCTTCTGCGGCACCTTGGACCAAAATCTGGAAGAATCGGGTCTGCGAAGGCGCGCAGAAGGTCGGACCCCCTGACGCGAGCGCTCCTCCGACTTTACCGGGATGCATCATGTCCAAGCACTACGAGCTCGCGTCTTCACCCAAGACGGTCCACTGGGGCTACTTCGATGCTGCCCTCGAGCCTCAGCTCGTGGTGGAGTCGGGCGACTCGGTCACGCTGCACTGCGTCTCCGGCGGCCCCGAGGAGATGCCCGAATCGGGTCGGGGCGTGCTTGCCGAGCATCGCGCCATTCACGAGGAACTGAAGCCACGCATGCGCGGCCACATATTGACCGGTCCGATCGGTGTACGTGGCGCGGTCCCGGGTGACGCGCTTGAGGTGCGGATCCATTCGGTCGAACTGCGCACTGACTGGGGCTATAACGTGCAGCGCCCGCTGCTTGGCACGCTTCCCGAGGACTTCCCGCAACTGACCCGGATGCACATCCCGATCGACCGCACGCGCCGCGTTGCAACCCTTCCTTGGGGAACGGAACTCGCGCTTGCGCCTTTTTTTGGAATCATGGGCGTGGCTCCGCCGCCGTCCTATGGGGCAGTGAGCTCCATTGAGCCGCGCGAATACGGAGGCAACATCGATTGCAAAGAGCTCGTGGCGGGCACGACCCTGCTGCTTCCCGTCTGGGCAGACGGTGCCCTGTTCTCGGCGGGTGACGGACATGGTGTGCAAGGTGATGGCGAGGTCTGCTTGACGGCGCTTGAGACCTGCCTTTCAGGCCGCTTCGAGCTGATCTTGCACAAGGACTTCGGCCTGCGCGCGCCACGCGCCCTGACTGCGAGCCATTACATTACCTTCGGTTTCGACCCGGATCTGGACGATGCAGCCAAGCATGCGCTTCGCGACATGATCAAGCTTATCGGCGAGCTGACCGACCTGTCGGCAACGCGTGCCTACACGCTGTGCAGCCTCGCGTGTGACTTACGCGTCACCCAACTCGTCGATGGCAACAAAGGGATCCACGCCATGCTGCCGCGTTCAGCATTGTCGCGGGCGCGCGACTACCCGAGCGCGGCGGTTTGGACGCCGGGTCGTTGATTCCAAGGACTCTTGGGGCAGCGCCTAAGAAGGCTCGTGGGAATCGAGGACAAACCCGGGGAACAAGGATTCCACCCTATCGGGCTCGACCGGACGCGAAATGAGAAAGCCCTGCATCTCGTCGCAACCGAGAGCGCGCAGCTTTTGGAACTGCTCTGGCGTCTCCACGCCTTCGGCCACGACCACCATCCCCAATGCCTTGGACATCTCGATGATGGTGCGGACTAGGACCTCCCCAGGGGTCGTTCGGCACAGTTCTGCTGTGAAAGACCGATCGATCTTGAGGACGTCGACGTCCAATTTCTGGAGTTGGGATAGCGAGGAGTAGCCGGTTCCGAAATCGTCGATCAGGACGCGCACCCCGATTTCGCGCAACTCGGCCAGCCGCCTTTGCGCGTCAAAATGAGGACCCAGAGTGGAGGATTCGGTGATCTCGATTTCGATGAGCTGGGGATCGAGGGCATGTCTTGCCAAAGCGGCCTGAAGAGCCGCAATGAGCTCTGTGCGCTGGAATTCCTGGGGCGAGACGTTTAGCGAGACGGGCAACACGGGGTGCCCCTTCCGTCCCCACTCCTTGAGCTGGTGGCACACCAGTTCGATCACGTGCTCCCCAATGCGCACGATCTGTCCGGTTTCCTCAGCGAGCTCGATAAACCGGCCGGGATAGACCAGTCCCAGGCGCGGGTGGTTCCAGCGCAGGAGCGCCTCAAAGGCGATGAGTCGGCCGTCCTGCCCACTGACCCTCGGTTGGTAGTGCAGGCAGAACTCGTTGCGGGTCAAAGCCTCGTCCAGCGCACGCTCCGTTTCCAGACGCGAGGTCAAGCGCCGATACAGGGCGTCGGTGTAGAAGTGATAGCGACCTCGGCCGCTGGCCTTGGCCTCGTACATCGCGATGTCGGCGCTGCGCAGGAGATCGTCGCCATTGTCCCCGTCCTTGGGAAAGCAGCTGATGCCAATCGAGATCCCGATGGTCAGTTCGTAGGCCGACAGCTGGAAAGGACGGCTGAAGGCCTCGACCATCCGGCTGGCGAGCTCGACGGCTTCGGACTCGTCCTCTAGGCGCTCCAGAATGACCGTAAATTCGTCTCCACCGATACGCGCGACGCGATCCTTCTCCTCCAAGGTGTGTTCGAGTCTTCGTGCTGCGGCTTTGAGGAGTTCGTCGCCAACGGCATGGCCGATGGAGTCATTGATCCGCTTGAATCCGTCGAAGTCGACAAAGAGAATGGCAAAGCGGGACTGCCGTTGTCGCGAGTGCTCAACGACATTCGCCAATCGCTGCATGAGCCAGTTCCGGTTGGGTAGGCCCGTAAGGGGATCCTCGTTGGCGAGCCGGACAAGCTCCTCGCGATGCCTGCGCTCGTTCTCTGCGCGCGCCCTTTCGATCGAGCGCAGGCGTGTTACGTCGCGCCACGCCCACACCACGCACGGCTGTTCTTCGACCTGCAGTATCGAGCACGACAGCAAAATGTCGTGGGTGGAGCCATCGCAATGAACGAATTGCGTATCAAAGTTCGACAGGAAGCCCACGTCATTGATCTGATTGAGCACGCGCTCACGATCGCCCATGTTTGCCCAGATTCCGATCTCGCGACCGGACCGCCCGAGGGTGTCCTCACGGCTTCGGCCCAACTGCTGTACAAATGCAGAATTGACCTCGATGATGGCCCCGGTCTCGAACCGGGTGATCGCCATGGGTTCCGGAGAGATCTCGAAAATGGTCGCGTACCGGGTCTGGGATTCGAGCGCCTTGCGCTGTACTTGGGTCTGTTCGGTGATGTCCCGCGACAGTGAGATCGCGCCGGCCTCGCCGTCGAGATCGAGTCGGGCGGAGGAGGTCAAAAGGAAGACGACGCGACCGTCCTTGGTTCGGAATTGAGCCGGAAAGTCGCGCACCAGGCCATGCTCTAAGAGCTCCGCAGACCAGCGCATGCGTTCGTCAGCATCGATCCACAGAGCCAGTTCGCCGGTCGTTCGTCCGATGACTTCGGAAGGGCCATATCCCGAGATCTCCTCGAAATTCGGATTGGCGCTCAGAATCAGACCGTCCGAGAGTCGCGTCACGAGAATGGCCAACGGACTGGCCCGAAACGCCTTGGCAAAGCGCTCTTCGGACTGCGCGAGCGCAAGCTCGATATTCTTGCGGTCCGTGACGTCCTTGACGACGCCCACGATGCGTTGCGCGTGGCCCGAGGGGCCGTACTCCCCCCGTCCATACGTCTCCAGCCAGTGGATGGAGCCGTCGGTCCAGAGAACCCGTTCCTCGGATCGGTATTGCGGGTGAATTCCCGTGATGCATTCGCTTAGGGTCTCGCGCGCACGATCCCGATCGTCCGGGTGCAGGTGGCGCTCGTAGTCCAGAAAGGAGCCGTCAAACTGCCCTGGAGGAACACCTAGCAGGATGGAGAGGTCGCCAAACCAGCAGACCTGGTTTGCCTGGAGGTCCCAAATCCAAGTGACGATCCCAAGCGCTTCCTGAGCCCAAAGGAACTGCCCCGGATCCTTCAAGGAAACCAGTGCAGGGTGAACCGGAGAAGCGACAGCTCCCGGCTTCCCGTTTGACTTGGCCAACGAGAGTTCTCCCAGCGAACGGTACATGGCTCCAGGCGATCATGATCCTCCAGAGTCACATTTTTGTAAAAATAATGCTGCGATCGGCCGGACTCAATCGAACTCGTACAGGGCCCGGCGCTCGCGCATCAGCCCAATATCGGCGTAATCTTTCGACCCATTAGCCCGATTGAGGTCCGTTACAAACGGCCGGGTCGGTCCGGAAGGAGAGCGTCCCCGGCTTTCAGCATTCTGGACACGGCCCTGCCGCGAAGCCATTATGGTGCGGGGCATGAGGAAATGACGGTCTTTGGATCGACACGATCGGGCCGACGCGTGCACGGGGAAGACTGAGCATGGAACACGGATTTCAAAGGGTTCGGGGGCTTGTTGCAGCGATGTTCCTGGTCGCTGTGACCGCGTCGTCTGCGCAGACGCCGGCGCGCGCCGCGTTTGTCCTGGCAAGCCAGGACGTCGCCGCCGGCTCGACCATCGGGGAAAAATTCGTGTTCAAAGGGATGGGCTGCCAGGGCGAGAACGTGACACCCTCCTTAAACTGGAGCGGCGCGCCGCCGGGTACGGCGAGCTTCGTCCTTTCCGTATTCGATCCGGATGCCCGAGGTGGGGCTGGCTGGTGGCATTGGATCGTCTACAACCTTCCTGCAGAGGCCAGCGCGCTTCCCCAGGATGCGGGCAATCCCCAACGCTCCCTGTTACCCAAGCCCGCCTGGCAGGCCAAAAATGACTTCGGACAGACGGGCTACGGCGGTCCGTGCCCGCCGCCTGGCGAGCGGCCCCATCACTACGTCTTTACCATTTATGCACTGCGCATCGCTGCGGTGAAACCTCCCGATGACCGGGTCGGATATATCCCTACGGACGCGGTTCTGGCGAAGGCCAGTTTTACAGCGGTCTACGGTCGTCCTTCTCGCTAGGTGCCCTGTTCCCGGTAGACCGGCAAGCCGGGACGGTATTTAAGGCCGTTGGATAAGGCAAAAAACATTGTGCATGGCAGTCGCAAGTGGGCGGGGGCACACTCTATGACAAGAAAAAAGGCGGGTCCGGGCCGAGCAGCGAAAGCATCCACTAGGGCGCGCGCGCCCAAGTCGATCAACCTCGCGCTACAAGGAGGAGGCGCGCACGGCGCCTTCACCTGGGGAGTACTCGACGCCTTGCTCGACGATGGCCGCATTGACTTCGAGGGGATCAGCGCCACCTCTGCGGGTAGTCTGAATGCCGTGGTTCTGGCGCATGGCTTAAGAGAGGGAAAAGCCGACCGCGCTCGAGAAGCTCTCCACGATTTCTGGAGGAGCGTAGCCGAAGCGGCGCGTCCGAGCTTGGTCTTTGGGCCCTGGTTCGCCTCATGGATGCGCGATGTGCCGCTTGCGCACTCACCGCTTTACTGGGCGTTCGAAACCATGACACGCGCGCTGTCTCCCTATCAATTCAATCCACTCGCGATCAATCCGCTGCGAGGCCTCATCGAGGCGGCGGTCGACTTCGAACAGTTGCGCGCGCAAACCGCAGCCCAGCTTTATCTTTGCGCAACCAATGTCGAAACCGGCAAGATCCGCCTTTTCGAGCGCAGCGAGGTCAGCGTTGATGCGGTACTCGCTTCGGCCTGTCTGCCCCAGCTTTTCCAGGCCGTCGAGATCGATGGTCAGTATTTCTGGGATGGCGGATACATGGGTAACCCGGCCATTTTTCCGCTGATCTATGACTGTCAGTCGGCCGACGTACTCATCGTCCATGTCAACCCGATCGTGCGCCAGGGTCTGCCCAAGACAGCGTCTGACATTGCCAATCGGGTCAACGAGATCAGCTTTAACTCATCACTCATGCGGGAGATGCGCGCGATCGCCTTTGTCACCCACTTGATCGAATCGGGAAAAATTGGTGAAGACGAAATGAAACTGATGCGGATCCACTCGATCCGTGCAGACGCCCTCATGGCGCGCTATGGCGTGGCATCGAAATCCGACCCTGAATGGGGATTTCTCTGCGAACTGCGGGATGCCGGCCGTACGGAGGCACAGGCCTGGGTCGAGCGGCACTTCGATGCGATCGGAAAGCATTCGACCGTGGATATCCGGGTCGAATTCCTCTAAGAAGGCGACACTGCGGGGCATCGCCAGTGTCACAATACTGTCATAAGAGACATGCGATTCTTAAGGTTTTGACTTCGCTCCGACCAACCAAGGGTGCCCAGGCGATGAATGAGACTCCTCTTCGGGACGATGACGAACTGGTCCGCCGGTTGCATCGCGATTTCCTCGACAATCTCGACGAAGAGCTCGAAATGGAGATCGAGGATCGCGATTTGTCGGAGGAAGGGGTAGAGCACGCGCGACATGATCTCGAGCGGCGCAGCTACTTCCGGGAGCTGTTTAGGCTCCAGTGTGAGCTCATCAAGCTGCAGGACTGGGTCGTCGCCACGGGCCATCGCGTCATCATCCTATTCGAGGGACGCGATGCAGCCGGCAAAGGCGGGGTGATCAAGCGCATTACGCAACGACTCAATCCGCGCGTGTGCCGAACCGCAGCGCTGCCGGCGCCAACGGAGCGCGAGCGCAGTCAGTGGTACTTTCAGCGCTATGTTGCCCACCTCCCCGCTGCGGGGGAAATCGTGCTTTTCGATCGCAGCTGGTACAACCGCGCCGGCGTCGAGCGCGTGATGGGCTTTTGCACCGACGATCAATACGAGGAATTCTTTCGGTCGGTCCCCGAGTTCGAGAAAATGCTCGTGCGTTCGGGGATCCAGCTCATCAAGTACTGGTTTTCCATCACCGATGACGAGCAGCACTATCGATTTTTGGCGCGCATCCACGACCCTTTGAAACAGTGGAAGCTGAGTCCGATGGACCTCGAGTCGAGGCGGCGTTGGGAAGCCTATACCAAGGCCAAGGAAATCATGCTCGAGCGCACTCATATTCCGGAGTCGCGGTGGTGGGTCGTCCAGGCGGTCGATAAGAAGAAGGCGCGCCTGAATTGCATTCACCATCTACTGAATCAAATGCCCTACCGAGAGATTCCTCACGAGACCGTGATTCTTCCGGAGCGCGTGCACCACGAGGATTATCACCGTCGCCCCGTTCCCTTGGAAATGTTCGTCCCCGAGATCTACTAGATTAAGCCGCACGCGCCGTTTAGCCGCGCCGTTTAGCCGCGCCGGGTCCAACGCCGCAATAGCCGGGGTGCGCGACTTGCGAGGAGGGCATAGACCGCATACTTGCACAGTCGGCCGAGCAGCCCTGCGATGAACACGACCGCCGGCTGCATGCCGGTCAATACTCCCACCGCGATGGCTGGCTGGGGTGGAAGAAAAGGATTTGCCGCGACAAGGAAAAGTGCCCAGGGACCGTTGCGACTCGCCACCGCTTGAGCGTCGGTCCAAGAGACTTCTTTTAGGGCAGTCAATTCGAAAAGGCGACGGAAAACCGGGCCCCCGAGTTCGATCCCGCAAGCGAAGGCGAACATGCCCAAGGCCGAGCCCAGGGCGACTAACATCACGATCCGGCTGCGCCGGGCGGGCCGCAAGAGCGTCGCCGTAATCACGAGAAAGTCGGTGGGCACGATCCACACGAACATGTCCAAGGCTGCAAGGACGGCCAGGCAGGGGAGATACCACCAGCGGTCGATCTGTCCGCGCAACCAGCGCAGCAGGAGCGCGCCGCGGTCTCTCAGGCGTCGTGTCGCTGAGGTGGACGAAGTGAGGTCGGGCATCGTGACTTGGCGAGTGTGAACTTCGCTCAGCGATCAAAAGGGGCAAACGCCGGGATGCGCGCGGACATTCCGAGCGGCCCAAACCATTCTGGAGCATCGATGTGACAAAGCTCTCGGCCACTGCGGTGCGTGGCCCGCTGCTCGTGGTTTTCCGGAGGAATCTAGGGTCCGGAACGCGGTGAAGCGCCGTCAGGGACGGACAAGGCCCGACATTGGTTCAGGAACGCCGACTGATGTTCGGATGGACTGCGCGGGTCGTCGAAGACATTTTGCGCGGCGCGTACCAGCAACACCGCGTCTTCATCGTCTTGAACGAACCAGCGGGATTCCACAGGAAAAGCACGGATCAACTGGAGATCGGAAAGCAGATGCTCCATGTAGGCATTTCGCGTGAGTCCGTTATCGCGGCCCAGCGCGGCGTTCTTGATGAAATCGCCGGCTTCCAGGCATTCTCGACTACTCGGAACGTGAGCCTCAACACCCGCTGAGACGCACCCTGCAACCAGCAGAGTGAGAGCAATGCGCATTGACACTCCTTTCCTGGGGCAATGACGCGCGGCACAGCAATCAGAGCAAAGCGTGTGCCCGAAGGACGACCGGGCGGCGTTCCGAGCCATTTCATTGTAAGGTAAGGGCAGGCCGATCGACTCATGAAACAATCGCCTATCGCGGAGGTCAATGATGAATATTCTGAACTGGAAGAACCTGAGCTCACTGGCGGGCGTGTCGCTTTGCATTGCGATTGCGGCCTGTGGCGTGGCGGGGGCCGAGGGGCAGTCCGCGCGCCTGCCCGATCCCAAGGTCGATGACGCCTTAGTCGCCGGTCCTCCACGCACCGCGGTCTTCTCCGGCGGCTGTTTCTGGGGCGTGCAGGCTGTCTTCGAGCATGTCAACGGCGTCGTCAGCGCGACTTCGGGATATTCGGGTGGAACGGTAAAAAACCCGACTTACGAGGCGGTGAGCACGGGAACGACCGGGCATGCTGAATCGGTGCAGGTCGTCTACGACCCGGCCAAAATCAGCTATGGACAACTGCTGAAGATCTTCTTTTCGGTTGCTCACGATCCAACGCAATTAAATCGTCAAGGTCCCGACACCGGCACGCAGTACCGCTCGGCCGTCTTTACTTCGTCGCCCGAACAGGAGCATATCGCGCATGCCTACGTTGAGCAGTTGACGGCGGCCAAAGTGTACGGTTCGGCGATTGTCACGCAGATCGCGCCTTTGAGCGCCTTCTATCCGGCCGAGGCCTATCATCAGGACTACGCGAAGCTCCATCCCGAAAACCCCTATATCGTGATCAACGATCTGCCGAAGGTAGCTAACCTGAAGAGCGAATTTCCCAGTTTGTATCGCTCCTACTGATCGGGCCAGGGGTTGTTTGAGAGCGCCAAAGATCAACGGCTTACAGGCAAAAAGCGGGTCAAAGGGGGAGCGCCTTCCCCGCTAAGGGCTCAAGGGTAGGGCCGACGGCCCTGTCCGCCACGGGGGGCCATCGCTTCTGGGCGCCCGACGCAAGTCCTGTCAAAATATCGTCATCAAATGTTGCCGCACGCCTTCGGCCTTGTGCGGCTGCGCTACACTTCTGCCTTCGTCAGGCGTCGACCCGCCGGGCGGACCCTGGATGAGCAAGTCGGAAACATATCCGTTCGGGATCCGGGGCGCAGTCCGTAGCACCGCCCGCCACAAAATGATGATGCAATTTTCATGAACGTCCTGTACGACCAGGCCGGAGCCCTGGTGCGCCGCGTCTACGATCTCCGACTGTCGGGCCCCCCCGTACTGGATCCTCGGGTCTACTTCCCTGATGCGGGACGTTTCATCGAATCCTGGACGCAGTTGCGCGACGAGGCCCTAAAGGTGGCCTCCACCCTTCAAAACGTGCCGCGTTTTCACGAGGTGCTGCCTTCCCAGGAAGATATTTCGGCCAATGATGGTCACGACTGGCGGATCCTGATCGTGAAAGCTTACGGCGCCAGCATCGCGCGCAACCGTAACTTGTGTCCACACCTGGCTGCGTTGTTGGACGCCTGTCCCGATGTCCTTTCTGCGTCTCTCTCGTTCCTTGACCCTCATAAACACATTCCGGCGCACCGCGGACCGTTTCGCGGCATCATTCGCTTTCACTTGGGCTTGTCCGTCCCTCGCGCGGCAGACGGGCGTGCTGCGGCGATACTGACTATCGACGGAGTGGACTACCGCATCGGGGACGGCGAGTCCTTGCTCTGGGACGACACCTACCGCCACGAGGTCCTCAACGACAGCGATCAGATGCGAGTTGCGCTTCTCCTGGACGTGCGACGCCGCAACATGCCGTGGGATATGGCGCTCCTTTCTAAAATGGTGATCGGACTGGTACGAGCGTCCGTGATGTTGCGCCGCTAGCTCCCAGCGGCCGGGTCGATCCGGCCGTGCAGGGGCGCCCGCGAAATCGGCGGGAGCGCCGCTGTTTGCAAGAATGTTGTTGTCGAAGGATCGAGATCATGGCGGCAAAGTCGAGTTCTCCCAAGATGGGTCGTCTCTTGGTTGTGTGTCTTTTAGTCTGGGTCGTGTGCGGTTTTCTGACCTGGTTTGCCGTCGAGTATCTTGGCAACTGCTGTGACCTCTCGTTTTTGCACCGGTGGTTCCACTAGTTGCCGCACAAGGCTGCGTCCCTGGTCGATCGTCTGGTCAATCGGGTTCGGGATAACCCTGAGCTGAAGGGCCCAGGCGACGCGCTAAAATGTTACAAAGACGGGCGCAACGCCCGCGCTGACCAAAAATGAATCCATTCGGGGACGAATAAATGCACAAAGAGCGCAGCAGGGCCTGGAACTGGCTTTTGATTCTCCCTTACCTGGCGACGCTCTGGGTTCCCTTCTACAACTCGGTCGAGCCGACCTGGTTCGGGTTTCCGTTTTTCTACTGGTACCAACTCCTTTGGGTGTTGATCTGCTCTGCGGTGATCGGCGTGGTCTATGTCATGACGAAGCCTTAAAGCGGAGAACCGGACCCAATGGATATCGTGGCGATCGTCGTCTTCGTGTTTTTTTTCGTGCTGGTCACTTTGCTGGGTTTTTTTGCGGCCCGCTGGCGGCGCGGGGATCTGAATTCGTTGCACGAGTGGGGGTTAGCCGGGCGGCGTTTCGGAACCGTGGTCTCCTGGTTTTTGGTCGGGGGCGACCTATACACCGCCTACACCTTCATCGCCGTACCCGCCGCGGTCTTTGGTGCGGGAGCCGTCGGGTTCTTCGCCGTTCCCTATACCATCCTCATTTACCCTTTCGGCTTTCTTGTTTTGCCAAGACTTTGGGCCGTCTCCAAACGGCACGGCTACATCACTCCTGCCGACTTTGTGCGGGGACGCTACGACAGCCCGACATTGGCGCTGGCGATTGCGGCGACGGGGATCATTGCAACGATGCCCTATATCGCGCTGCAGCTGGTCGGCATCCAGGTCGTGATCGCGGCTCTGGGATTTCCGACCGAGGGCTTCGTTGGAGAAATCCCTCTTGTCATCAGCTTTGTGATTCTCGCCGCTTACACGTATACAAGTGGCCTACGCGCTCCGGCGCTGATCGCAGTCGTGAAGGACACGCTCATCTACATCACGATTATCGCGGCGATGATCGTCATCCCGGCCAAGCTTGGTGGATTTAGTGCCATCTTCGCCAAGATTCCGGCTGATAAGCTGCTTCTAAAGGCTCCTTCGGGCGACAACCTGAATGCCTTCTCGGCCTATACCACGCTCGCCCTGGGCTCGGCCTTCGCGCTCTTTCTCTACCCGCACTCGGTGACGGCGATCTTAAGTTCGAGGGGTGGAAACACGATCCGGCGCAACATGCTGCTCTTACCGGCGTACTCGCTACTGCTGGGACTGCTCGCGCTGCTTGGCTTTATGGCCTACGCGGCGGGTGTGGACAAGATGCCGCAATTCGCGGCTTATTTTGCGACCTACAAGGCGCAGTTCGCCGTGCCCGGCCTCTTTTTGGCCATGTTCCCGTCGTGGTTTGTGGGGCTCGCCTTTGCTGCCATCGCCATCGGCGCGCTGGTACCCGCTGCGATCATGTCGATCGCGGCATCCAACCTCTTTACCCGCAACATCTATCGTGAGTATCTGCGCCCGAATTGCACACCCGAGCAGGAAACGCGCGTGGCCAAACTGGTGTCGTTGATCGTAAAGATCGGCGCCTTGGTATTCATCGTGGGCGTGCCCCAACAGTACGCGATTCAACTGCAATTGCTAGGAGGCATCTGGATCATCCAGACCTTGCCTGCGGTGTTCCTCGGGCTCTATACCCGGGCTCTCGATCACCGCGCGCTCCTGCTCGGCTGGTTGGCTGGCATCGCCTTCGGAAGCTGGGTTGCCTATCAGAACAGCTTCAAGAATGCGAACTTCGCCCTGGAAGTTTTCGGCTACACGATACCCGGGTATGCGGCGTTGTACGCCCTCGTGTTAAATCTCGGTGTGGCGTGCGTTGTAAGTCTTCTGTTCCAACTCGCCGGAATGCGAACCGCGCGTGACCTCACGCAGCGCGGCGACTACGAGGATGTCCCCGAGGCCATTGCGTAAGCGCACCACAGGCGCGAATCTGAGCGCAAGCGGGCGCGCCCAGCTCACGCGCCGCGCGCCACGCAGCCTCGCCCAGATCAGCCCGAGCTGATCTGAAAAGGCCGCTTTAGGGGGCGATTGCAGGCGTGTTTTGATTTCCGTTTTTCCGGATCCGTCTTGACGCGTGCCCCCCAATACACTACTGTTTGGGAGCCCCGGACGTCCTCGTGGGGTAGAAAGCCAACGAGACAAGGGCTCTTGCTCCATGAAGATTTTCGACTTGCAAGGCAAGGTGGCGATCGTGACCGGATCGAGTCGGGGCATCGGGCGTTCGATCGCGGAGCAACTGGCGCTCGCCGGAGCGCACGTTGTGATCTCGAGCAGAAAGGCCGAACCCTGCGAAGCCGTGGCGGCTGCGATTCGCGCGAACGGGGGCAAGGCCGTCGCCATCCCCGCGAACATCGGGGAGAAGACCCAGATGGAGCGCCTTGTGGCCCAGACACGCGAGCAATGCGGACCGATTGACATCTTGGTCTGCAACGCGGCGACCAACCCGTACTACGGTCCGACCACGGGACTTGGCGACGAGGTTTTCGTGAAGGTCATGCACAACAATGTGCTGAGCTCAATCTGGCTAGCCAATCTGGTCCATGAGGACATGGCGGCCAAGCGCGACGGCGTCATCATTATTGTGTCTTCGATCGGAGGGCTGCATGGATCCTCGGTGATCGGCACCTACAACATTTCGAAGGCGGCCGACATGCAGCTGGCGCGCAATCTCGCTGTCGAATGGGGCCCCGAGAACATCCGTGTGAACTGCATCGCCCCAGGCGTGGTGCGCACCGACTTCGCCCGCGCAATCCATGAGGATCCCAAGATTCGCGCGATGGTCGAGCGTGAGCTGCCACTGCGCCGGATCGGGGAACCCGATGACATTGGCGGCATCGCCGTCATGCTCGCCAGTCGCGCCGGTCACTTTATGACGGGTCAGACGATCGTCGCCGACGGCGGCGCGATGATCCGTTGAATCGCGCCTGGCCTCGCAGGATCCCGTGAGCCGATCCCACCCCGCCAAGGCGAGCCCGAAATGAAGATGGCCGACGCGCGACTGACGCCCCCCAAACAACGGGCTGATCGTGATCTGCTCGATCGAGGCGCGTGGTTACGCGCCGCCTCCGACGCGGTCGCCGAAGGCGGCTTCGCGAATCTGAGAATACTTGTTCTGGCCAAACGCTTGGGCGTGACCCGGGGCAGTTTTTACTGGCACTTTCGCGATCACGCCGACTTGGTTGCGGCGTTCTTGGATCATTGGCTTGCCTTTCGCCGCCATCGCATGGAAACGTGGCAGCGACTCATCACCGAAGACGATCCCAAAGCGGCCCTGCTGCATTCGCTCGACATCAATTTCGATGAAGGTCGCAACTCGTATCGCAATATCCGCATCGAACTCGCGATTAGGGATCTGGCCCGCCAAAATGAATACGCAGCGGCCGTACTGCGCCAGTCCGATGAAATGCGGCATGCGCGCTCCGTGGAGCTCTACACCCGTCTGACCGGCGACCCCGTCCGTTCTCGCCTGTTGGCAATCACGACCTACTTGATTGTGGCGGGTGCCGATCTCATCCTGCAGGGTCCGAGCCGCGACGAGGCGACGGTGAAAGGGATCCATGACCTGGTCGCTGAACTGCTCATCAGCGCGCAGGCGAGGGCACCGGTCAACGAGAATTAGCGCGACCTTGCCGCACCCGCCCATCCATGGGCATCGCCTAGCCTCGAATCCATTGGAGCGGCCAAGAAGGGGCGATCGGGGGTGATCAAGTTCCCGATGCGGCGCGCTTTCTTTGGTCTTCCAGACTCCCCAGCGCTGCGAAGAGCACAGCGTCGTCGAGTGCCGAGACGGTTGGAGCCACCAGGCTTCGCGCGCGCGGCCCAAGCGGCGCCCACTTTTGCGCAAACGCGGGTTCGTCGCCGAACAGACCCACGACTCCTCCCGGGCTCGCCGACGCGAAGTGCATGAGGCCACTGTCGGGAAAGATGCTCGTTTGCGCGCTCCAGATGAGCCCGATGGCTGGAATAAGGGGTCCTCGAAACGGAAACAGGCCGAGTGGGTTGGCCTCCAGTACCGGCTGCGCGATGGCGTCGTCCCCGGGATAGAGGGGATTGCCCGAATCGCCTGGGGTCCACATGAAGACCGTATCCAGGGAACGCTCCTGCTTAAGCCATGTGACCCAGCGCACGATCTGAAGCGTGCTCGGCTGCTTGCGCGCGCGACGCGCGCCCAGTCCCAAGACGACGTAGCCTCCCGGGGTGAGACCCGCTTCTTGAAGCCAGGAGCAAGCCCCCTCGAGACTGGCCTGGGGTGGGGCGAACCACGGGGCGTCCAAATGCGCGGGGACGCTAACCCCCAATGGCGCGAGAAGTCCGAGTATGCGATGCGCCTCGTGGCCCGTCGTGGGAGGCGGCAAGGGATCCGTCAGGCGGCGATCGTAGCGATGTGCCGCATCGACGTACGAGATGACACGTCGGGCGCCCGTCCATAGCGCACGTTGGATCGCCCGCGGTGAATCCTCGCCTTGAGCGACGATGACGACATCGTACCGTTCGTGTCGAAGCGCAAAAAAAAGGCGCGCCTGAGTGAGGACGGCACCGGGGGTGAATCGCTTGCCAACGCGCACCCGCGGATAACTTAAGATGTGATTCAGACTGGGGTTGCCTTGCGCCACCCAGGCGTTGTAGTCGCTGGCCAGAAGATCGATGCGCGCCGTCGGAAAATGTGCGCGCAAGGCCGCGAACAATGGGGTCGTCAACAAGAGGTCGCCGAGCTTGTCTCGCTTAAGAATCAGGATCTTCAATCTGCGTTCAGGCTCGCTTGAACTCTCCGACCAGTGGTCCCGACGGTGCATACAGAAGACCGGACAGGGCAGCGAGGATGGCATCCACTTCGAGGTCATCGACACGGTGCGTGTCCGGGCGTAAGACCTCGTATCGCGTGGCCCACGGAAACCACATATCGGGGTCCGAATTGCCGAACATCGCCACGATCGGAATCCTCTGGGCTGCGGCAAGGTGCATTGCGCCTCCATCGCTGCACAAAAGAAGATCGACGAGGCCCAATCCCGCAATGAGGTCGGGCAAGTCCGCGGTCTTGTGCGCGAAGACCGGCAAACCCGTGGTGAGGGCGAGCAGTTCTTCGGCTTTGAGGTCGTCTCCAGGATGCTGGCGGTTCTGCTGTCCTCCCGGCGCCCAGAACAGCATGAAGGCACAGTCGGTGCGCGCGTGCAGTTGGTGCATCACCGAGACGAACTTTGCGACACTGAGGCGCTGATCCGCCTTTCGGGCGCTCATGTGGATTCCCACCACGCGGCGCTGCCGGGCTCCTAGCACCAGCTCGCGCTCGCGGGAGATCCTGCGGACCCGGTCAGCATCGGGAAAAACCTCGCAAGGGGGTAGCTCCCCAGGCCAGAACCGCTGGCGCAGGCTCGCCGGCACGACGGCATCGAGCAGCGCCTCGGTACGTCGCACGACATGCCGTTCGCGAATCGAATCCGGTGCGATTCCGAGATCGATCCGGCTAGCCTCGGCGCTTGCGTCGACAAACCCCGCAACCAGGGGGATGTGGGCAGCCAGAGCGGGCCGCAGGCTGTTTCGCGCGAATCGGCCCGTCATGAGAATCGCTAAATCGTACTGATTCGCGCGCAGCGTGCGCCACAATTTCCACGTGTTCCAGTACACGGCCGCCAGCGACTGGGCCGGCGAGCGATGCTTGGCCTTCACGTAGGTGTAGCTGCGCGTCAGATGCGGGTTACGCGCAATCACGGCCTCGTTGTAGGAGTTCACGAGAATATCGATGGTCGCGTCCTGAAGGCATGCCCGAAGGGCCTGCAGGAAAGGCGTCACAAGCACCAGGTCACCGATGTTGTCGCGCTGGACCAAGAGCAGGCGGGGCGGGCGCGCCGCCAATCGATCGAACCAGGTGCGCTGTGCGACCAGGAAGCCGGGTAGGGGTGCCAAAGGATCGGCGTCGTCGCTTGAAGGAGAAGTCATCACGGAGGTGAGCCGGTCTGAGCGGAATACAAATAGGGATTGAGCGCGGGGTCGTTGTACATCTTGAACTGACGATAGACCTTGAAGTAGGCCCGCCCCGCGACGCAATCGGCCAGAAGGTCGTCTAGACAGCCGGCCAAGTCCTTGCGCTGCTCGCGCAACAGAGCGAGCTTTTCGGCGCATCGCGCGAGGTGCTCCGCACTCGCGTCGGTACGTTCGGTTTGAAGGTGCATGTGAAACACTTTGAGCGCGAGAATGGAAAGTCGGTCGCTCATGCTGCCTGCAGTTTCGGAATTGAGCCTGGAGCTCGGCTCTGCCCGCACCTTGGCCAATTGAAGCAGGAGGAGCTCGTCCACCTTCTCCGTCGCGTCGTTACGCTTCTGGTTGTAACCATCGATGGCGCGTTTGTTGGCAGCGATCTCCGCATCGGGCACATCGCGTCGCCGGGCTTGATCTTCCTGAGCCCACAGGAGGCAGTTCCAGCGATGGTTGGCCGCGATCGCGCCCCAAAGAGGCGCAGCATAGGGGGGACCGACATTCGGGTCCACGATCGCCCGGTCATGGAAGTCGACCAGCTCGCTGGCACTTAAGAGTAGGCTGGACATGAAAAGGCTAGGCTGGATGGCGCCGCGAAGGCCAGGGCCGGGTCTGGCGCTCGTTTCTGGGATAACGGGTTAGGAGCCTCCTGGGTTTTTCCCAGGAGCGCGATTAACCTTTTCCCGATTCTACCGGATTGTGGGAATTTGCCCTTTTTTGAGGGCCGCATCCGACGGCCGTTGCGGCCACGGGAGCAGCCAATCCGGGGCGCGGACAACGCTACTTGATCAGCGGGAGGAATTTCCCTTCCGGGACGGCCTTGGAAAAGAGGAATCCCTGTAGGAAATCGCAACTCCACTCGGTCAGGATGTTCGCCTGCTCGTCGTCTTCCACACCCTCGGCAACGCTCGCCAACGAGAGTTCTTTGCACAGGCCCAGCAGGCTGCGCACGATTTTTCGGTCTACGTCGGAATGGACGATCTGGCGGATAAAGCTGATATCGAGCTTGACCGTCGAAATCGGTAGCCGCGCCAAGATCTGCAAGGAGCTAAAGCCGGTCCCGAAGTCGTCGATGGCAATCGAGATCCCGTAGCTTCGAATCATCTTCATCAGTTCGGCCGCCTGACTTAAGTCGCGAAGGACACCCGTTTCCGTCAACTCTATTTCCAGGAGATGGTTGGGAAACGAAAATCGCTCCGTGGCCTTTAAGACCGCCGAGAGATAGGCCGGATCATTGAATTGCGAAGGCGAGACGTTGAGGGAAATGCGCCCGAGAAAACTCGGATGCGACTCCCGCACCTGGGCGTTAAAGCGGGCCACCTGGCGCACCACCCACGCACCTAGCTCCTGGATGAAGTCGGTTGCCTCCGCGTGCGGCAGAAACTGGTCCGGCGTGAGGAGCCCGTACTCAGGGTGGTGCCAGCGCAGCAATGCCTCGGCGCCATGCATCGAGCGATCCAGGCTGCGAATCTTGGGCTGGTAGTACATCTCGAATTCGCCCCGGTCCAGGGCCGAGGCCAAGTCGTCCCGGTTAAAGGAACGTGGCGACACCGGGGTTTTCACGCCTTCTCCCGGCGCGTTTTCTTCGACGAGCAGGGTGCGAAATACTTCGGTAACCGTGAGAGTGTCCTTCTTCACTGCGATCTCTCTAGTAGGGCGCGCTATTGCCGGTTGTCAGCGAGGGCTGACTCAGACTCAAAATCGAGGTGAGTGACGAGCAGACCATTGCACTGTCTGTCAGAGCGTAAGGGAATATTCGCCCGATGTCGAGGAAGGCTCATCGTTTCCGCTGTTGCTGCACGACGCGCTGTCCGCACTGTGGCACGCTAACGACGCTATATTGCCACGCTGCGGCTCGAGTTGGGTTCGAGCCAACGGTTAGGCCCCCCTTTTGGGGGCCCCCTAACACTGCCCAAATTGCTCAATAAATCGCAAGAAGACCTGCGCTGCAATGGCGGCATCCGCAGCATCGAGCGACTCTTTCGGATTGTGAGAAATTCCGCCATTGCCGCAGCGCACGAACAGCATCGCCACATCGGTCAGGCGCGCCATCGCCATCGCGTCGTGGCCGGCACCGGAAGGAAGGTAATGCACGGGCAAGCCAACCTGGGCAATGGCACGTTCGAGTCGCCCTTGCAAGACCGGGGCACAGGGTACGCTTTGCGCCTCGTGCGTGGGCGTTACCTTCAACTCGATCTGCCGCTTTGCGGCTACTTCCTTCATCATCGCAAGCGTGTCCCGGGCGGCGCTCGCGCGAATCGCATCATCGTCGGAGCGCATGTCGATTGAAAAGCGCGCCCGCCCGGGGACCACGTTGGCCGTCCCGTGCGGAATTTCAAGTTGCCCAACCGTTCCCACCAAATGAGAATGGCTGCGACAGTAGCGCTCCAGTTCGAGGGCCATCTCGCAGGCCGCCATGGCAGCATCGCGACGCACATCCATGGGAACCGTGCCCGCATGGCCGGCCTCACCAGTGAGTTCGACGACGAAGCGCGTCGCACCGGCGATAGCAGTGACAATGCCTACTGGATGATGCGCATTCAAGAGGACCGGGCCCTGTTCGATATGCACCTCGACGAAGCCCAAGACGCTGCCCGGGCGGTAGGCGGCCTTGGCAATATCACGGTGCGTAAAACCGAGGCCCGCCCCATCAATGGCCTCGCGCAGCGAACTGCCGGACTCGTCCAGACTCTCAAGAACCGCCGCGTCAAACGTCCCTGCAAGGGCGCGACTACCCAAAAGCGTCGATTTGAAGCGAACTCCTTCTTCTTCGGCAAACCCGATGACTTCCAGAGCGTAGTCGAATCGCCTGCCCTGCGCGTTCAAAACGGCGACGACCGCAGTCGGCAGTAAAATGCCCAGCGTCCCGTCGAACTTGCCGGCGTTGCGTACGCTGTCGAAGTGGGATCCCGTCAAAAGAGCTGGTGCGCCGGCCTTGCGGCCTTCGTAACGGCCAATGACGTTGCCAACTGCGTCCCTCCTGACGCTCATCCCTGACGCTCTCATCCAGCCCTCGAGCTGCTGCGCCGCCCCATGATGCGCGGCAGTCAGATAGGTCCGCGTGAGCGCGGCCGAATCTTCTGTATATTGGGCGAGTTCTTCGGACCATTGTGCGATGTGCTCGCCAACCTCCGGCCAGTTTGCCGTTGTCGCGGGGTCTGGGATTGTCATTTGGGCAAGTCTGCGTTATTCGCCTTGAAAACAGGCGTGATATTGAAAGGAATTTCCCTTACTGTGTTGCGAAGCGTCGTCACAATTTGTAAAGTGTACTGCCGTCTCCGGGCGCCGGAACCCGGTGGGCTGCAACGCAAGGCGTTTGCCCGGATAATATCCCGTGTGGGGATCGGTCTGAAGTTTTGTTCTTGGGGTGATCGTAGGTATGGTGAGTTCCAGTAAGCGCCGCGTCTTGATCATTGAAGACAACGTCGATGCAAACGATTCTTTGGCGATGCTTGTCGAGATGATGGGTTTTGAGGTCGCCCAGGCGCTAGACGGCCCGGCGGCCCTGGAACTCGCTCCCCGCTTCGCCCCGGACGTCATCTTTTGTGACGTTGGATTGCCGGGTATGGATGGCTACGAGGTCGTGCGCGCCCTACGCGGAGTCCTCGCCCATCAGCCGGTGGTGGCCGCCCTGACAGGCTATGGCGACCGCAGCGATCTCGAGCGGGCCACGGCTGCGGGCTTTGACCAGCATTTCGTCAAGCCTCTAGGCCACGCTCAGTTGGAGTCGTTCTTGTCGTCCTTCGGCAATTCCGAGGCGCGTCCGATCGGATAGTTCCGCCTACTTCGAGGCGGAGCCGAGCTCGGCTATGACCTTGTCGGTAATGTCAATGCGGGGATTGAAGTAGGTGGCCTCCTGCACGATGAGATCATAGTTTTCCGTCTGGGCGATTTTTCGGATGGCCTTGTTCGCATTGTCCTGCAGGATCCCGAGATCTTGATTCCGGCGCTCGTTGAAATCGTCGCTGTAGGACCGCTGGAGCCTTTGGACCTTGCGTTCCTCGTTGAGCAGGTCCATCTGGCGCCTCGCCCGTTCCGCCTCCGGCAGGGTCGGTGCGTCGCGATCGAAAGCCTCCGAGAGCTGCTGGTTCTTTGCGATAAAGGCCTCGATTTCACGCTGACGCGGCGCAAAATCGGTTTCGATCTTGGTGCGCGCCAGCTTGGCTGCGGTGGACTCCCGCAGGATGCGGTCCGCGTCGACGTAACCGATCTTGGGTGCGCGAGGCACGTTGATCTGTGCGATCACTTCCTGTATACCGGCGCCCATCAAAGCACAAAGGCAGATGATCAAAAGAATGCGAATTGATGGCTTCATCATGGATGATCCTAGGACGTTCTGAACGGGCCGTCAGCGTGCCTTGAGCCGTCGACGATTTGCAACACTACCGAGGCCTTGCGGACTCGAATCCCCGAAGCCCAGACCCGGAGCGCCGCATGCAGCGATCCTGCCCGACGCCCCCGAGTGCCGCTTTGCAGCGGGCCGATCCCTTGGCACTGGGCTCGGCACAAAGAAGGGGCGCATTGCATTGAGGTCTGCTCGCTGCGTAGCGTGGGCTCGGGTGGCATAATACCTCTCGCTGCGTTCGCCGGGGCGAAGCGCATGTCATGCAAGGCGCGCCGTAGAATCCATCCAAACGGTTGCGGATGGTTCACAGGGGCCCATAACGAGGTCGCAACGACCACTGAGGAGGAGGATGGCATGCCACTGGTGACCCTGACCGTGCGGCGGCCCAAATCGAGCGAATTCAAGCATGCCGTGCTTGATGGCGTGCACAAGGCCCTGGTCGTTGCGGGCGTTCCGCAAAATGACCTTTTTCAGAGGGTTTTGGAATTAGACGCAGTCGATTTCCGCTTCGATTCGATCTATCCGGACGCGGCCTGTCCTCGTACGCCGGACTTCGTCTTGATCGAAATCCTTCTATCGGTGGGACGCAGCGTCAAGATCAAAAAGAAAATCCTCTCGGAGCTCATCGAGAATCTGACAGCCAATCCGGGTCTGAATCCGGAAAACGTCATGGTCTGCTTTAAGGAGACTTCTTGGGAGAACTGGTCGTTCGCTGGCGGACGCCTCGTTCACACCTAAGCGCACTGCTCTGGGCTTGGCGTGCGATTCCGACCTACTCGGGGGCCTCATTCAGAGCAAGCCAGTAGACTTCAAGCTGTGCTACGGCCTCGAAGAAGTCCTTGAAATTGACCGGTTTGCGCACATAGCTGTTGGCGCCCCGATCGTAGCTTGCGACAATGTCCTCCCGCTGCTTGGACGAGGTCAGCACCACCACCGGCACGCGCCTTGTGAATTCGTGCTCGCGCATGGTCTTGAGCACGGCCAGGCCGTCGAGCTTGGGTAGTTTCAGATCGAGCAGCACCAGCGCCGGCAGTTCCGGATCCCGATCCGAAAAACGGCCCCGCGAAAACAGAAAATCGAGCGCTTCGCTCCCGTCGTGAGCGACCTCGATGTGATTGGCCAGCGGGTTTCGACTCAGCGCGCGCAGGGTCAACTCCTCGTCATCCGGGTTGTCTTCGACGAGCAGGATAGGCTTACTGCGACTGGACATTGGGAGCCTCTTCGAGCGGGGTGCTTGGGTGCGACTCGATCGAACTCGTCGCCTCACCCCCTCCGACCGTGAAAAAGAACGTGGCACCCCGACCGACCTGAGCATCCGCCCAGATTCGACCGCCGTGCTTGGCGAGGATGCGACGTACGGTCGCTAAGCCCACTCCGTTGCCGGGGAACTCGGCCTCCGTATGCAAACGCTGGAAGACACCGAAGAGCTTCTCGGCATAGCGCATGTCGAATCCCACCCCGTTATCGCGCACGAACCAGGTGGCCTCCGGCTGGGCACTTTCGGGAAGGCGGCCAAACTCGATATGGGCTTCCGGATTCTTCGAAGTGTATTTCCACGCGTTGCCGATCAGGTTCTCCAGGACGATGCGCATGAATTTCGGATCGGCCTCGGTGGAAAGGTCGCCCTGGATATCGACCGTCGTGCCGGGATTGGGCCGGTCCGCAGCCAGCGTTTCCACGACGCTGTGCGCCATCGCAGATAAATCGACGTACTTGCGCGAGATGTCGCTTCGCGTAAGGCGGGAGAGTTCGAGCATGCTGTCAATGAGCATGCCCATGCGTTCGCTGGCCGCACAAATCCGACCGAGAAAGCGCTTGCCTCCCTCAGGAATCTGATCGCCAAAATCCTCGAGCAGCGCCTGGGAAAAGCCGTCGATCGCACGCAATGGCGCCCAGAGGTCATGCGCGACCGAATAACTGAATGCTTCAAGTTCCTGATTGGCCAGGCGCAACTGCATCGTGCGTTCGGTCACACGCTGCTCCAGATTCAGGTTCAAACTGCGGGTCTGCTCTTCGGCGCGCCTGCGCTCGGTCGATTCCAGCCGCAGCTCGTTGTTTAGTCGTTGCAATTGATCGGTACGCTGGCGCACGCGGTATTCGAGGGTGTGATTCAATTCGTGCATTTCGCGCTCGAGCCGGGTGCGGGTTTCAATCTCCTTGCGCAAGCGTTCATTGGTGGCCTCCAGCTCGGCGCGGCTGGGATGGTTCAGTAGCTGCGGCATGAGGATCCAAAGCGCAATGGCAGTCACGAGCGAGACGGCGGCCGTGAGCGCCTTTAGACCCGAGTCGAGCCAGTAAAGCGGCTGCCAGATATCGACGACGCTCATGATGTGCGTCGTGCCGCAGGCAAAAATGAAGACGGCGAAAAGCCCCAGAAGTCCGGGATACGGAATGTCTCGCCGCTTGCTCAAGAACGCCCAAAGCGAGAGCGGAATCGAATAGTAGGACAGGGCGATGAGACCATCGGAGATCACATCAGTCCAAAGCACACCCGGTGTCCACAAGAAGCAGTGGCCGTGAGGTAGGAACCCGTCCGAAGAGAACAAGCCTGTAATGAAATCGAGCATAGTCGCTTCCTCTCATGCGCCTCGGCTTCGGACTCTGCGAAGAGCCGATACCGGTCGCCGAGGCTGACTATGAACGATTTTGCGGGAGAAGCAAACCCTCTTTTATCCGCTTTGCGCCACGCGTCGCGGATGCAAGGGCGTGACATTGGCGCCGGCGGCGGCGGTCGATGCCATGGCGAAATACTCGGCCAGGGGCAGGGGCGGCCCGATCGCCCAACCCTGGCTCGCATCGACGCCCAAGCGCGTGACGAGTTCGAGGGTCGAGTTGTCTCCCACGTACTCGGCGACCGTTCTGACCGAAATCGCCCGCGCGACGTTGACGATTGAGCTCACGATCGCCGCATCGAGTTCGTTATTGGCCAACGCATGGATGAACGAGCCGTCAATTTTGATGCAGTCGATCTCAAAGCGCTTGAGATAGTCGAAGGTAGCTAGTCCCGTTCCAAAATCATCGATGGCGATTTTGCAGCCCATCCCGCGCAGCGAGCGGATCGTCTCGGCCGCGCGCGCAGGTCGCGCGATCGTTTGGCCCTCGGTGATCTCGAACATGAATTTACCTGGAGGCAGTCGGCTCTCCACCAGCGCCTCGCGCACGCGGCGAACCAGATCCGCATCGCCGACACTGGAGCCCGATAGGTTGATGCCGCAGTACTCAAACTGGGACAGCGTTTTGGGATGCGCGGTGAACCAGGCGAAGGTCCCGCGTAAGACGGCTAGATCCAATGAGGGCATCAACCCTTCCCGCATCGCTAAAGGCAGCCAGTCGATGGCGTCAATGGTCCCGCCATCAGCAGCTTCGAGCTTGGTCAGAATTTCGATGCTCGCGCGCTGAAGCCGATTGGTTCCCGTATTGGGCATGATGGCCTGGGCGTACAGGGCGATGCGACGCGCGGCGATGGCTTCGCGCACCCGCTCGGACTCGTGCGTGCGCGTCAGGCGCAAACTGGCTGCATTCTGGTCGACCGCCAGGATCGCCGACTTGCCATCGACGGTCGAGCGTTGTTCGGCGTCGCGCAGGGCAGCGAGCAGAACCTCGGCCGAGAGCTGCACGCCGCTGTTGCCGCGGGCCGCGGCCACAGCCCAAACCGGATGACATACCGTCCCACCTTCACGTCCCACGGCATCGGCGACGATGGCCTGCGCCGCAGCCATGAGGGCATCGAGGTGAGTCACACTGGAAATGATCCCGACGAAGCGGGCCTGACCGACCCGTCCCCAGGTCGGTGCGGCCAGAAGGGTGTTGAGCGCGCCACCGGCGCGCCGGCACATCTCAACTACGGCGGGACTTCCCAGTAGCTGTTCCACCGCCTGTTCATTGACGAGGCGCACGCTGACCAAGCCGACCGTTCGATTATGCTTTTGCACCGCGCGACTAAGCGATCGGTGCAGGCCCGCTTCGCTGAGCAGGCCCGTGAGCGGGTCGAGAAACGCCTGTTCCTCGAGGCGCTCGAGGGCCTCACGCCTCTCGCTTGAGATCGCCAATAGAATGAGCGTCGTGCAGGCGATCACCACCAGATACAGCGAAGTGACGAGAAGTTCGGAATGGTTGCTCTCAAGCGAGGAGTGACCCAGATGCGAGGCGACGGCGCGGCTCACGAGCACGGCGAGTGCGGCTAAAAGCAGCGTCAGATGCCCGGGGAAGGCGCGAGTCTGCACGGAATTCACCGCCAAAAGTGGCAACAACAAGTACAGCACCGCGCGCCCATAGTCAGGCTGGCCGATCTGGATCGAGGCAATGCCCAATCCTGCCATGCAGGCCATTCCGGTGAGCGTGATCCAATCGCGGCGGATGGCCTCGCGGGCCTCCTGCCAAAAGCTGCGCAGATCGGGTCGACCCGTAGCATCGAAGACGGCATGAATCACCGGGGCGAATGTGATCGCACCACAGAATTCCACAACCCAGTAGCCGACGAAAATGACGGGGATATCGAGCGGCTTGGTGTCGGTCGCGAGCCACAAACCAATGCAGGCCACGAGTGAACCCAGGGGAATGCCAAGCAGTGCCTCAGCCTTCATGAACGCATACAACGAGGAGGTGCGGGCAAACGGCTCGTAGGTCTCCTGAAACCGCGAGCGAACCAGAAACCAAGTCACGCACGGTCCGATGCAACTGGCCACGACCGCGAAAACAATCATGAAGGGCGCATGCCGATAGGCTGGAATGGCCCACGCAGCGATCCCCAAGGACAAGGCCAGCAGTCCCCGCCAGCCCCAAACCTGGATGAGCACGAATCCGATCCCCGCCGCCGGCCAGATGAGCGACAGGGAGTCGCCCGAAGACGTCGCCAACCGGGAAGCCGCCGTCGCGACGGCAACGAGCAGCGCCGCCAGCACGATCGGTAGGGCGCCGATCGGGCGGGGCCGGATCGGCAAGCCGGTGCGCCGGTTGGACGGGGGCTTCATGAACGGGTCTGAAACAAGATCATGGGATGAGTTTTGCTGCACCGATTGGGCAAGAGGAGCGCGGCATGGTTCCCCCGTCCAGTGTTTTTCCCACTGAAGTCCAGGAACATCTTGAGCAGCAAGAAAGCGCTTTTCCCGGATTCCAGAGGGAAGCCATCCTACTGCGCTTTAGGTGCCGATCCTACGAATGACAAGGCGCTTGGAGCAAGCGTATGCGGATCGCGACGCCTTGACCACCATTGCAGGAGATTTTGACAGTTTGGGGCGTCGCGCCGAGGCGCCGGAGCCGCCTTGGCCCGTCAGTTAAAGGTGTGGATGAACTCGCGCAGCATCGGATAGATGCCGGTCTGCCAGCGTCGACCGTTGAATACACCGTAGTGGCCGGCGCCGGTCTGAATGTGGTGCTTGCGCATGAACGGCGGAACTCCAATGCACAATTCCTGCGCGGCCAAGGTTTGCCCGATCGCGCAGATGTCGTCTTTTTCTCCTTCCACAGTGAAAAGCGCGGTGCGCCGGATCGCCGAGAGGTGGATCGGCCGCCCGTGGAAGGTGAGTTCGCCCAGGGGCAAGGCATGGTCCTGAAAGACCCGACCGACGGTCTCGAGATAAAACTCTGCCGGTAGATCCGCGGTCGCGAAATATTCGTCGTAGAAGACCTTGATGGTGCGCGCCTTCTCAAGATCCCCTTCCACCAGATAATTGAACAGGTCCGCCATCGCGTTGGCGTGGCGGTCGGGATTCATGCTCATGAATGCAGAAATCTGGACGAAGCCCGGATAGACACGGCGAAAGGCGCCGCGGTAGCGCAGAGGCACCGTCCCGATCAGGTTGGTGGCGAACCACTTGAGCGGTTTTTCCTGGGCGAGCCGATTGACTTCGGTGGGATTGACCCGCGTGTCGATGGGTCCTGCCATGAGCGTGAGGGTGCGGGGCTGCACATCGCTCTTGTCCTCTGCCAGTAGCGCGGCCGCAGCGAGCGCGGGAACGGTCGGCTGACAGACCGCGATCATGTGCGCGCCCGGGCCGATCACCTTCAAGAACAACATCAGGTGGGCGATGTAGTCGCTAAGGTCGAACTGACCGGCGTCCGCCGGCACGTCGCGCGCGTTGTGCCAGTCGGTGATGTAGACGTCGTGATCGGCCAAGAGCGTCTGAACGGTTCCCCGCAAGAGCGTCGCGAAATGACCTGACATGGGGGCCACGAGCAGGACCGCTGGCTGAGTCCGCTCGGGCTTCTTGACAAAATGCAAGAGCGAGCCGAACGCGGTGGAATACTCGACCTTTTCTTCTACCTCAAATTCCTCGTCGTGGGATTGGACGCGACTGATCCCAAAGGGCGGACGCGCATCAGTGAGTCTCATGTCCCCGAAGATCTCGCACGCCGCGGCCCAAGCGCGCAGCGTGACCGCCGAACGGGGGTCACGGTAGGACCAGTTCAGAAGCGGAGCAGCGCTATGCGCGTTCCACCTGAGTGGTTCGAGTAGGTCGGCATATGTTTGGTAAACCTGATAAATCATCACCTTGGCCGTCGGCAGCGCAACGAGGGCCCGGTTCGCAATATGCATGCCAATGGCGCGTCGCTTAGATGAATTCTGGCACGCCCTTTGCAATGGCGTTGCAAGCCTTAAACGTCAGGCCCATCGGAATTCCAATCGGAGGAGGTGCATTTGGGCACGAGGGCCAGTCCGAAAACGACGCTGACCATTAGCAGCAAGAACTACTCGTCGTGGTCGCTGCGGGGATGGTTGCTGACCAAATTCGCCGGATTGGATTTCGCGGAGCGGATGGTTGCGCCCGACGATCCTAACGCGCGCGCCGAAATCCTGTTGCTTTCCTCCTCCATCCTCGTGCCCTGCCTCGAACACGAAGGCATCAAGATCTGGGACACGCTGGCTATTGGCGAGTACTTAAACGAGATCAAGCCGCGTGCCGGGCTCTTGCCCGCGGACCGCGCAGCGCGCGCCCACTGCAGAGCCATCTGCGGGGAGATGCACTCGGGGTTTAGCGCACTGCGTTCGGCGCTGCCCATGAACTTAAAAGGGCATTTCCCGAAGTTCAAGATCTGGTCACGCGCAGCTGCGGACATCGAACGCATCGTGACCATCTGGAACGGCTGCTTTAAGACTTACGGGGGTCCTTTTCTGTTTGGTGAGCGGGGCATGGCCGACGCGATGTATGCGCCGGTTGCGACGCGGTTTTTGACGTACGACGTCGGGCTGGATAAAGCCTGTGCAGCCTACTGCAAGCGCATCATGGCGATGCCCGAAATGGTGGATTGGGTCAAAGCCGCCAAAGCAGAACCCGAGGATATCGACGAACTCGAAGTCGAGTTCTGAGACGGAAGAGACGCGTTCGCGCACCGCAACGGTACGGACGAGTGCACGCATTCGGTGCCCCGAGTGACCCCGGGGGGCCGAAAAGCGGCGTACGGTCCGGCCGATCTATCGGCGGGGCGGACAATGGACCGCAATGCGGCCGGTTCGACTCTTTGGCGCGGGGTTAGGGCCTGGTTTCCTGGATGCGCCTTGTAGGAGGTCTTGCGATGGAAGCTGTTGTCGAATCCCCGTCGTCCGAGTTGGCCCCAATGAAGTTCTCCCATGTCCGCGAGGGCGATACGCCCTTTCTGGGCGGTGGTCTTCGAGATTTCTTCCTGTACCGGGATCTGGGCATTGCGGCGGCAACCAATGGTCAGGTGGTAGCTCAGCTCGTCAAGGCGAATCTGCCGCCGGAAGAGGGCACAGGCTGGCACCGGCACGAGACCAATTTTCATATCGTCATCATGCTCAAAGGCTGGGCTCGCTTCATGTACGAGGAAAAGGTCACGCTGGTGAAGGCGGGTGACTGTGTGCACCAGCGCCCTGGGATCGTGCATTTCCTCTTCGATTACTCGCCTGATATGGAATATCTCGAGATCGCAAGCCCGGCGGATTTCACGACCATTGACGTTCCTGCGCCTTGCGCCGTTCCCACGCCCACCCCGTGGTCCTAGTGCACTCGTAAGGGCGGGTGCTTCTTGCGGCAAGCGAGGCCGCGCTCTATCCAGGCATGCCGCTTGAGGGGCTCACGAAGGGCGCAATTTCGCCGCCTCTGAGTAGTCCTACCACCCGGACTCGGCGGCAGTCGCCCGTTCCCTACGGGCCAGTGAAGGCGGCCTACGCACTGGTGAGAACTACGCCTGTGGCACCGCGGAGACATGGTCAAGAAATCGCGGGTGGCTCCGATACGCCAGCTAATGCAGCTCGAATCTCGAGCGCGACCACACTGCGAAGGGGTCCGAGGTATGAATATGCTGAGCTCGCACCATACATCGGCGCCAGCCTCGCCGCCTCCTGGGCAGTCTATTTTGGAGACGCTCTCATGGGACACGCGCGTACAACTGGCAGAGCTCGCGAGCAGCGTTCGGGAATACAACGCTGTTCGCAGCGGCGCCTACATGTTTCTGGGCGCTTTCGTCTCGCTAGACGAGTTGGGGCGCCCCGTCGTCGTGATTGACTCCGGTGCGCACGCGAGGCAACCGACATCGCGCCGTGTCATCACTTTTACGTGCGCGCCTTCGGCAATCGACTTCGTTGCGCACGAAATGTTCTTCCATGCCCTCAAGACGCAAAGTGGAGTGCTCGAGGCTCGTGCGTGGAGCGATGCGTTTCCCGCACCTGAGAGAATCTCTGACGAGACGTATCAACTCCAGCCGTTCGAGTGCGAAGAGGAATTTGGAGGACTCGCGCTCATTCCCCGCTAAGCAGACCCCCAACGCTAGCGAGAAGGCGGGCATTTCTGACTGGAGGGTGAGGCGAACACCAGGATCACGTGTTCGTCGCGCTCGATACGCGCGTCGGGAAAATAGGCGGTACTGGGATACTTCGGGGCAAGCGGGCAGTAGAGGTTATAGGAACCATGCGCCGCGCCCGTGACCAGCTGGCGAACGGCTGCGTAAAAGTCGCCCGTAATGCGTCCCTGCTGGGTCGGGAAATCGGGGATGCCTTCGGGCCAGACCAGGACGTAACCCGCCTGATCAGCCCAGGCATTGAGGACGGTTCGCACGGTCGAGACGGGTACATCCCAACTGGGAACGGTCTGGGCGCCACTCACAGAAGCGACACCGATCCCAAGTCCTACTAGAGCGCAGAGAGAAAACAGGCGGAGGTGGCGCCCTCGACGGTCCATGGGCCGGTTTTCGGGCGCTTCACACATGGAGGCCCTCATGCTTTCCCATCTCTAACCCACCCGCCTGTAAGCAGGTATAGTGCTGGCTCGATTTCTTGTTTCCGTATGGATTCTAACCCGGCAAACGTTGCGCGGCTGGCCCGCCGTTTGGTCCCTCGTCGCCTGAACCACCTGATTGAACTGCTCGAGTTTTTCTACGTGCAGCGATTCAAGGGTTTTGCAATCTCGGGCGAGCCGTCCCTAGACGAGGTGAGCCTTCCTTTCTTTCTCGAAGCGCTCTCGAACTGCACGAGTTACCTCGAATACGGCAGCGGTGGCAGCACGCTGCTGGCAGCGCGAAGCGGAAAGCCCTTCATCTGCGTCGATAGCGATCCCTATTTTCTTCAGGCGGTGCGCCGCAAAATCGAGCAGACCATCGAGGCAACCAGTCGGGGCGAGTATCTCTTCTGCGATATCGGACTGACCGCGTTCTGGGGAAAGCCGGTAATTCGCAAGCCTTTTGGTCGGGCGAAAAAGGCTCTTTGGCGTCACTATCCTGAAGCTCCCTGGGCTCTGCTCACCTGCGAAGGACGTCCATTACCCGACCTGGTTCTCATCGATGGGAGGTTTAGGGTGGCGTGCGCTTTGACCGCCTTCCTGCATCTCCAGTCTCGGCCCGGATGCCGCATCTTGGTCGACGACTATCGGGGGAGGTCGCACTACCGCGAAATCGAGCGCTTCGGAACCCTCGAGTCTTACCAGGGACGCATGGGGGTGTTCCGTCCCAAGGTAGTCGACAGCGCGGCATTGCGCGAGGCGCTCTCGCGCTTCGGGCTTGATTGGCGTTAGCTCCGCAACCCCGAGTCCGGCGCGACCCGACCCTTCATTGCATCGCAACACGGGCGCGGCGCTGCAACGACCCGCTAAAAATTCGCCAATCGGCCGAAAGCGACGCTCCGTTGACCGCTCAAACCGATCGAATCCCGTGGTAGATTGCTAATTAACTATACAGTTTGAAAAGCAGACAACATGCGCTCAGACGGCACTTGGACGGTCCTGGTAGTCGATCGGGATCCGGGGGTCTGTCGTGACTTGGGCGGCTGTCTCGAGGAGGACTACCGCGTCCTAGTCGCGCCCGAGCTCGAGGCGGCGTTGGACATCCTCAATCATGAGGAAGTCGATCTGGTGGTGTGTGAACAACGCATGCCCGAATCGAATGCGGTCGAATTCTTCCGCGAGCTGCGCGTCTCCCACCCCGAGATCATCCGGATCCTTCTGACCGGACCCACCGACCACCTGGAGATGATTCGCTCGATCAATGAAGCCGCGGTCTATCAGGTCGTGCCCAAGCCATGGCAGACCGATCATCTGCGACTTCTCGTCAAGCGGGCGCTGGAGAGCCGCGAGCTGGCGCGCCGACATCGTTATCTGAGCCGCGAACTGAAATTTGCCGACACCGTCCTGCGGCGCCAGAACGATCAGATGACGAAGTTGCTGCGCGAGAGTTACGAATTCGATCAATTGATCTTCGCCAGTGACAGCATGGCGAGCGTGTGTGACCTCGCGCGCAAAGCGGCTGCCACCGACTTGCCCGTGCTCATCGAAGGAGAAACCGGCACGGGCAAGGAGCTTATGGCGCGCGCCGTCCACTTCTTTAGCGCCCGTAAGGATTTTCCGTTTCTCGCCCAGAACTGCGGTGCCTTACCCGACGAATTGCTCCAGTCGGAACTGTTCGGTCATCAGCGGGGCGCGTTCACCGGCGCCGTAAGCGATCGACTGGGCCTGTTTCCAGCCGCAGACGGGGGTAGTGTGTTCTTGGACGAGATCTCGGAGGTCTCGCCATCCTTTCAGGTCAGCCTGCTTCGCTTTCTGCAAGAAGGCGAAGTCAAGCCGCTCGGAACGCACCTTACGCGTCATGCCAACGTGCGTATCATCGTCGCCTCCAACCGACCGCTGAAGGACTTGATGGAACAGAATCGATTTCGGCGCGATCTCTACTATCGCCTGCGGGGCTTCGAACTGAAGATTCCGCCCTTGCGCGAGCGCGTTGAAGACATTCCTGTGCTTGCCGACCACGTCGCGAAATCCTATGCGGGATCGATTCACAAGAAGATCGCCGGCATCTCGGCCGATGTCATGCAGCGGCTCCGGGCACACCCTTTTCCCGGCAATGTGCGCGAACTCGAAAACGAGGTGCGGCGCATGGTCGCGCTTGCCGAGGATGGCGCGTTTCTGTCCATGAAAGTACTCTCGCCGGAGTTTGCAGTAGTCGCGCCCGAGCGAGTCCAAGACACCCCGCGCGAAGTGCTCCACGGCCTTGGCACGCTCAAGGAGAAAGTGGAATCGCTGGAAGTGTACCTCGTGAGTCAATCCCTGCTTCGAAACAAATGGAACCATAGCCGGGCGGCCCGCGAACTGGGTATCTCGCGCGTGGGACTGGCCAACAAGATCAAGCGCTACAAGCTTGACCAGAAATTCGGGTGAGGGCCTATCTGAGGAGTGCGCATGTCCAATTCCGACGACGACTCGACCTCAAAAACTGCGCGGGGCATCACGTATCCGTTTCCCCACTCGCGCGTCGCGCCGCCGCGAACCGCGGGAGGATTCCGGGATCTCGGAGTGACGCCGTTGGCGCGCCAACTCGGTCTTTCCATCGAACAGACCAACGGACACTGGTGCAGTCGCTGCGAGGGCATCTGGTTTGGCTACACCCTTGAAGCACAGTGTCCCGTGTGTGGCAATCGGAAGGGATAACGCCCCCCACGAGAGCGCATCCCTTGCGCAACGCGCCGTAAAGTAAGTATGCGAATCGCTCGGCCCTGCAAAGCAACTTTGCAGCGCGCCGGCCGTGCCGCGCAGCGCAGCAATGACCCCAAGGCGCGCGTAATCCACTGATTGATCTCGTGTTTTTCGGCGTTCGTCGCAATGGCATAGCTATTGCGATCGGGCCCCGTCAAACGCTGCCGCCGGTTCGTCGTTGGAACGTGTTTGGTTGCGTCCGGTGTTCGCGCATTCCAACCGAGAGGAACTTCAAATGGCTAACCTGCTTTGGCTGCAAGGAGGGGCGTGCTCCGGCAACACCATGTCGTTCCTGAACGCAGAAGAGCCCAGCGCGTGTGACCTTGTCACTGACTTTGGCATCAACGTCCTGTGGCATCCCTCGCTCGGGGTGGAACTCGGTGACAACTTGCAGAAGATCCTGCGCGATTGCGTCTCCGGTGCGATCCCTTTGGACATTTTCGTCTTTGAGGGGACGGTCGTGACCGCACCCAACGGAACCGGGCAGTGGAATCGCTTTGCCGGCAAGCCGATGCAAAATTGGGTGAGCGAATTGTCTGCGGCAGCGCAGTTCGTAGTCGCCATCGGTGACTGCGCCACGTGGGGCGGCATTCCAGCGACCGCACCGAATCCGAGCGAGTCGCGCGGACTTCAGTTTCTCAAGCGAGACCACGGCGGATATCTTGGTAAAGGATTCAAGTCCAAGGCGGGGCTTCCTGTCATCAACATTCCAGGCTGCCCGGCGCACCCCGACTGGATCACACAGATCGTGGTCGCCGTTGCGACCGGACGTGCAGGTGACATCACGCTCGACGACTTCCAACGCCCAAAGACCTTCTTCCAGAGCTTCACGCAAACGGGCTGTACCCGGAATATGCACTTTGCCTACAAGGTCTCGGCGACCGAGTTCGGCCAGCGCAAGGGCTGCCTGTTCTATGACCTTGGCTGCCGTGGCCCGATGACCCATTCGCCGTGCAATCGGATTCTTTGGAATCGGCAATCGTCCAAGACGCGTTCGGGCATGCCATGTCTTGGATGCACGGAGCCGGAATTTCCGTTCTTCGACCTGGCGCCCGGCACTTTATTTAAGACCCAGACGGTGATGGGGGTCCCCAAGGACCTGCCTGCCGGCGTGGATAAAAAGGGCTATATCGCTTTGACCGGTGCGGCGAAAAACGCCTCACCGGCCTGGGCCGAGCAGGACATCTTCGTCGTTTGAGGCGTTCCGGGAGAGACCCATCATGGCTGTTCAGACATTAGATATTTCACCGGTCGGTCGCGTCGAAGGCGACTTGGACGTGCGCGTTGATATCGACAATGGTGTCGTGACCAATGCGTGGACTTCGGCGGAGCTGTTTCGGGGATTCGAGATCATCCTTCGCGACAAGGATCCCCAAGCCGGCTTGGTGGTGACACCCCGGGCGTGCGGCATTTGCGGCGCCTCGCATCTGACGTGCGCGGCGTGGGCGCTCGATACGGCCTGGCAAACGACTGTGCCGCGCAATGCGATCCTTGCACGCAACCTCGGACAGGTGACCGAAAGCCTGCAGAGCCAGCCGCGCTATTTCTATGGGCTTTATGCCATCGACATGACCAACAAGAAGTACCGCAAGAGCCCGTTCTATGAGGAAGCGGTCAAGCGCTTCGCACCCTTTACCGGAAGCTCCTACGAATTGGGCGTGACCATTTCGGGCAAGCCAGTCGAGATCTACGCCCTCCTGGGAGGCCAGTGGCCGCATTCGAGTTACATGGTTCCCGGTGGCGTGATGTGCGCGCCGACCTTGTCCGATGTGACGCGCGCCTGGTCGATTCTGGAATACTTCAAGAGCAACTGGCTCGAGTCCTGCTGGCTCGGTTGCACCCTGGAGCGCTACGAGCAGATCAAGACCCATGACGATTTCCTCGCCTGGCTCGATGAAAGTCCCGCGCACGCCAACTCGGACCTGGGCTTTTATTGGCGCATGGGCCTCGATATCGGCTTGGACAAGTACGGCGGCGGCGTGGGACGCTATATCTCATGGGGCTATCTCCCGCACGAGGACAAGTATCAAAAGCCGACCATCGATGGGCGCAATGCCG
>JBEKVI010000030.1:0-54706 GCA_049514215.1 Burkholderiaceae bacterium
CGATTACCTAGCGCAGGTTTCCGGTGTGGCCGAGGGAGTAGCGGCCCGGCTGAGGCCAGACCGTCAAGCCGTGCGGTTCCGTTCCCACGGCCACGCTGTCCACCGCGCCCGTGCTGGTGTCGATGCGATAGACCACGTTATCGAACCGTCCCGAAAGCCAAAGGAAGGCCCCATTGGCGCTGACGTTGCCCATGTCGGGGCTACCGCCTCCTGGAATGGGCCAGTTCTTCACGACCGAACGGCTCGCGAAGCTGATGACCGAGATGCTCCCGGGCCCGCGGGGGAGCCCGTGAATCTGGTGTGAGCCTCGATTGGCCACATAGAGCGCCTTGCCGTCCCGGCTCGGATACAGGCCGTGCGTTCCCGTCCCTGTGGGGATGAACCCGATCTGCGCGAACGTATCGCCATCGACCAAGAACACCCCGTCCGCTTCCATGTCGGCCACGTAGAAGATCTTGCCGTCCGGGGAGACCCGGATGTCTTGAGGCATACCTCGCCTCGTGCTGCAAATTTCCCCCCCCACCACGACGGTCGGCCCGCGCGCGGCCTTCCCCAGCAAGGGTTTGCGCAGCGTGAGGTAACCCTCGACCGTCTGGTGGACGAGATCGATCTTGCTAAGACCGCCCGTGAATTCGCAGGTAAAGATCGCGTACCTGCCATCGATCGAGAAGTCGGCATGATTGATCCCACCACATTGGGGAACGTCGATCGACGTCTTGAGCTCCAAAGTCTGGGGATCGCGCAAATCGAGCCGGCGATGCTCCTCCGCAACGATAATTGCCGCCGAGCCGTCGGGCATGAAGTACATGTTGTAGGGGTCGTCCACGGGAATGGAGGGCCCGGGTTTACCGGTCTTCGGATCGATCGGCGTGAGGCTGCCATCGCGTCGGCCCTCCGCATTGTTCGCGACCCAGAGGGTTTTCAGGTCCCACGAGGGAACGATGTGCTGCGGATTGATGCCGACTTTATAGTGGTCGACCACGCGCAGGGTCTCCGGATCAATCACCGTCACATCGTTGGACTGCCGGTTGGGTACGTAAACGCGTTCCAGATCGTCCTTGACCGTCGGGCTCAGATGCCCGGCCCCAGTTTCGCTGTAGACGTCGGACAGGTCGGGAACGCTTGGCATCCCCGGAAATGCCGGGTTGAACTCGGCATGTCTTACGGCTGGATCGCTTGCGCGCGCAACAAAGACAGCCAGACCACTGCACAACAGAACGGCGGCCAATCGGAGACGACTCGGTTTGAGGGAAGGTGCTGTCACTCAGACTCCAGCAGATGGGGTGGGATGGCGCGTTAGGGCAGGCGCGCATGAGAGAGGGCTTGGCGAATCGCGGCTACGCTATGCGCGACGATGAGGTCCGCGCCCAGTTGACCGAGTTCCGCACTCGCGCGGCGCGGGTCGCCGTATTCTCCCTGGGCCGATGAAGGAAGGTCCGTAGCAAGGCGGTCCGTGCGGACCAACTGGGGCGCCAGGGCGAGCGTCAGTGACGCATCGGCGAGCCCGGCGTGTGTGCCGATCTCGGCGCCCGAATAGCCGCGTCGCTTCAACTCCGCGACGTATTCATCCTCGGTGACCCGATAGTACTCACCCAGCGCATGGGCTCGCACTCCAGAGGCGCGCCACTGCTGATTCAGACGCTCTGCGACTTGCCTCAAATCGGCTTGATAACCACCATGGTCCCCGAGGAAGACAATGTCTTTGAAACCGTGCTCCTTGAAGCTTCTCGCGGCCGACTCGAGAAGTTGCTCAAAGGTCTCGTCGCTGACCGAAATCGTGCCGGGAAACCGCATGTGCTGCTCGGGCGGATCGATGCGGCCCTCAGGGACATAGGCGACGACGGGTGCAACGATTGCGTCACCCAACTCCTTTGCAATACGACCCGCAAGGACCGATGCTCGGACGTTGTGCTTGCCCAGAGCGATGTCCGGTCCGTTCTGCTCGGTCCCGCCGATCGGCACGATAACAATCGTCTTGCCCGTGCTGATGGCACCTTTCAGTTCGGTCCATGTCAAGTCTTCGAGATAGACAGACTGCAGCGCAGGGCTTGCTGCGGGAGCGCCAGTCGAGACCACCAGGGTGAAAATGAATAGGGCCAACCGGGCAGACGCGCGCGCAACGGAGGGGACCTCTTTCAGGTCGACAGAAAAAACGGGGCAGACCCTCATGCGAAGTGCCAAAACGCATCCTTCCTGTTCGAAGACATGCGCTATTCTAGGGCATGCGCGAAATGCTTCCTTTGATCGCGCGCGGATCGGGTCTCGAAAACGGGGCTCCATGGGAGCGTCACCGCGAGGACCTTCTTTGCTACCGGCAGCTTCCAGTCCTGATCATCGCAGCTAGCCCATGGCCCGACTCCTGAGCTGTGGCGTGATCGTCGCGAGAGCCCCAGGCGAGTTGCTTCTGTGTCACGCGACATCACGGCGCTACTGGGATCTCCCGAAAGGTCTGAAGGAACCCAACGAAAGTGCGGCACAGGCCGCTGCGCGGGAGCTGTTGGAGGAAACGGGGCTAAAGATCGATCCAGCGGAACTCATCGATCTGGGACGGCACGCTTATCGACCCGAGAAAGATCTTCAAGTTTTCGCAACCGGGACGATGATGCCCTCGGTCGATGTCGCATCGCTGCGTTGCAGTTCCATGTTTGTTGACCGCGAAGGCAGGCAGCGTCCCGAGGTCGACCGCTACTGCTTTGCTCCGCGGGACCAACTGCTACGCCTGTGTGTGCCCAACATGTCGCGCCTTTTGCTCAAACTCGACTGGTAAGCGGCGTTCCGTGCTCACCAAACTCCGCCACGAGCGCACTCGCGCCCTGGGTCAGGAGGCCGATATCGGAGCCGACTGCGACGAAAAGGCATCCCAGGTCGATATAGCGCCGCGCAAGTTCGCGCCTCGAGGTGAGAATTCCGGCAGGCATGCGGCACGCCCCCAGGCGGGCGATCGCATCCTCGATGACGCGCTGAACCTCGGGATGCCCGGGATCCCCAAGGTGGCCCAGATCCGCTGAAAGGTCACCCGGCCCGATGAAGATGCCATCGACTCCCTCCACGCCGGCGATGGCCTCGAGGTTCTTCAGCCCCAGTTGATTTTCCACTTGTACCAGGACACAGATCTGCGCTTCGCAGGTGCCGAAATAGTCCTTCATGCGGCCGTACTGCGAGGCGCGTGAACCGGCCGCAAATCCCCTCACGCCCCGGGGCGGATAGCGGGTCGCGGCTACCGCGCGCTGCGCTTCTTCGGCGGACTGGACGAAGGGGACTAGAAAGGATTGGACTCCCGCATCGAGAAACCGCTTGAGCGTCACCGTGTCGTTCCAAGGAGGCCGCACAATCGGCTGCGCCGTGCCCCCGCCCGCAGCGAGAAGCTGGTTCACCACCATGGGCAGTTCGTTGGGTGCGTGCTCGGTGTCGAGCAAGAGCCAGTCGAATCCCGCGTGGGCCAAAACCTCGACGGACAAATGATTGGCCAAACTGGACCAAAGACCCAACTGCATCTTTCCGCTTTGCAGTCCCCGCTTGAATCGGTTCTCCGGCACTTGCATGAGTCACCCCTCCCGTAGGCGTGCGCGGGCGTCGCGCACGCAGGCCCTTCGATATCACATCAAAAGATCTCCGGATCCGGCGTCGGAGCACCCCGTTCAAGAAAATCGAAATCGCAGCCCAGGTGGGCTTGCGAGACATGCTGGGCGAACAGCGCACCGTAACCCCGCAGATAGCGCGGTTCGGGCGCCGTCCAAGCAGCGCGCCGGCGCTTGAGTTCGTCGTCGGAGACGAGCAACGCGAGCCGGCGGCCGGGAATATCAAGTTCGATGACATCGCCGTCTTGAACCAGGGCCAATGGGCCTCCCAGATACGACTCCGGGCAGACATGCAGTACACAAGCGCCGTAACTCGTACCGCTCATGCGCGCATCGGAAATACGCACCATGTCGCGCACGCCTTGTTCCAAGAGCCGCTTGGGAATCGGCAATTGACCCCACTCGGGCATGCCGGGCCCTCCCACCGGGCCCGCGTGCTGCAGAACCAGCACGGAATCCCGGTCGACCACGAGATCCGGTGAATCGATGCGAGCGGCCATGTCGGCATAGTTCTTAAAGACGACCGCAGGCCCGCGATGGATATGCAGCCGGGCCTCCGCAGCGGGAGGCTTGATGACCGCCCCCTGGGGCGCCAGGTTGCCGAAGAGGACAGCGAGGCTGTCCGAGGACACGAGCGGGCGGGTGAGCGGTCGAATCACATCGTCGTCAAAGCTGGTCGCGGAGCGGATGTTTTCTCCGAGCGTTGCTCCATTGACCGTCGGACAATCCAGATGAAGCAAAGGGGACAGGCGCGCCATGAGCGCAGGCAATCCTCCCGCATAGTAAAAGTCCTCCATCAGATACTCTCCATTGGGGCGAATATTGGCGAGCAGCGGAGTGACCCTCGCTAACGCATCGAACCGCGCCAGGTCCAGGGCCACGTTGGCCCTGCGCGCCATCGCGATCAAGTGGATGATGGCATTCGTTGAGCCTCCCAGTGCAAGCACGGTGGTGACCGCGTTTTCAAAAGCGCGGTCCGACAGAATGTCACTGGGCTTTTGGTCACGCCAGACCATCTCCACGATTCGACGCCCGCAGGCCTCGGCCATAGCCGCGTGACGGGAGTCGACCGCGGGAATCGAGGCCGCTCCCGGCAGGGTCAGTCCCAGGGCCTCCGCGGCACTGGTCATGGTCGACGCCGTCCCCATGGTCATGCAATGACCCGGGGAGCGGGCGATGCCGCTTTCGATTTCGCGCCAGTCGCACTCGGTGATCGTCCCCGCGCGCAACTCGGCCCAGAACTTCCACGCATCGCTGCCCGAGCCTAAGGTCCGGCCTCGCCAGTTTCCGCGCAGCATGGGACCGGCCGGCATGAACACGGTCGGCAGATCCATGGAGGTTGCGCCCATGATGAGTGCGGGCGTCGTCTTATCGCAGCCGCCCATCAGAACCACACCATCGGCGGGGTATGAACGCAGGGCTTCCTCGACTTCCATGGCCAGGAAGTTTCGATACATCATGGTGCTGGGCTTCTGGAACGGCTCGGACAGAGTCATTGCCGGTAGCTCGATGGGAAATCCACCCCCTTGCCAGACCCCGCGCTTGACCTCCTCGACGCGGGCCTTAAAGTGCGTGTGACAGGGGTTGATATCGCTCCAGGTGTTGATCAGGGCGATCACGGGCTTTCCTGCGTAGTCCTCACGCGTAAAGCCCATCTGAGCGGTGCGCGAGCGATGGCCAAAGGCCCTGAGAGTCGCAACGCCGTACCAGCGGTGACTGCGCAACTGATCTGAAGACTTCATCGCAAAAGAGCGCCTTTCGACTTGTTTCTCTGCCCGAAGGGCGAGCAGCGAATCGGATGGATCAAGTGGGTAAAGTATCGACCGGGAGGTCCGTCTCGTATTTGACCTCGCGCAGAGCGACACTCGTATTGAACGTCGCCACGCCCGGCAGGCGTAGCAAGACATTGTGCAGGAACTCATGATAGGTCTTCATGTCCGGCACCAAGATCTTCACGAGATAGTCGGCACTGCCCGTGAGCTCGTAGCATTCCATCACTTCAGAGCGCAGCTTAATGGTTTGCTCGAAGCGTTCAACGATGCCCTCTTCGTGTCGCGCGAGCGTGACGTGCGCGAACAGGCACACGTCCAAACCCAATTGTGCCCTGTCGAGGAGGACGGCGTGACGCAGGATCATCCCCGATTCCTCGAGGTCCTTCACGCGTCGCCAGCAGGGGGTGGGTGAAAGACCGACCCCTTCTGCCAGTTCGGCAATCGAAGTCCGCGCGTTGCGCTGCAACGCAGCAAGGATCTTGCGTGAGGCCGCATCGAGCAATCTTTGCTTCATTTCGCTGTCTCCTGAGATGAATAAACTCTCATGGACCATTGTCACAGGAAACTAAAAAGATTTTTCTCCAAAAAACGGAATAAAGTGAGGCTCCCCTTTTCGAGGCCTCGACGCCATGACTACGATCGCGGTGACTGCAGCAGGGCCGCTCGGTACCCCGCGGATCGACCTTGAGTACCGGTTGGAGCACCGCTATACGCGCAACCGAGGACGCGTATTTCTCACTGGCACCCAAGCCCTCGTGCGGGCGCTCTTGGCTCAAGCCGAGATCGACCGCGCCAGAGGACTGCACACCGCGGGATTCGTCAGTGGGTATCGCGGGTCTCCGTTGGGAGCGGTCGACCTGCAGCTGTGGAACGCCCGCGGACTGCTCGATGACCATGGCATTCGATTCCTTCCCGCCATCAACGAGGAATTGGCGGCGACCGCTGTTCTGGGAACGCAGCGCGTGGAAGCCGATCCAGAACGCCTGGTCGAGGGCGTATATGCGCTGTGGTATGGCAAGGGCCCCGGGGTAGATCGTGCGGGCGACGCGCTCAGGCACGGAAACGCCTTTGGCTCTTCCCCTCACGGTGGCGTGGTAGTGGTTCTCGGGGACGATCATGGTTGCGTATCGTCCTCGATGCCTCATCAAAGTGATTTCGTGGTGGCGGCATGGAGCCTGCCCGTCTTAAATCCCGGCAATGTGGCGGAGTTGCTGGAATTCGCCCTCTATGGATGGGCCCTTTCCCGTTTCTCCGGGGCCTGGGTTGGCATGAAAGCCATCTCGGAGACGGTCGAGTCCGGTGGCAGCGTCGACTGGGACGAGTTGACGTGCCACTGGCAAGAGCCAGAAGCGCTAGCGGATCCGGCCGGAGGACTACACAACCGCTGGCCGGACCTTCCGAGTCTTTCGATCGAGGCCCGGCTCGCGCGCAAGCTCGACGCGGTTCAGCGCTTCGCACGGCTCAACAGCATCGACAAGCTGATCGCTCCGAGCCCCAACGCGGACGTCGGGATCTTGACGTGCGGCAAGGCCCACTTCGATCTGCTCGAGGCGATCCGGCGCCTGGAGCTCTCGGTCGAAGGCCTCGCCTCCGCGGGCATTCGCATCTACAAGGTCGGCCTCGCGTTTCCCTTGGAGAAAAGCCGACTTGAGGACTTCGCCCGAGGTCTCAAGGAGATCCTGGTGGTCGAAGAAAAGGGCATGTTCGTCGAGCAACAACTGCGCAACCACTTCTACAACGCGCCGGACCACTCCCGGCCGGCCATACTCGGCAAGACCGATCTGTCGCAGGCGCCTTTGTTTTCCGCATTGGGCGAGCTTCGTCCCTCGCGCGTGCTGCCGGGGCTGGCCTCCTGGCTCGCGCGGCACCGGCCGGCGTTGGATCGGCGCGATCGCGTCGTCGATTTCGTTCCCGCCCCTGTGCTTTCCAACGCGGCCGACGGAGTACGCCGCAGCCCCTACTTTTGCTCAGGATGTCCCCACAACAGTTCGACCCGCGTGCCGGAGGGCTCGGTTGCGCATGCCGGAATCGGATGTCACTTCATGGCCTCCTGGATGGAGCGTGACACGGTCGGACTGATTCAGATGGGAGGCGAAGGGGTCGATTGGGCCGGCCAGGCTTGGTTTACGGCCCGTCCTCATATCTTCCAGAATCTGGGGGACGGAACCTATTTCCATTCGGGGATTCTGGCCATCCGTCAGGCGGTGGCCTCCGGAGCCAATCTCACCTACAAGATTCTGTATAACGACGCCGTGGCCATGACTGGAGGGCAACCTGTCGACGGGAAAACTTCCGTCGCGCAGATCGCTCGCCAAGTCGAGGCGGAGGGGACCTCTCGCTTGGTCGTCGTCAGTGACGCTCCCGACAAGTATCGGGGCAAGGAGGCCGAGTTTCCGGCCGGCACCACCTTTCATCACCGCTCCGAAATGGATGGCATTCAGCGCAGCCTGCGTGAGACGGCGGGTGTGACCGTCCTCATCTACGATCAGACGTGCGCGGCCGAATTGCGGCGTCGCCGTAAGAAGGGATTGATCGCCGATCCCACTCGGCGAGTGTTCATCAACAGCGACGTATGCGAAGGTTGCGGTGACTGCGGGGTGCAATCCAATTGCCTATCGGTCGAGCCCCTCGAGACGCCTTATGGCCGCAAGCGGCGCATTAACCAGACGTCCTGCAACAAGGATTACTCGTGCGTATCGGGCTTTTGTCCAAGCTTCGTGTCCGTCACCGGCGCAAAACTGAAACGGGCGGTGGGACCAGCGTTCGACGTCGCGCGATTTCGCGCGCAGGTCGCCGCGCTGCCCGAAAGAGCAGCGGCCCTGTCCGAGGCGCCTTACGACCTCCTTGTCGCGGGCGTGGGTGGTACGGGCGTCGTGACCATCGGTGCGGTGGTGAGCATGGCAGCTCATCTGGAGGGACACTGCGCCTCCGTACTGGACTTCATGGGGTTTGCGCAAAAGGGGGGCGCTGTGCTCTCGTTCGTCAGACTCGCCATGCGCCCTGATCTCTTGAATCAGGTCCGCATCGACGCGCAGCAAGCTGACGCCATTCTCGCCTGCGATCTGGTCGTGGGCGCAAGTCCCGACGCATTGCAGACGGCGCGGCGCGACCGGACTCGCGTGATCGTCAATGAGCATGAAATGCCCAATGACACGTTCGTTCGGCGACCGGATGCGCAACTCCATGCGGCCGAACTGCTGGACAAATTGCGCTACGCCGCAGGCCCGGACAAGATCGAAAGCTGCGACGCCCACAGCCTCGCTCGAGAATTTCTGGGCGATGTCGTCACCGAGAACATGGTGATGCTGGGCTTTGCATGGCAAAAGGGATGCGTACCCGTCTCACTGGCGGCCCTAGATCGTGCCATTGAGCTTAACGGTGTCGCCATCGAAGCGAATCGGCTCGCGCTCGCAGTGGGGCGGTTGGCGGCCGAGTCCCCCGACGAGTTGCACAGCTTGCGCGAGGCTCGTCAGGGTGAGGAGCTTCCGAGCTCTCTGGAAGACCTCATTGAACGACAGGCCGGTCGTGTGCGTGCCTATCAGGACACGCGCTTGGAGAACGTGTATCGAGTGCTCGTGACGAGCATCATGACTCGGGAGAGCGCGACCTTGGGCGCCCCGGGGGAGCTCACGCGCAAGGTGGCCGATAACTACGCTCGATTGCTCACGTACAAAGATGAGTACGAAGTGGCTCGGCTTTACACCGATCCCGCTTTTCGCGAGTCACTCGCGCGCGAATTCGAGGGTTCGCCGGGCCGCGACTTTCGATTGGACTTCCACATGGCACCGCCGCTTCTCTCACGCAATGGTCCCAATGGCCTCCCGCAGAAGATTCGGCTGGGCCCCTGGCTTTTTCCCCTGCTTCGTGTACTGCGACACATGCGGTTTTTGCGGGGCCGAGTGATCGATCCTTTCGGCTGGACACGGGAGCGCCGACTCGAGAGAGAACTCATCGTCGACTACCGCAAAACGATCGAGGAGGCGGCAAATAAGCTCGACTGGAAGGATTCGGCTCAACGAGCTGCGTTTATCGAGCTTTTGGGACTGCCCGAGACCATTCGCGGGTTCGGACACGTCAAGATTGAAAGTATCGTTCGTGCCAAGTCCCGCGAGGACACTCTTTTGAAGCAGTGGGGCCTGGGCCATCAGCGCTCCCGCCTGACTCGAGCGCTCATGCAAACGGCCACGAGCGTTCGTAGAACGGTGAGCATCCGCCCGGTTTCCTAAGCCGACTCGGATTCCGAGCGGGGCGGCAGGAGCGTCGCCCGCCCACGTGCGCAGGCCCCGCGGTGCGAGCCCGCGATTCGCGAGAGCACCGGTGCGGAATCCGAAGCACCCGTGGGGAACTAGGCCCAAACCTAGTTCCATCCCCGAGTTTTCCTCATTGTGGCATCCCCGGCGACTGACCATAATTCAAGCGCCTGATCCGACAGGGAAGCCCATGGGCCCAGTCGCAACCCGATCGTCCCTCATCAAATCCCTGTTGCCTTTGGGCGTGAGCCTTCTGGCTGCCTGCGGCGGCGGCGGATCGGGAAACTCGGCGAGCTCGAGCTCCAATGCGGGCGCATCAGGGGGATCGACGAGCGCTCAACCGACGACGGCACCGGCTCCCGCTCCCCTGGCAGCGGTCTGCGTCGCGCCTTTCGGGCAAGACACACACGCGACGACTTCAACGGTCGGCAACGGCACCGCATCCAGTTGTACCGAGGGCGCTTTGGCCAACGCCTTGAACCAAGGTGGCGTCATCCGATTCAGTTGCGGGGGCGCAGCGACCATCGCAGTGAGCTCTCAGCTGGTCTTGCGTACCGACGTGAACACGACAATCGACGGAGGAGGTCTCATCACCCTCGATGGCGGTGGGACGTCCCGGATCCTGTACTTTTATTCACCCAATTTTCAACACAATACGACGCAGGTCACCCTGCAAAACCTGACGCTGCAAAACGCGCTATCCACGGGCACACCCATTCCGGCCGCGCCTGCGCCCTGCTCTCAGGGAATCGAGAACGATGGTGGGGGAGCGGGCATCTTCGTGCGCGACGGAATTCTCCACATCTTCAATGTCACGTTCAAGAACGACGTCGGAGCCTCACCCGGACCCGACGTGGCCGGGGGAGCGATCTACACGCTAGGGTCACTGGAAACCACGATTGTCGGGAGCCACTTCCTGTCGAACCGCGGTTCCAACGGAGGCGCTGTGGGCGCGCTTTTCGGTAATCTGGGAATCTATAACAGCGAGTTCGCGTCGAACCAGGCCACCGGGAATGGCGCGAACACGATTTCAAGTCAGTGCTCGGTCAATGGTGGTGAATCAGGCAATGGCGGCAATGGTGGAGCAGTGTCAATCGATGGCGCCGAGAACTATTCGGTCACGGTGTGCGGCTCGTCTTTTACGAACAACGCCGCCGGCTCGGGCGCCTTGGGCGGAGCCCTCTTTCGGACACCCGACGGGTTGATCCAAACGACGACCATTGACCGGAGCACCTTCTCGAGCAACTCGGCCCCTAATGGAGGCGCGCTGTATTTTCACAACTCGAACCTCGTGGTGACGGCCTCCACCTTCTCGCAAAACTCGGCCTCCTCCGGCGGAGGCGCGCTGTTTTCCGATAGTTCCACTCTCAATTTCTCCAACGATACTTTCTACGGCAACGTCGCGCAGCTGGGCCTAGGTGGCAGCATCTTCCTGTCTGGCAATGGGGGTTCACTGCAGAACCTCACGTTTTTAGGTAACCAGGCATCGGGAGGCTCTGGATACTTCGGTGCTGCGATCGCCGGAAATACCGCGCTTACGATCTCGAACACACTGTTCTCCGGCAACACCACCAAGGATTGCGGCTCGCCCATGGCCTGTGCGGCCGGTGCCAGCACCGGAAGCGCCAATCTGCAATGGCCCGCTCAGCATGTCGTCTGTTCGAATCCCGATCCCGCATGCACCGGCGGCACCAATTTCGCCAACCCTGAACTCGGTGCATTGGCAAATAATGGCGGCCCGACGCTCACAGCCGCACCGCATCCGGGGAGTCCCGCTCTGGCCATAGGTCAAAACTGTCCCGCAACCGACCAACGCGGCGTGGCACGACCAGCCAATGGCTGCACCGCAGGGGCAGTACAGGGCGCCATCAGCCCGTAGTTGGGACAGGACTAAAGGAGCGTCATCGCCTTGTGCAGGCCGATGGCTCAAAGCCTAGCGAACCAGATCGTAGGGTCCGCCTGTTTCCAACGCGCGCTGATAGGCAGGGCGTTCGTGGATGCGGCTCAGAAACGCCATGAGTTTGGGACGACTTTCATCAAGGCCCCCCCGGGAAGCGAATGCTTCGAGCGGAAAACTCATCTGAATGTCGGCAGCGGTGAACTCGGGACCCGCGAACCAGGCCGACTTGCCGAGCTCTCCCTCCAAGAAGTCCAGATGCAATTTCAGCTGGGGGTCGATGAACCGCTTCTCTACCGCCCCGGCGATGATGCCGGCCACGGGCCGGATCAGCGCCGGCATGGGCGGCTTGGGCAAGCGTCCGAAGACGAGCTTTAAGAGCAGCGGCGGCATCGCAGATCCTTCCGCGTAATGCAGCCAGTAGCGAAATCGAAGGTGCTCGGGCGATCCCGCCGGTGGAAGTAGCCGGCCCCCACCGTGGCGCTCCAATACGTACTCAATAATCGCGCCCGATTCGGCGACGACCTGCCCCTCATCAGAGATGACCGGAGATTTTCCCAGAGGATGGAGCGCGCGCAGTTCCGGCGGTGCGAGCATGGTCTTGGGATCCCGCTCATACCGATGAACGGTGTACGGCACAGAGAGCTCCTCGAGCAACCAGAGGATCCGTTGCGAGCGCGAATTATTCAGGTGGTGCACGACGATCATGGGAGTGGCGGTTGACCGCACCGCAGCAAAGTGGACTTCCGCACTCTACGCATTATCGGGGCGCCGCGATATCGGAATCTACGGCCGGCTGTCGGCTCCAACGCACCCAAAGCCGGTCCCACAAACCAGGCCGTCACAGACGGCCCGGTCTTCGATCCCGCAACACGGCATCCCCTTAGTCCGCGCGGGCAGCTAGCCTCTGGTTGGACTAACGGTGCTCTTCATGACCGGCGTTACCACCGCGAGGCGCGGCGGCGTGCTCTTGCGGTGCGGCCGGACGTGCTGCAGGTTGCGGGTGGGGAGCCTCTGCATGCGCCGCTGGCGTGGGCGCGCGCGGGGCCGCTGCAGGATGAGGAGCCGCCGCCGCATGAGCCGCAGGAGCCGCAGCGTGCGCAGCAGGCGTTGCCGCGCGAGCGGCCGGGGCCGCGGTATGTTCAGCCGGGGCCGCGGCATGTTCAGCCGGTGGCCTAGCGACACGATTGGTGCCATTGGCAGCTCCGGCACCCCGGGCTGCCACCACACCGGCCCCGGAGAGGGCCCCGGCATGGGCGGTCGCGGCCACGGGCGGCCTGCCACCGTTGTTCGCCGCATAGAGGGACTTGTTTTCACGAGCCGCTGCCACATGCTGTGTCTGCGCTGCGGTCGCTGGCGTGTGCGCCTCATTCTCGACGGCGCGTTCGGCGGCGGTCGGTTGGGCCGCAACTCCACCGGTGCCCCCGTTAAAACTAGCCCGGGTCGCACCCACATTGTTGACGACAGTCGTGTTGTAGACGTTATGCACGATGGTCGTGTTGACGTTATTCACGGCACGGTTGTAGGCGAAGGCTCCATTCTCCCAACGCCCGCCGAAGTAGCCCGAACCGGTGTATCCGAATCCATAATTAATGCCGCCGTAGAAGCCGATGTGCGGCCCCCAATATCCTTCGTGGAAGAGATAGACGCCGTCGCCCCAGCCCCAGTAACCCGGCGTCCACAGAACGCCCACCACCGGCGGCTGCACCCAGGTACCCGGTACCCAATAATAGTCGGCACCTCCCCATGCCCAATAGCCCGGCGTCCACAGGTAGCCTGGTTCGGGTATTACCGGCTGTTCATAAACCGGCAGAACTGGCGGTGCGATCGATACGGAGATACCAATTTGGGCAGAAGAAATCCCGGGCGCCGACAAAAGCGCCGACACGAGCCCGAGCGCAAAGAGAAACCGCCTTGTATTGAACATCGCATGCCACCTATTGGGTTGAATTGTTGTTATGAGACATCGTTGTGGGTCACCGCGCCGTGATAAATCGCTCGGGACGATAACAATACGACACTTTGGAAGTCCTGAAATTCCGCACGCCGTGTAACCAAATGCATCAATGCGTCCGCCAGGGGTCTTGCCAGCGGTCCTAAGCTAACGCACGACTCATGATCGAGGATGACCTGCTAAACCGCAAAGGCCGAGGAGCTCGACCCTTAGGCAAGCTTTTCGGCCGACCTGTGACGCCCCGAAAGCTCGGCACCCGCATCCGCCGCGAGCTGCGAACTGAACAGGATCGAACCCAGACTAAAGAGCGACATGACCACAAAGGCGCCGGGGAAATCACGATACGTGAGCAAAGCATGTCCATCGGATGCTCTCATGACCTGGAGCACGAGTCCGCCTACGGTAATCCCCATACCCAGAGAGATTTGCTGCACTGTGCTCGCCAGACTCGTAGCGCGCGCGACGTCGGCGGTCGGGATGTCCGCATAGGCAATCGCGTTAATCGATGTGAACTGAAGCGATGGAAACACGCCCGCCAATAGGATGATGAATGCGATAAGCGGGCGCGGCGTCGTCGGAGACAAGATCCCATAGCCCGCGATCATGGCCGCCGCGAGAATCGCGTTATAGATCAAGACACGCCGAAATCCAAATCGTCGCAGAGTGTGCCGCGCAAGCCATTTCATCGTGAGCGATCCAAAGGCGGTAAAGCAGGTCAATGTGCCCGACTCAAACGGGTTCATTCCAAGCCCTTCCTGCAGAAACAGGGGAAGGAGGAAGGGTACCGACCCAAGCGCGATGCGAAACAGTGACCCGCCGAGGACGCTTGCGCGAAACGTCGCGATCCGTAGCAGGCGAAGATCCAACAGAGGGCTGGGCTGACTCCTGGCGTAATAGGCGTAGAACACCAGAAGGGCGACACCCACCAACGTCACGGTCCCAGCGACCGCTGCAGAGACAAAGGGCGTATCGAGCAAGGAGGGTCCGAGCATGAGCATCGACGCGCCCAATGCCGTCAAGACAAATCCGCCCGTATCCAGCGGCTTGGATTGACTCTCGCGCAGGTCGGGCATGTAGGCGCTCGCCAGTTTTAGTCCCACTAGCGCAACCGGAATGTTGATGATGAAGATCCAGCGCCAGTGGAAGTAGGTGGTGATGAACCCACCCAAAGGCGGTCCGAGCACCGGTCCAAGCAGTGAGGGAACGGTCAGATAGCTCACAGCCTTGACGAAATCGGCTTTGGGAATCGTTCGAAAGATGACGATTCGTCCAACGGGCACCATGAGTGCTCCACCGATGCCTTGGATGAAGCGGGCGGTCATGAACGCCAGCAGCGAACTCGTCAAGGCGCACAGCAGCGAGCCGCAAAGAAAAACTCCGATCGCCCAGCGGAAGATAATCCGGGCCCCAAACCGGTCGGCAAGCCAACCGGAAACAGGGATGAACACTCCCAAGCTCACCACGTAGGCGGTCAATCCGACTTTCAACGCGACCGGGTCCTCTCCGAAATCACGTGCCATAGCAGGCAGAGAAGTTGAAATGACAGTGCTGTCAATGCTTTCCATGAGCAAGGCGCCGCCCACGAGCAATGGCAGAAGAAGGGTCTGGCGTGATTGGACGGACATGGACTTGGTCTTATGGTGGACTCCGCCTTGGGACCTTCAAGACGGGAATCGGTCGCGTGCAGTCCCCGGACTTTGAGCGACGGGCCGCGAACCCGCTATTTTAGTTCATGCACGATCCACGCACCGATCCTAGTGCTGCCGGCGAAGAATTACAGCAGCACAGCACTTTTCCCCTGCAAGTAAGCGGCGAGATGCTCCCTGTGCGCAGACAGATCCGCTATCCGGAGATGCGATCCAAGGCCCCACGGAGATCCCGTTTAAGGTCCGCCACATCCTCGATGCCCACCGAGAGCCGAATCAACGAGTCCGAGATGCCCAGACGCTGCCGCGACTCGGCGGGAATGGTCGCATGGGTCATGATTGCCGGGTGCTCTATCAGACTCTCCACGCCTCCCAGGCTTTCGGCGAGAGCAAAGAGGTGACATGCCTCGAGCATCCTGCGGCTACCCGCAAGATCGGTCTTCAGGTCGACTGAGACCATTCCGCCAAACCCGCGCATCTGGCGACGGGCAAGTTCATGCTGGGGGTGAGAGGGCAATCCGGGATAGCGCACGCGATCGACTTCAGGCTGTTTCTCAAGCCAGTGCGCCAGTTCAAGCGCGTTAGCACAGTGGCGCTCCATACGAATCCCCAAGGTTTTCAGACCCCGCAGTGCCAAAAAGCTATCGAATGGTCCGGAGATCGAACCAACCGAGTTTTGCAGAAATCCCAGTCTCTCGGCCAAATCCGCGTGGCGACTCGACCCACTCACCACGGCGACCCCTCCGATGACATCCGAGTGGCCATTCAGATACTTGGTGGTGGAGTGCACCACAATGTCGAAACCCAGCTCGAGAGGGCGCTGCACCCAGGGGCTCGCAAACGTATTGTCGGCCACTGCGATCACGCCATGCTTGCGACAGATAGCCGCGAGCGCCTCGAGGTCGACCAGTTTCAGCAAAGGATTGGTGGGCGTTTCGATGACGACCATTCTGGTGCCTTGATCGATTGCAGCTTCCAGGTTGCGAGGATCGCCCAAATCAACAAAGCTAAAGCGGTGGCCGGCGCTTCGGCGGCGTACGCGCTCGAACAGACGAAACGTCCCTCCGTAGAGGTCATCTCCGGCCACGATATGGGAGTTTGCGTCGACCAGTTCGAGAACCGACGCGATGGCGGCAAGTCCCGACGCAAACGCAAAGCCCGACACGCCACTTTCCAGATCCGCGACACAACGCTCGAAGGCCCAGCGGGTCGGGTTATGGGAACGTCCGTAGTCCAGTCCCTTATGAACCCCGGGACTTTCCTGCAGATAGGTGGAGGTGGCGTAAATCGGCTGCATCAGTGCGCCGGTGGAAGGATCGGGCTTCTGTCCGGCATGGATGACTCGGGTGTCAAATCCCATGCGCTCAGACTCAAGCGAGATCGCGTCGGTTGGGTTATTCATGTCAGGGACCTTCGCAGATGATTGAGGAAATCAAAACGTGTGATGAGACCGTAGAAGTGGCCCGGATCGGCGATGATCGCGACCAGGCCTCGATCGAGAACGGCTCGAAGTTCGGCAACGCTCGCCGCAGGCGCGAGCGTCTCCGGCGAGCCCGTCATGGCGGTTGTGACCGGGGAGTTGAACTGGTCGGGATCGGCTTGCACCTTCAGCAAGATATCGGATTCGTCGATCAGCCCAACCACTCGGCCTTGCTCAAGTACGGGCAGTTGAGAGATGTCGCCCAGCCGCATTCTCTGAAACGCCATGAGCAACGTGTCGGTTGGAGCCGCGCCGATCACGGCACCCTCCTCGAATCGGCGCGCGATGATGTCGCGCAGGTCTCCGAACTGCGTGCGCTTCAGTAAGCCCTGGTCGATCATCCAGTTGTCGTTATAGACCTTCGAGAGATACCGGGTGCCGGTGTCGCAGACGAACGACACCACCCGTTTGGGTTCCTTCTGCTCGCGACAGTAGCGTAACGCGGCAGCGACCAAAGTCCCAGTGGAAGAGCCGCCAAGCAGGCCCTCTGCGGCCAGCAACTGGCGCGCCATCTGAAAGCTCTCCACGTCTGAAATCGTGTACGCATGGCGCACGCTGGACAGATCGGCGATGGCGGGGATGAAATCTTCGCCGATGCCTTCCACAGCCCAGGATCCGGCCTGTCCGATCTGACCGGTTTTAATGTAATTGGCAAGAATCGAGCCCTCGGGGTCCGCCAAGACGAATTCGACATGAGGCGCAACCCGCTTAAAGAAGCGGGAGAGCCCGGTCAGGGTGCCGGCCGATCCGACGCCACACACGATGGCATCGATATCGTGGCCAGTCTGCGACCAGATCTCCGGTCCTGTCGAGTACTCGTGCGCGGCCGGATTGTTCGGATTGTTGAATTGGTCCGCAAAAAATGCCCCCGGAATGCTCTGGGCCAGCCGCGAGGCATAGTCCTGATAGTACTCAGGATGACCCTTGCCCACGTCCGAACGGGTGGTATGCACTTCGGCCCCCAGGGCCTTGAGGTGAAGGACCTTCTCCGATGACATCTTGTCGGGTACGACGAGGACGATGCGATATCCTTTGGCGCGCGCCACCAAGGCCAGTCCCAGACCGGTATTGCCCGCCGTCGCCTCGACGATCGTCCCTCCTGCCTTAAGCCGGCCGTCGCGCTCAGCCGCTTCGATCATCGCCACGCCAATCCGATCCTTGATCGAGCCTCCGGGATTCTGAGACTCGAGCTTCAGAAAAAGGCGGCAAAGCCCAGTATCGAGGCGTGTCACCTCCACGAGTGGCGTGTTGCCGATCAGGTCCAGTACGGCGGGTCGCGCGGTCGTCGGCATAACAGGCTCTCCCAGGAGGTTGGATTCGGCAGACGCGGGCGAAGGTCGATGCCTCCCTGGCGCGCCTCGGACTTGCCAGCGCCGAGTTAAGAAGCTATCAGATCGCAGCGTCTCCTGCCAACGACTTCGATTGTGCACAAGGCGCGCGTTGCAGCACGATGTCCCGGTAGAGACAGAAGAGTCGCGAATACCGCCAAGGCGCAAGAACTCGTCCACCGGATAGAGAGATCGCGCGACAGCCACATCATAGGAAGGTTGGGTCGACGCGACCGGGGCCAAAAGGCCGTCAGAGCAAGCCCTCCTCCCTCAAGACCATGCGAAGACGCTCAAATCCCAGCGTGTGATGGGCGCGCAGTCCGGCCTGCCTGGCGGCCTCGACATTGGTCGTGGAGTCGTCAAAAAAATAGATGTCGGTAGCAGGCCGTCTTGCTCGCTGAACGAGGAGTTCGAACGCGTGTGGGTTGGGCTTCACCACGCCCATCCGATGTGATCCTAGGGCGAAGTCAAAAATGTCATCAAACACGGGACGCCAATGGAGCGTGTTGCTATTGCTTAAGCACCCGACCTGATGTTCTGCGCGAAGCGACGCGACGAGCTCGAGCGCTCCTGGAAAGAAGTCCCGGGGCCACCCCTCGAACGCCTCGAGAAAGGCTTTCGGGCTGATCTCCAACGAAAGCTCTCGCACGATGCCATGGCCGAACTCTTCCGCTGTCCAATGTCCCGACTCGAATTGTTGTACCGATCGAGAAGCCAGCCAGAGATCGAGCATTTGCTCATCGGTGTGACGGGCTCCCATGAGGGTTCGCAACGCGGAATAGCCAACGTTTTCGATTAGAACACCGCCAATATCGAATACGAGAACGGGTTTCATGTCAGCACGAGAGCATCACGAGGCGTGACGAAGAATCTCGAGGTATCGTCTCACAACCTCCGCTACTCCGAGCTCGATGCACTCAACGATGAAGGCATGCCCGATCGAGACTTCAAGGATGTCCGGAATGGTGAGGAAGTCGCTCAGGTTATCCAGATTCAGATCGTGACCCGCGTTGACACCCAAACCGATCGCCTGGGCTTCCTGCGCGGCCTTTTGGAAATGGGGGAGGATTGCGGCTTTGCGTCCTTGAGCCCACTGCTCGGCAAAGGGCTCCGTATACAGTTCCACTCGTTGCGCGCCCAGTTGGCGCGCAAGGGCCAGATTGGAATTGTCGAAATCCACAAACAGGCTCACCCGAATACCCCGGGAGGCGATCCGGTGAATGCTGTCGATGAGACTTTGGCTTTCGCGCTGGAAGTCCCAGCCGTGGTCGGACGTGAGTTGGCCGGGCGCATCCGGTACCAGCGTACATTGTTCTGGACAGACGTCCTCGACCGCCGACAGAAATTCGTTGGACGGATAGCCTTCGACGTTCAGTTCGCGCCCGTGCTCGCGACACACCTTGGCCAGATCGGCGATATCGCGATATCGAGCATGGCGTTCGTCCGGTCGCGGGTGAATCGTGATGCCGTGAGCACCAAGCTCAAGGCATCGGCTCGCGAAGGCGCAGACGTCGGGGAAGTTCCTGCCGCGCGCGTTGCGCAGGAGGGCAACCTTATTCACATTGACAGAAAGTCGCGTCATCGAAGGTTCACGAAGTGTAAAGGTCGGTTGGCTCTAGTCAGTCCGAGACATGCGGGAGGGCAGCTTTGGCGATCGTTCTCAAGGCCTCAGATCAAGACGAGAGAGCGCGGTTTCGAGTGATCGTAGTCCGATGGCGCGCCAGGGAGATGCGATATCCAAGACGAAATCGACTTTAATCGGGGCCCGGGAGTCAATAACGGCAAAGGCACGGTGAACAATCCGATAATCCTTGAGCCTAACTGGGGCCGCCTGTTCCCCTTGGGCCAGTACCCCTGGGAGGTCGCTTCGGAAGCATAAGCGCCTCCCCGGCCGCAAGCAGTCGATCGAAAGGACAACTCGTGGACCAGGAAAACTTTAATCTTAGCTTACGTAGATTCTTGAAGATGGTGGGGGTCAACGGTCAGCGTGCCATCGAAGAGGCGGTCGCAAACGCCATCGCGCACGGCATTATTGCCGATGGCGACACACTCCCAAGTTCGATGACCTTGACGATTCCGCGGATCAACCTCACCGTGAAATTCGACGGCGAGATCGCCCTTCAATAGTTCACGCTCCCATGAAGTCCGCGGTCGCGATGCAACCAAGGCACTCGCGTCGATCGCAACCGTAGGGGCTAGGCGGCGATCCGGATACTTTGAGCTCGCCAGTGGGAGAATTGCGTAATCTCCTGAGCAAACGCGTAGTCTGCGCTTACTTCGAACTCGTTTTTGCCCTTTTCGACGAAAAAGGCCTTCGGGAACCGCTTTAGCAACTCGACAATTTCGACGCGCGCGAAATTGGCTGGACCAATATAAGTCAGTAAATACGTGCTCATAGCTACTGCTTTATTTTGATGACGATAAAGGGTCAACGATTGGCGCTTGGGCCGGTTGACAGGGTGGCCGCAGGCGAAACGTCTGGTTACAGGTGCGGCCAGACCACTTTTGGCGGTTTTTCTAGGTTTCGGAACCCCAGTCTTGGGGCCGCGCTCCTTCGCAAGGGGTTCGTCGCGACCTAAAGGGTAGCCGGCGACAGTGTCGGATGCCCCATTGAGCGGGGCATAGTGCCCGGGCCCAGCGGCGTCTCTAGCCTGGGTCGTGATTCAGACGCCTCGACTCGAGCGGAAACCAACGTGCAAAGCCCGCATCTCCGACCGAGGTAAATTGAAGCGTGCGGTCGGAGGTCCGGGAGATCCAGCGCATTTCAAGCATGCGACTCAAAAGAGCGGCCCCCAATGATCCGCCCAAATGTTGACGCCGTTCGCTCCAGTCCAGACATCCCCGACAAACGGGGCGCCGCCCGCCCTTTAACTTGACGACCGGGATTCCGAACTCTTCCAAGAAACCGACGCCCGAGTCGCTCAGAATTAGGTCGCCCTCTCCCACAATGAGTTCTTGTGCTTTCATTGCATCAAGGAGCGCGACTCCGCGCTCACCGGCCAAGTGGTCATAGCACAGGCGCGCATGCCTTAGCGCAGATTGCGCGGGTCCAACCTCGACCCGTTTGGGTGCAGAACGTGCGGCCAATCCCATTAGACCCTCCAGGACCTGGGCGACCTCTGGTCCAGCGACTCGAAAGTACCGATGACGGCCCTGCCGTTCTACAGCCAACAGCATTGCGGCCTCAAGCTTGGACAAGTGCGCGCTGGCGGTCTGTACGGTAACGCCGGCCGCTTCGGCAAGTTCACTCACCGACAGCGCCCGCCCGTCCATTAACGCGAACAGCATCATGGAACGGGTTGGGTCGCCGATGAGCGAGGCAATGGTGGCGATTCCGGGACTTACGACCATAGTTCGATCATAGCCGAAGTATTCACGTTATTCAAGCGTTAGGATGGGTATCTCGATGCCACCCTGAGTTTGATATGAGTGATTCCCATTTGGATCCCCACACGCGGGCGGCCTTCGCGCTGGCTGTGGGAACAACGAGTCTTGCCTTTGTAATCACCCAATTGGACGTCACGATCGTAAACGTGGCGCTCCCCACGATGGGCTCGGAGCTAACGGCGAGCCTGTCATCTTTGCAATGGGTGGTCGATGCCTACACTTTGGCCTTGGCCTCCCTCATGCTTTCGGCGGGAGCCTTCGGAGATCGCTACGGCGCTCGTAGAGTTTTTCAATTCGGCTTCGTTCTTTTCATTTTGGGCTCAGTCGGTTGCGCACTCGCACCGAACATCCTCGGTCTGAATCTCTCGCGCGCGCTCCAAGGAGCAGGAGCTGCGGCCATGCTGCCCAACTCACTAGCGCTGCTAAATCACGTGTTCTCGAATACTCCAGGCACGCGCGCCCGCGCGATCGGGTGGTGGACTGCCGCGGGGGCGGTATCGATCGCCGCCGGCCCCGTGATCGGGGGGCTCCTTCTTTCCGTTTGGAATTGGCGCTCGATCTTCTGGATCAATATTCCCCTGTGTCTGTTGGGAATCGCCTTGGCCTATCGTCTTCCTGACATCGAGCCCCGTCCGCGCCAGGGCCGATTTGATTGGTTCGGCCAGACCACGTCCACCTTCGCTTTGGTCGCTTTGACCTCGGCCGTCATCCAAATGCACTCGCGCGGACTCACCTATCCGTTGGTCGCCGGATCCCTCATCGCAGGCGTGCTCGCTGCAGCCGGATTCATTGCGATCGAAGCGCGCAGCGCCGAACCCATGCTCCCCTTACAGCTCTTTAGCGTGCCTCGCTTTCGCATCGCCGTTGCGTTCGGCATGGTCGTGAATCTGACTTACTACGGAGTCCTCTTCGTTCTAACCCTCTTCTTTCAGAGGGCGCTCGCATTCACGCCGTTGTCGACCGGATTGGCATTCCTTCCCTTAACGGCAGGCTTTTTTGTCTCAAACGTGGTGAGTGGGCGATTTGTGAACACCTTCGGAAGCCGGATCCCCATGATGGTCGGGGCAGCCATAGACCTCATCGGATTCATTCTCCTGGCGCGCGTGAACGCACAGGTCAGCTACGGCGAGCTCATACTGCCCTTCCTTCTGATTCCGACCGGGATGGGACTCGCGGTGCCCGCGATGACCGGAGTCGTGCTCCAATCGGTTCCGAAGTCCTACGCAAGCACCGGTTCCGCCGTTCTAAATACCGCTCGTCAGACTGCTGGCGCATTGGGTGTGGCCGTTTTCGGTTCCCTAGCCGAGGGTGATGTGGAGCACGTCGCCATGGCGGTTCGGACAGCCTCTTTGATCAGCGGCGCCCTTCTCGTTGGAGCGATCGTATTGGCCCATCGCATGGGTTTCTCCGAGCGCACTACGGTGGCGCACTCTCGTCCGAACTAGGCTCGCGCCAATGCTTCCCCCTCACGATGACGTCGTGCGGCGTAAGCCTTCAGGTGCGCGTACGCAATGTTCAACAGCGACGCCTCTGAGTGAGCTGTTCCGGCACGCCTGAGGAGATCGCCCAGAATGTGATCCGCCTCCGTGCGTGCGCCACGTTCGATATCTTTGAGCATGGAGGCCGTGACGGTCGAGCCGCTGGTAGTGAGCAAGGTACGCACTCTTTCCCTGGGTGCCGGACGCGGCGGGAAGCCCGCGTGGGTCGCGATGGCCTCGCATTCATCGTACATCGCCAGCGTCAAGGCGGCAGCGCCAGCGGCGACGATGTCGCCGAACGCGGATCTCATCAGGCAAGTGATTCCGGCTGCCGAAGCGATGAAGACCCACTTTTCCCACATCTCCTGGACGATTTCCGAACTGGCATGCGCCGTAAATTTCGCGCCCTCACAGGCACGGGTCAAGGACTCGATTCGGGGTGAGCGCGTCCCGTCGAGTTCACCGAACCCCAGAGTGTGCGTGTCGTTCAGGTGGACGATGACATGCTGTGCGTCTAAGGCGGCCGAGATCAGACAATGGCCGCCCAAGATCCGCTCGGGACCGAACCGCGTGGCCAGCTGCCGCAGATGATCCATGCCATTCAGAAGCGGCAGGACGGCCGTTTGCGGACCGACGGCTTTGGCGAAGGACTCGATGGTCTCCGGCAGATCGTAGGCCTTGCAAGCAACGATCACCAGGTCGAAGGGTTGATCAATTTCCGATGAGAGAACATGGGGGGGATTCGGGATGATCACGTCACCGAACTTGCTCTTGATCGCAAGCCCATTTTGGGCAAGTTCCGCGGCCCGGCGAGAACGAACGAGAAAAGTGACGTCCTCGCCTTTTTCGAGAAGACGGCCGCCAAAATACCCGCCCATCGCACCCGCGCCAACAATCAGAAATCGCATCTGGCTTTCCTCCTAGACATCGTTGCGCAAAACGGAACTTGGCTCCACGAAGTCGCGCATCGAAACAGCCGGTGCTTGCGCGACCTTAATTTGCTCACGTCATTGTCGCCGTTCCTGCAACCCCTTGCTTAAATGATACCCATCATCTATTCTATCGGCTTCCTAGCCATCACGCCAGATATCCCATGTCGCGCGTCTCCCGAGAGCAGGCCCTAAGAAATCGCGAAGCCATCGCCGACGTCTCTGCGCGAATGTTCCGTGAAAAGGGATTCCAGGCAGTCAGCGTCTCCGATCTGATGTCCGCAGCGGGGCTTACACACGGTGGCTTCTACGGGCATTTCTCCTCGAAGGACGAGCTTATTGCCACCGCCTGCGCGCGGGCGTTCGAGCAGTCCCGGGATCGCTGGGAGGCGCGCGCGGCCGCTGCGCCGACTCCGACCGAGGGACTGCGCTCCATCGTGGAAAACTATCTGACGCAAAGGCAGCGCGACCACTATGGACGAAGCTGTCCGCTGACGTGCCTTGCGGTCGATGTGGGTCGCGAAGGACTCGACAAGCCCGTGCGCGCCGCCTTTCGGGACGGCCTCGCAAGCCTTGCTTCGGTTCTCATGAAACTCGTACCTGGACGGGACCGCACGAAGGCGCGCCAATTGGCATTGGCGCAACTGTCGACGCTAGTCGGTGCCGTGGTTCTGGCGCGCGCCACGCACGGCGACCCTGTGTCTGATGAGATCCTAGAATCAGTGCGCGACTGGCTCGGCGTGGCCCCAGAGCCAGCAAAGTGACCGCGGCAGTTGCGAGTAGCCCAGGGGCATTCTCTTTCTTTAGCCTGATGATACGGCATCGCTAATAGGTTCTTTTATGATTGCACGGAATTTTTCGAATTGGCTAGAGCAGCGCGGCATTCACTTCGGTTGGGTGGTGGCGTTCCTGACATTTCTGACGATGCTGACCTCATCGGCAGCGCTGAGTCTGCCTGGAGCCCTGCTTCAACCGCTGAGCAAGGAATTTGGCTGGAGTACCGAGCAGATATCGTCGGCGCTCGCGGTACGTTTCGTTCTTTACGGACTTGGCGGCCCGTTCGCGGCCGTCCTCATCGAACGAATCGGCGTGCGCAAGGTGATCGCCATCGCGCTTGGACTGATCGCGCTGGGGATGGCACTGGCGACCCAAATGACGGAGCTCTGGCAGTTGGTGATCCTTTGGGGCTTGGTCCTCGGTGCCGGCTCGGGGATGACCGCCATCGTCCTGGGTGCTGTCGTGTCAACGCGCTGGTTTGACAAGAATCGTGGGCTGGTCGTGGGCATGCTCACGGCAAGTTCCGCCACCGGACAACTTCTGTTTCTACCCTTCGCCGCTTGGCTCATCGAGAACTTCGGCTGGCGAGCGTCCATCGCACCCGTCGTTCTGGCCTGCGCGGTGGTCGCCTTTTTGGCGTTCATGCTTGTCCGCGATCATCCTGAAGACCTGGGTTTGCGTCCGTATGGTGTGGACCCGAGATCGGCTCGGGTACCTCGCTCGACGGCCCCAATGAGCTTCTGGGAACCGCTGAGAACACTCAGGAATGTGTCAGGCAATCAGACTTTCTGGATTCTCGCTGGCACGTTCTTCATCTGTGGACTAAGCACCAACGGATTGATCCAGACGCATTTCATCTCGCTATGCGGCGACTTTGGCCTCGCTGCGATTCCCGCCGCATCGGTTCTAGCCATGATGGGTGTGTTCGATTTCGTGGGCACCGTCAGCTCCGGATGGCTTTCCGATCGCTTCGACAACCGCAAACTCCTCTTCTGGTATTACGGTCTGCGCGGCCTTTCTTTGATCTGGCTGCCTCACTCGGACTTTTCGCTCTACGGTCTAACGACGTTTGCCATGTTCTATGGTTTGGACTGGATCGCGACGGTGCCTCCGACAGTCAAACTTGCCGGCGCGACGTTTGGCAAGGAACGCGCGGGCATGATCTTCGGATGGGTGTTTGCGGCACACCAGGTCGGTGCCGGAGTGGCGGCCTATGGGGCAGGACTGACCCGCACGCTGCTCCTGACGTATACGCCGGCCCTGTACGTCGCAGGGGGCGCCTGTCTGATCGCCTCGCTTGCCGTGCTCGCCATCCGGCGCACCACGACTAAGCCGGTTCTTGTGACCGCGTAGGATCGCGTTCGGCAGCGCGCCGTTGCAGGGACTGCCGCGGTTGATCGACTCCGGCGCGACCGGAGCCGACTTGACTTTCGGGCCGGCCCCAAACTCACAATGGGAGAATTCATCCCAAATCGAGTCCATGTATCCCCATCTGATCTTTGGGGGCGAGGTCATCTCGCCCGATCGGCTCAAGTCGCGGGCCGAGGGACTGGCCGATAACCTCTATCGTTTGGGCGTGCGATCCGACGACGTCGTGGCGCTCATGCTGCGTAACGAGCCCGCGTTCCTCGAGATCGTCCTGGCATGCCAGATCCTGGGCGCCTACTTCTGCCCGATCAATTGGCATTTCAAGGCGGCCGAAGTGCGCCACGTCCTTACCGACAGTGGCGCAAGCATCGTTTTTGTCCACGCCGACCTGTTCAAGGAAGTGGAGGCCCCGGCGACATTCGCCGGTCTATCCGTTGTCATCGTCGATGTACCCCTGATCCTGCAGCAGCAGTACGCGGGCGGTGATCCGCCCCTACCCACCGCTTCCGGCCTGCATTACTCGTCGCTATTGGGAAGACTCGAAGGGATTGGGCGCCCTGCGGTACAGCCTCGCGGCGCGATGACCTACACCTCTGGCAGCACCGGCAAGCCCAAAGGCGTTGTGCGTCTGCCTCCGGCCGCCGACCTCGCCGCGACCGCACTGGCGAAGCGGCGCGCCTTGGGCCAGCTGGTCTTCGGGGTCAGTGCGAGTTCCATCGCATTGCTGTCGGCACCCTTGTATCACAGTGCCCCGCTTTCTTATGCCCTGTTTTGCGCGGGTGAAGGAGCGACCCTCTTTCTCGAATCCAAGTTCAGTCCTCAATCCACGCTACAGACGATTCATGACGAGCAGATCACGCACGCCTATCTGGTGCCTACGATGTATCAGCGCCTTCTGCGGATCCCCGAGAAGGAGCGCATGACTTTCAATCTCTCGAGTCTCCAATTCGTGGCCTCGACAGGCTCACCTTGCGCCCCCGAGACCAAACGCGCGATGATCGAGTGGTTCGGACCCGTGATCAATGAGTCATACGCATCAAGCGAGACCGGTTACATCACGTTCATCGGCTCGGAAGAATCACTGCGTCGACCTGGATCGGTCGGGAAACCAGCGCTTGAGGCTCAGGTGAAGATCCTCGACGAAGAGGGTCACGAACTGCCGCCGAACGCGGTGGGCCTGATTTACGCACGACAGCCGGCCTATCCCGACTTTACCTACAAACACAACGCGCAGGCCCGGGCGAGCATGGAACGGGCCGGGCTCGTCACCGTCGGCGATATGGGCTACCGGGATGCTGACGGCTATCTCTATATTTCTGACCGCAAAAGCGACATGGTCATCTCAGGCGGCGTGAACATCTATCCCGCCGAAATTGAGGCCGTGCTCAATGAACTGCCAGCCGTTTTGGACTGCGCCGTATTCGGCATACCGGATGCCGAGTTCGGGGAAGCGCTGGCCGCCGCCATTGAACTGCATCCAGAGCACAGTCTCACCCAGGCGGAAGTCCTCACATATCTTGCGCCACGCCTGGCGAACTACAAGCTGCCCAAGAGCATCGTCTTTCACGACTCGCTCCCAAGAGAAGACAGCGGAAAGATCTTCAAGCGCAGGCTGCGTGCTCCCTATTGGGTCAACGCCGGGCGGCTCATCTGACCCTGCCGACTTCCTCGATCTTGAGGTCGCTAAGCGTAGCGCTTGAAGGCTAGGACGGCGTTTGTCCCTCCGAACGCGAACGAACTGCTAATGGCCGCATTCAACCGGGGAGCGCGGGTCCCCACTTCTCGCACAAGCGGGATGGGGCACGCGGGATCTTGATCGGCGCAATGGGCGCTCGGAGGGAGTTCGCGTTGGCCGAGCGCGAGAATTGTGTAGACCGCCTCGAGAGCGCCCGCCGCACCCAAAAGATGACCATGCATGGACTTAGTCGAGCTGACCAGAAGCCCCGAAAGCTCGTCCGCCCATACCGAGCCAAGTGCCTGACTTTCGACCACGTCCCCGACCGCGGTTGCAGTCCCGTGGGCGTTGCAGTAGCCAACGTCCCGTGGCAACAGTCCGGCAGATTTGAGCGCTCCCCGTAAAGCCCTCGCCTGTCCCTGCACATCCGGCTTGGTGAGATGGGTCGCATCGCAGCTGAGCCCGCTTCCGGCTAATTCGGCATACACGTGCGCACCACGGCGGCGCGCTGCTTCGGCGGCCTCCAAGACCAGAAAAGCCGCACCCTCACCGAGAGCGAAGCCGGATCGACCCAGGGCGAACGGCCGACAGGAGGTACTGGCTTCGCCGGGCTTAAAGCGCGCAAGCGTGTGCATGGCCTCCCAGGCTTGAATCACGCCGGGTACGATGAGGGCCTCGCTGCCTCCCGCGACGGCCACCTCGATTTCGCCCGAGGCGATCGCCTTGCCCGCCTCCGCGATAGCGACCGCCGAGGCCGCGCAAGCAATCGAGTACGTCAGAACAGGACCCAGCACACCCAGGCGCATCGCGATGTGCGCAGCCGGAGCGTTGGGCATGAACGCCGGTATCGTCAACGGGGGGGTCCGGCCGCCGCGGGCGCCGGCCATGTAGGCCGTCTCCAGCGCCGCCGCTCCTCCCATTCCGCACGCGCCGTACACGCCCGTGCGTTCAGGATCCAGGCGATCGACAAGCCCCGCATTCGAAAGGGCCATCTCGGCCGCCGCGACCGCCAGCTGGCTGACCCTGTCGACTCCGGTGAGTTGCAAGCGGGTGAACCACTGGCTTTCGTCGAACTCGCAGGTCGCTGCAGCAACGCCCTGAGGGCCGCTCCCTGCGACCTCGGAGATTGCCGATTCGCCGCGCAGAATCGCCCGGAACGCGGTTTGCGGATCATTCCCGTGCGGCGAGACCATACCGATGCCGGTCACCACGACCATGGAGCCCCCATGCGCACGAGCATCAACGGCCTACACCGTCGATACGCTTTGATTCAGCATCAAGCGGCTCGCGCAGACTTGATGCCATCGACGACTTCGGCAATTCCCGCGAGCGTATCGACATCCGAGCGGTCTTCCGGAAACGTGATGTCGAAGTGTTCCTCGATCGCGAAGATGAATTCAAGGAGGGTAAGCGAGTCAATCGCCTGATCCCGGACTGAAGCATGGACGTCGATGGTCTTAGGGTCGATGCCAAACTTCTTCTGCAGGAGCTCTTGGATCTGTTCCAGCGAGCTCATCGGATAAAGTCTCCTGGGAAGGCGCAGAGGCCACGCGCGTGGATCCCTCCGGTTTCAGCAAGGTGGAACGATCTTCTCGAGCCGCGCATTGTGCCAGTCCCCCAGGTCATGACTCCGATCCGTGCACCGCGGACATCCCGACGTCGCAAGGACGCGATACTTCCTCTCACACAAGTCCGTTTTCGCTGGCTTTTGCAAGGCGAGTCGGACTTTGGGCGGTTGTTACACCCAATTATTACTCAATCCCGCCGCGCGCTCACGACTTGTACGCTTGTGCCCACAAAAAAGGGAGCGATCCATACCGAAGACTTACCCCAAGCGCGAGATTCTTGTAAATTCGTCACTTTAGGACTCGCGCAGAGCTCACGACCTGCAGCATATTCCCATGTCGCACCGAGACCTACGGCGAAACCGTGCACGCGCATGAGAGGGATCGAAGTCCAAGCGGGCTTAATTTTTCGCGAGCCCATCGCTCCGGCGAATGCGAACGCGCGCAGGTAAACCTGTTCGATTCAACAAGACGCAGCCCCCGAGATTCGGCGAAGTCTTCTTCCGCAATCGGATGAACGAGGTCCGCCCGGAAGGAGGCTGGGTCCGTGATGCCGCTCGGCGCTTGCGATCTCATGCCGGGCTCAAGTTCATCGGCACCACGGCGTTCATGTCGGTGTTTTTTGTGGCTTACTTCCAAGTACTGCGCAATCCCATTTTTGCCGTTCGCGAAATGCCGCTGACCGCGCTCGATCATGCGATCAGCTTTTATCCTCCCGCTTTACTAGCGTATGTCTCACTGTGGTTCTACGTGGGCATCCCTCCCGCGCTTTTGCTCTCGGTGCGCGAGCTCCTGCGTTACGGCATCTGGATTGGCGCGCTTTGTTGCGTGGGACTTTTGTGCTTTTTGGTTTGGCCCACCGAGATACCACCATTGGTGCTCGATCTAGGTCAGTACCCTGGCTTTAAAATCCTAGCCGGGGTGGACGCGAAGGCGAATGCCTGTCCGTCGCTCCATGTCGCCACGGCTGTGTTTTCCGCGATATGGCTGAATCGTTTGCTCCGCGACATCCAAGCACCCGCGACCCTGCGCATCATCAATTGGCTCTGGTGCCTGGCGATCACCTACTCCACATTGGCCATCAAGCAGCACGTCTCCCTAGACGCCTTAGGAGGCCTCGCGTTGGGCATTCCGGTCGCCTTCGCGTCCCTAAGACGTTCTGCACAGGCGGTGCCGGACTCTATCGGCAAGCTGGAATTCGTGCCCGCCGCAGCGCCCGTCCGAAGCGAGCCCTAGGCACCCCACAGACGCGGGACCGCCAACGGAGCTGCAGCGCCGTTAATTTCATTTGGTTATTTGCTTACGACATATAAGTCGTTGCACGCATATGTGGCGCTGAGCAAAATGGACCCTCCTTCCACGACCGGTCGTGTCAGCCACCGCCTTTCCTTGCCATGAACTTCCAACAATTACGAGCGGTACGGGAAACAACGCGATCCGGCTTCAATTTGACCTACGTCGCAGGCGTGCTTCACACCTCCCAGCCTGGGATCAGCCGTCAGATCCGCGAATTGGAGGACGAACTGGGTATTGAGATCTTTGTGAGGGCGGGCAAGCGGCTCACCGGACTCACGCCTCCAGGGGAGGCCCTTTTACCAATAGTCGAAAGGCTTCTACTCGAGGCGGAAAATATGCGGCGCGCGGGCGAGGAATTTACAGCACAGTCCTCGGGTACCCTGTCGATTGCAGCCACCCATTCTCAGGCGCGCTATGCGCTGCCAACCGTCGTACGTGACTTTCGCCAGGTCTATCCCGACGTGGCCCTGAATCTTCACCAAGGCTCGCCCAAGCAGGTCGCCGAAATGCTCCTTCATGGAGAAGCTGATATTGGGGTGGCAACCGAGGCGCTCGCACAGTACGACCAACTGGTGGCGCTGCCCTGCTATCGTTGGACCCACAGTATCGTCGTGCCGCCCGGTCATGAATTGTTGGAATCAGGCGAGGCGGTGACTTTGGAGCGGTTGGGACGATACCCGATCATCACGTACGAGCCGGGTTACACTGGCCGCGCGCATATCGATGAAGCATTTGCGCGGGTTGGATTGCGTCCGAACGTCGTTCTGAGCGCCATGGACGCCGACGTGATCAAAACCTATGTCGAGCTAGGCATGGGGGTCGGAATCGTTGCCTCGATCGCCTTCGATGGCGAGCGTGATCGCACATTACGGGCGCTCGACGCACGTCACCTCTTCGAAGTGAACTTGACCCGACTGGCGCTGCGCCGTGGTGCATGGCTGCGCGGTTATGCGTATGCCTTTATCGAGTCGTTTGCTCCCACTCTGACGCGGCGACTCGTTGATCGGGCACTGGCGAGCGGCTCATCGGAGACCTTGAGCGCCCGAGCGCCACTTCGCGATTTGCCGGACACATCCTCGGCGCTTGAGAAGGCGGCCTAGGCACGAGACCCCCTCCAGGGTAATGTTTCGGCAGGGACGAATCGATCGCCGGACTTCCCGCCATCGAGGACATGCTACGAACTGATGGAGTCTTGAACCCAGGGTAAACCGCGCGGTCGCCACCCCTTGGCCACGCCGCGCTGCTTGGAATCATCCGGGTCGCCCTCGAAGCCCTCCAGCACGTTGAAAATGTTCCGAAATCCGGCTTTTGCCGCTGCCTCGGCAGCCACAGCCGAGCCCCACCCGCTTTGGCACAGGAGCAGCACAATGTCGTTCTTGCCGACCTTCGCCTCCAATTCACGTGCGAACTCGGGGTTGCGCCCACGGGTCGTCGCGCTCGTCCAAGCCACGTGTTCGCTGTCGGGCACATATCCCGCACACCGTCGCTCCTCCGCCGAACGGACGTCGACGAGCACGGCTAGCCGGGATCGGACCAATGCCCATGCCGAGGTCGGAGACACGCCGCCCGCGTAGGACAGGCCGTCACGTGCCGCTACTTCCCTGGCCCTCTGAAGCGCCGGATAGACCGCATCGGCCGCCGGTTCGACAGATTTGATGGTTTTTTTGGAGTCACTGCGGCTTGGTCTTGCGGGCACGCACCACACGACGGTTTCTTTCCCGACGCAAGAGCGGAGGATAACGAGGTTCGCTATCCGAAAAACATCCAGCCCCACTGTCGCTCCCCTAGATCCGTTCCAGTGCCTGATCCAAATCGGCCAGGAGGTCGTCGATATGCTCGAGACCAATCGACAGACGTACCGTATCGTCCGAAACTCCGGCAGCCTTGAGTTCATCGACCGAAAGTTGACGGTGCGTGGTCGAAGCCGGGTGTGTCGCCAACGAGCGAACGTCCCCGATGTTCACGAGACGCGTGAAAAGACGCAGGGCATCCAGGAAACGTGCGCCCAGCTCTCGGCCGGCGCCGGCGCCGCCTCCGACAATTCCAAAGGTCAAAAGCCCGGATGCCTTGCCCGAGAGATATTTCCTCACCCGAGCATGGTCGGGATGATTTTCTAGGCCTGCATAGTTGACCCACGCGACCTTCTTATGGCTGGCCAGATGGTGCGCGACCTTCAAAGCATTCTCGCTGATGCGATCCATCCGCAACGACAAGGTTTCGATCCCCTGAAGAATCAAGAATGCGTTAAACGGGGAGATGGCGGCTCCGGTGTTGCGCAATGGAACAACGCGTGCCCGGCCGATGTACGCGGCGGCCCCCAACGCCTCGGTATAGACGACGCCGTGATAACTGGGATCGGGTTCGTTGAGCCGGCGAAAGCGCTCCTTGTGCTCGCCCCAAGGGAACTTGCCCGAGTCGACGATGGCCCCGCCGATCGACGTGCCATGTCCACCCAGATATTTCGTCAAGGAGTGCACCACAATATCGGCCCCGTGCAGAAAAGGTCGGCACAGATAGGGCGTGGGTACCGTATTGTCGACGATCAGCGGAACGCCATGGCGGTGCGCAATCTCCGCGATGCGTTCCAAGTCGGTCACATTCCCCTGGGGATTTCCCAGCGATTCAACGAAGACGGCCTTGGTCTTCGCATCAATCAAGGATTCGAATTGCTCCGGTACCCGATAGTCGGCAAAGCGCGTCTGGATGCCGTACTGCGGTAACGTATGGGCGAACAGATTATAGGTTCCCCCGTAGAGGGCGCTCGAGGCGATCACGTTATCGCCTGCTTCGGCTATGGTGAGAATCGAGTAAGTTACAGCCGCCTGACCCGAAGCCACGGCGAGCGCACCAACGCCCCCTTCCAAGGCAGCCAAACGCGCTTCGAGCACGCCCTGGGTGGGGTTCATGATGCGCGTATAGATGTTTCCGGGCACTTTCAAATCAAATAAGTCGGCGCCGTGTTGTGCGCTGTCGAAGGCATAGGCCACGGTCTGGTAGATTGGAACGGCGACCGCTCGTGTGGTTGGTTCCGGGGAATAGCCTCCGTGGATCGAAACCGTCTCAAAGCGCCAGTTCTCGTTAGTGTCTGTCTGAGCCATTGCGAACCTCTTCGAAAGCACGTGCGACGAGAATAGAAGACGGGCGTCTCCTCTGACTACTGATAAATGCGCATGTGGTCATGTGAATCGTGGAGCGCACCCGATCCTGGCGGGGAACCTTCATCCATCGTGCATGCTTCGCATCCGGCTCACGCCTGGTGCCAATGGACTGGTATCAGAGTCGGCTCGGCCGTAGCACCTGGGCATCCTCCGGGTCTTTTGGGTTCTGTAAAGCGGATCCCTCGAGGACTGACCGCATGGGGCGCAACCCTTCGTGTAACGGAAGGAACGCAGCGTTCGTCAGAATGTCAATAAGCCTATCTGAAGCCGTTTTGGAGCGCGCCTTTGTTGCTTCGACGTGAATTCGTGCGGTCTTGGGGGTTGCGGATTTTAGCCCGCATCGGGTAAGGCGGTAGAATTCGGGGTTGTGACAATTTGCTTACGCCCTATGGCCCGGGCTGGGCGGACCTTCGGTTCGCTACCGCACGGAAGGGCGGCGCGGGATGAAGTATTCGCTGGGCAACTCGACTCACACGGAGGACCTTCAACTGCAGTGCCACACGCGAAAATGGCAGTGAGCCCGCGCCTACTTGGCCTCGGGCAACCCTCATTTGCCGTCGCATGCGCTGTCTAGCGGGGTTCGGGGCATGTACCTTGCGCTTGGGCTCTTCCGTGAACCGGCCCATAGCGCGTCCGTTGCGGTCTCTTCGGAAATGATCCCCCTTGAGGCTGTTGCGCGCGTCGCGCCTCCAAGTACAGGGCTCGGACTCGCAGCGGGAAAGTTTCCCTAACGATGAAAAGAACACATAGGGCAGGACTAAGCACGTCACCAAAGAATTCGCGCCGCTCGCTACTCCGAGAATCGCGCACCCTGGGTCTTCTCTGCGCCGCACTCGTGAGTCCGCCAATGCTCTGGACGTCCACGGCGCGCGCGGCGGAGTGTCCGCCATCGGAGGCCCAAGCCACTTCTGAGGCTTACGCGGCGGGCCTTGCGGCCTACAAGAAGGGACAAGTCGAAGAAAGTTATGTCCAACTGCACCAGGTTTTTGAGTCTTGCCCGAGCGACACCCGATATCGCAACGACTTTCTGGTGGTTGCCGTAAGTTCGGGCCACGCGGACCAGGCGCTCCAGATCGCGGCCGGTATCGATCCAGCGTCCCTGCCGGTCTATGTCCTCGAGTCGCTGGGCATGGGCGCCCGCGACACGCATCAGCCCGACTTGGCCATTGCCTATTACGACACGATCCTTCGAATCCAGCCCGACGTCGGAGCTGAGGTAGGCCGAGACCTCGCTCGCATCGACGAGGGCAAGGCGACGGAAGCTCGAACGGATCTCCAGAGTCTCATGACTCGCTTTCCCGACCGGCTTGACGTCCGGGAAGCATTGGGGCTTGCCGACGAGGCATTGGGTTACAACACGGAGGCGCTCGCCGCAGCCGAAGCCATACTCGAGCGCGATCCCCGCCACGAAGGTGCGCTTCAACTACGTTATCGCGTGCTCTTGCGCTTGGGTGCGCCCCATCTGGCCACCGGAATCACGCCGCGGGAAATCCTCTCGAACCGCGAGCGCGGCCAGGGGTTGCGTGACGAACTCGCATTCGAGTTTCGCTGGGCGCGCGATGAACCAAGCAGCGAGAAGGTGCGTGCGGCCCGTCTTGACGCGGTCATCCTCAAGATGCACGCGGCGCAGCAAGACCCCGGCACCGACCCCGAGGTGCGCGACGGGCTGCGTGGCGACCTGGTTGAGGCGCTCTCCGAGCGAGGCCGGTCTCGCGAGGCCGTCGACGGCTACCAAAGCATGGTCTCCGACGGCGTGGTAATCCAGCCCTACGTCACGAGCGCGGCCGTACAAGCCTACGAGGCGTTAAAACAGCCCGATGAGGCAGTGGCCCTCTATCAGGCGCTTCCGCCTGAGCCCGAGCCGTCCTACGGAGTCAAGGCGAGTTACTTTTATGCGCTCCTGGAGAGCGAGCGCTACGATGCCGCGCTTTCCTGGGCCGATCTGATCGTCGGCAAAGAGCCGATTTACGAGTATGCAAGCTTTCCGGAGTTGCGCACGGAAAACGCAGACTACGGTCGCGCGCTGGTTCTCGCCGCGCTGGCCCGCAGCTACACCGATCGCCCCGCGGAAGGCCAAGCACGGTTGGAAGCGATTCTCGATCTCGCGCCGGCCGACACCGATGCACGCCTGGCTCTGGCTGAGACGTACGAACTGCGCGGCTGGCCCCGCACAGCGGCGGCAACCTCGGATCTGTTGATTGCCGAGGATCCTGAATCCGTCTCCCCTCTTCCGCAGCTGTTCTCAGATCAGCTCGATGACGCGGACTGGCGCGGCGCTTACCAGACCCTCACCTGGATGGGTACGCTGCTGCCCCCCGACGACGCGCAATTGCTGCACGCGGAGCGCGATTGGGATACGCATGAAATGGCCGAGGTCATCATCGATGGCCAACTCGGCCGAAGCTATGGCGGTGGCCCCGCTGGCGTCGTGGATTCCGAGATCGGAGAGTATGTCTATTCGTCTCCCATTGATTGGGACTACCGGGCCTACCTGCATTTGGATCAAACGGAGGGTCAACCTGTCCAGGGGACGACATTCCGGCACGCCGTAGGGGCTGGGTTGGAATATCACACCACCGACTGGCTTGCGACCGGCGAACTTCTTGAGATCGACGGCAGTGGACCGTTTCCGCAATTTTCGGTCGAGGCCACGCCGGATGACTACTGGAAGTTCGGGGCCTCCTATGCCGTTCGCACGCTCGACATCCCGATTGCCGCCGTGGTCGTGGGCGTGCACGCCGATCGGCTCGGGCTGAATCTGGACTATCGCGTCAGCGAATCGCGGGACTTCGGCGCCGAGGCCGTCCATGAGCAGTTCAGCGACAGCAACTCCCGCTCCGAACTTTCGGGCTATTGGCGCGAACGGTGGATCACCGGACCGGTCTACAAACTCGATACCCGTGTGGACGTGGGCACGTCGGAGAACACGCTCGACGATACCAATTACTTCAATCCCAAACGAGACCTTTCCGCGACCCTTACCTTTGAGAACCAATGGCTTCAGTTCCGGCACTACACGACATCGCTCACGCATGAGGTCGATGTCGGATTCGGTGACTACTATCAACAGGGGTATGGACAAGGATCCATCGCGCTTCTGCGCTATCAGCTGGTTTACGAGGTTAACGATCGGCTCACCGTAAGAGTGGGCCTTGGGACGACAATCCGTCCTTTTGACGGTCAAAGAGAACATCTGGACGTGCTGAGCTTCTATCTGGACGGGAGATTCTGATGCGCAAGAACCCGCCATCGCCTATTGCTCCCAAAGCCGCTCGCTCCTTTTCGGGAAGCCGGGGTCACTGGATCACCGTCCTCCTTTTCGTGCTCCTTTTGACGCACGCCGCAGCGAGCTTTGCGCAGTACACGCAGATCGTCCCGCGCCTGACCCCCACAGGCAGTGCAGTGGAATGGCCCGCGAATAGCTTTGCCGTGATCTGCTTTCACGATGTACAGGATGATCTCCTGCTTCGTCCGGACTCTTTTACGGTCACGACGCGCGATCTGACGGTCTACTTCTCGTGGCTACGAGAACACGATTACCACGTCATCGGTCTCGATGAAGTCATCGCCGCACGCAACGGACAACGCCCCCTGCCTCCTCGCTCAGTGATTCTGAGCTTTGACGATGGGTTAGAAAGTGTGTACACGCGTGCATATCCCCTGCTGAAGGCATTCCACTATCCCGCCATCGTCGGCCTCGTCGGGTCGTGGCTGAAGGAATCCAATGTCGCGGACGCGACCGTGCGTTATGGCGACATCGATACGCCCCGATCCGATTTTCTCAGCGCCACTCAAATCCGCGAGATGGAGCGGTCAGGGCTCATCGAATGGGGATCGCATACCTATGGATTGCACGAGGGCATCATCGCCAATCCTCAACGCAATCTCGAACCCGCGGCGGCTGTACGGCGCTTTGACGAGACAGCGGGTGAGTACGAGAGCGCCGCAGACTATCGCAATCGCATCCGGGAGGACCTGCTGCACAACGATGCAGCGATTGAAAGACTCACCGGGAAAAAACCACGTGTCATGGTGTGGCCTTATGGGGCTCATAACCAAACCAGCGACGAAGTCGCAGCAGAACTAGGGCTTCCCTATGGACTGACGCTCGAGCTCGGCTTAAATACACCCGATGTGCCCCTGAGCCGGCTCAGGCGCATCCTCGTGACACACGATTTCACCATTGGTGACTTCGCGCGCAGGCTGGAGCGTCCGATCGAGCCAGAACCGATGCGGGTCATGCAGGTCGACCTGGATTTTGTCTACGACCCCGACCCGATCCAGCAGGAGGCCAATCTTTCAGCATTGCTCGACCGCGTCAAGGCAATGGGCGTGAACACGGTCTTCCTGCAGGCCTTCGCCGATCCCAACGGATCGGGGACCGCGACGGCGCTCTATTTTCCGAACCGCCGCATGCCGATGCGAGCTGATCTTTTCAATCGGGTGGCATGGCAGTTAAGAACGCGCACGGGCGTTGCGGTGTACGCATGGCTCCCCCTTCTGGCTTATGCCTTGCCGGAGTCGGATCCTGCACACGGTCATTGGGTCCAAGCTCTTCCCGAGGGCCGACCGGGGGATGTGGCCCGTCTGTCGCCATTCGACCCGCTCGCACGCGCGGCGATCCGTGACATCTATCAGGACCTTTCCACATTTGCCTCGTTTCAGGGTCTTCTGTTTTCGGACGACGCGACCCTAAACGATTTTGAAGACGCGAGTCCGGTGGCCATCGCGGCCTATGCAGAATGGGGATTCCCAAAGGATGTTTCTGCCATTCGGGCCAACCCTGACCAGTTCGCCGCCTGGAGCGAGAAGAAGACCCATTACCTAACCCAGTTCTCGCTCGATTTGGCACAGCTCGTTCGAGCCGACCATGACAGCTTGAGAACCGCCCGCAATCTATTCGCCAATGTGGTGATCGATCCGCAGGCGCAACGCTGGATGGGCCAGTCTTTCGACGATGCGCTGCTCGCCTACGACCACGTCGCCCTCATGGCGATGCCTTACATGGAAGCCCCCAAAGGTGACGCGATCCAGTGGCTGGCCGAGCTGGAAGTGCGCGTTGCGCAGCACAGCGATGGCCTGGCCAAGACCGTGTTCGAACTCCAGACCGTGGACTGGAATCACAAGAATCAGCCGGTCAGCGATAGTGCGCTCACCAAGCAGATCGAAACCCTACGACACGCGGGCGTAGTGAGCTTTGGCTACTACCCGGACGACTTTGTCCATGGGCATCCGTCGTTGGAAACGCTTCGACCCCAAATGTCCCTGAAGTCCTTTCCGAGTCCGGATTGAGTCGCCAGAACATCATGGGCCCGAATTTCTTCCGCGACCTCACCAATTTCCTACTGGACTTCACGTTCTACTATCCGCTGTTCATGGCATACGTCTGGATGATCGGGGCAATCAACTATTACTTCCGTTTCGAGCGGACCACGGTCGATCTGGAGCAGCCTCCTAAAAAGAGCTTCTGCGATCCGGTTACCGTCATCATCCCCATGCGCAATGAGGGGCCGCATGCGGAGGAGACCATCCGCTACGTGCTCGAGATGAATTATCCCGAGTTCGAGGTCATCGCGGTCAACGATGGAAGTACCGATGACACCGGTGAGCTGCTCGACGCATTGGCGCGCGCGCATGATCGGCTTCGAGTCATCCATCTGGCTCAAAATCAGGGCAAGGCAATTGCGCTCGAAACAGGCGCGCTTGCTGCACGTTATGAATTCCTCGTTTGCATCGACGGGGATGCGGTGCTTGACCCCTACGCGGTCCGATGGCTGATGCGCCACTTCAACGGGCCCCGTGTTGGCGCCGTCACCGGCAACCCCCGCATCCGCACGCGATCGACGCTCTTGGGCAAGGTTCAAGTGGGGGAGTTCTCAGCCATCGTGGGCCTAATCAAGAGGGCACAGCGGACCTACGGACGTTTGTTCACTGTCTCGGGCGTGGCGGCCGCGTTCCGCAAGGCCGCCTTGCATGATGTCGGGTATTGGAGTCCGGACATGCTCACCGACGACATCGATGTGACGTGGAAGATGCAGATCCGACACTGGGATGTGCGCTACGAGCCTCACGCGATGGTTTGGATCCTGATGCCAGAAACGCTCTCGGGTCTGTGGAAACAGCGCCTGCGGTGGGCGATGGGCGGGGTTCAGGTCGTGCTCAAGTACGCGCGTGACATCAATCAATGGAAAACGCGGCGGATGTGGGGGATTTTCATCGAGTTCCTGACTAGTATCACGTGGGCCTACTCGATCCTGATTGTGACGACACTCTGGATACTCGGGCTGTTCCTTCCGCTGCCGGATTTCATCCGCGTCGCCTCGCCCATACCGGGATGGGCTGGGGTCGTCATTGGGACAACCTGTCTGATGCAGATCGGACTGTCCCTGATTCTCGATCGTCACTACGACCAGCGGCTGGGGCGCGTGTACTTCTGGATGATCTGGTATCCGCTCGCTTTCTGGGTTCTCAGTGCCGCCACTACGGTGGTCGCTGTGCCCAAGATCCTGCGCCGCAAGCGAACCACGCGCGCCATCTGGGTGAGCCCTGATCGTGGCATCAAGCAGCAATGAAAGATCTCATCATTGATCAGCCCCAGTGGCAGACGGCCAAGCAGCGGGTCGTATTCGGATCGATGACGGCGTTGTTCTGGGCCCTTTGGATCTACTTGTGGCTGCCCGTTTTGGCGTTCATCGGCTGGGTTCTGGGCTTTAAGATCGCCTACGATCAGATGATCGTGCGCAATGGCTATGTGGGCCTGCTCAATCTTTTGGGACTGTATTCGCTCATCATCTGCTGCCTGGGGGCAAGCCTTCTGTTTTGGGCCTACTACAATTATTTCCGCTTCCGAGGCGTTGAGCGGCGCAAAGCTCGGCCTGGCGTGACCCTCCTTGAACTGAGCGAGCGCTACAAGATCCCACCCGAGGAGCTAGGCCACTGGAAAACCGCGCGTCGTCTCGTTGTCCATCACTCGGCCGAAGGGCACATCACCCACGCCGATCACTAGCGCAACTGAAAAAGGGCCAGCCTGCCCCTCGTTGGCGCAAGAACACGCGACAAAGGCCACGCGCACAACTGCGACGAGGAACCCGGAAGGCCTGAAAGCGACCCCTGCGGCGGCGGGTGCTCGAACGCTTCGGCGCTATCCTGATCTAAAAAAGAGGATTTGGACCAACCCATCGCATTTGCGCAACATGGATGCCTCGGCACGCCCGGCCGCACCGATCGGGCGAGAAAGGTCAAAGCAATGCTGCGAGGCTGTCGAAGCAAGGCGCTTTCGTGGGGAGCCGCGTTCGGCTGGATTCTGCTGGTTGCCCTGTCGCCAACCCTTCAGGCGGCCGATCCGCCCTCACACGTCCAGGCCAGCCTCATCGCCGCGAGGCTAGAAGACACACCGGGTAAGACCATCTGGGTCGGGATCCATATGCTCCATACCCCCGGCTGGCATACCTATTGGAAGAACCCCGGAGACGCCGGGATGCCAACCGAGATCGCGTGGCATCTGCCCGTCGGATGGCGTGCCGACGAGATCGATTGGCCGGCCCCAGTCCGGATTGCGCAAGGGCCCCTGGCAAGCTACGGATATGAAGGCGAGCTTGTCTTGCCAGTCATGTTGACGGCACCGCAGGGCTGGACTCCGGCCACGCCCGTCCAGGTAGCGGCGACCGTTTCCTGGCTCGCCTGTCGCGAAAGCTGCATTCCCGAGAAGGCGCAGCTTTCGATTCAAATTCCCACCCAAAGCAGCCCCGGCGATCAGGCTCTGATGGAGACGTTTCTAAGACGCACGCCCGAGGCCTTTGATTTCGCGATGGCGCGCGCCGTCCGCCGCGGTGACGAACTCATTCTGACCCTCGAGCCGGCCGGCCCGGGCGAGTTCTTCCCGAGCAAGGAAGAGCTGATCGAACCGGGGAATCCTCCTCGCACTGCGATCCATGGCTATGCGATCGAGTGGTCCTCCACTTTGGGGGACAGCGGCAAGAAGCTTCCGGCCGGCGCACCGATTAGCGGAATCTGGGTTGAGGCCGGACGCCGTCCGCGCCGGGTGGAGACCACACTTTCGGGCTCCTAGTACTTGACCGAGCAGCCATAAGGCGGGGCATTCGCCACGGTGACTGCGCGACCACCCAATAGCTCGCTCAAGGCCGCACTGACATAGTTGTGCGCCCCTGAGACATCGGCCACATCCGTCGTGCGTCGGTCATCGATGCCCCCCGCATAGGCAATCATGCCGCGGCTGTCGATCACAAACATGTGGGGTGTCGTGCGGGCGCCATAGAGCTTGCCGACTGTGCCACTGGGATCGGTCAGGTAATCGCTGGACGCCAGTTTTCGCTCCGCATTCCAGCTGGTCTGCTTGGCCGGAGATTCGAAATCGGGGTGCTCGGGGTTGGTCGAATTGATCGTAAGCCAGATGACGCCGCGACTCGTGAATTCTTTCTGGAGCTGCTGCATGTTTCCCGAATTGTAGTGCTTCTGGACGAACGGACATCCCGGATTGTTCCATTCCAGAACAACGATCTTTCCCCGAAACTCTGAAAGCGAGCGATCGCGCCCTTGCAAGTCGACGGCGTGAAAATCGGGAGCCGGTTGGCCGACTTCCACCGATCCCGCCGCAATGCCTGCGACAGCGCTGAGCACCGCGGCAATGAGAACTTGAGTCAGTCGCATGGTGGTCATCTCCCAAAAGGCCGGCACGGCTTGAATTTTCCATTCTGTCCCGTTACCCCGTGATGTCAAGAACCGTTTCCTTGACCACGCAGAGCCAGGCAATACCGATCAACTTCGACCGATCACAACGCAAGGTGCAGATGTTCAAGTTCGCGCGCTCAGTGCTAGCCTGATTCCAAGGCCGAGGAACAACGCTCCAACCCATCGATTCAGGAGACCACCCAGGCGGCTCACGGCAGTCATGCGTTCGCGTGCGAAGGCCGCCACTAGGGCTAGGACGTGACACCAGATCATGCCGTTCAGATCGAAGATGAAGCCGAGCGCCATGAATGGCAAAGCCTTGTGCGGCGCATCCGGGGTTATGAACTGCGGGACAAAGGCGAGGAAAAAGAGCGCGACCTTCGGATTGAGCACGTTGGTCCAAAATCCTTGAATGAAGCTTCTGCGATAGGACAGCCCGCTTCGCGCGACGCTTGCGCCGAGCTCCTGCACCACGGCAGCTCGTCTGGAACAAAGAAGTGCGAGGCCCAGGTAACAAAGATAGGCGGCACCCAAGAGCTTTAGGATCGTGAATGCGGTCGCCGAGGCGGCCAATAGGGCGGACAAGCCCAAGGCGGCGGCTGCGATATGTACCAGCGTCCCCGTCCCAATTCCGAGTGCAGCGGACGATCCGGACCGAAAGCCCTCTGTCGCGCTACGACTGACAACCAGAAGGGAATCGGGCCCGGGAACCAGATTCAAAAGCAATCCAGAGAGCACGAAAAGTCCAAGATCGTGTACTTCGCTCATGTCTGCCTGCCTCTCGCCGAAAGATCGCATAGATGTTCAACAAGCGCGTGATGATATCGCCTGCGCCGTTCAGGCGTTTTTTTCCCATCTCTGGCGCCGAACTGTGCACTGCCTGCTCTCCACCTCCGCGTGGGGTCGATTCGCGCCAATTCCTGGCAGACTGTCGCAATTTCTCTCAAGAACCGGTCCCCGTGCCTAGACTGGCGAAAGACAGACTTAAACGAGGGAGGACGCGATGCCGTCGGTCGTACTGAAGAACGTGGGCAAGAAATACCAGCTCGACAGCGTTGTGGTTCCGGCGCTCACGGATATCAACCTCGAGATTTACCCCGACCGGTTCACCGTGATCTCGGGGCCCTCCGGTAGCGGTAAGACAACGCTTTTGAATCTGATCGGATGTATCGACCGTCCCGACGAAGGGACCATCCACGTGGCCGATGCGCTCGTCCACACCTTAAGCGACGACGCCCTTTCCGATTTCCGGGCGCGGCACATTGGATTCATCTTTCAGAATTTCAATCTATTGCCGGTGCTTACGGCCTTCGAAAACGTTGAATATCCGCTCGTCCTGGCCAAGGTTCCCGTATCAGAGCGGCAGCAGCGCGTAGAGGGCCTGTTGGCCGCAGTGGGACTTTCGGACCGCGCTAGAAACCGGCCGGGCCAACTCTCGGGAGGCCAGCGACAGCGGGTCGCAATTGCCAGGGCGCTCGCGGCGCGGCCGGCCTTGATTCTGGCTGACGAGCCCACCGCCAACCTCGACAGTGTGACGGGCGCGGCCATCATCGAACTCATGCGCACACTTCAGCGCGAGCAGCATGTCTCGTTCGTGTTTTCGTCGCACGACCCCAAGGTTCTTGAGGAAGCGGATGACGCTATCCACATCCAGGACGGGCGAATCGCCAGTGTCGAACGACGCACACGGCACCTGGAGCCACAGACATGAATTCTCTCGGTCTTGCCATACGCAATCTGCTGCGCAATCGTCGCCGTTCTGTAACCACACTTCTGGCCATGGGAATCGGCCTCGTATCGGTCCTCCTTTTCGGGGGCTACATCAAAGACATCAACTACGGCCTGCAGACGTCCTACGTTCAGCGCACCGGACATCTCCAGATCCAGCACAAAGACTACTTTCTGTACGGCAGCGGCGATCCCTCGTCCTATGGGATCGAGCATTACGAGCAGATCATCGAAGTGCTGAAGAAAGATCCCGTGCTCGCCCCCATGTTGCGGGTGGCGACACCGACTCTGCAGCTCGGTGGCATCGCAGGCAACTTTGCAGCCGGCGTGTCTCGGACCATCTTCGCCACGGGCATGGTAGTCGCGGACCAAAATGAAATGCGTCACTGGAACGACTACCATTTTCCGCTCCGGGGAGGTGATCTCGCATTGACCGGCAGCCCGCCCGACAGCGCGGTCATCGGGACCGGTGTGGCGCGCGTGTTGCAACTGTGCGGGCCACTTTCAGTCCCTCGCTGCGAGCACGCCGAAAAGAAGGCTGACCCAGAGGCTCAGGACATGCCAAACGACGTTGCTGCGCTCGTTGGCGACAGTGCCGAGCACAGCGACTTGCGGCCCGCGGCGACCCGCATCGAAATCCTCGCGGCCAGCGCCCATGGCGCGCCCAATGTCGCTGGCGTGAACGTGGTAAAGGCCACCTACCAGGGCGTCAAGGAGCTTGACGATGTCTACGTCGCACTTCACCTTGCCCAGGCACAACGCCTGGTTTATGGCCAGGGCAAGCCACAAGTCACTGCCATCGCCTTGCAGTTGCAGCACTCCGATCAGATTCCCGCGGCACGTGAACGCCTGGACGAACTGCTCGCTTCGCGTTTTAAGGACGAACCGCTCGAGGTGCACGATTACATGACGCTTAATCCGTTCTATGGACAAACCCTGGCAATGTTCGCGGCCATTTTCGGATTCATCGCTCTCCTCATCGGGGCCATCGTTCTTTTTACGGTGAGCAATACGATGAGTATGGCCGTCGTCGAGCGTACTTCGGAGATCGGGACGCTGCGGGCCATGGGTCTGCGCCGCGCCGGCATCCGCCGTCTCTTCCTTTGGGAGGGCGTCGTGCTGGGCATCGTTGGGGCTGCCCTTGGAGCGCTCGCCGCGCTCGCCATCTCTGCCGTGCTCAATCGAGTGGGTCTGACTTGGACCCCACCTGGTCAGGTCGAGCCGGTACCTCTGACGATTCGGGTCTGGGGCGAGAACGGCCTCGTGATGGCCACCAGCTTGGGCCTCATCATCGTCGCGGCACTCTCGGCGCTGTGGCCGGCCGGACGGGCAGCGCGACTCAATATCGTCGATGCGCTGCGCCACGTTTAAGAAAGTACCGGAAATGCGATTCCCGAACTCTGCTTCCCTGCGCTTTCTGTGGCTCGCCCTATTGAGCTTATGGAGCGTCACCTGCCTGGGCGCTCCCGATGCCCAGTCGATTCTTGCAGCCAGCGATGCCGTGCGTAATCCCGGCAAGCCTTTTGGTGTCACGGTCACCCTCGTCGAATATCGAAGCGCCAAGCAAACGGACAGCAACACGCTCACCGTCTATTCCAAGGAGGAGACGGGAAGTGGACAGTTTCGAAGTCTCATTCGTTTCGTTGCCCCGCTTCGGGATGCCGACAAGCTCATGCTCAAGAACGGCAACGACCTCTGGTTCTATGATCCTTCGAGCAAGGCGAGCATTCGCATCTCTCCGCAGCAACGCCTGTTGGGTCAGGCGGCGAATGGAGACGTCGTCACAGTCAACCTGGCCAAGGACTATACGGCGACGCTCGCGGGCGAGGAAGATACGCAAGACGGTGAAAGACAGACGCGCCATTGCTTCAAACTCGCGCTGTCAGCGGCCTCGCCTGACGTGACCTACGACCACATCGAGATGTGGATCGATTCCAGGGACAATCGCCCTGTGAAGGCTCGATTCTTCACCGAAAGCAACCGGCTTTTGAAAACCGCCTACTATCGCCATTTTCAGCCCGAGTTGGGCGGCGACCGCCCCACGGAGACCGTCATCATCGACGGGCTTGACCCGACTTGGGTCACCGTCATGCGCTACTCGGACTATGCCTTTCGCGACATTCCCGAGACCTGGCTCCAGCGCGACTTTCTTCCGCGTTTCAAGCCCGAGTAAGTGGTGCGCGCCACTACGGTTTTTCTGGGCTTGGTGCTTGCGCTCACCGGTCTTGGCGTGAGGGCCGATGAGGCCGCGACCGACGTCGACGCACTCACCATTGCCGATGACGCCAAAATCGTTCCGGCGACACCCTCGGATTGGCGTGTCTTTCTCGAGGCGGGGGCGGTAGGCAACTGGAATCATGGTGCGACTGATTCCCAGTGGGGGAGCCGTGAATCACTGGACGCCCATTTTGAGACGCGGCTGCTCGAGAACCTGCGACTGGTCTTTTCCGATCGGCTCGACCTTGAACACCTGAACGACCCGACCGAACAGTCGACCATCAACACCTTCAAGGAAGCCTACGTCAGCTGGCAGATCACGAGCGACGAGACCCTCGACGCAGGGCGTATCAATCTTCGCTATGGCGTGGCAACGGGATATAACCCGACGGACTTCTTTCGCACCGATGCCATTCGCTCCATCGTCTCGATCGATCCTTCGAGCTTACGTGAGAACCGGCTGGGCAGCGTGGTTGTGGAAAGCCAGACCCTCTGGGAGGGAAGTTCCTTTACGGCCTTGGTCTCGCCCAAGCTCGCGAGCGCCGCGACCACGGCCGATTTTGGAGCCGATTGGGGGGCCACCAATGGCTCCAATCGCTGGTTACTGGCAGCCAGCCACCAATTCACCAATGACCTTAATCCTCAGCTCCTGCTGTTTGGTTCCGAAGGTCACTCTCCCCAGACCGGGCTGAATATTTCCAGTCTATTGAACAATGCCACGGTTGCCTTTCTGGAATGGTCCGGGGGTCAATCCCAGACGCAGTTGCACGAGGACTTTGCTTTGCCCGGTCCCAGCTCTTTTCACCACCGAGCCGCCCTCGGCATCACCTACACCACGGATTTCAATCTTTCATTGACGCTCGAGCACGAAATCGACAGCGCCGCCGTGAACAACCAGGAGTTGCAGGAGGTCGCGCGCCACGTTCCGTACGCGCTTCTCGACTATCTCGCATTGACTCAGGAGCAGCAGGACCTGCCGACCCGGCGCGCCGAGTTTCTCTATGCGTCCTGGCAGGACTTCACGGTAAAGCACCTCGACCTCACGAGCTTCTTGCGTTTCGATCCGACAAGCCACAGTCGGACCACCTGGTTTGAGGCACGTTATCACTTCGACCGGGCTGACGTCGCGCTCCAGTGGCAACTGGAGACGGGTCAGCCGAACAGCGTTTTTGGAGCCATCCCGACGCAGCGTCAGCTGCAGGTTCTCCTACGCTACTTCCTCTAAGGTCCCACCCACTGGACATCGGAATCGAGCTCTTTCGCATCCGCGCGGTGAATTACCTGTCAGGGCTTGAGCGTCTCTGCGCACACAAAGCTTGAAGCCCGATCGGGGTCGGATCCCCGATAGTGTGGATATCCCGGATAGCGGCACATCGGCCGCGTCGCGATCACAGCGAAAGGCGGAGTGGCTTCCAGGCGCGCTTGGACGAGGTCCCCGGGCGCCTTGCCGTCCTCGACCCAGGTCATGAGGACCGAGAGGATGTCCACAGAAGAGGCGGCCCCCATCCCCATGTGATCCGCCCCGGGGGTGACGTAAAGACGCATGAAGACGTCAGTCGCCTCCGCGCCGAGTCGCGCCTGAACCGACTTCACATACTCGATCCCCGCATACGGACTTTGAGCATAGTCGGCAAGGTGCTCGCTCACGATGAGTCTGCCGCCATGTTGCGCAAATCGCTCCAGGTCGGGATCGGTCGAATCCATGAGCGCGGAGATCTCACTTAGTCGCGACGTAAATCGATGGGGATCGAAATTGCTTGGGTCGAACTCTGCTGATTGCGCGACGAAATACTGGATCGCACCGCTCCCGTAGAGCCAGGCGCGACTTGATTGGGGACCGGGGGGAACCGTGGGCGCAGCCCCGCCGCTTTGCCAACTCACCCAGCCTCCCACAGCACCCGTGCCTTGTGCGTCTTCGCCACCCAGTTCCCATCCGGGGTAGTGCGTGGCGGAATGGGCGAAGACATTCGGATATTCGAGGGGGGAATGCATGCTCTCAAACGCGGCCATCTGCGCATCGGTCAGGCAGCCCGTCGAAGTCGTGCCACGACATCGCATTTGTGAGGCAACAAAGCGCTTTTTGCATCCATCGTAGTCACTGATGACCCCATCGACGAGGCCGTCGGCCGCGTCGCACTGTGACCGAACACTCTCCGCGACCACTCGGGTCGCCTCGGGGCCCAGCCAGCCTCCATTCATCTGCGCTATTCCGATACGCGTCCCGGCCATCTGGAGCCCAGTCCAATTGATCACCGGCACCCGCGCGAAAATACCTTCGAAATCGGTGGGAAAACGCTGGGCCATGGTGAGGGCTTCGCGGCCGCCCTCGGAACTGCCCATGAAATAGCGGCGAGAGGGCTCCCTCCCATAACGCCGCGTGATGAGAACGAGGGCCACGTCATGAACCTTCTTGTACGATGCAAATGCAAAGTTTTCTAGAGTCTCCGGATTGAGCGCGAACGCCTGGATGGGCACGCCGGATTGAACGCTGTGCCCCGAATCGGTCCCTGCTGTGACAAATCCGCGACCCAATGGTGAAGGCAGATCGGGCCGGGCGGAAGGAGGAAGTCCGAGGCCCGTGATGAGTACGCCATTGAATCCGCCACCCCCGAACTGCAGGTAGCGGTTGTTCCACTCCGTGGGCAGATTGACCTCAAACCGAATCGGCAACGCGCTCGAATCCACCGGCAGGATAGACCCCAAGACCTTACAGAATTCCGGATGCGCCGGGATCACCGCGATGTCCGGCGGCGCCGGCGAGAAGGGGGGGTGCGGATTCATCGAGAGCGTTTCGGGTCCCACGAGCGTCGCCGATTCGATGATGGCGCCTGAACTGGGTAAGCCGATCGCGTCGGCCAGGATCGGTGCGTTCAGTGCAGTACAGGCGGCAAGCCCGTCGGGCAGCGCCTTATCCGGGCGGGTTGGACTCATGCATGCTGTCAGGCCGCAGACGCAGAAAATCACCAGGGGAATCACCGAGTGAGCACCGGACGAGGGGAACGTGAGAGATCGATTCATGTCATTGTCGAATTTGAATGGCCTACCCTTCCGCAAGGCGGCCCGTTCGGTCTGCATGAAATCAGGCCCGTGGCCACAGGCAAAAATTGAGTTCGAAGGAATCATCATCTGCGCGTGGCCTCCAGAAGAAGTCCCATGGCGACAATCAGAACGAGCACCGAGAAACCACGCTGCACCGACGACTCCGAAATCCGCGAGGCGAGTCTGCGGCCCAAGAGCATGCCGATCGCAGTCGATAGCGCGAAAAAGAGCGTCGTCTGAATCGGCATTGGCGCGCCCCCCGCAAGCGCCACCGCGACCCCGCCAGCACTGACGAGCGCGACGACCATGAGGGACGTGGCCACCACCCCGTGCATCGAAACGTCGGTAAAGCGGCGCAGACCCGGTACGATCACGAAACCCCCTCCGACACCCAACAGGCCGGTGAGAAATCCCGCGAGCGCACCGATCCCGGCGAAGATCAGGCCGCTCGCCCAGGTCCAACGAAAGCGGCCACTTGCGGGATCGATCCGTGCGAGGACAGGCGGCCTTGGCCTTTCGATATGGGTTGCGGTGCGGGACGCCAGCAATAGCCGGGTCGCCACGACCAACATCACCAGGGCGAACAGAACGAGAAGCACGGATTGGGGTACACGCGCGGCAATGTGCAGTCCAACGGAGGTCAGGGGCAACCCCGCCAACACCATCAAAAACGCGGCCCGGTACCGGACGAGTCCGCGCCTGAACCCCTCGACCGCCCCGAGCGCCGCACCTACCGCGACCGCGATCAACGCCACCGGTGCGGCCTGCTGCACCGACCAGCCGAGGCCAGCGACGAGCGCCGGGACCGCGAGAATGCCGCCACCAGCGCCGGTAAGCCCGAGAACTGCTCCGACCAAAACGCCCAAGAACAGAGAGACACTCACCGGAGGAGGCGCGCGAGGCCGGCGGACTCAGGGGTCGTTTCCTTCTGCCTTATGCTCTGCGAGCTTTTGCGCCGCAAACAATTTGATGTCGTCCAGGGTCACATAGCCCTTATGGTCCGCATCAATTTCGTCGAAATTCTTGACGACCCGTGGCATGCCACCCGCCTTGGCTTCCTCCAGGGTCAATTTTCCGTCGTGGTTTGAATCGGCCGCGGCAAACCTCTTTTTCAAAAGCGCCTGGGCCTGATCCATGCGAGTCGGATCGGGCGTCTGGGCAAGCACGCCGCTCGCGTCCGCCAGAAAAGCCATCGCGGTCAAAAATGTCAGCAGGTATCGGGTCTTCATGACTGGTCTTCCTCGTGCTCGACGTTCTGTGGACGACGGTGCGCCCATGGCATTGGCACCAACCCCGCGGCTTAGAGCCGGCTCTTAGCCCTTAGAATCCGTTTTGTAGAACTCTGTCCTAGAGGGATTATACGAGTGCAAGCCGTGATTCAATCCACGCCAAGCGGGAATCGAAGGCAACCGAGATGCCGGCCAGCCATGTTGCAACGCCTTTTTGCGCTTGTATTCTTCGGAATCGTTGCCGCCTGCTCGATCCCCAACCGGCCCGACCCCAACGTTGTCTCCGAACTCGCACCCACGGGCGTCTTGCGCGCCGCCATCAATCTCGGCAATCCGATCCTCGCGGCGCGCGAGCCCGGATCCAACGAACTCACGGGCGTTTCCGTCGATCTGGCGCAATCCCTGGCCCACCGGCTCCACGTGCCGCTAAGACTGATCGCCTACGAGAGCGCAGGCCAGGTGGTCTTGGCGGCAGCCACCGATGACTACGATGTCGCCTTCGTTGCGCGCGATCCGTTGCGTTCTCAAACACTGCTGCAGACGTCGGCCTACGTCGCGGTCACAGGCTCTTATCTGGTGCGTGCGGACTCGCCGATTCGTCGAAATGCCGAGGTGGACGCGACAGGCGTTCGCGTGGCAGTCGGAGCCGGCAGCGCATACGATCTTTACCTCTCGCGCACCCTATCGAAGGCGACGCTCGTGCGCGTGCCGACCTCCCCAGAAGTCACCGACGCGTTCCTCAGGCAAGGTCTTGAGGTTGCAGCAGGCGTTACCCAACAACTCAAGTCCGATGCCTCGCGCGTACCGGGGTTGCGCCTCCTGCCGGGGAGCTTCATGCAGATCGATCAGGCGATGGCCGTACACCCGGGCAAGCTCGCCGCGGCCGAGTTTCTCGAGCGCTTTTTGTCCGACCAGAAGCGCTCAGGTTTTATCTCTGACTCGCTTCGCTCGCACCACATCGAAGGCGCCGAAGTCGCACCCTAGATTAGCCCGGGTCATTCAGCGCACTCCAGGACTCGCGATCAGGGAAAGAGCCACTTCACGTGGCAAAATGCGTCTCTCCTGTTGAACAGCCTAGTGCATGCCGCAGATCCTCGGATCTCCCTTGTGTCCCGCCTCACGTTCGGAAAGCCATGACCCTCTCGCTAAGAGCCCTCTGCGGTTTATTGACCTTGTTTGTCGCGCTCCTCGCACATGCCGCCGAAGACCACCGCGGCGGAAAACTTCGCTTGCTCGCCACGTCAGGCGCGGGGACCCTCGACCCCCAGGTCAACTACACGCTGCAGTTCGCACAGTTGTTTGTCAGTATCTACGATGGCCTTTTGACCTTCAAGAAGGCTGCCGGCGAGGCATCCTACACGGTGGTTCCCGACCTGGCCGAGGCGCTTCCGATTCAATCCGACGGGGGAAGGACCTACACGTTTATCCTACGCCAAGGCGTGCGGTTTTCTAACGGTCAGGAAGTTACGGTCGACGACGTCGCCGCCTCGTTTCAGCGTCTGTTCAAGGTTCTCTCCCCGACCTCGGGCACCTTCTACAACTTGATTGTGGGTGCTGATCTCTGTTTGAAGGCGCCGGCCACCTGTACGCTATCCAAAGGCCTGGTGATCGATCGTGGTCGTCGCAGCATCAGCTTCCATCTGGTGAAGCCCGACGCCGAATTCTTGTACAAGATGGCATTCGGTCACGCGGTCATCGTGCCCGCCGCTTCGCCGGTCCACGATGCCGGAGTTCAGCCTCTAACGGGCACGGGTCCCTACATGATCGTCTCGTACGATCCGAAAAAACAGATGCGACTGGTCCGAAACCCGGCGTTTCGTGTCTGGAACGCCGAGGCCCAACCCGAGGGTTACGTCGACGAAATCGACTACGACTTCGGATTGCCCGACGAAGAGCAGACGAGTGCGATTGCCAACGGTCAGGCCGATTGGATGCTAGATCCCGTACCCGTGGATCGACTGGGTGAACTTGGGACCCGCTATCCGAACCAGGTGAAGATCTCGCCGCTCGCTGCGCTCTATTACCTGGCGATGAATAATCGGATTCCGCCGTTTGATCAGCCAAAGGCCCGTGAGGCGGTAAATCTCGCGATCGATCGAAGTATTGCCGTGAGGCTCTTTGGCGGAAGCAAGCTCGCCGTTCCCACGTGTCAAATCATTCCCTCAGGCATCGGAGGCCATGAAGACTATTGTCCGTGGACAAAAAATCCCGGATCCCATTGGGTGGCCCCCGATCTGGATCGCGCCAAGCAATTGGTCAAGGAGTCGGGCACCGCAGGTCAAAAAGTCACGCTCATAGCCCCCGGCTCTGCAATCGGCCGCACTATGAGTAGCTATGCTCGAGACGTGCTCGCCAGCATTGGCTATGACGCTCAGGTCAGGGTGCTCGCCGAAAGCCTTCAACTTACCTACGTCCAAAACACCAGCAACAATGTGCAGATTTCCTACGACGAGTGGTATCAGGATTTTCCAGTTGCATCCGACTTTGTCGATATCCTATTTTCCTGCTCATCGTTCCACCCGAATACCGACGCGTCGATCAACATTTCCGGCGTGTGCGACCCCGAGCTCGACGCCTTGATGGCTCGCGCGAAAGACGCATCGCTCACCAGTATCTCCGCGGCCAATGCGATCTGGGCGCGCGTTGACAAGAAAATCGTCGATGGAGCCTACGTTGCCCCGCTTTTTAACCCCAAGCACCTGGATTTCGTCTCCAAACGGCTGGGAAACTTTGTGTTCAGTGCAGAGACTTATTTTGTGCCGGCCCTGGCCTGGGTGCAGTGACAGCGCAGCGCAAAAGCAAGAGCCCCCTCGCATCGGCGCTGAGGATCAGCGGTCCCCCGTGGCATAGTAGGCTTTCAGTTGCGCCGCGCGCTCAAGAGTCAGAAAGCTCGCCACCCCTTTGCGGGGGACTGCCGGGTTGGCCACGGCGACATAGCTGAGCCATGCCTTACGATAGGCCAGCCAAGCGCTCTGGGTCTCTTCCAGATTGGCCAGGTCAGAAGGAACACCCAAGGCCTGGACACGCTGATGGACCTTGCGATACGCCGCGGAAAGCTCCTGCTCGGCCCGGCTATCTTCAGCGAACGCCGAACCATAGTTCCCGGTGGTGACGGCCGTGAGCATATTGGAGAACTCCACGCGCATGGGCCGCGTATTGTCCACCGTGGTGTAGGTCTTCTCCCGGAGATTGTTCTCGATCTCATTGTCCACGCGCAAACGGATGAAGCGCTCGGCAGCGCCTTGCAGGTCGGCCAGTGCCTCACCCCTCGATTCGCTGACCAGCCCGCTGGTATTGGGTCGCGAAGGGCTTGGCGGAGGCGGAGATCCCATGCCGGCTGTCTCTGGCGGTGGGGGCTTTGCTTTGAGCGTTAAGTACAGTTGGGCGATGGAGTTTTGATTCGTGTATTCATCCTGACAGAGCACGCTGATCACGAAAGGGATTTTTCCCAAAGGGTCCCGCCCTCGGTCACTGCGAGCGCCCCTTGAGGCCGGATCACCGGTCGTCGACGCTGTGTCGGGCCCGTTGCGAGCCTGTTTGGAGTTGGGCTGTTGACGCACGACATCCCGTGGCACGTTTGCGTCGCCGAACTCTCGACACGCCTGATCGGCCAGGGCTGTGGCCTGCGGATCGCTGCTCTCGGGGCGAGGGGCAGTCTGAACCTCGGCGGCCGCGGCAAACCGGCTTGCCAGGAGGATCGCTACAAACAGTGCCCGGGTCCCGATGTTGTAGAGGCCCCGGCTTGGGCGCCACGCGGCGCCGGTAGTGATTGCGTCGGATACAGGGGATGAACCTTGCGCCATGCTGGAGCCAAAATGGGTGCCCAATGATGTAGGGAGCCTAACAAACCCGGCTCTCCGGTGCGAGTCAATAGTGCAGAAAGCGAGGGTGCAAGGCGCGCACGCCGCACCAAATGAGGCCAGGACGCACCAGCGCGATCCAAGCCGGCGGCCCCTGGAGCCCTCAGGCTTGCCCCGCCCCATTCTTACCGAGGTACTGAGACCGCCGGCAGGATGGCACAGAAATGGCTTTATCGGACGCGAAGCTGACCATTTGGTTAGGTTTTGCCACGGGCCTTTCTTGATGAATGCACCCCAACTTGTGGGCACCGAACCGATGCAAGCCGCTGGACGAGACCCTGCGGCCGTCGTCGTCTCGGGGGCGAGCGTCGTGTATCCCGGCGATGTATCGGTCCACGCATTGGAGAACATCGATCTGCGCATCGCTCAGGGGGAGTTCGTCTCCCTGATCGGCCCGTCCGGATGCG